>JACQZW010000020.1 GCA_016213675.1 Acidobacteriota bacterium | reverse complement strand
GCCGGCCACGAGGCGGCGAGGACCGCGCTGGCCGCCGCGATTCCAGCCCCCGACCCGCTGCCGCCGCGCCGCCTGCTGGGCGTCACGCCGGTGCCGCCGCCCGCGGCCGGCGGCTCGGCCGAGCGGCGCGAGGCGTTCACCAAAGCCCTCGCGGAGGTCGTCGAGCGCGACGGCGAGGTCTCGCTCGTCGAGCTGCGGGTGCTCGAGGGCCGGGCCACCTCGGCGCTCGCCACCGGCGAGGGGTTCGTCGCCCGCTGGGACTCCGCCGGGGCGCTCGTCGAGCTCCTGCTCGCCCCCGAGGACGGTCCGTGGCGGCTGGTCTCCACCGCCGTCCCGAGCTTGCGCGAGCTCGACGTGAGGGCGGTCGCGGAGCGCGCGCTCGGCGCGGCTCGCCTGGCGAGGAGCGGCGCCGCGCCGCCCCGCCAGCTCGCCGACATGCTCCTCGCCCCGTCGGTGGCGGCTCCGCTGGTCGCCGCCCTGGCCCGCCACCTGTCGGCCGGCACGGGCGAGCTCGAGTCCGCGCTCGCCCACGGGCGCGTCTCGCCGATCTGGCGCCTCGAGGACCACCGGGCCGGCCCCGGCGGCCTGCTTCCCGCGCCGTGCGACGGCGAGGGCCTGCCGGCCCGGACGATCGTCCTGCTCGCCGGCGGGCACACCCGCGAGCGGTACGTCATGTGGCGCGAGGCCCGCGACCTGTTCGGCGCCGGTGGCGGGGCGGTGCGGCGGTCGTACCGCGAGCCGCCGGGCGCCGGGCCGGCGAACCTCGTGGTCTCACCGGTGCGGGCGCTCCCCCAGCCCGGCCTGCTCGCGGCCCTCGACCGCGGTTTCTACCTCGCCTGCCCGGCCGGCGGCGTATTCGTCGATCAGGCCACCGGACGCTTCGCGGTCCGCTCGGCCGCGGTCTCCATCCTGCACGGCAAGGCGGTCGCCACCCACCCGCTCGTCGAGCTGCGCGGGTCGCTGAAGCGCCTGCTCACCGGCCTCGCGGCGACCGGCGCCGACCTCGAGAGCTTCTCGCTCGACTGCGCGGTGACCACGCCGTCGCTGCTCGTCCACCGCCTGGAAATCGCATGAGAACAGGGGATCGCACCCCGCACTTCTGTCCCCTGTCCC
Source organism: Acidobacteriota bacterium (assembly GCA_016213675.1). GTDB lineage: Bacteria > Acidobacteriota > Thermoanaerobaculia > Thermoanaerobaculales > Thermoanaerobaculaceae > JACQZW01. The sequence continues at coordinate 124,640 of JACQZW010000020.1, read as the reverse complement.
CCGTCCCCTGTTCCCTTTCCTCTAGAATTCCCCAGGGAGCGCGCGCATGACGACCCAGTCCCGCAAGTACCAGTGGTTCTCGATCGGCGACGTGAACGGCTTCTTCGGGCTGATGTTCGACAACCTGACGGTGCTCTCCTTCCTCGCCGGAATCCTCGTCTTCGCCTTCCAGTTCCCCGCCGAGATCGTCTACAAGCGGATGTTCCCCGGCACCGCCCTCGGCGTGCTGTTCGGGGACCTCGTATACACCTGGATGGCCTTCCGGCTGGCCCGGAGGACCGGCAACACCAAGGTCACCGCGATGCCGCTCGGGCTCGACACCCCGTCGACGATCGGCATCGCCCTCGTCGTCCTCGGTCCGGCGTTCGTCTCCCTCAAGGCGCAGGGGATGGACCCCCAGGCGGCGGCGATGCAGACCTGGTACATCGGCATGGCGACGATGGTGCTGATCGGCGTCATCAAGCTGGTGCTTTCGTTCTGCGGCGGCTGGGTCCAGAGGATGGTCCCCCAGGCCGGCCTGCTCGGTTCCCTGGCCGGGATCGGCCTCGCGCTCATCGGCTTCGTCCCGCTCGTCGACATCTTCGGCCTGCCGCTCATCGGCATGGTCTCCCTCGGCCTCATCCTCTACAACCTGGTCGCCCGGGTGCGGCTGCCGAAGAGCCTCCCCGGCGTGCTCATGGCGGTCGCCGTCGGCACCGCGCTCTACTACATCCTCGGTCCGCTCGGCTGGGTCGGCGGGACCTACGCGCCCCCGCCTGGCGCCGACTTCCACGGCGGCGTCCCGCTGCCCACCCTGGACTTCCTCAAGGGGTTCGCCGGCGCGCTCCAGTACCTCCCCCTCGCCGCCCCGTTCGCGCTGCTCACGGTGGTCGGCGGCATCAACGTGACCGAGAGCGCCCGCGTCGCCGGCGACGACTTCAAGACCCGCGACATCCTCCTCACCGAAGCGGTCGCGACCCTGATCGCCGGGGTGTGCGGCGGTGTCGCGCAGTCCACGCCGTACATCGGCCAGCCGGCCTACAAGGGGATGGGCGCCCGCGCCGGGTACACCCTGATCACCGGGCTGTTCGTCGGCCTCGGCGGCGTCCTCGGCTACGTGTCGTACATCGTCGAGCTGATCCCCCGCGCCGTGCTCGCGCCGATCCTCATCTTCGTCGCCCTCGACATCATGGTCCAGGCGTTCCTCGCCTGCCCCGCGCGCCACGCGCCGGCGGTCGCGTTCGCGTACTTCCCGACCGTCGCCCGCCTCCTCGCCATCAAGCTGTCGACGTTCCTCCCCGCGGCTGTCTTCACCGGCTTGCTCGTCAAGACCGGCAAGGAGCTGCCCGAGGTCCTGGTCACCGTGGCGCTCGGCAACGGTTTCATCCTGACGGCGATGCTGTGGGGGGCGTTCCTCGCCGAGATGATCGACCGGCGGCTGCGGCTCTCGGCGCTCTACCTCGGCATCCTGTCGGTGTTCACCTTCTTCGGGGTGGTCCACTCGTCCTCGCCGGACGGCAACATGTACCTGCCGTGGACGCTCACCGGCCTGGCCCGGGCCGTGCCCTACCAGTTCGCCCTCGCCTACGCGGTCTTCGCGGCGCTCCTCCTGCTCCTCTCGTTCACCCAGGCGAGCAAGGAGCCGCCGTCCGACGACCTCGGCCACCCCGACCCCGCGTAGCCGACAGCCGACCGCACCTCCTCGCGCTCGACACCCGAAGGCGAGTTTTCACCTTCGTTCCTTGACTCCCGAGTCTCGACCCTCGACCGAGTGGGCGGGCGGAAGGGTATGATGCGCCCGCTGTCGGGGAGGGCGCATGGAGCGAGCGATCTCGGCGTTGGGGCTGGTGGTGTTCCTGGCCGTCGCCTACCTGTTCTCGACGAACCGCCGGGCGATCCGCTGGCGCACCGTCGTTTGGGGCCTCGGCCTGCAGATCGCCATCGCCCTCTTCATCATCAAGACCCCGGTCGGGTTCGAGCTGTTCGGCTTCTTCGGCACCGTGGTCAAGAAGTTCCTCGACTTCTCCGACGCCGGCGCGAGCTTCGTCTTCGGCGAGAAGTTCGTCGACCACTTCTTCGCCTTCAAGGTGCTGCCGACGATCATCTTCGTCGCCTCGGCGATGACGCTGCTCTACTACTTCGGCGTGCTGCAGCGCGTCGTCGAGTGGATCGCCTGGGTGATGATGCGCTCGATGCGCACCTCGGGCGCCGAGTCGCTGTGCGGCGCGGCCAACATCTTCGTCGGCCAGACCGAGGCGCCGCTGTTCGTCCGTCCCTACGTGCCCCGGCTGACCCAGTCGGAGCTCCACGCGGTGATGGTCGGCGGCTTCGCCACGATCGCCGCCGGCGTGATGGCGGTGTACATCTCCTTCGGCGTCCCGGCCGTGCACCTCATCGCAGCATCGGTGATGGCCGCGCCCGGCGGGCTCGTCATCGCCAAGCTGCTCTTCCCCGAGGACGGCGAGCCGGAGACCGCCGGCACCGTCAAGGCGCAGGTGGCGCGACCGTGGGTCAACCCGGTGGACGCGGCGGCCTCCGGCGCGATCGACGGGATGAAGCTGGCCCTGAACGTCGCCGCGATGCTCATCGCCTTCCTCGCGCTGCTCGCGCTCGTCAACGCGCTGCTCGGCTGGTGCGGCGGCCTCGTCGGCCTGCCGCAGCTCTCCCTCGACTGGCTGTTCGCCCGCGCCTTCGCGCCGGTCGCGTGGCTGATGGGCGTCCCGTGGGCGGAGTGCGGCCAGGTCGGCGTGCTGGTCGGCAAGAAGATCGCCCTCAACGAGTTCATCGCCTACCTCGACATGAAGACGCTGCTCGACAACGCCGCCGCCATCGCCTCCGGCGCCCAGGCGGCGGGCAGCGTGCCCGTCCTCTCGCCCCGGACCGTCGTGCTGTCGACCTACGCACTGTGTGGCTTCGCGAACATCAGCTCGATCGCGATCCAGATCGGCGGCATCGGCGGCATCGCCCCCGACCGCCAGGCCGACCTCGCCAGGCTCGGCGTCCGCGCCCTCCTCGCCGGCACGCTGGTCAACGTGGTCAACGCCTGCATCGCGGGGATCCTGCTGTAGGAAGAGACGTGGCCCGTGGCCCGGATGGAGCGTCGCAGGACCCGGGACTCGGGACCCGCGACCGTCGGTGCGGCTTGACTGAATAAAACGGGCGTTTGATACTCCCGTTTCGATGGTCGCCCAGGCCCTGCCCCACCCGCCCGTGCACGGCGTGCCGCTCGTCGAGGTCGGCGCGCTCACCCGCGAGCGCCTGCTCGACACGGCCGAGCGCCTGTTCGCCGAGCGCGGCTTCGCGGCGACCTCGGTCCGCGACATCACCGCGGCGGCGGGGTGCAACCTGGCCGCGGTCAACTACCACTTCGGCGGCAAGACGAACCTCTACCGGGAAGCGTTCCTCCGCGGCCTGATCGTGCTGCGCGAGCAGCGCCTCGCCGCCCTCCGCGAGATCATGGCGCGGCGACCCGCGCCCGACGTCGCCGAGGTCCTGCACGTCTTCGCGACGGCGTTCGTCGCCCCCCTGCACGAGAGCCGCGGACCGCTCCTCTTTCGGCTCTGGACCCGCGAGCTGCTCGATCCCAAGCTGCCGCCCGAAACGTTCGCCGCCGAGATGATCATGCCGATCCGGCGCGCCCTGCTCGGCGCGCTCCGGGCGCTCGAGCCCGCCTTGAGCGAGCGCGATGCCGTGCTGTGCATACAGTCGTTCGTCGCACAGCTCTCCAACGTCTTCCACCTGCAGCGCTTCGCCCAGTCCGCCGCGATCGGTCACGGTGTCTTCACGCCGGCCGACCACGTCCGGCACATCGTGGCGTTCACCGTCGCCGGGATCCGGGCGGCGGCCGCAGCCTCGCGGGGCGGCCGGAAATCGCCTCACAAGGAGGTGTCGTAGTGACACAGGAGTCGACGCTTCGAACCCGACACGCGATCCTCCGTTGCCTGCCGGCCGGGGCCGCGCTCGCCGCCGTCGTGACCCTGGTCGGGTGTGTCAGTGTGAGCGACCCCTCGCAGTCCGGCCGGGTCCCCGTACCGCCGAGTCAGTCCCGCCCCGCCGAGCTGGCGACACCGCCGGCGCCGCCGCCGCCGCCACCACCGGTGATCCCCGAGCGCCTGCTCGCCCCGGGCGCGACGCTCACGCTGGCCGAGATCGTCGACATCGCGCTGCAGAACAACCCGGCGACCCGGGCGTCGTACTTCCAGGCTCGCGTCGCCGCCGCCCAGCTCGGCAGCAAGAAGTCCTCGTACTATCCCTCGGTCGCCCTGACGGCGAGCGCGAACCGGGCCGACCTCGCAACCCAGAACCAGGACGGCGTCCCGGTGACGAGCTACGGCCCCGCGGTCGAGCTCGACTGGCTCCTCCTCGACCTCGGCGGGAGGTCGGCCGACGCCGAGGACGCCCGCCAGGCGCTGCTGGCCGCGGACTGGAGCCACAACGCGACGATCCAGGACGTGATCCTCGCGGTCCAGCGGACCTTCGTCCAGTACCTCAACGCGAAGGCCCAGCTCGACGCGGCCCGGATCAGCGTCCGCCAGGGTCAAGCGACGCTCGACGCCGCCACCACCCGCCACGACGCCGGGGTGGCGACGATCGCCGAGGTCCTGCAGGCGCGCACCGCGCTGTCGCAGTCCCAGCTCGACGAGGCGACGGTCGCCGGCCAGGTGCTGGTCCTGCGCGGCTCGCTGGCCACCGCGATGGGCCTGTCGGCCAACACGCCGTACGACGTCGGCACGCTGCCGGTCGACGTCCCCCTCGACACGCCGACCGAGGCCGTCGAGCGGCTCATCGCCGTGGCCAACGCCCGCCGCCCGGACCTGCTGGCGGCGCGGGCCGGGGTCGACCGCGCGACGGCGCACATCGACGCCGTCCGCTCCGACGGGCTGCCGACCCTCGGGCTGTCGGCGAGCGCCAACCGGAGCTACTACGAGGTCGGCGACGTCGACTTCCGCAACAACTGGTCGGCGCGGCTGCTCTTGAGCTTCCCGTTGTTCACCGGCTGGGCCAGCAGCTTCAACATCCAGAAGGCGAAGGAGGAGCTCGGCGTGGCGCAGGCTCAGGCCACCAGCCTCGAGCAGCAGGTCGTCCTCCAGGTGTGGACGAGCCACACCGCCCTGACGACCGCGGCCCAGCTTGTCCGCACCAGCCGCGACCTGCTGGCGAGCGCCGAGCAGTCGGAGCGGGTCGCGCTCGGCCGCTACCGGGAAGGCGTCGGCACGATCATCGACCTGCTCGCCGCGCAGTCGGCGCTCGCCAACGCCAGGGCGCAGGAGATCCAGGCGCGTTCCACCTGGTTCGCCGCGCTCGCCCAGCTCGCCCGCGACACCGGCGCCGCCGCCGAAACCCTGCAGAAGGCCGCCGTCACCATCGAGAAGAGGGAACCATGACGACAACGAATTCGACCATGCCGATCTCTGCCCGATCCCTGTGCCGGCTCTCGCCGCCGAGGCGCCTGCGCGTCGCCACCCTGCTCCTGCCCGCGCTCGCGGCACTGGCGGCCTCGTGCGGCGGCAACGGAGCGGCAACCCGAGGCGGGCCGCCGCCGGTGCCCGTCACGGTCGCTCAGGTCGTGCAGAAGACCGTCCCGTTGTCGTTCCGCGCCATCGGCCACGTCGAACCGATCGCGACCGTCGCGGTCAAGGCGCGGATCGGCGGCGAGCTGCTGAAGGTGTCGTTCACCGAAGGGCAGAACGTCGCCGCCGGGGCGACGCTGTTCGCCATCGACCCGCGGCCGTACGAGGCGGCGCTCGCTCAGGCCGAGGCCGGCCTCGCGCGCAACCGCGCGCTCCTCGCCAAGGCCGACGCCGACGCCACGCGCTACGCCGGGCTCGTCACCCAGGACTACGTCACCAAGGAGCAGTACGACCAGATCGTCGCCAACGCCGCGGCGCTGCGCGCGACGCTCGCGGCCGATCAGGCGAACGTCGACAACGCGCGGCTGAACCTCGGCTACTGCACGATCACCGCCCCGGTGAGCGGCCGGACCGGCGCCCTGTCCGTCAAGGTCGGCAACCTGGTCAAGGCGAACGACGACAAGCCTCTGGTGACGATCAACCAGACGCGGCCGATCTACGTGGCGTTCCCGGTTCCCGCCCAGTTCCTCCCGGCCCTGACCTCGCGCCGCGAGGACGGGATCAAGGTGTCGGCCACGCTGCCAGGCGGCGAGTCCACGACCCAGGAAGGCGTGCTGTCGTTCATCGACAACGCCGTCGACCCGGGGTCGGGCACGATCCTCCTCAAGGCCACCTTCCCCAACCAGGAGGAGGCGCTGTGGCCCGGCCAGTTCGTCGACGTCACGGTGATCCTCGGTGAGGAGCCGAACCGCGTCGTCGCGCCGGCGCCGGCCGTCCAGACCGGCCAGCAGGGCCTGTATGTGTTCGTCATCAAGGACGACGACACCGCCGAGATGTGGCCAGTGCAGGTCGCCCGCATCGACGACAGGGAGGCGGTGATCGCGAGCGGTTTGACCGCCGGCGAGACCGTCGTTACCGACGGGCAGCTCCGCCTCGTCCCCGGCGCCAAGGTCGCCGTCAAGACCGGCGCCGGGAGCGGAGAGAAGCAGCCATGAACTTCTCCGCGCTGTTCATCCGCCGCCCCGTGATGACGACGATCGTCATGGTGGCGATCCTCGTCTTCGGGGGCATGGCCTACCGTCTGCTGCCGGTTTCCGACCTGCCCAACGTCGACTTCCCGACCATCCTGGTCTCGGCCGCGCTGCCCGGTGCCAACCCCGACACCATGGCGACGTCGGTGGCCACGCCGCTCGAGAAGGAGTTTTCGACCATTACCGGCATCGACTCGATGAGCTCGACGAGCGGTCTCGGCAGCACGAGCATTACCCTGCAGTTCAGCCTCGACCGCGACATCGACGCGGCGGCCCAGGACGTCCAGGCGGCGATCGCCCGCGCCAGCCGCCAGCTCCCGCAGGACATGCCGTACCCGCCGACCTACAACAAGTCCAACCCGGCCGATCAGCCGATCCTGTTCATCGCCCTCACCTCGCCGACGCTGCCGCTCTACACCCTCGACGAGTACGCCCAGACCACGATCGCGCAGCGCATCTCGACCGTCTCCGGCGTCGCCCAGGTGCAGGTCTACGGCGCTCAGAAGTACGCCGTCCGCATTCAGCTCGACCCCCGCCAGCTCGCCACCCGCGGCATCGCCCTCGACGACGTGACGCGCGCCGTGCGCGCCAACAACGTGAACCTCCCGACCGGCACGCTGTATGGCCCGGAGAAGAACTTCACACTGATGGCCGACGGCCAGCTCACCGAGGCGGCGGCGTACCGGCCGATCATCGTGGCCTACCGCGACGGCAAGCCGGTGCGCCTCGAGGAGCTCGGCACGGTCATCGACAACGTCGAGAACAACAAGGTCGCGGCGTGGTTCATCGACCAGCGGGCGGTCGTGCTCGCGATCCAGCGCCAGCCCGGGACCAACACCGTCGAGGTGGCGCGCAACGTCCGCGAGCTCCTCCCCAAGTTCGAGAAGCAGCTTCCGGCCAGCGTCTCGATGGGGATCCTGTTCGACCGCTCGCAGCCGATCCACGAGTCGGTCAACGACGTGAAGTTCACCCTCCTCGTCACCCTGTGCCTCGTCGTGCTGGTCATCTTCATGTTCCTGCGCAACCTGTCGGCGACGACCATCCCGTCGCTGGCGATGCCGATGTCGATCGTCGGCACCTTCGTCGTGATGTACATGCTCGACTACTCGCTCGACAACCTCTCGCTGATGGCGCTCACGCTCTCCGTCGGGTTCGTCGTCGACGACGCCATCGTCATGCTGGAGAACATCTTCCGCCACATGGAGATGGGCAAGAAGCCGCTCGAGGCGGCGCTCGACGGGTCGCGCGAGATCGGCTTCACCATCGTTTCGATGACGCTGTCGCTCGCCGCCGTGTTCATCCCGGTGCTGTTCATGGGCGGGATCGTCGGCCGCCTGTTCCGCGAGTTCGCCGTCGTCATCGGCCTCTCCGTCCTCATCTCCGGCTTCATCTCGCTGTCGCTGACGCCGATGCTGTCGTCGCGCTTCCTCGCGCCCCCGCGCGAGGTCGAGCACCATGCCCTCTTCAACTTCTTCGAGCGCTTCTTCGCCGGCATGCTGCGCGTTTACGAGACGGGCCTGAGGTGGTCGCTCGCCCATCGCCGGCTGACCATGCTCTACACGCTCGTCATCACCGCGCTCACCGTGGTGGTGTTCATGAAGATCCCGAAGGGGTTCGTCCCGGCGCAGGACATCGGCCAGCTCTTCGGCCAGACCGAGGCCGTCGAGGGGATCTCCTTCGACGCCATGGTGCGCCACCAGCAGGCGATCGCCGCGATCGTGCGGCAGGACCCCAACGTCGAGGCGTTCATGTCGTCGGCGGGCGGGCGCGGGATGGGCGCGTCGAACACCGGGAACGTCTTCATCCGGCTCAAGCCGCGGAGCCAGCGGCAGATGACCGCCGACGAGGTCGTCGAGGCGCTGCGCCCGCGCTTCGCCCAGGTCCCCGGGATCCGCGTCTACCTGCAGAGCCCGCCGGCCCTGCAGATCGGCGGGCGCATGACCCGCAGCCTGTACCAGCTCACCCTGACCGGGCCGGACACCGACGAGCTGTACCGCGTCGCCCCGGTCCTCGAGGCCAAGCTGCGCGGCCTGCCGGTACTCACCGACGTCTCCACCGACCTGCTCCTCAAGAACCCGCAGATCAACGTCGGCATCGAGCGCGACAAGGCCGCCTCGTTCGGCGTCACGGCGCAACAGATCGAGGACTCGCTGTACACCGCGTACGGGCAGCGCCAGGTGTCGACGATCTTCGCGCCGAACAACCAGTACCGGGTGATCATGGAGCTCGAGCCCGAGTACCAGACCGACCCCGCCGACCTCCGCCTGCTCTACATCCGGTCGGGCGACGGCCAGCTCGTGCCGCTCGACTCGGTGGTCACGCTCACCCCGGGGGTCGGCCCTCTCGCGGTCAACCACTCGGGGCAGGTCCCGTCGGTGACGCTGTCGTTCAACCTCGCACCCGGCGTGGCGCTGTCGCAGGCCACCGACGCCGTCGACCGGCTCGCCCGCGAGACGCTGCCCGCGACGGTCACCCCGACCTTCCAGGGCACGGCGCAGGCGTTCAAGTCGTCGATGCAGGGGCTCGGCCTGCTGCTCGTCCTCGCGATCCTGGTCATCTACATGGTGCTCGGCATCCTCTACGAGAGCTTCATCCACCCGCTGACCATCCTGTCGGCACTCCCCCTCGCCGGCCTCGGCGCGCTGCTCACCCTGATGCTGTTCGGCAGCGACCTCAACATCTATGCCTTCGTCGGCATCATCATGCTCGTCGGCCTGGTCAAGAAGAACGGCATCATCATGATCGACTTCGCCCTCGACGCGCAGCGCCGCGGCGGCAAGGCGCCGGCCGACGCGATCTACGAGGCCTGCGTGGTGCGCTTCCGCCCGATCATGATGACCACCATGGCCGCGTTCTTCGGCACCCTGCCGATCGCCCTCGGCTTCGGCGCCGGCGCCGAGGCGCGCCGCCCCCTCGGCCTCGCGGTGGTCGGCGGTCTGGTGCTGTCGCAGTCGCTCACGCTGTTCGTCACCCCGGTCGTCTACACCTACATGGAGTCGCTGCAGGAGAAGCTCGGCCGCTGGCTGTGGTTCCTCGGCGGGAGGCAGAAGCAGGGCGTGGCGTCAGGCTCGTAGCGGGGAGGTGGCGAGTTGACCGAACTCGTCCTGATGCTCCTCCTGCAGAGGATCGGCGCGGACACCGACCTTCTCGCGAAGCGAGTACCGGAGTCAGCCGCTTTCGTCGAACTGGTGCAGGCCACTCACGCACACTGAGTGCCCCGGCCTCGTTCCCGCGTCAGCGAAGGCAAGCGGCGTTCACGGCCGGCGGCGCCGTGCGGGAGCCTCGGAGACGCGCGCTGGTCTGGACTCTCCGTACCAATCGAGCGCGTCGGCCCTCGGGCCGGAGGGGCGCTGACCGAGTGCGCCGGCAAGCACCGCGACCACGAGTTGGTTCAGGCTGACGCCCTCGTCCTGCGACCGCTCGAAGAGGCGGCGGTGGAGCGACTTCGGCATGCGCACCAGGACGCGGCCACCGAACCGGTCGTCGGTCGAAGGCGCAGGCACCTCGTCGCCGTGCTCAACGGCAGTGGTGATCCACAGGCGTCTGGCCGCTGCGAGGTTCTCAATGGCCTCGGCGACGGAATCGCCTTGAGTGATGCAGCCGGGAAGATCGCGGTGCTCCGCCAGATAGCCGCCCTCCTCAGCCGGAACCAGCGTGATCGGGTACTCGCGCTTGAGGAGGTTCTCGATCGCCTTCCTAGTCATTTCCTTCCTCCTCGTCCAATCCCAGAATCTCGAGAACGCGTGCAAGGTAGGCCCGCTTCACCTTGCGACCTTTGACCGTGGGCACCGTGACCTGACGTCCTGCCCATCTCGGTACACGAAATGGGAGCCGTCGCTGTTCACGCGCTGGAACCCGAAGCCATCGAGGAGTCACTCGATGTCGGCGAACTCCGCTTCGGGCGGCCGGCGGCGTAACTTCTCGATGAGCTTTTCTCGCCTTCCCAACGTAGTTTGACGATATCACCCGCGCTATCATGCCGTCAAGCGCACGGCCGGGCGGGGGACGCTGTCCCCTGTCCCCCGGTCCCTGTCCTCAGGCCGCGCTGGGGGCGCGCTTGTCGGGGTTGGCCGTGCCGAGCAGCGCGCCGGCGTCGGGCCGCTTGGCGTCGGCGAGGCGGTGGACGCGCTCCTCGACCGGCGCGAGGTCCATCTTGATGCCGTGGGAGGCGAGCTCGCCGCGGATCTTGTACTCGATCGTCCGCAGGCGGCGGTAGGCGCTCTTGTAAGCCTCGCAGACGATGCCGTGGAAGTTGCGCGACACGAACGGGTTCTGCCCGCTCATCAGGCGGCGCATCGAGTTCGACGGCACGAAGGTATAGATCGACACCCGCGAGTGGCGGCGGAGCAGCTCGTTGCGCGCCTGCTCGTAGCGGGTGTACGACATCGTCTTGTAGTCCTGCTCGACGATCCACATGTTGCCGTGGCGGGCGTTGAAGCCGGCGTCGGTCGTGATCAGCGGGACGAACGGGTCGAGGACGAAGATTAGGTCGGCGCCGTGGTCCACCGCGCTGCGCAGGTTCGAGGTGCGGGTGACGATGCCGTCGGTGTAGTAGCGGCCGTCGACCTCGACGCTGGGGAAGAACGGATGGGCCGCGCAGCTCGCCTGGACCGCCCGCGAGATCGGCACGGCGTCGAACCCCTCGCCGCCGAACAGCACGTGCTCCCGGCGGTCCTGGTCGGTGGCGCCGACGAACAGGCGCGTCGGCAGCGTGCGGAAGTCGTTGCCGTACGAGGACGCCTCGAAGAACCGGCGCAGCCCGTCGCCGAACTCCGTGCTGTCGAAGATCGGTCCGAGCATGACCGCCCAGGCGCCGAGCAGCGAGGGCACCGACAGCTCGTCCTCGCGCTTCACCATGCGCACCGCGTAGCGCAGCAGCTCGCGCTGGACCAGGGAGATCCGGCGCGGGATCTCGGAGAGGTTGAGGTGCCGCCAGGAGAGCTGCAGGCGGTAGGGCCACGCCTCGTCGACCTTGCCGAGCCTGACGAGCAGGTCGTCGATCGAGTACCCCGTCGCGAGGCCGCCGACCGCCATCGCGCCGGCGCTGATGCCGTAGTACAGGTCGAAGTCGCGCAGGTCGATGTCGAGCGCATCGTCGAGGCACTTGAGGACGCCGAGCTCGTAGTACAGGCCCGACAGCCCGCCGCCCGCCGCGTTGATCGCCTTCTTGCCGCGGTGCCGCTCGACGAGGACCTTGCGGCACAGCGTCCAGAACGACTCGACGAACTCGTCGCGGGCCGCCTCCGAGCGGGCGCCGTGGTGCGCGGACAGCGAGACGTCGCGCAGGCAGGCGCCGACGTGCCGCTCGCCCATGGCGAAGATCAGGTGGTCGGCGCGCGTCTCGTCGGAGTCGCCGACCAGGGCGACAACCCGGCGGAACGGGTAGCGCCGCTCGCGGTCGGGCTCGCGCCGGAGCGCGTCGAGGAAGGCGAAGACGGCCTCCTCGTGCCGGACCGCGCCGCGCCCGCAGCCGGGGAGGTGCCTGCAGTCGACCACGACGAGGTTGTAGTAGGAGCTGGCGAGCCGGTCGAGCGCCTGTCGGGCGGTCCGGGCGAAGTCGAACCGCAGCTCGAGCCCGCGCCCCCGGCCGATGAACCCGGCGGCCGTCGGCGAGCACGTGGCCCACGGCTGACGGCCGAGCGAGTCCATGAGGTCCTCGGTGCACCGCACCCGCGGGGTGAAGACCAGCGCTGTCCTGAGATCGGTCGCCACCTGCCCTCCCTCGCTCACACCCGCACCTGTCGAGCCGATTCTAGCCCCGTTTCGCCGCAGCGCGGCAAGCGGTGGCCGACGGCCGGCCGGCCGGTCGGTCAGGCTCGCGGATCCCGCCGCGACGCAGGCGGCGAGTTGCACGGCCCTTTGCAAGCCGACTACACTTCTCCTCACAGAACCAAAGGAGGACGTCATGCGAGTTCGTCTGTCCGGCCCACTGTCTGCCACTCTCGTCCTGGCAGTCACGCTGAGCGGGACCCTCATCGCCCACGCCGCGGACGACCCCAGGTTCGAGTTGGGCCTGTTCGCCGGCTGGGGCATCCTCGATGAAGAGCTGACCGGCAAGAGCCTGGCGCTCGAACACGGCACCCTCGAGTTCGGCCTGCGCGGCAGCACCCTGGTCGGCGACCACGTCAACCTCTTCGGCGACCTCGGCACCGGGCGCTACGACCACGCGGCCGACGACACGCGGGTGCGGCACTCGGCGTTCCGGCTCGGGCCCGAGTTCCTCTTCGGACAACCGGGCGCACGGAGCCGCATGTACCTGGCCCCCGCGCTGGGCTGGTCGTTCTACGACTACAGCGGCTCGAACGCCACGCGGCCCGAGGACTTCGACCGCTCGATCGCCTCGCTCGGCCTGGGCCAGCGGTTCCTCGTCGGCTCGGGCGACGTGATGCGCTGGGAGGTGCGCGCCGAGACCGGCCTGGGCGAGAACGGGGTCGGCGGAGAGAGCGTCATCAACTACCTGGCGCTGTTCGGCTACTCGTTCGGTGTGGCGCAGAAGGATAGCGACGGCGACGGCGTGCCCGACCGCCGGGATGCCTGCCCCGACACGCCAAAAGGCGCCCTCGTCGACGTTCGCGGCTGTCCCCTCGACTCGGACGGCGACGGCGTCTTCGACGGTCTCGACCAGTGCCCCGACACGCCCAAGGGCTGGCCGGTCGACGCCAAGGGCTGCCCCACGGACACCGACGGCGACGGCGTAGCCGACGGTGCCGACGCGTGCCCGAACACTCCGAAGGGCGCCAAGGTCGACGCCCGCGGCTGCCCGCTCGACACCGACGGCGACGGCGTCTTCGACGGCCTCGACCAGTGCCCGGACACCCCGACGGGCGCCAAGGTCGACGCCCGCGGCTGCCCGCTCGACACCGACGGCGACGGCGTCTTCGACGGCCTCGACCAGTGCCCGGACACCCCGACGGGCGTCAAGGTCGACGCCCGGGGCTGCCCGGTCCCGGAACCGATCAAGCCGAACTTCGTCCTCGAAGGGGTGAATTTCGCCAGCGACAGCGCGGCGCTGACGCCGGCGTCGACGGTCGCCCTCGACCGCGTCGCCGAGTCGCTGAAGGCGTGGCCGGAGGTGCGCGTCGAGGTGGGCGGCCACACCGACTCGACCAACACCGACGCCCACAACCTGCGACTCTCGAAGGCGCGGGCCGAGTCCGTCAAGGGGTACCTCGTGGGCAAGGGCATCGCGGCCGACCGCATGACCACGAACGGCTACGGTGAGGGCAAGCCGATCGCCGACAACGCCACACCCGCGGGACGCGCGACGAACCGCCGCGTCGAGCTGACCCGGCTGAACTGAAGCCTGACCGCAGGAACGCAGCTCCGTCAGGGCCCCGGGGACGAATCCCCGGGGCCCATGTTCTCGTCCGGCGTCGACTATCCTCGTGCGTGGAGGCCCTCATGCCGAAGTACGTTCCGTTGATCATCCTCGCCGTCGCGGCGCTCGGTGTCGGGATCTTCCTCCTCGTGCGGGCGGCCGAGCGGCGGCGGCGCGAGGCGTGGGCGCAGGCCGCCGCCTCCCTCGGCTTCGCCTTCGCCACGGAGGCGCCGACGTTCCTCGCCGAGCTCGCCGGCTTCAAGGTGTTCAGCCGCGGCCACAGTCAGAAGGTGCGCAACCTCGCGAGCGGCGACTCCTGGGAAGGCACGGTGCACCTCGCCGACTTCCGCTACGTGACCGGCGGCGGCAAGAGTCGCGCCACCCACGACCAGACGGTGTGCGTGCTGCGCCTCCCAGGCCTCGCGTTGCCGCATTTCTACCTCCGCCGCGAGGTCCCCGTCCTCGACGCCATCGGCGAGATGCTCGGGGGCCAGGACCTCGACTTCCCCGAGGACGCCGCGTTCTCCCGCACCTTCGTGCTGCAGGGCGAAGAGACGGACGCGGTGCGCGCACTCTTCGACCCGGTCGTCCGCGAGCGCCTGCGCGGCTTCGCCGATCCCCGCCTGCACGCCGAGGGGCGAGGCGACACGGTGGTCGTGCACCGGGGCCGGCCGATCCGCCCCGACTCGGCCCGCGAGCTGCTCGAGGCGACCGCGGCGATCGCCGCGTTGCTGCGCGAGCGCGCCGCAGCGCGCTGAGCGAGTAAGATGGGATCGTCAACGGAGGAAACAATGCGTGCCCATAGCAAGGTCCTTCCGGTGTCCGTGATCCTTGCCGTCCTGTTTGGCCTGACGGTCACGCCGCCCGCGCGCGCCGACGACGAACCCCAACTCTCACTCGGCCTGCTCGCCGGCTGGGGCGTCCTGGACCGCGACCTCACCGGCCGCGGCCTGACGATCGCCCATGGCGCCCAGCTTGGCGGCCTGCGCGGCGCCTGGCTGCTCTCCGACTCGTGGACCCTGTTCGGCGACACCACCGTCGGCAGGTGGAACACCGCCAGCGACTCGCCCGACGTGATGACGTTCTCGACCCGCGCCGGCGCCGAGTGGCTGCTGCCGCGGATGGGCGAGCGGACCCGCCTGTACCTCGCCCCGGCCGTCGGCTGGTCGTGGTTCGACGTCAAGCAGGACGACCCGCACGGCCGGCCCCGTGACTTCGACCGCGCCATCGCCTCGCTCGGCTTCGGCCAGCGCTTCGCCGGCGCCTCCTCGACGGTGTGGCACTGGGAGCTGCGCGGCGAGACCAACATCGGCTCCAACGGCCTCGACGGCGAACGCACCACCAACGCCGCCGTGCTCTTCGGCTGGTCGTTCGGCGTGCCGCAGGGCGACGACGACGGCGACGGCGTGGCGAACCGCCGCGACGCCTGCCCGGACACGCCCCGTGGAGCGATCGTCGACCCGCGCGGCTGTCCGACGGACAGCGACCGCGACGGTGTCTTCGACGGCCTCGACCGTTGTCCCGACACGCCGCGCGGCTGGCCGGTCGACGCCGAGGGCTGTCCGGTCGACTCTGACGGCGACGGTGTGCCCGACGGCGCCGACGCCTGCCCGAACACGCCGAGGGGCGTCACGGTCGACGCCCGGGGCTGCCCGATCGACGCGGACGGCGACGGCGTGCCCGACGGCATCGACCGTTGCGCCAACACGCCGAAGGGCGCGCGGGTCGACGAGCGCGGCTGCGGCATCGACTCGGACGGCGACGGCGTCTACGACGGCATCGACCAGTGCCCCGACACCCCGCGGGGCGTGAGAGTCGACGCCCGGGGCTGTCCGGCGCAGGAGGCCGCCCCGTCGTTCTTCCCGGCCGGCCAGACCACCCTCGTCCTCCACGGGGTCTTCTTCGCATCCGACAAGGCCGAGCTCACCGAGGCGTCCAGGTCGGTGCTCGACGGCGTCGCGGTCCAGCTCCAGGCCTACCCCGAGGTGCGGGTCGAGGTCGCCGGTCACACCGACTCGACCAACACCGAGCCGTACAACCAGGCACTCTCCGAGCGGCGTGCCGAGGCGGTCCGCGCCTACCTCGAAAGCCGCGGCGTCGCCGCCGACCGCATGACCGCGCACGGCTACGGCGAGACCGTCCCGATCGCCGACAACACGAGCTTCGAGGGGCGAACCTTGAATCGTCGCGTCGAGCTCGTCCGTCAACCCTGACGGCGCCCGTCGTCCAGATTCCGACCGGCCCCGGGGCGCCCGCCCCGGGGCCGTCGGCTATTGGGGGACCGCACCGACTGGCCGGTCGCGCCGCGCCAGGAGCCGATCGAGGTAGCGCGAGGCGATCTGCTCGCCGGCGAACGACCGCTTGAGGGGGGGCAGGCGGAGGATGACGCCGAGGATCGCCGCGAGGGCCCGGTGGCCGGCCGAGCGGGTGTCGAAGATGAGGTTGGCCAGCTTGCCCCGCTCGATCGCCATGACCACCACGCGGTGCACCGAGTCGACCGGGGTGATCACCCGCGCCGGGCGCTCCCGCAGCGAGATCGCCCCCCGCGGGCAGGCGTCGACGCACACCGCGCAGCCCAGGCAGAGCGCCTCGTCGAGCCGGGCGCGCCGCGCCCGCGGCCGGTGCGCCTCGTTGGCGGACACCAGCGCCACGGCCTCGACCGGGCACGCGTTGACGCAGGTGCCGCAGCCGCGGCACGCCGCGGCGTCGAAGACCGGCAGGAAGTTGGTGGTGTGGACCGGGCGCAGCATGCCGAACCGCCGCGCCGCGATCATCGCCTCGCAGCAGCATCCGCAGCAGTTGCAGATGAAGCCGACCTCCTCGCGCACGTTCTCGCCGAACTGCACGAGTCGTCGCGCCCGAGCGGTCGCGAGCAGGTCGAGCCCCTCGGCGGCGTCGACGCGGCGGGCGAAGTCGTGGCGGATCAGCGAGTCCGCGACGGTCCCGAAGGTCATGCAGATGTCGAGCGGCGCGTCGCAGGCCCGCCCGAGATGCGCCGCCTTGTGCCGGCAGTAGCACAACGACACGCCCATCACGGAGGCGGAGCGGATCACCGCACTCGCCCGCTCGTGGTCGAGCACGTGCAGCGACAGCTCCTCCGGCAGCGCCCTCTCGTTGACGAAGGCCCGCCCGAGCCGCGTCTCGCCGACGGTGAACAGCTCCCGGACGAAGTCGTCCTCGACGGTGATGTACTGCTGGAACAGCTCGGCGAGCAGCTTCTGGTCGACGTCGCCGCGCAGCCGCATCATCGAGAACTCGAAGAACCCCGCCATCGGCGGCGGCAGCACCCAGCGACGCACCCCGTCGTGCTCGTAGTCGAGGAGGATCGCCCGCCCGGCCAGCTCGTCGAGCACCTCGCGGGCTCGCGCCTCGGAAATGCGCCAGATCCCAGCCGCACGCGCGGCGGTGAACGGCCGGATCGGGAGCTGCGCGACGAGCGAGGCCTCGCGCTCGGAGAACAGCAGCTCGAGGATGCGGTAGAGGAGGTCCGAGGGCGGCGCTCCCTGGGGAAACGCCTCGAGCCGGTCGACGAGCCGCCGGTACGCGCCGCGCGCGGTGTGGTGCGCCATCGAGCCCCCGATCGCTTTCAAGGCTACCACCCACGTCCGATCAGGACACCGGCTCTCGCGAGCGTTCCGCCCGAGGCGCTGGTGGCCACGACGCCGCGGCGGGTGACAGGGTACAAACCGCGCCGATTCGTCGGCCTACGGGCGCCGTGGCGGATCAGGCGGCGAGGTGTCGGTCGAGCCAGCGCTCCATGTGCGCGAAGACCGTCTCCTTCTCCGGCTCGTTGAACATCTCGTGGTAGAGCCCCTCCCACTCGACGTACTCGACGAGACCGGCCGGCGCGGCCGCGGCCCAACCCCGTGTCGCGGCAGGGTCGACGAGGCGGTCGGAGCCGGACTGCATCACCAGGGCCGGGACCGCGAGCCGCGCCGCCTGCGCCCGGGCAGCCTGATGGGCCGCGAGGATCTCCGTGAACCAGCGGGCGGAAACTTTGGTCGACACCAGGGGATCGCCGACGTACGCCCTCACGACCTCGGCGTCGTGCGAGAGGTACGTGGGATCCACGCCGTTGTCGAGACGGAGCCTGGGCGCCAGCCTCGACAGCACCCTGGCCACCGCGGCGACCAGCGCCGACGGGCGACTCGCTGGATGGATGGCCAGGAACGGCGACGAGACCACCACGCCGGCCAGCCCCTCCGGCGCCGCGAGCGCCGAGTGCAGGACGATGAGGCCGCCCTGCGAGTGGCCGACGAGGACGAGCGGCAGCCGCGGGTGGACCTCGCGCAGTCGTGTCCGCATCGCAGCCACATCGCCGACGAACTCGTCGAAGCGGTCGACGTGGACCCGGAGCCCGGGGCTGCGTCCGTGGCCGCGGATGTCGAGCGCGTGGCAGGCGAACCCCTTGGCCGCGAAGCGGCGCGCCACGTGGTCGTAGCGGCCCGAGTGCTCTCCGAGCCCGTGGACGAACAGCAGCGCCGCCCGCGGATCGGGCGGCACCCAGTGGCGGGTGACCAGCACCAGCCCGTCTTGCGTCGTGACCTGGCCCTCACCCTGCTCGATGTCGCTCATGACGCCTCCTCCGGCCCGCGGCTGCGAACCCGGGCCACGGCTTCCTGCCAACCCGCACGGAGCCTGTTTCGCACGTCCTCACGCATCCCCGGCTCGAAGAGACGCTCGCGGCGGCGCGCGCCGGCGAGCTCCTGCGGGTCCCGCCAGAAGCCGACCGCCAGCCCGGCGAGGAACGCGGCGCCCGCCGCCGTGGTCTCGAGGAGCACGGGCCGGTCCACCGGCACGCCGAGGATGTCCGCCTGGAACTGCATCAGGAAGTCGTTCGCGGCGGCACCGCCGTCGACCCGCAGCTCGCGCACCCGGATGCCGGTCTCGCGGTTCATGACGTCGATGACGTCCAGCGTCTGGAACGCGATGCTCTCGAGGGTGGCGCGGACCAGGTGGGCCCGGCTCGACCCCCGGGTCAGGCCGACGATGGCGCCGCGGGCGCCCATGTCCCAGTGCGGCGCGCCGAGGCCGACGAAGGCCGGGACGAAGAAGACCCCGCCGGTGTCCGGCACCGACCGCGCGATGGGATCGGTCTCGGCGGCGTTCCGGACGAGCCCGAGCTCGTCGCGCAGCCACTGGACCGCCGCGCCAGCCACGAAGATCGACCCCTCGAGGGCATAGGCCGGCAGCCCGGCCGCGTCGCACGCCTCCGTGGTGAGCAGCCCGCCCGGGCTGATCGGGCACTCGTTCCCCATGTTCATCATGGCGAAGCAGCCCGTCCCGTAGGTGTTCTTCGCCATGCCCGGCTCCCAGCAGCCCTGGCCGTAGAGCGCCGCCTGCTGGTCGCCGGCGATGCCCGCGACCGGCACGCCGTCCGGCAGGCGGCCCGCGGCCCCGGTCACGCCGAACACACCCGAGCTCGGCCGCACCTCGGGCAGGAGGGGCCGGGGAACGCCCAGGATGTCGAGCAGCTCCCCGTCCCACTGGTGCCGGTGGATGTCGTAGAGCATGGTTCGCGACGCGTTCGTCGGGTCGGTGGCGTGGACGCGGCCGCCGGTGAGCTTCCAGAGCAGCCAGGTGTCGACGGTCCCGAAGGCGAGCTCGCCGTGCTCGGCCCGCCGGCGGGCATCGGGGACGCGGTCGAGGATCCAGCGCACCTTGGTGCCCGAGAAGTAGGCGTCGATCACCAGGCCGGTCCGCTCGCGGACCAGCGCCTCGTGGCCGTCGGCCTTGAGCCGGTCGCAGAGATCGGCGGTCTGGCGGCTCTGCCAGACGATGGCCCGATGCAGCGGGGTGCCGGTGGCCCGATCCCACACGAGCGTGGTCTCCCGCTGGTTGGTGATCCCGATCGCCTTCAGCTCACCCGGTCCGACGCGAGCCTCGGCCAGTGCGCGCTCCATGACGGCCAGGCTCACCCGCCAGATCTCGTCCGGGTCGTGCTCGACCCACCCCGGGTGCGGGTAGTGCTGGGTGAGCTCCGAGGTGGCACGGGCGAGGATCGCGCCGTCGCGGGAGACGACGAGTGCCGTGCTCCCGGTCGTGCCCTGGTCGATGGCGAGTACTGCGTCGGGCATCGGCGCCTCCTCCGCGCGTGCCGGCCCGCCCCTGTCCCGGTGCGTGACGCCCGCGCGCGATCACCACCATCGTAGTCGGCATCGTTCGCACGGGGACGCGCAGGCTGGGGAACGCCGGACGCCCAGGCTAGACTGGGCGCCGGCAATCTGGCGCGGAGGTCGCGATGGACGTGCGCGAGGCGGGGCGGAGGGTGCTCGGGGCGCTCGGCGTGGCGGGGGAGCTGGCCCGACCGGTGCGCGAGGTGATGGGCGCGCGCGGGCACTGGGAGCGAACGGCCGAGGGCGCGTTCGATCGCCGGACCGCCACCAGGCTCGGACCGCTGCGCCTCGGCGGTGCCCTGAGCGCGGGTGTCCACCTGACGCGGAGGGGCGACCCGCCCCTCGACGACTTCGACGCCGCCGATTCGACCGACACGGCGTTCGCCTCGCTCGTGCTGTCCGGGACGGCCGAGGAGACGCTCGCCGGGCGGGTGCCGCTCGGCCGCCCCGGCGCCTCGCTCGCCGTCGGCTTCGACGCCGGCGCATCCGTCACCTTCGCCCACCACCGGCCGTGCCGGACCGACGAGTCGGCGAGGACCGCCCTGACGGACCTGCTCCGCCACCTGGCCAGCCCGTGGGACCTCGGCCGCGTGGCCGATCTCTCCGAAGGCGAAGCGCTGGTGCTGGAGTCGACCGGGTCGGTGGCGCTGCGCGCCGACGCTGGCTGGGCGCTCGCCCGCGTCCGCCGCGTCGAGCTGCTCGACGTCGCCTCGGCGCCGTTCCGCCTCGAGGCGCCGCTCGCCCTCGCGGCCGGCGTCACGGTGGGCGCGCGCGTCGCGACGACGCTGTCGGGCCGGGTGCGGCTGGTGGTGACGCGCGGCGTGCGCGCCGGCCACGTCCGGGTCCGGCTGCTCCGCCGCCGCGAGGACCTCGTCGGCCTCCGCCTCACCCTCGCCGCCCGGGTCGACCTGGAGAACGCCGAGGCGTTCGCGGAGGCCGTCGTCGGCCGGGTGTTCACCGTGCCGGACGGCCTGACCGCCGAGGTCGCGGCGCTGCTCGCCCGGCTCGACGACGTGGCCCGCGAGGTCGACGCGCTCGGCGGGCGCGCCCGGGGCGCGATCGCCCGGGCGCTCGGCGGCGACGGGGCCACGGTGACGCTCGACGAGATCGCCGCCGGGATCGACGGGTTGCGTTCGTTGGCCGCCAGGAACCCGGCGGTGCGCCGCCTGCTCGACCGGATCGACCGCCTCGTCGGTGCCCTCGGCGACGCGCGCGAGCGGCTCGAGCGCTTCGTCGACGACGGCTTCGCGGCGCTCACGCTGCCGCTCTCCGAGGCGCGCCGGCGCCTCGCCGGCTGGCTCGGCCACTACGACACCCTGCGCGGCGAGGTGGATGCGCACATGGAGCGCGTCGCCACCAGGGAGATCGCCGCCGAGATCGCCGCCGGGGTCAACCGCGGCGCCTCGCACGAGGCGCTGCTCGACGTCGAGGTCCGGCTCGCCGACCGCGCCGACGCCTACCTCGCGCTGCTCGCCGGCAACTGGCTGCCCGCCCTCGAGGCGGTGCGCGCCGGCGGCGCCAACGGCGTCGAGATCTCCCGCTGCGCGCTCGTCGACGCGATCCGCAAGGACCGCCACCTCGAGCTGCGCCTCGACCTCATCGGCCGCGAGCTGTCCCGCTCCCTCGCGGCGTGGACCGAGCTCCGCATCGAGCGGGACCGCCCGGACGCGGCCCTCGCCGTCGTCTCGGGGAGCGGCGGCGCGACCCTCGCGCAGCGCTTCGGCGGCGTCGAAGAGGCGTCCGTGGTGTTCGACCTCGCTGCCGCGGCGGCGGCCGACGAGGGCCTGACCCGGCTCGACGTGGCCGCCCGGATCACCCGCTCCCTCGAGGAGTCGCGCCCCTCGGTCATCCCCGCGCTGGTCCGCGCCCACCTCGCCGCGGCCCGCACCCTGGGCCGGCTCGACGAGGCCCGCGCCGCGTCCGTCGGCGCCGCGCTGCTCGCGGAGCGCGGCGCGTACACCTACGCCTTCGACCTCGTGCTGCCGCCGGCGGCGGTGCCCCACGTCCTCCTGCTCGGCGTCGATGCCGGCGAGCGCGCGCTGCGCCGGCGGGCCTGGGCCGCCTTCCTCGCCGCCGCGAAGCTGGCCGAGCAGCCGCTGCCCGGGGGCGGCCGCCGTGTCCGCCTGCTCTCGGAGTGCGTGACGCCGGCGATGACCGAGCTCGTCGTCACCAGGCCGGGCGAGGCGCTCGACGTCGTGCTCGGCCGGCGCGCGCAGTTCACCCGGCTCCCCCGCGCCACCGAGGCGGCGGCGTGGCTGCACCTCCTGCAGGCGCATGCGTTCATCGGGGCGCTGCTCGCCGCGCGCGCCGCGGTGCGCGCCCACCGTGACGTGCAGTCGATCGCCGACGAGCTCGCGCGGCTGGCCGCCCGCACTCGCGACCAGGTCGGTGCCGCGGCCGGCACGACCGTCGAGGCGAAGTACCTCATGCTCGCCTATCTCGCCGGACCGGAGCGGCGCGCCCTCGCCTTGACGTTCACCCGCGGGACCGTCAACGTCACGGTGTGAGCCGGCCATGAGCGAGCGCTCCGCCCCGACGACCCCGACCGCGCCCCCGATCGACCGCGGGGGCGAGGCGCTCCTCCTCGAGCTCGGACGCGCCCTGCACTCCTACGGGACGCCGGCCCACCGGCTCGAGGCGGCGCTCGCCGGCCTCGCCCGCCGCCTCGGCGTCGAGGCCGAGTTCTTCTCGGCGCCGACCGCGATCTTCGCCCAGTTCGGCGGGCCGGGAGGCGTCGCCCGCCTCGCCCGCGTCGAGCCCGGCGAGGTCAACCTCGAGAAGCAGGCGCTCCTCGACGAGGTCGCCGAACGGGTGTGGCACGGCACCCTCGACCCGGCGGCGGCGCTCGCCGCCGTCCGGCGCATCGTCGCCGCCGCCCACCGCTACGGCCCGGCGCTATCCACGGCGTGCTTCGGCCTCGCCTCGGGCGCGGCGGCCCGCTTCTTCGGCGGCGGCCTCCGCGAGATCGCCGCCTCGGTCGTCGTCGGCCTCGCCATCGGGCTGCTGGCCGTCGCCGCCGGGCGCCGACCCGCCCTCGGCCGGGTCTTCGAGACGCTCGCCGCCACGCTCGCCACCGCCCTGGCGGTGTCGGCCAACTGGCTGGCGTTCCCGGTGTCGGTCTACGTCACGACGCTCGCGGGCCTGATCGTGCTCATCCCCGGCCTCACGCTGACCGTGGCGATCAACGAGCTGGCCACGCGGAACTGGGTGTCGGGCACCGCGCGGCTGGTCGGCGCCGGGGCGGCGTTCGTCCAGATCGGCCTCGGCGTCACGCTCGGCAGCCAGCTCACCCGGGTGCTCCCCGGCTGGCAGCCGGCGCCCGTGCCGGACCAGCTCCCGGCGTGGACCATGGCGATCGCGGTCGTCGGGGCGTCGCTCGGCTTCGTCGTGCTCTTCGCCGCCCGCCCCGGCGATGCGCCGTGGATCGTCGCCGCCGGGGCGATCGCCTTCTGGGGCGCGCGTGGCGGCGCCGAGCTGCTCGGGCCGCAGCTCGGCGTGGCCGCCGGGGCGTTCGCCGTCGGCGCCGCGTCGAACCTCTACTCGCGGTGGGCGAACGTGCCGACGGCGATCACGTTGGTGCCGGGGATCATGCTGCTCGTCCCCGGGGGCCTCGGCTTCTCCAGCCTGTCGGCGATGCTGGACAAGAACGTCGTCTCCGGCGTGGAGACGGCGTTCGCCGCCCTCATGGTCGCCGTCGCCCTGGTCGCCGGGCTGCTCGTCGCCAACGTGCTCGTCCCCGCGCGCAAGGCGCTGTAGAAGGACAGGGGTCCCGGGTCCGGGAAGAGAGCGGCTCGACAGCCGCTACTGTTTCGCGAGCTTGGAGAGTTGGTCGATGGCATTGAGGTTCGACGGCTCGAGCTCGAGCGACTTGGCGTAGGCCTTGATCGCGTCGTTCTTCTTCCCGGCCGCGGCGAGCGCCTCGCCGAGGCTGTCGTAGGGGTTCGACGAGGTCGGGACCATCTCCACGTTGAGCGTGAACACGGCGACGGCGGCATCGGCCTTGCCGGCGGCGAGAAGCTGGTAGCCGACGTTGTTGAGCTCCCGCTCGTGGAAGTCGTAGCGGTCCGCCTCGGTCGCCTTGAGCTGGCGGTAGCGCGCGACGGCCGCCTCGGCGCCGTCCTTCATCGCGACGGCGGCCAGCACCTCGCCGATCGGCCGCTTCGGCGCCGCCGGCGTGCGGCCGTAGAGGACGTCCCACACCCCGGCCGACATCGCCTCGTAGCGCGCCGCACCGGTGTTGCAGAGGAACACGACGAGGTTCCCGTCGGCGGGGACGCGGGCGATGTTGGTCGCGAACCCGTTGATCCCGCCGCCGTGACTGATCACGGTGCGCTCGGCCCCGCCCGGTCCGATCGGGGCGGTGACGATCCCCCAGCCAAACCCGTAGCCCTGCAGCCCCGGCTCCCAGGTCGCCGCCTTGGCCTTCGCCGACAGGATCTTCTCGCCGGCCAACGCCCGGTCCCAGCGGTAGAGGTCGCGGACGGTCGAGTAGAGCGCACCGGCCGCGTACGGTAGCGACATGTCGAGGTACGGGGCGTTGACCACGCCGCCGGGCGTGCGCTCGTAGCCCTGGGCGCGCCGGGGCAGGACCGCTGCCGAATGGTCGTAGCCGGTGTCGGCCATCCCGGCGGGGTCGAGGATCCGCTCCTTGAGCGCGGTCTCGTACGGCTTCCCCGTCGCCTTCTCGACGATCGCGCCGAGCAGGACGTAGCCGCAGTTGTTGTAGCGGAACGTGCTGCCCGGCTCGAACTGCAGGTCACCGGCGCAGAGCTTGGACACCATGTCGCCAACGGCGTACGGGTCGCGGCTGATCTCGGCCCGGAAGCTCGGGCTGTCCGTGTAGCTCGGGATTCCCGAGGTGTGGTTGAGGAGCTGGCGGAGGGTCACCCGGTCGCCGGTGTCCTTGCGGTAGCCGGGAAGGAGGTCCGACAGCTTCGCGTCGAGCGACAGCTTCCCCTCTTCGACGAGCTGCATGACGAGCGCCGAGGTGAACTGCTTGGTGATCGAGCCGAGCCGGAACCTGGTGTCGGGGGCGTTGGGGATCCCCCACTCCATGTTTGCCAGGCCGTACCCCTTCTCGAAGATCACCGTGCCGTTCTCGGCGACCAGGACGGCGCCGTTGAACTGCCCGAGCTCGACGTACTGGGTGACGAGCGCGTCGATCTGCGCCGCCTTGTCGGCTGCCCGCGCCGTCGCCGCCGCCAGCACGACCACCGCCGTGACCGTCGCGAAAATCCGCCTCGTGTTCATCGTTCCCCCCCGGGCGCACGCATCGCGGGCGCATGCCTCGCATACGCATCCTAGCCCGCTCGAGTTCAACGGGGTCAGGTCTTGTACTATGTGGGTTAGCCGGACGCCGGCCGCCCGTTTGCTATCGTTCGACCCCGTGGGCCGCAAGAGCTCGACCAAGAGGGCAGAAGGAACGCCGGTGACGGGCCGTCCGGCGGCCTCACCGGCGCCGGTTCCGGGAACGCCGGTCGTTTCGATCTGGCGACTCGAGCTCCTCGTCTTCGCCGTCGCGCTCCTCGTCCGCCTCGTCTACCTCTGGCAACTCTCCGGCACGCCGCTGGCCGGCCTCGTGATCGGCGACGCCGAGGCCTACGACGCCTGGGCGCGGCGGATCGCCGCAGGCGACTGGCTGGGCCGGGCCGAGGGGGTGTTCTACCAGGCGCCGCTCTACTCGTACACCCTCGGGGTGCTCTACGCCGTGACCGGGCCCAGCGTGGCCGCGGCCAGGGTGCTGCAGGCGATCCTCGGCGCCGCCGCCGCCGCGCTCCTCGCCGGCGCCGGGCGATCGCTGTTCTCGCCGCGAACCGGCCTCCTCGCCGGCCTCGCGCTCGCGCTCTACGCGCCGGCGGTGTACTTCACCGGCATCCTGCAGAAGTCCGTCCTCGACGTGTTCTTCGCCTGTCTCCTGCTCGCCCTGATCGCGCCGGTCCGGGCGATCGACACGTCGCCCCGCTGCCTCGCCCGCTTCCTCGCGGTGGGCGCTGGCCTGGCCGGGTTCATGCTCACCCGCGAGAACGCCGTCGTGCTCGTCGTGGTCGTCGCGGTCTGGGTGGCGGCGCAGTTCCGCACCGTGCCCTGGCGAACGCGGGGCGCCGTCCTCGCCGCCGTCCTCGCCGGGCTGGTCGCCGTCCTGCTTCCCGTCGCGCTGCGCAACCAGGTCGTGGGCGGCGAGTTCCACCTCACGACCTCGCAGCTCGGCCCGAACCTCTACCTCGGCAACAACCCGGCCGCCGACGGCTTCTACGCCCCGCTCCGGGCGGGCCGCGGCAGCCCCCAGTTCGAGCGCATCGACGCCCGTGAGCTGGCCGAGCAGGCGCGGGAGAGAGCGCTGTCGCCGAGCGAGGTGTCGGACTACTGGCGCGACGAGGCGCTGGGCTTCATCACCGGGCAGCCGGGCCGCTGGCTCGCCCTGATGGCCCGCAAGACGGCCCTCGTCGTCGGCAACGTCGAGGTCGGCGACACCGACGACTACTACGGTGCGGCCGCCGCCTGCTGGGTGCTCGGGGCACTCGCCTGGCCGGGGCAGTTCGCCGTCCTCTTCGCCCTCGCCGCCGCCGGGACCGTGCTGACCTGGGAGGAGCGCCGGCGCCTCTGGCACCTCGGGCTGGCCATCGTCCTGTTCGCCGGCAGCGTCGCGCTCTTCCTCATCTACGCGCGCTACCGCCTGCCGCTGGTGCCGTTCCTCGTGCTCCTCGCGGCGGCGGGCGTCGACCGCGCCTGGCCCCTCCTCCGGGACCGCCGCTGGCGGGCGCTGCGTTGGCCGGGTGTCGCTGCGCTGGCCGCCGCCGCCCTGTCGCTCCTTCCGCTCGCCACCCGCCAGCAGCAGGCCGCCCTCACGCCGTTCAACCTCGCACACGACCTGACCTACGCGAAGAACGACCCGGCCGCCGCGATCCCGCTGTTCCGCGAGGCGATCCGGCTGCAGCCCGACTATCCCCTCGCCTTCCTGGGGCTCGGGGACGCGCTCCACGCCGGCGGCCGGCTCGACGAGGCGATCGCCGCCTGGACGGAGGCCGAGCGCCTCGCGCCCGACCTCGAGCTCGCGTTCTTCAACCATGGCCTGGCGCTCCTCGAGACAGGCAGGGGCGCCGAGGCGGTACCCCTGCTCGTCCGGGCGGCGGCGATCAACCCGGGTCGCGCGCGGACGTTCACGCTCCTCGGCAACGCGCTCTTCGCGACGGGCCAGGTCGACGCCGCGGCGACCGCGTACGAGACCGCCGCGCGCCTGGAGCCCACGAACGCCCAGGCGGTCAACAACCTCGGGACAGCGCTCGCGCGCCTCGGCCGCCTCGACGAGGCGCTGGCGCGTTTCCGCGCAGCGGCCACCCTCGACCCGCGCTACGCGGAGGCCCACGCCAACGCCGGCAAGGCGCTCGTCGCCCTCGGCCGGCGTGAGGAAGCGGCCGCCGAGCTCGAGGCGGCGCTGCGGATCGACCCGGCGCACGCCGACGCCCGCCGGCGGCTCGACGCCCTCCGCGGCCGCTGATCCCGCCCCCGATCGATCGCTCGTCGGGTCGCGCCTTGCCAAACGCGGCCGACGGCCGCATGGTGGGAAGCGTGGAGGTCCCGATGCACACGCGCGTGACGCTTGCGGTTCTCGTGGCACTCGGCTTCGGCGCCGTCGCCGGGGCGGTCGAACACGCCTCGATCGATCTCGGCCACCCGTTCGTGGCGCCGAGCCTGCTGGCGCGCGCCGCGGCCGGCGAGGCGGAGCTCGCGTGCATCGTCACGCTCCGCCGCGATCCGCTGCGCACCGTCGCCGCGCCGGGCGAGCTCGAGGCGTCGGTCGCCCGGGCGACCTCGGCCCTCGAGGCCACCTGGGGTCCGCTCGGCGTCGGCGTGGCCCGCCGCGACGAGGCGCTGCCCGTCGTGTCGCTCCGCGTGCCGGCGGTCCACCTCGCCGAGCTCGCCGCCGACCCGCTGGTCGCCGGGGTGTGGCCGAACCGGGTCGCACGCGCCTTCCGCCGCGAGGGCCGGGCGCTGATGAACGTCGTCGGCGTGACGTCGCATGGCTTCGACGGCCGCGGCGTGGGGATTGCCGTGCTCGACACCGGCGTCGACTACGGCCACACCGAGCTGGCGCCCGGCGGCAGCGATCCCTCCGCCAAGACCGTGAAGCTCCGCGACGCCGTCGCCAACGACGGCGACCCCCGGGACGAGCAGGGCCACGGCACATCTGTGTCCGGCATCGCCGCCGGCAAGAGCGGCGGGGTCGCGCCGAGCGCCACCGTCGTCGCGGTCCGCGTCCTCGACGACGAGGGCGAGGGGACCGACGAGCAGATCCTCGCCGGCATCGACGCCGTCCTCGTTTCGGTTCACGCCGGCAACCCGTTCAACATCCGCGTGCTCAACATGTCGTTCGGCGGCTACGACGACGACGAGTGGCCACCGGGACCCGGGCACTGCGACAGCATCGCCGGCGCCTACGCGGCGGCGTTCGAGGAGCTCGTCGCGGCCGGGGTGCTCCCCGTCGCGGCGGCGGGCAACGGCGGCTGCAGCCGCGGGATCGCCTGGCCCGCCTGCATCTCCACCGCGCTGGCGGTCGGGGCGGTCTACGACGACGAGATCTGCAGCCTCACGCTTCCGCTGATCGGCTGCGTGTCGCACGACGCCACGTTCGGCGAGGGCCAGTGCATGGACAGCGGCTGCACCGACAGCACGGCGACCGACCGGATCACCTGCTACTCGGACTCCTCCGAGGCGCTCGACGTGCTGGCGCCGTCCACCTGCGCCAAGACGCCGAAGATGGGCGGCGGCACCGAGGACTGCTTCGGCGGCACCTCGGCGGCGTCGCCGTACGCCGCCGGCGTGGCCGCCCTCCTCGCCCAGGCCTACCCGGCGAGAGGGCCCGAGGCGATCCGCGCCGCCCTCAAAAGCACCGGCCGCCTGCGCCCCGACGGCCGCAACAACGTCACCCGCCCCCGCATCGACGCCGGCGCGGCCTACGCCTACCTGGCGACCCACTGCGACACGCTGGCGCAGCCGGCCGGCCTCTCCGCCCCCTTCGCGGAGGCTTGCGCCGGCAAGGCGTTCGTCGTCCGCTGGAGCGGCACGCCGTGGGCGACCTCGTACACCGTGCAGTCGGCCGCGACGCCCGACTTCGCGAGCCCCCAGGAGACCACCGTCAGCGGGACGACCGCAGCCGTCACCGCGCCCGGCGCCGGGACGACGCTCTTCATCCGCGTCCGCGCCGTCACCGACTGCGGCACCGCCTCGCCATGGTCGGTCACCCTCACCGCCGCCGTCCGCGGCGACTGCGCCGGCCCCCCCCGCCCCGTCCTCCACCGCTAGCACCGGGGTCAGGTCTTGTACTCATGGGGTTAGAGGCGCGGCAGGGGCATTGGTGACGCCCCGAGGATTCGCCCGTACACTGCCGCGGTGCGCGTCGCCGCGCGGCTCTCGCCCGTCGTCGTCCTCGCCCTCGGCGTGACGACGATCCTGCAGCTTGTCCTCGTCAACTACTGGCCGCGTTTCGAGAGCCCGAACGAGCGCGCCCGCGTCTACCAGGCGATCGCCGTGGCCGATCGCGGCGCCCTCGACATCGACGTCGAGATCGCCCGCTTCGGCGCCATGGAGGACGTCGCGTCCGCCGGCGGCCGCGCGTTCCCCAACAAGGCGCCGGGCATGCTGCCGCTGCTCCTCCCCGGCGCCCTCGTCGCCCGCCTGGCGGCCGGCGGGAGCGAGGCCGAGCTGGCCTGGGCGCTGGTCCTCGGGCGTCTCCTCGCCTGCTCCCTGCCGTTCGCCATCGCCGTGCTCCTCCTCGCCGGCGGGCCGGCCCGACCGTACCCGCGCGGCACGACGTTCGCCGCGGTCGCCCTGGCGCTCGGCAGCCCGCTGCTGGCCGCCTCGCTGCTCGCGTTCTCGCACGCCCTCGCCGCCTGCCTGCTGCTCGCGGCGTTCCTCGTGCTCCACGACGAGGCTAGGCCGGGGCCGGGCGCGGCGCTCGGGGCGGGGGTGCTGCTCGGCTGGGCGGTGACCGCCGAGTACCCGGCCGCGGTGCCCGCCATCGTGATCGCCGTGACCGCTCTCCCCCGCCTGGGCGGCCGCGGGGCGCTCCGGCTCGCCCTCGGCGCCGCGCTGCCGCTCGGTCTCCTCGCCGGCTACAACGCCGAGTGCTTCGGCTCGCCGTTCACGCTGTCGTCAGCACACGAGGCGCACGGCGCGTACGCCGAGCTCGCCGCGCGCGGCGCGTTCGGCATCGGGGCACCAAGCCTCGCCGGACTGGTCGAGCTGCTCGTCTCTCCCGCCCGCGGGCTGCTGGTGTGGATGCCCGCCCTGGCGCTCGCGCTCTGGCCCGCCCACCGCCACGACCGCTGGCCGCGCCACGCCGGCGGCCGGCTCGCGCTGTGGCTGGCGCCGGCCGCGCTGCTCGTCGTCATGTCGGGGTACGCGAACCGGCACGGCGGCTGGTTCCCCGGGCCGCGCTACCTGCTCATGGTGCTGCCGCTGCTCGCCGTGCCGCTGGCGCGCGGGGCGGAGGCGGCACTGGCCCGACCGGCGGGCAGACTGCTCGCGACCGTGATCGCCGCCTGGGGTGCGGTCATGGTCTGGCCGTGCCTGGCGACGTTCCCGTTCCCCCCCGAGGACTACCCGCTGCCGGCGTTCACGCTGGCGTGGCCCCTGCTGCGCGAGTCGGGGACCACGGTCCCGTCGTGGCTGCCGGACGGCGTCGTGCTCCCGCTCCTCGCGGTCCTGGCGATCGTTGCCGCGGCGCTCCTGGCGGCGGCCGCGACACCCGGCGCCCGGGCTCGCGAGCGTGCTTCCGCCGTGCTGCTCGCCGCCGTCCCGATCGTGCTCGCGGCCGCGCTGGTCCGGCCGCCTGCGAGCTGGCAGGCCGCCCTCGAGCGCGCCGTCATCCACGACGTCTACACCGCCTCCACGCCGCCCGGCGAGCTCGAGGCGCTCCGCCCGCGCGCCGACACCGACGCCCGCCGCGCCCGGCTCGACGGCTGGATCGCCGCCCGCGACGCGCCCGGCCGCTGACACTGCGCCCGTCCGCTACAATCGGGTCGCTCCCAGTCCCTCCTTCCCGGACGGGCGCGCGGAGGCAACCATGGAGTTCGGCATTCTCGGCCTGGAGCTGTCGGGCAAGACCACGCTCTTCTCGCTGCTCACCGGCCACCACGTCCAGGCCGCCCCGGGCAAGCGCGAGTCGCACGTCGGCATCGCGCAGGTCCCCGACGCCCGCCTCGACCGGCTCTCCGAGCTGTTCAAGCCGAAGAAGCACACCCCGGCGACGGTCC
The DNA here is from genome assembly GCA_016213675.1 of Acidobacteriota bacterium. Lineage (GTDB taxonomy): Bacteria > Acidobacteriota > Thermoanaerobaculia > Thermoanaerobaculales > Thermoanaerobaculaceae > JACQZW01. The sequence goes on along the minus strand of JACQZW010000020.1, from coordinate 93,374 downwards.
GCTTCGTCGACGTGCCCGGCATTGCCAAGGGCTCCGGCGGCAGCCTCAACGTCCCGGAGCTGCGCACCATGGACGGCCTCGCGGTCGTGCTGCGCGGCTTCGCCTCCGACGACGTGCCGCACTCCGAGGGCAGCGTCGACCCGGCGCGCGACCTCGAGCTGCTCGAGACCGAGCTGCTCCTCGCCGACCTCACCGTCGTCGGCAACCGCCTCGAGCGTCTCGGCCGCGAGATCGGCAAGCGCAAGGCGCCGGAGCTCGAGGCCGAGCGGGACGCCCTCGAGCGCTGCAAGGTCGCGATCGAGGCAGGCACGCCGCTGCGCGAGGCCGGCCTCGAGGCGGCCGAGCGGCAGCTCCTCAAGGGGTTCACGTTCCTCACCCTGAAGCCGCTGCTCCTCGTCCTCAACGCCGGCGAGGAGGACGCCGCCGACCTCGCCGGGGCGCTCGCCCGCGCCGGCCTCGAGCGCTGGCAGGAGCGCGAGCAGGTGGCGGTCAGCGTCGTCTGCGCCCCGCTCGAGGAGGAGATCTCGCGCCTCGAGCCGGCCGACCAGGCCGCCTTCCTCGCCGACCTCGGCCTCCCCGACCGAGCCCTCGACCGCCTGCTCCAGGCCGCCTACCGCCTGCTCGGCCTGATCTCGTTCCTCACCGCCGGCGACGACGAGTGCCGCGCCTGGTCGATCCCCGCCGGCACCCCGGCGGTCCGCGCCGCCGGCGCGATCCACTCCGACATCGAGCGCGGCTTCATCCGCGCCGAGGTTGTGGGCTGGCAGGAGCTCCTCGACGCCGGCTCGTTCGCCGCCTGCCGCACCCGCGGCACCCTGCGCCTCGAGGGCCGTGACTACGTCGTCCAGGACGGCGATGTCGTGAATTTCCGGTTTAATGTCTGAGCGGGGGGGCCGGCGGCCCCCCACCCGCGCCTCCGCCGCCTTGCCCCCCCGAGCCCCCCAGGGCGCTGCGGGCGAGTGAATCGCCCTCCGAGCCCCTGACGCGCCTCCACCCGACACCCGCCCAGCTGCCCAGTGACCTGCTGGTGTCTTCTCCGCGTCCGGACTGTCGGCGCATGCGCCCGCCCCTCGCTCGCCGGTGCGACCGTGCAAGCCATGCCGTCCCGCACCTTGGCGAATCAGGTTTCGCGTGGGTGCGACGCCGCTGCACCGTCAGTAGACGCCGTCACATTGGAGCAAGAGCCGCCAGGCGTGCCACTGACTTGGGGCCTCCTTCGGCGCGCGCCACGCGTCGACGACGCACCCTGTGCTGCTGTGACCCCCGAGATCAAGCATGGATGGCACGAGGAACTGATCGGTCCCCAAGGCTGCCCGGAGCACGCCTTCTGGCGTCGCGCGCACCTCCTCGACCACCTCGGGACGTCCCATCGAGCTGTGGAGGCGCTCGAGCATCGCCGTCGCGATCGCCCCGCGGAGCTTCATGAGTGCCGCTCGATCCTCCGCGGTCGCCTGATCGGCCCGCGCCATCGACCGCGCGGCGTCGCGATCCGCTGCCTCAGGGACTTCATCGAGGCTCTGACTCGCGAAGAGGCGAAATCCGGCGGCCAGGGGTTGCGGATTCGCGAGGATCAGCGCTCGCCCGTATTCCCCGCAAGGGTCTGCTCCTGACGGTCCCGAGGCGCACCGAGAGGCCAGCACCTCCTTGCGCAGGCTCTCGAGCGCGGCCTGCTTCTCGGCGGCTGACAGCGCCGAGGCCACCAGAATCCTGTCCTGCTGTGGGCCGAGGCGGATCAAGCTGACGAGACTACCGCAAGGCCCCGGATCAAACCTGTGCTTGTCGAGGAAGCAGCCCTCGAGGCCCATGGCGGCCACTACGTCCTCGTGCCGGAGTGCACCCTGGCGGACCGCCTCGTTGAGGATCACGCCGATCGTGTAGCCGGACCCGAACCGGCGATTGAGGACCGGCGCGATCACCTCGCGCAGCTCGCCAACCGTCACGTTGCCCCGGTCGAGTAGGTCCAGCAACTTGAGGAACTCGACCGGCGCGGGCGAGGAGTAGGGGGGTGTCGATGCGCGAGCGGTCGTCGCCAACAGGCTCACCAGGACGACGATGATGGTCGCCATGACAGCGCGGGCAGCGAGGCGAGCACGTATCAGGGCAGGCAGGTCACCCCGAACGGCAGCGACCGCGCAGGGCAGGACGGTCAGCCCAGTTGCGATGTGCCGGTCTTCTTCGCGCCGCTGCATTCGTTGGTCCTCGACGCAGGCTAGCACGGGCAAACGGCCGGCCGCCCGCCCGCGGGCGGCCGTTGCGTTGTCGGCAGGGTTCGTCGTCCGTAGCGGCCGGCCGCTGGCCGGCCGTCGTCGGCCCTGCACGCGCCTCGCACGAGGGGCCGGCCGCCCGGCGGGCGGCCGCTACGTCTTTCCCGGTCCCCCGTGCCCTGTCCCCTGTCTTCTACGCTTCTGCCGCGGCGAGGCCGCCGATGGCGCTCTCGGTTGCGGGCACGTGGCTGCGGGCCAGCAGGGTGTAGATCGAGGGCACGATGAGGAGCGTGAAGGCGGTGCCGATGACCATCCCGGTGACCAGCGTGATGCCGATCGAGTTGCGCGCCCCGGCGCCGGGGCCGCTCGCCAGGATGAGCGGGAAGTGGCCCATGACGGTTGCCGCGGTGGTCCTCAGGATCGGCCGCAGCCGGGTGCCGGCCGCCTCGACGACCGCGTGGACCTTGTCCATCCCCTGCTCCTGCATGCGGTTGGCGAACTCGACGATGAGGATGCCGTTCTTCGCCACCAGGCCGACCAGGGTGATGAGCCCGACCTGGCTGTAGATGTTGATCGTGGTCAGGCCGAGGAGGGAGAAGACCAAGGCCCCAGAGAGGGCGAGGGGCACCGAGCCGGCCAGGATGATGAACGGGTCGCGGAAGCTCTCGAACTGGGCGGCGAGCACGAGGTAGATGAGGATCGCGGAGAGCAGGAAGAGGCCGAGGAACTTGCCGCCCTCGGTGCGGAGCTGGCGCGACTCGCCGGCGTAGTCGACGGTGAACCCCGGCGGCAGGAGCGCCGCCGCCTCGTCCTCGAGGAAGCGCAGCGCCTGGTCGAGCGACACCGGCGGCGGGATCACGCCCTGGATGCGGACCGCGTTGAGCTGCTGGAAGCGCTTGAGCTCGCGCGGCTCCGTCGAGGTCGCGAGCGTGGCAAAGGTCGACAGCGGCACCAGCCGGTGGTCGGGGCCGGTGACGTGGATGCTGGCGAGCTGGTCCGGGGTCAGCCGCTCGGTCCGCTTGAGCTGCGGGATGACCTTGTACGAGCGGCCCTGGATCGAGAAGCGGTTGACGTAGTCGCCGCCCAGCATGACCGAGAGGTCCGCCCCGGCCCGGCCGAGGTCGACGCCCTGCGAGCGCACCTTGTCGCGATTGAAGACCACCTCCGCCTGGGGCTGGTCGAACTTCAGGTCGGCGTCCGCGAAGATGAACAGCCCGCTGGCGAACGCCTTCTGCACGAGCTGGTTGCCGAGCTCGAGGAGCTGCGCCGGCTCGGCGGTCGAGGCGATCACGACGTCGACCGGGAAGTCCCCGCCGCCGGGCAGCGCGGGCGGGACGAGCGGGATGACCCGGACGCCGGGGATCTTCGCGAGCCCCGCGGCCGACTCGAGCTGGAGCTGCTGGGTGCTCTTGCGGCGCTCGCTCCACGGCTTCGTGACCATGCCGCCGAAGCCGCCGGTCGGGAAGGTTATCTGGAAGATGCTGTCGGTCTCGGGGAAGGCGCGGTAGACGTCGTGGACCTGGTCGGCGAACAGCTTGGTCTGGTCGAGGGTCGAGTTCGCCGAGGCCTGGATGATGCCGAACACGATCCCCTGATCCTCGGTGGGCGCAAGCTCGCGCTGCGAGAACAGGTAGAACGGCACCATGAGGGTGACCACGATGGCCCACAGGACGAGGACGACGGGGCGATACGCGAGGGTCGCGGAGAGCTGCCGCATGTAGGTGCGGCGCACCACCTCGAAGTGCCGGTTGATCATCCCGGCGAAGCCCCGCTCGGTGTCGGCGGCCCGCAGCAGCTTCGACCCCATCATCGGGGACAGCGTCAACGCGACGATGCCCGAGACGATGACGGCGCCGGCGAGGGTGAAGGCGAACTCGCGGAACAGCGCGCCGGTCAGGCCGCCCTGGATGCCCACCGGGGCGTACACCGCCGCCAGCGTGATGGTCATGGCGATGATCGGCCCGACCAGCTCGCGCGCCGCCTCGATGGCCGCGGCGACCGGCCGGGCGCCGGCGTGGATGTGCCGCTGGACGTTCTCAACCATGACGATCGCGTCGTCGACGACCAGGCCGACCGACAGGACGATGGCGAGCAGGGTGAGGAGGTTGATCGTGAAGCCGGCAACCAGCATGAGGAACACCGCGCCGATCAGCGAGATCGGGATCGCGACCACCGGGATCAGCACGGAGCGGAAGGAGCCGAGGAACAGGAAGATGACGATGACGACGATGAGCAGCGTCTCGCCGAGCGTCTTGAGCACCTCCTCGATGGCGTTGGAGATGTAGATCGTCGAGTCGTAGGGGATGCCGGCGGTCATCCCGGCCGGGAGCTGTGCCCGGATGTCCGGCATGGCGTCGCGCACCCGGCCGACGACGTCGAGGGAGTTCGCCGTCGGCAGCACCCAGACGCCCATGAAGACGGCGGTCTCGCCGTTGAAGCGGACGTCCTCGTCGTAGTTCTCGGCGCCGAGCGCGACGTCCGCGATCTCGCCGAGGCGGACGACGACCCCGTCGGACTGGCGGACCACGAGCTGGCGGAACTCCTCGGGGGTCTTGAGGTCGGTGTTGGCGATCAGGTTGACCGACACCATCGAGCCCTTCGTCCTGCCGAGGGTCGAGAGGTAGTTGTTCTGCGCCAGGGCGCTCCTGACCTCGGACGGCGAGATGCCGAGCGCGGCCATCTTGTCCGCCTTGAGCCAGACGCGCATCGCGAAGGTGCGGTCGCCGAAGATCTCGGCGCGCTGGACGCCGGAGATCGCCGACAGCTTGGGCTGGACCACCCGGGTGAGGTAGTCGGTGATCTGGTTCTGGTCGAGGTCCTTGGCGGCGAAGCCCAGGTACATCGCGGCGAACTGGTTGTCGGCGGTCTCGAGCTCGATGACCGGCGCCTCGGCCTCCGGCGGCAGGTCGTTGCGCACCTGGGCGACCTTGGCCTGGATCTGGGTGAGGGCCGCGTTCGTGTCGTAGTTGAGCTTCAGGTGCACGGTGATGGTGGAGATGCTCTGGGCGCTCGACGACTCCATATAGTCGATGCCGTCGGCCGACGCGATGACCCGCTCGAGGGGCGTCGAGATGAAGCCGCGCACGAGGTCCGCGTTGGCGCCGATGTAGGCGGTGGTCACGCGGACCACCGCGATGTCGGAGCGCGGGTACTGGCGCACCGACAGCGAGCGGACGGCCTGCAGCCCGGCGATCAGGATCACCAGGTTGACCACGACCGCGAGGACGGGCCGCCGGACGAACAGGTCGGTGAAGCGCATCAGGAGTCCTCCAGCTTCGGCGCCGGGTCGTTGGCGGGCTGCACGTTGTTGTTGACGAAGACCGCCGCCCCGTTGCGCAGCTTGAACGCGCCCGAGCTGACCACCTGCTCGCCGGGCTTGACGCCGGAGAGAACCGCGACCTGGTCGCCCCGACCGCCGCCGAGCTTGACGAACTGCTGGCGCACGCCCAGGTATGCCTTCGTGTCCTTCCCCTGGACCTGCTCGACGACGAACACGGAGTCGCCGTACGGCGCGTAGCTGATCGCCGACGCGGGGAGGGCGACCACGGTGGCGCCCTCGCCGGACGACACCCGGGTCTCGACGAACATCCCGGGGCGCAGGATGCCCTCGGGGTTGGGGAAGGTCGCCTGGACCCGGATGTTCCTCGTCGCCGTGTCGACGATCGAGTCCACCGCGGTGATCGTCCCGGCGAAGCCGTCCCCGGGGACCCCCTCGGCCGTCGCGCGGACCTCGGCGCCCCGGTGCAGCCGGCCGAACTCCTGCTGGGGCACGGCGAAGTCGACGTAGATCGGGTCGAGCGACTGCAGCGACACGACCGGGTCGCCGCTCCGCAGGTACTGGCCGAGGTTGACCTGGCGGATGCCGAGGATCCCCGCGAACGGGGCGCGGATCGTCTTGCGCTCGATGGCGGCGCGGATCTCGCCGGACCGCGCGCTCGCCTGCTCGTTCTCCGCCGCGGCGCGGTCGTACTCGGCCTGCGACGTGACCCCCTTCTGGCGCAGCTCGCGCATCCGCTCGAGGTTGAGGCGGGACAGCTCGAGCCCCGCCTCGGCGGCGGCGAGCTGAGCCCGTTCCTGACTGGTGTCGAGGGTGACCAGCACGTCGCCGCGCCGCACCGCCTTGCCCGAGTCGAAGGAGATCGCCTCGACGATGCCGGGCAGGTCCGCGCTCACCGTGACGCCGTGCACGGCGGTGACGGTGCCGATGGCGGCGAGCTCAGACGGCCAGCGCTCCTCGCGGGCGACGATCGTCGTCACGGCTTCCGGCGGCATCTGGAACGCCGACGCCTCGGCGATCGCGGTCTGGATCTGGTGGAACTTGACCGAGCCGATGACGGCCACGAACACGGCGACCGCCACCAGCATGAGGATCATCCTTCGGGCCATCGGAACAGACCTCCCTTCACTTCACCATCACTGCGTCGACGTCGGCCCCTGGTCGATCACGATCCCCCGCTCCTCGAGCAGCGACCCGGTCGCCCGCGCCATCCTGGTGCGTGCAATCCGGTGGTCGGTGAGGGCCGAGTTCTCGTCGAGGCGAGCGCGGGCCAGGTCGTTCTGCCTCGTGAGCACGAGGAAGTTGGTCGACAGGCCGACCGCGTAGCGCTCCCGCTCGGCCGCGAGCTGCACCTCGGCCGCCTCGCGCGCGGCGCGGGTCGCCTCGATCCGCCCCGCCGTCGTCTCCAGCGCCGAGGCGGCATCGAGCACCTCGGCCCGGACGAATTTCCGGGCGCGCGCCAGCTCGGCCTCGGCCTGTCGGGTGCCGGCGGCGGCCGTGGCCGCGGCGGCCCGGGAGCTGCGGTTGCCGAGCGGGAGGGCGAACACCAGCCCGACCCGGGAGTCGTCGAACTCCCCCTGGCCGAGCACGGTCCACGAGCGCCTCCAACCGCCCTCCTGCCCGGGCGGGACGGCCGCCGGAAAGCCCGGGATCGCGCCCCCCGCCGGGTTTGACCCGCCGGCGAGGCCGAAGCGCGCGTACGACATCACGGCATCGAGCCTCGGCTTCAGCGAGTCGTTCGCGAGGGCAGCCTCGGCGCGACGGCGGGTGACGACGGCTGCCGCCCCTTCCAGCTCCGGCCGGCTCGCGAGGGCCCGCTCGAGCGCGTTCGCGAGGTCTCCCGGCGTCGCCTCGGCCGGCGGCTCGTCGGCGGGGACCAGGCGGTCCAACCAGAGCTCGTCGTCGTCGCCGAGGATCAGCAGCTTGAGGACGTTCTCCGCCCGCGACGACGCCTCGCGCGAGGCGAGGAGGTCGCCACGCCGCCGTTCCAGCTCGGCCCTGGGTTGGGCGATCTCGGTCTCGGGCGCGGCGCCGCTGGAGATCCGGATCTGCGTCTCCGCCAACTGCTCGTCGGCCAGGCCGACGGCCTCCTCCTGGACCGCCACCTCGCGGCGGGCGGCCAGGAGCCGCCAGTACGCCCACTCGACCTCGGCCACCGTGTCGCCGACGACGCGCCGCAGCGAGGCACCGGCGAGCTCGCGGTCCGCCGTCGCGACGCGGATCGACAGCCGGGTGGCGTCGACGGCACGGGCCCGGAGCAGCGGCTGGCGAAACTCCACGCCGGCCGCCGTGTCCCAAGCCGGCGATAGGAGGGTGAAGGCATCGTCCGTGGTCGTCCGGGCCGTACCCAGCCGGAGCGACAGCTCACCGCCCGAGGGGAGAAGCTGGCGAAGCGAGGCGCCCGCGTCGCTCACCTCGGTGGTCGGCGCGGGCTCGCCCTCGGGCGCGCCGGAGAACGCCGAGTTGACCGGCTCGGTGACCCGCTGCCAGCCGCCCTGCAGCTCGAGGAACGGGTCGTAGGCCCCGCGCGCGCCGGTCACGGCGGCCTCGGCCGCGGCCAGCGACTCCCGCTCGATGATGATCCGCTCGTTCTTCTCGAGCGCCATCCGGACCGCGTCCATGAGCGGCAGCGGCCGCTCGGCGCCGGCTGCCGCGTGCGCCCCGACGACGAGCAGCAGGGCCGACGCGAGCACGACGAGCTTGGCGCGCCGCACCCTGAGCCGGGCGCGGAATCCACGGGTCGCGGTGACGCCGCCGGTCTCCTCGGCGTCGCCGAGGAGGCGAATCACCCTCGTTTCGTCCATGTCGCGGTGAACAGCTCCCGACCGCGCGATTCTTCCCGCGGTCCGTGATCACGACCACGCGCCGTCGCCTGCGCACCAGCTCGGCCGCCCCCCGGCGCCATGAGTGGATCGGCCGCACCTGCCTTCTCTTGGCCCGCGCCGACGGCTCCTTCCCCGGTTCCGCCGGTCGAGCGTCTCGGCGTATACTTCCCGGCCTCGGAGCAACCGAGACGCAGGCGACGTTAGGTCGCACGGGAGGACGACATGAAGAGGACTGCCAGCGCAGTGTGGAGCGGTGGGCTGAAAGACGGCAAGGGCACGATCTCGACCGGGAGCGGCACCCTGAAGGACACCAGGTACGGCTTCGCCATGCGTTTCGAGAACGAGCCCGGGACCAACCCCGAGGAGCTCATCGCCGCGGCCCATGCCGGCTGCTTCGCCATGGCGCTGTCGGCCGAGCTCGGCCAGGCCGGAATGGTGCCGGCGCGACTCGCCGTCACCGCCACCGTCACCCTCGAGAAGACCGACGCCGGCTTCACCGTGACCCGTTCGGACCTCGACCTGGTCGCGGGCATCCCCGGCGCCGACACGGCGGCCTTCGAGAAGGCCGCGGCCGCGGCCAAGGCGGGCTGCCCGATCTCGCGCCTGCTCAACGCCGAGATCACCCTGGTCGCCAAGCTCGAGAGCTAGCGCCCCCGCGCGTTCGGCGGGAGGGTGGGCGGGGGCGTCTGTCCCCCGCCCCCTGTGCCCTGTCCCCTGCCTGCTACAGGTTCAGCGCCTGGCGGACGAGCGGCGCCGTGATGGTGAAGCGCGCGCGGCCGTCGCCCAGCTTCTCGAGCTCGCCCGAGCCGACGTCGAACTCGAAGGGGTTGATGATGCGGCCGAAAACGCCGCGCAGCGCTCGCGCCCCGGTGCGCGACGACGCCTCCGCCTGCTCGGCGACCAGCGAGGCGGCGAGATCGTCGATGGTCAGCTCGATGCCCATGATCTCGAAGAAGCGCCGCGAGCGGACGAACGGCGAGTCGTACGAGTTGAGCAGGATCTCCCGCAGCACGTCGATCCCGAGGTCGCCGAGGATGACCACGTTGTCGAAGCGGGCGATGAACTGCGGCACCATGCCGTAGATGAAGAGGTCCTCGAGGCGGAAATAGTCGGCGAGGGCGAAGCGCAGCTCGATACGGACCTGGCCGTCGGCGGTGCGGATCGCCGTGGACTTGAGCTTCTCGCCGGAGCCCGGGGTCGTGACGCGGTAGTAGACCTGGTCGTAGAGGCCCTCGAACGCGCCGCCGCAGATGAACATCATTCCCGCCGTGGAGATGTCGAGGGTGCGCTCCTGCTCGACGCCGTCGACGAGGACGTGGGCGCGTAGCGCGACAGACTCGCCCTCCATGAGTGTGAGGAGGCCCTGCTGGAGGACGACGCCGAGCGGGTTGGGCTTGCCGGCGACGACCGCCGACATCTTGTCGATCTCGTCGATGCAGATCGTCGCCCGCTCCATCGTCTCCTTGAGATCCTCCGCGGTCGCGGTCCCGCCGAGAACCGCGCGTGCCCGCTGCTCGACGACCGCGAGCAGCCGTTCGGGGCGGAACTCGAGGCGGTCGGGGTCGACCAGGAGGTTCGCGTTGATGATCGTCATGGCGCGGAACGGCCGGTACGCCTCGACCTCGTGGTAGAGGCGCTGGATGTTGTTCATGATCGTGGTCTTGCCGGTACCCGAGTTGCCGATCAGGAGCAGGTTGCCCGGCACCTTGCCGGTGGTGTGCTTGTAGACGCCGACGGCGGCGTAGCGCAGGGCGGCGTCCTGGCCGAGCACCCCGCGGCGCAGCTCGGCGAAGATCATCGGGGGCGTGATCTCGCGCGGCTCGGCAGCCGCGTGCAGGTCCGAAAGCTGCTCCAGGTGTGTCTCCTTCATCGTCACTCCAATGCTGGTCGTCCGCTGTCTCGGCGATCGCCGGCGACCCGCTGCGTCGCTCCCGCGGAGCGCGAATTGTACGCCCAGGGCTAGCTCTTCGGCGTCGGTGTCGGCCGCGGGGCGCCGAACGCCGGCCCGCCGCCCGGCGCCGGTGACGGCGCCGGCACCGCAGTCGCCGGCACGGCCTGACGGATCACGGTCGGCGGCCCGGCCGGCGTGACCGTCACCGGCGCGGCCGTCGGCGCCACGACGGTGCGCGGCGCCGGTCGGGGCGTCGGGGCGGGAGCGGGAGGCGCCGGCGTCGCCTTCGCGACCGGCGCCTGGGCGGCCGGCGCCGCGGCTGGAGGCGCGGGCGGCTGTGGCCGGACCTCCATCATCAGCTTGACCGCGTCCGGATCGATCGGGGTCACCTTCAGCGTGTTGGCGCCGATCTCACGCCGGTAGCGGAGGAGCTGCGCCTCGGCCTGCAACCGCGAGTCGAGCACGAGCGGATTCCTCGCCGGGTCGGCGAGCTCCGGCATGTGCTTGTACGCCTTGGCATAGTCGTAGATCGCACGGCTGCGCCGCCCTGAGCGCTCTTCGACGAGCGCGAGCATGAAACGGGCCGGGGCGTAGCCGGGGCGCATCTTGATCACCTTTCGGTAGGCACGCACCGCGCCGAGGTTCTTCCCCATGCGCTGCCGCACCAGGCCGAGCCGATAGGCCGCGTCGACGTTCTTCTTGTCGAGCTTGAGAGCCTTCTCGAAGTAGTCCTCGGCGTCCTCGGGAAAGCCCTTGCCGACCAGGAGCACGCCGAGCTCGGCGAGATCGCGCGAGCTGGCCGTGCCGTTTCGTTCGCGCTCCAGGTAGGCCATGATCGCCCGGTCCGCCGGGCGGTCTGCGGCCAGGAAACGCTCGAACACCGGCCCCTCGGCGGTCACCGAAACGGCAGCGGCGGCCACCGCCGCCAGCAGGATCACACACACCAGCGCACGCCTCATTGCGTTGCCCTCCGACGGACCCGCGCCTGCAGCTTGACCTTCGGGCCGTCTCGCACCACGTCGAACCCCTCGACGATGACGCCCCGCTCCTCGAGCATTCGCTTCTGCGTCTCCAGCGTCTGGCGGAAGCGCTCGAAGTTGATCGAGGCCTGGGCCCCGCTCGCCTGCAGCTCCTCGAGGTAGCGGGCGTGCAGGGCCTGGAACTCGTCTCCGTCTGTTGCGTGTACGGCCGCCGCGACCGGCGCGTTGGCCGCCGCAGCCGCTGGCCCCGGCCGGCCGACCTGGCGGGCTTCCTCCCGCTCGCGGAGCTGCCGTTGCCACAGCATGTTGTACGTCGAGAAGCGATGGAGGAGCTGGTCGAGCCGGAACTGCTCGTGGGTCTGGCGGAACTCCGAGCGCGAGATCTCGCGGAGCTGCCGCTCGAGTGCCGCCCGTTCGCGCTCCGGCGGCACCGGGACCTTCGGATCGTGGACGAAGTAGCGCTCCCACTTGCGGGACAGCTCGTCCAGACAGCGGTGGAGCTGGTTCACGATCTCGGCAGGACTCGACACGGGGAAAGAATACACAAACCCGGCCCCCCGCCCACCCAGGGGTGCACACCCACCCGACCCTCCAGGGTTGCCCTCCCTGCCGCCCGCCCAGGGTTGCCCTCCCTACCGCCCACCCAGGGTTGAAGAAGAACTACTAAGTTAGGACTCTGCCTTCATTCTGCTTCAACCCTTCAACCCTTCAACCCCCCACCCCTACACCCCGGGTGGGGGGGGTGGGCGGGCAAGCCTTAGAATGTCCCCATGAGCGCGCTCTCCCGGCTGCCCGCGGTACACCGGATCCTCGACGACCCCGCGCTGGCGAGCGCCATCGCCCGTCACGGCCGGGTCGCGACGCGGAGCGCCGTGCGCGAGGCGCTGACGGCCGCGCGCGACGCCGTCGCCGCCGGGGCCGCGGCGCCGGACGCGTCGGCCATCGTGGCCGAGGCGGCCGCCCGCCTGGCTCGCGCGGCCGCACCCGCCTACGCCGGGGTCATCAACGCCACCGGCGTGCTCATCCACACCAACCTCGGGCGCGCTCCACGCCTGCAGCCGCCAGTGTCGCCGTACCTCACCCTCGAGATGGACCTCGAGAGCGGGACCCGCGGCGAGCGCCTCGCACCGGTGGTCGCGCGGCTCATCCGCGCCTTCGGCAGCGAGGCGGCCACCGTGGTGACCAACAACGCCGCCGCGCTGGTCCTCCTCCTCGCCGCGCACGCCGCCGGTCGCGAGGTGATCGTGTCGCGCGGCGAGCTCGTCGAGATCGGTGGGTCGTTCCGGCTCCCCGAGATCATGGCGGCCGCGGGCGCCCGCCTCGTCGAGGTCGGCTGCACCAACCGGACCCGCGAAGGCGACTACGAGGCGGCGATCACCGACGACACGGCGGCGATCCTGGTCGTGCACCGCTCCAACTTCCACAGGGCCGGGTTCGTCGAGACCCCGCCGCTCGAAGCGCTCGTCGCGCTCGGGCGGCGCCGCGGCGTCCCGGTCTGGGTCGACCAGGGCTCGGGCTGCCACCTCGACCTCGCCGCCTACGGCCTGCAGCGCGAGGCGACGGTGCACGACCTTCTGGCCGCCGGCGCGGAGGCCGTGCTGTTCTCCGGGGACAAGCTGCTCGGTGGGCCCCAGGCCGGCATCGTCGTCGGCACGGCAAGCGCCATCGCACCGCTCCGCCGGCACCCGCTCCGTCGCGCGCTGCGCCCGGACAAGACCTCGCTCGTCGCGCTCGCTGCCACCCTCGATGCCCTCGTCGCCGGGCACCCCGAGGAGCTGCCGTTGTACCGGCTGCTCGGCACGCCGGACGGCGAGCTGCGCCGGCGGGCGCGGCGGATCGCGGCGGCCGTGCGCCGTGCCGGCGGCGAGGCGCAGGCGGTCCCGTCGCGCGCCGTCCTCGGCGGCGGGACCACCCCGGGACAGACGCTGGCGTCGTGGGCGATCGCGCTGCCGGACGCCGTCGGCCGCGCGGAGCGCCTCAGGCAGGGGGCGCCGCCGGTCGTGGCCCGCGTCGAGGACGACCGCCTCCTGGTCGACCTGCGTGCCGTCTTCCCCGACCAGGACCGCGACCTGACCCGCGCCCTGCTCGCGACGCTCACCAAGACGTGAAGCCCTGCCTCGGCCGCTCAACCGGGGTTGCAGGGTTGAAGGGTTGAAGGGTTGAAGGGTTGGAGGGTTGAAGTAGAGACAGGGCCGAGATCTGCGTCCTCCGTCCTTCAACCCTGGGCGGTCGGGCGGGAGGCAACCCTGGAGGGGCGGGCGGGTGTGCACCCCCGGTCGGGCGGGCGGGAGCCCATCCCCGGGCGGGCGGGGGCCTCAGCGCTCCAGCCGCCTCACGTCGACACCGAGGAAGCGGGCCAGCTCGTCGAGCTCGCCGCCGGCCAGGCGGACGGCGAGGACCCGGGTCGCGGCATCGTCGAGCCCCGAACGGCAGGCGACGGCGTCGATCCCGAGCTCGGTCGGGCCGAGGCTCCCCGTCTCGGCGAGGATGGCCGACCGCTCGAGCGTGTTGGCGAGCTCGCGGACGTTGCCCGGCCACGGGGCGAGGACGAGGACGGCGAGGGTGGCCGGCCGCAGCACCGGGGGCAGGACCCCGTGACGCGCGGCGGCGCGGCCGACGAGGTGGAGCGCCAACACCGGGATGTCCTCCCGCCGTTCGGCGAGCGACGGCAGGCGGATCGGGAACACCCGCAGCCGGTGGAACAGGTCGCGGCGGAACGTCCCGCCGGCGACCGCGACCGCCAGGTCGCGATTGGTCGCGGCGACGATGCGCACGTCGATCTCGACCTCGCCCTCGCCGCCGAGCCGGCTGATCCGGTTCTCCTCGAGGACGCGGAGCAGCTTGACCTGGGTCGGTAGCGGCACCTCGCCGACCTCGTCGAGGAACAGCGTCCCGCGGTTCGCCTGCTCGAACCGGCCGGGATGGCGCGCGGTGGCGCCGGTGAAGGCGCCGCGCTCGTGGCCGAACAGCTCGGACTCGACGAGGCTGTCGGGCACCGCCGCGCAGTTGAAGGCGACGAACGGGCCGGACGGACGCCCGGACAGGCGGTGCAGGGCGTGGGCGAAGAGCTCCTTGCCGCTCCCCGACGGCCCTTCCAGCAGGACGGTGGCGTCGGTCGTCGCGACGCGCCGGAGCGCCGCCACCGCGGCGAGGAACGCCGGCGCGCCGCCGATCAGCTCCGGCAGCCCCTCGCCGGCGCCCGGCGCGGCGAGCAGGGCGCGGCGCGGCGCGGCGGCGGCGGCCACCGCGGCGAGGACCCGGTCGAGGTCGAGCGGCTTGGGGAAGTAGTCGCGGGCCCCCTGCTTGAGCGCCGCCACGGCGGTGTCGACGCTGGCGTGGGCGGTGATCAGGAAGACCGGCAGGTGCGGGTCGACCTCCCGCGCCACCGCCAGGACCGCCAGCCCGTCGGCGCCGGGCAGCTTGAGGTCGGTGAGGACGGCGAGGAACGGGCCGTCGTCGCGCAGCATCGCCACGGCGTGGTCGCCGCGGTGCGCGAGCGTCACCTCGTACCCTTCCCGGGCGAACGTCTCGGCGAGCATCTGCGCCAGCGAGCGGCGGTCCTCGACGATGAGCAGCCGCAGGCTCACGGCGCCACCTCCCTCGGCAGGCGGAAGACGAAGCGCGCGCCCCCGCCGGTCCGCGGCTCGTGCTCGACGTCGCCCCCGTGGAGGCGGGCGAAGCGTCGCGCCAGGGCGAGGCCGAGCCCGCCCGAGGGCTTCGTCGAGGCGAACGGGGCGAAGAGCCGGGCGCGCACCTCCTCCGCGACCCCGCGGCCGCTGTCCTCGACGGTGAGCCGAACCACGGCGGGGCCCGCGTCGACCCGCGCACGCACCTCGCCGCCGCTCCCGGCCGCCTCGGCGGCGTTCCGCAGCAGGTTCTCGACGACCACCGAGAGTGCCAGCCGGTCCCCCGCCACGGCGACGCTCTCGCCGGCGACCTGGAGATCGACAGCGGGAAAGGCGCGGCGGATCTTCTCGGCCAGCTCCTCGGTGAGCGCCCGCATGTCGACGGTCTCGCGGCGGAGCTGGAGCGGCTGGGCGAAGCGGAGGAAGCGGTCGAGCACCTCGGCCAGGGAGGCGGTCTCTTCGTCGATGGCCGCGAGGTAACGGTCGCGCTCGGCGGTGGCGGCGACCGGCAGCAACCGGACGTACCCCTTGACCGTCGACAGCGCGTTGCGCAGCTCGTGGGCCATGCCGGCAGCCAGCTCGCCGATCGTCGCCATCTGCTCGCGCTCGGCGAGCGCGCGCTCGAGGGCGTCCTCCCGGGTGGTGTCGGCCAGGAAGACCACCTCGCCCTGGCCCGCCCCCTCCGCCGACAGCAGCGGGAAGCGGCGGACCTCGACGATCCGCTCGCCGAGCGAGAGCCGACCCTCGGAGCCGGCCAGCGCCGCCGGGGCCGGCCCGCCGACCCGGAGGTCCTCGCCGAGCAGCGCGCCGGCGGAGGAGTTGGCCGCCCGCACCGCTCCCGCCGCGTCGGTGATCACGACGCCGGCGGCGGACTCGCGGGCGAGGACGTCGGCGAGGATCGCCAGCTCGTCGACGCGCTGGCGGAGTGCGGTCTCCGAGCGCTCGAGCCGCTGGACCGTGTTGCGGAAGGTGTCCACGAGGAAGCGGTCCTCGGACTTCCCCTCCGGCCCCGCGGTGACCCGGCGCGCCTCGGTGAGCAGGTCCCGGTACGGGGCCAGGACGCGGCCGATGAGGAGGAGGGCGAGGATCCCGCCGCCGCCGGCAACGAACAGGGCGAGCCCGGCGCCGAGCCAGCGCCAGCGGCCGAGCAGACGCGCCGAGGCGAGCTGGACGGTGACCCGCGCCACCCGCCCGTCGGCGAGCGGCTGGTAGGCGACCATGGCCTGACCCGGACCGAGCCGCACCGGTCCGGCCACCGCGCGGCCGGATCGCTCCCACGCCTCCTGCGACGCCCACGGCCACCACGCCGGGCTCTCCGGCCCGGCCTGGCCGGCGCGGTGCACGACGCGGTCGCCGGCGACGAGCGCGACGCCGAGGCCCTCGCGCGGGGGCGCCGCGAACGTCAGGCCCTCCTCCACCGACAGCCGCGAGCCGACCAAGGCGGCCGCGGACGAGGCGGCGCGGCGCGCCTCGTCCTCGGCGGCGCGGGCGAGCTGGAGCATCCCCTGCATCTCGACGACGACCATCGCGAACAGCAGGCCGAGCGCCGCGACGATGAGGAGCTGCGCCTCGCGGAACCGGCGGGACGGCAGCGCGGTGCTCACGGCAGCCTCCAGCCGAGCAGGCGCGTCAGGGCATCGCCGCAGAACAGCACGACCAGGGCGCCGCCGGCGAGGAAGGTGCCGAACGGCAGCTCGGTGTCGCGCCGCCCCCGGCCGCTCGCGATCAGCACCACGCCGAGCACGGCGCCGGCGCCCGCACCGAGGACGAGGGTGAGGAGGACGCCACGCCAGCCGAGGAAGGCGCCGATCATCGCGAGCAGCTTCACGTCACCTTGGCCCATCCCCTCGACGCCGCGGACGATCCGGTACACCGTCATCACGACCCAGGGGATGGCCGCGCCGACCGCCGCGCCGATCAGCGCGTCGCGGAGCGGGACCAGGCCGCCCCAGGCGGCGAGGACGAGGCCGGCCGCGAGGCCGGGCAGGGTGAGCACGTCGGGGAGCAGCCGGTGCTCGAGGTCGATGAGGGCGAGCGGCACCAGGAGCATGGCGAGGACGGCGGCGGCGACCGCCGGCCGGGTGAGGCCGAAGCGCGCCGCGACGCCGACCACGAGCCCGGCCGTCGCGAGCTCGACCAACGGGTAGCGCGGCGAGATCGCCGCCCGGCACTGCCGGCAGCGGCCGCCGAGGAGGACGAACGAGAGCACCGGGACGTTGTCGAACCAGCGCACCAGCGCCCCGCAGGCCGGGCAGTGCGACCGCGGTGCCGCCAGCGTCACCGGCCCGGCCAACCGTCGCAGCTCCACGCCCGCCGGCTTGGCGCCGCGTTCCGTCGCCGACAATCGACGCCGTGGCAGCGGCGGCCTGGCGGGCGTCCGCCGCCGCAGGGCGGCGAGCAGCGCCCGGCGGTCGCGCCAGGCGAGCATGATCGGCAGGCGGTAGACCACGACGTTGAGGAACGAGCCGAAGACGAGCCCGTAGGCCGCGACCACGGCGAGGACGAAGACGTCCGGCACGAGGCCCCCGCCCATCAGCCGGCCCCCCGCCCGGTCCCGGGTCCCGGGTCCCGGGTCCCGGGTCCGGAGGAAGGGGTACGGGCTCCGCCCTCGGCGCCGCAGGCCTGGCGGACGAGGGAGAGGTAGAGCTCCTCCTGCCGGCGGACCATGACGTCGCGGTCGAACTCGTCGAGGCCGTCGCCGGCGCGGGCGGCGAAGCGACGGCGCAGCGCCTCGTCGGCGAGCAGCTCGCCGACCCGCGCGGCCATCGCCTCGACATCGCCCTCGGGGACGAGGAAGCCGTCGACCCCGTCGCGCACCGCCTCGACGACGCCGTCCACCGCCATCGCCACCACCGGACGGCCGACCGCGCGCGCCTCGACGAGCGCCCGCGGCAGCCCCTCGAAGCGCGAGGTCAAGGTGACCACGGTCGCCGCGGCGAGCACGGCCGGCACGTCCCGGCGCCAGCCCGGCAGGTGCAGCCGCCCGGTCAGCGAGGCGGCGGCGCGGGCCGCCTCGAGCGGCCCCCGCAGGGCGCCGTCGCCGAGGAGGAGGAAGTGCGCGGCGGGGAAGCGCGGCGCCAGGCGGGCGGCGAGCGCGACGAACCGCTCCGGCGCCTTCTGCGCCTTGAAGCAGGCGACCTGGACGACGAGCGGGGCGTCGGGCGGCACGCCGAGCTCGGCACGGACCGTGGCGCCGCCGGCGGCGCCACGGAAGGCCGCGAGGTCGATCCCCGAGCGGATCACCGTCGCCCGCTCGCGGGGGAACAGGCCGAGTCGGACGCCCTCGGCGAGGTTCTCCGCGGACACCGCGATGAAGTGCGTCGTCCAGCGGGCAGCGATCCGCTCGGCGGCGAGGAAGAGGGCGCGGACCGGCGCCCGCTGGTGGGGCCCGAAGCCGAACCCGTGGATCGAATGGACCACGACGCCGATGTGCTCGCGGTGCGCCGCGGCGCGGCCGAGGATGCCGGCCTTGGACGAGTGGGTGTGGACGACGTCGGGGCGGAACGCGCGGATCGCCCGCCGGAGCTCGGCCAAGGCCGCGAGATCCGCGAGCGGCCGGACCTCGCGGCGGAGGTGGCGGAGCGGAAAGAACGCGACGTCGGGCAGCGTCTCGGCCTCGGCGAACAGCTCGCCGCGGTCGGCGCAGGCGAGGGCGGCGGCGAAGCGGCCGCGGTCGAGCCGGGTGACGGTGTCGAGGGTGTTGCGCTGCGCCCCGCCGAGCTCGAGCATGGTGATCGCGTGCAGCACGCGGACCCGGGACTCGGGACCCGGGACTCGGGACTCGGGACCCGGGACTCGGGACCTCATGGCGTGGCCTGACGGGCCGCTCCGGCGCCGTCCCACAGCGCGTCCTCCATCGTCGAGTACTTCCACTCCGCCCACCGGCCGGCCAGGACCACGCCGGCGGCGCCGAACGCGTCGCGCAGGGCGGCGACGGCTCCCGGGCGGGCGGCGTCGAAGACGGCGTAGGCCGGGTCGATGCGGGCCTCGGCGACGACCTCGACGGCGCCGCGGTCGGCAAGCAGGTCGAGCTCCTCGAGGCCGGTCAGGCAGCGCGCCAGCAGGTCCGCCGGCGCCGGCCGCCCGGCAGGCACGCTCACCTCGACGGACAACGTGTGGCAGCCGGGCGGCGCCATTGCGCCGTGGTTCGACGGCAGCCCGACCCGGTAGAACGGGAAGCGCGGCTCGGGGACGTACAGCCAGTGCTCGCGACGCGGCGCCGGGCCGCGCACGCCAAGGTTGATGTTGACCACCGCCACCCCGCGCAACCGCGCCGCAGCATCCCGGGCCGACGCCGGGAGGTCGACGGCGAGCGCCGCCAGGTGGGTGAGCGGCGCGGTGGCGACGAGCACGTCGAACGGCAGCCGCTCGCCGCCCTCGAGCTCCACCTCCCGACCGGCGAGCGAGACGGCGGTCACCGCGGTGCCGAGCCGGAGCCCCGGGACGCCGGCCGCGAGGGCGTCCGGCAGCATCCGGATGCCGCCCGCCCGCGGGTAGAGGAACGTCGCGTTGTAGCCGACCGGGGCGCGGTACAGGCCGAAGGCGCCGTCGACGACGTCGGCGAGCCCCGGCCTCGGCACGTAGCGGCCCACCCAGTCGGCGGTCAGCTCGTCGGGAGCGGCGCAGAACAGCTTGGCGTTGTAGGGGAAGAAGAAGTGCCGCGCGAACCCCTCGCCGAACCGCTGCCGCACCCAGTCGGCGAACGACGCGGCCTCGCTCTCGTCGCCGCGCGCCCACGCCTCGACGAAGCCGAGCACGCAGTCGCGCCGGATCTCCGGGGGCAGGCGGTGGGTGTGGATCTGGATCGGGTACGGCGTCACCGTGCCGGCGAGGGCGATGCCTGCCCGCCGGCGGTGGCGGCGGAACGCGCCGCCGAGGCCGAGCCGGCGCAGCAAGGCCCGGCTCTCGTCGCGGGCGAGATGGAGCAGGTGCCCGGTGAGGTCGAAGCGGTACGCCTCGCGCGACAGGGTGCGGCAGGCCCCGCCGGCCTCGTCGTCCCGCTCGAGAACCGTTGCGACCACTCCGTCTCTCGCGGCGTGCCAGGCGGCCGACAGGCCGGTCAACCCGGCGCCGAGCACGACGACCCGGCTCACCCCGGCGCGTCCATGTCGACGGTCGCCAGGACGGCGAGGAGGGCGAGCATCACCACGGCGAAGCCGCCGAGCGCCCACAGCGCGACCGGCCACGACCACAGGCTCGCGGACCCGATGCCGATCGCGCTGCCGACGGCCGTGATCAGGTAGCAGATCAGCGCCGTCCGCCGCACGTCGCCGCCGAGCCGGCGGCGCAGGCGGAGCGGGAAGTGGTCGGGCGACCCGTGCCAGAACGGCCGGCCGGCCCGGGCGCGGAGGACCGAGACGTACGCGGTGTCGGCCAGCGGCACGACGAGGATCGCCAGCGGCGCGAGGAAGCCGGCGGGGCTGACGTCCGTCCAGGGCAGGGCGAGGGCGAGCGCGCCCAACGTGATGCCGATGGTCAGGGAGCCCGCATCGCCGAGGTAGATGCGGGCGGGGTGAAAGTTGAAGACCAGGAAGCCGGCCAAGGCCCCGGCCAGGGCGAAGGCGGCGGCGGCCTCCGGCAGGCTGCCGGTGGCGACCGCCACGACGCCCAGCGCGACCGCCGCCAGCGCCCCCACGCCGGCCGCCAGGCCGTCGAGGATGTCGAGCAGGTTGAACGCGTTGCACACACCGAGCAGCCAGGCCGCGGCGAGCGGCCAGCGCAGCGCCGGCGGGACCTCGACGAGCTCGATGACCGCCCCCGAGCGCAGCAGCACGAACACCGCGACGCCCTGTCCGGTGAGCTTGGCCAGGGGCGTGAGGACCCCGAAGTCGTCGATCAGGCCGACCAGCAGCGTGTGCGTCCCGGCGAGCAGCAGCCCGAGCAGGAGGTTGTCGAACGGCAGCGCGAGGCCGAGGGCCACGAGGTAGGCGAGGAACACCGCCAGGCCCCCGAGGTAGGGCACCGCCTCGCGGTGGTTCTTCAGCAGGCCGTCGGGGCGATCGACGATCCCGAAGCGCAGGGCGGCCTGGCGCGCCACCGGCGTGAAGTAGATGCCGAGGAGCAGCGCCAGCACGAAGACGAAGGGAAGGAGCAGCACGCTCATCCGAGCTCCCGAAGCCGGCGCCGGGGGAGGACCCGGCGCTGCCGCCGGGCCAGGCGCAGGCGGGGCAGCGCGCGCAGGAGCGCGGGGGCGACGGCGGGCCGACGGGCGAGCAGGGTCATCGTCATCGCGGTGTCCGCCAGCAACAGTACGGGCAGCCGCCGAAGGAAATCAACCACGTGGAGGTTGCGCAGCAGGGTCGCCCAGCGGTTGACCACGATCCCGGCGGCGAGCCGGGGCGACCGGCGGAAGATCAGGCGGCCGCGCCCGGGAGCTGCCGTCGTGCCGCGGCGATGGACGGCGACCGCGGCCGGCTCGTAGACCACCCGCCAGCCCGCGTTGCCGACCCGCCAGCCGAGGTCGAGGTCCTCCCAGAACGCGAAGTACTCCGACGGGAACACCTCACCGTCCACCGCGACGGACTCGAGCGCGGCGCGGCGGTAGACCATCCCCGCCCCGCACGCGGCGAGCACCCGGTCTGCCTCCGGGTATGCGCCGGTGGCCGGCTCGCCGTAGCCGCGGTCGCGCACCATGAGGAGCCACGGCGACAGCACCTGGCCGCACGAGTCGAGGGTGACGCCGTCGTCGCGCTCGAGCCGCGGCGCGACCCCGCCCACCGTGGCGTCCCCGGCCAGCCGGCGCAGCGCCACGGCGAACAGGTCCGGCCGGGGGAAGCAGTCGGGGTTGAAGAAGCCGACGACCTCGGCGTCGCCGGCGGCGGCCAGGCCGGCGTTGCAGCCGCCCGCGTAGCCCCGGTTGTCGGCCAGCGGCACGCCGACGACCCCCGCCGGGGGCCGCTCGGCGAGGGCGCGGCTGCCGTCCGTCGAGGCGCAGTCGACGAGCACGACGTCGACCCGCTCGGTCTGCGCGCCGAGCGCCGCCAGGCATTGCTCGAGGTCGCGACCGCCGTTGAAGTTGACGACCACGGCGGCCGCCCTCACCGCGCCACCTCCCGCCACAGCCCGATGTGCGCGCGTGCCGCCTCCTCCCAGGTGAAGCGCGCGGCGACGCGCGGTCCGGCGGCGCGGAGGGCGGCGTTCCGCGCCGAGCCGGCGAGCACGGCACCGAGCGCGCCCGCCAGCGCCGCCTCGTCGCCGCTGGCGAAGAGCTCGACGGCCTCCGCGAAGTGCTCGACGTGGACCGCGAGGTCCGAGGCGACCACCGCCGCGCCGCAGGCGAGCGCCTCCAGGACCGGGAAGTCGAACCCCTCGCCACGCGACGGCGCGACCACCGCGGCGGCGGCGGCGTAGAGCGCGGGCAGGTCGGCGTCGGCGACGCGACCGAGGAGCCGGACCCAGGGGGGTGGCGCCTCCAGCGCAGGGATCCGCATCCGCGCCTCGCCGGCGAGGACGAGCTCTACGTCGCGGTGGTCGGCGCGCAACGAGCCCACAGCCGCCAGCGCCAGGTCGGTGCCGCGCCGCGGCTCGAGCGCGCCGAGCTGGAGCACGAACGGGCGCTCGAGCTCGAGGCGTCGGCGGACGGCGTCGACCGCCGGCGGCGGCGGGACCGCGAACCGGCCATGATCCAGGCCGTAGGAGATGACCCGAATCCGCTCGCGCGGCACCCTGCAGGCGCGGACGATCGCCTCCGCAACACACTTCGACCCGGTGACCACCGCCGCGGACCGCCTCGCCCCGGACGGGATCATCGCCCGCAGGGTGTTGAGATGCCGCGGCGTGAACCACTCCGGGTGCTCGAGCACCAGCACGTCGTGGATCGCGACCGTGACGGGGCAGCGCGCGAACGGCGGCGGGTAGTAGAACGGGAAGTGCATCACGTCGTACCGGCGCGTCGCCTGCCGCAGGTCCCACAGCGCCCACGGCAGCGTGCGCCGCGGATGCGGTGGCGCGAGGACGTCGATGGTGGCGTCCGGGTGCGGGCTCGCGGCGAGCGCCCCGAGCACGCCCTCGAGGTAGCGGGCCACGCCGGCGCGCGGCGGGAGCAGGCACTTCCCGTCGATCCCGACCCGCACCTCAGCGCCCTCCGGCGCGCCGCGTGGCATCATGCCCACGGTGCGCTTCGGTCTCGACGCCCGGGCGGCGTTCCTCGACCCCCATCGCGGGTTCGGCCGCGTGACTCGCTGCCTCGCCGAGGCGCTGCTCGACGAGGCGCCCGGCGAGATTGTCGTGTTCGTGCCGCATGGCGTCGCTGTCCCGGCTCGATGGTACCCGCGCGCCGCCGCCATCGTCCATCTCTCCCGCCCTCGCCGTGCCGCGTTTCTCGTCGACGGGCCGGCGTGGGCGTGGACGCTCCGCCGACATCCGGTCGACGCGCTCCACCTGCCGACGTGGGGCGTCCCGCCGGGCATGACCGTCCCCGTGGTCGCGACGTTCTACGACGCCACCCCGTTCCGCTTCCCGGCCCCGCCCGGCCGTTGGGCGCGGGTCCGCGCGCGGATGGCGATCCGCTCGCTGGCCCGCGCCCGCCTCGTCCATGCGATCTCCGAGCATGCCAGGCAGGAGTTCGCTGCCCTCGCACTTCGGGGCGCCGGAGACGCCGTCCGGGTCCTCCTCGGCGTCGGCCCGCCGTTCTCGCCGGCGCCCTCCCCGCACCCACCCCGCCACCTGCTCTTCGTCGGCGGGACCGAGGCGCACAAGAACCTCGACGTCGTGCTGCGGGTGCTCGGGCTGCCGGGCGCCGAGGACCTGCCGCCGCTGGTGGTCGCCTGCGGCGCCGGCCCCGCGCGCGACCTCTCGCCCCGCCTGGCGCCGATGCTGGACGGGGGCCGGGTGTCGTTCGCCACGGCGCTCGACGACGCGGCGCTCGCCGAGCTGTACCGGCACGCCCTCGCCCTCGTCGTGCCGTCGAGGAACGAGGGGTTCGGCCTGCCGGCGCTCGAGGCGATGGCGTGCGGCTGCCCGGTGGTCGCGGCGCGGGCCGGCGCGCTCCCGGAGGTGTGCGGCGAGGCCGCCGACCTGCTCGACCCCGACGACGCCGCGGCCTGGCGCGACGCCCTCCGCGCCCTCCGCGACCGGCCGGAGCTGCGGGCGGCGCGGGTCGCCTCCGGCCTCGAGCGCGCCGCCACGCTGACCTGGGCGCGCACCGCCCGCGGCCTGCTCGAGGTCTACCGCGCGGCGGCGCGCCGGCCCAGCGTTCGGATCTGATCGGCCAGCTTGGCGTCGCGCGAGGCGGCTGCCGCGCCCCAGTCGCCCGGGAAGTCGGCGAACGGCGACGATCGGGCGCGGAAGGTGTAGAGCATCCGCAGGTTGGCGAGCCACGAGCCGTCGCGGTCGAGAACCCGTCCGGAGCGGTACTCCACCTCGGGAAAGTCGTCCACGTGCGGGACCACCTCCCTGGTGATGAAGGCGATCTCGGCGGGACCGAGGAGGAGCATCTCGGCGAGGTCGCGCGGCAGCCGCACGCCGGCCTCGGCGAGGGTGGGGGCGAGCGCGGGCTCGGCCATCGCGTTCCAGCGCAGCCGCACCGGCCCCTCCCCGGTGCTGCCGGTGACCACGGTGAACTCGTTGAGGACGATCGGGTCGTACCAGATGCAGGCGTTGGGGAACACCTCGACGAACGCCCGCATGATCCCGAGGTAGGAGTCCTCGGACAGCGAGTACATCGGCAGCCACATCGACACCACGCCGCCCGGCCGCAGGCGGGCCCGGCAGGAGGCGAAGTACTCACGGGTGTAGAGCGTCGAGTTCCCGGCGTAGACCGGGTGGATCGAGTCGGAGAGGATCACGTCGAACCGCTCCGAGCTGGCGAGCAGCACGTTCCTGCCGTCGTTGAGCACGACGCGCACCCGCGGGTCCGCCAGCACGTTGTGGTTGACCTCGCCGAACACGGCGGTCGAGGTTGCCAGCACCTCGGGCGAGATCTCCGCCACCACGATGTCACGGACCGGGTGCTGGGCCACCGCCCAGGCCGTCCCGCCGGAGCCGAACCCGATGTGCAGCACCTTCTCCGGGTGCGGGTGGAGGAGCAGCGGCAGGTGCCCCTGCAGTCGCTGGATGGCGCGCAGCTCGGGCGACGTGCCGGCGACGTTGACGCCGTTGAGCTCGAGCGAGTCCCAGCTCCCGCGGGCGTCGGTCACCCGCTTGACCACGACGGTCGCCGAGGCGCTCTCGGAGAGCGCGGTCACCGTCCCGTCGGACACCACCGCCGCCCCGCGCAGCACCGTCCCGCGGGGCGCCAGCACGGCGGTCGCCGCGACGATCGCGGCGGCGACGCCGGCCGCCAGCCGCAGCCTCCGCCCGGGAGCCAGCAGGGCGCCGCTCCCCGCCGCCGCGAGTGCGAGCAGGAGCAGCGCGTTCTGGCTGCCGACGAGCGGGACCAGGACGAGCGGACCGGCCACCGCGCCGACGATCCCGCCCAGCGTGTTGGCCGCGCCGACGGCGCCGGTCCGGACCGCGGCCGTCGCCTCCCGCGGATAGGCCGCGACCGCCAGCGGGAACGACGCGCCGAACGCCAGCGTCGGGACGAGCAGCGGCAGCGCGACCCCGACGCCGAGGGTGAGCCACAGCCCGGCGAACCCGACCGGGTGGAGGACCGCCGCCAGCCAGCCGAGCACCTCGCCGAGGACGCGGAACGCCGGGACCTGCGCGGCGATCGCGACGGCGAGGACGACCTGGCACGCCGCCAGCGCGGTTCCGGGTCGCCCCGGCAGGCGGCGAGCGAGCGCCGCGCCGAGGGCGATCCCGGCCAGGTAGACGGCGAGGATCACCGCGAAGGCGTAGACCCGCGACCCGAGGTGGAGGAGCAGGATTCTCGTCCACACCAGCTCCGCGGCCAAGGCGACGAAACCGAACAGCGCCGGGAAGAGCAGCCAACGTCGGGCCGCCGCGCGGCCGGCAGCGGCCGCGGGCGCGGCGGCCGGACGGGCCGCCGGGAGCCAGCGCTCGGCCGGCCACGCGACCGCGGTCACCAGCAGCCCAAGCGTCGCCGCCGCCGCCAGCGTCGCCCTCTCGCCGAGCGCGGGCAGCGCCACGAACGCGGTGACCAGCACCCCGGCCACCGCCCCGAGGGTGTTGGCGGCGTACAGCCGTGCCACCCTGCGTCCGAGCGCCTCATCGTGCCCGACCCGCTCGACCAGCAGCGGCAGCGTCGCCCCCATCGCGATGGTCGGCAGCGCGAGGAACAGCCAGGCCACCGCGAAGCGCCCGGCGAGCGGCACACCCCACCCGGCGAGCGGCTCGGGCCCGAGGCGCGCGGCCACGCCGCCGAGCAGGTGCAGTGCCGGCACCGTCGCCAGCGCCACCAGCGCCGCGACCGCCTCGGCGGCCGCGTAGAAGCGCAGGTGATGGCGGATCCGCGGCGCCCAGCGGGCCACCGCCGCGTTGCCGATCGCCATCCCACCCATGTAGGCGGCAACGACCGCGGTCGTCGCCCACAACGAGTTGCCGACCACCAACCCGAGGGCACGCACCCAGACCACCTCGTAGGCGAGCGCCACCATCCCGGACACCACGAAGAGAACCGTCACCAGCGTCGCCATGCCACCATCCCCACCGCCAGCGCCGAGAGTAGCGAGAGCACCGCGCCCGCCGCCAGACCCAGCGGCCGATAGACCGCATGCACCTCGTGCTCTCCCGCGTCGACCGCGACGCCGTGGATGATCCCGGGACCCTGCAGTACCAGCGCCCGGCGCCCGTCGACCCGGAATGTCCACCCCGGGTCCGGGGTCGCGGCCCGGAGGAAGAGGCCGCCGGCGGCGCCGGCCCGCACCCGCCAGGTCGCGACATCGTCACGCGCGTCGGCGACGACGACCTCTCCGGCAACCAGGAGCGAGTCCCCTGGGACGGGCATCCGGGAGGCAAGGAACGCCTCGGGCCACGCCTGCGGGTTGTCGAGGACGACGAGCTCGCCGGCGCGGCACAGCTCGGTGAAGCCGACGACCGGGTGATGCGCCACGACCCGGCGCGCCGCCAGGGCGTCCAGCCACCACCGGCCGGCCGGCCCGCGATCGGCCTCGGCGAGGTGCGCGCTGAACGCCCGCGGCGACACGGGCGCGAAGCTGCGTACCGCCCGCCGGCCGTCGAGCAGCGGCGTGTAGCCCCAGCCGAGGGCGGTCGCCCGGCCCACCGGCTCGCCGGCCACCCAGGCGAGCTGGTCGCGCGAGGGCTGCACCGCGAAGCACCGGCCGGGGCCGAGCTGTGCCTCGAGGCAGGTGGCCGGCGGACGCGGCCCGGCCGGAGCGAGCTCCAGCGCCGCGACCTGCCGCGGGCCGAGCAGCGCCGCGCCGGCGAGCGCCGCCGCGCCCGCCCACGGCGACGCGAGGACGGCACCGGCCGCCACGGCACCGCCGACGGTCTCCAACGCCGACGCCCCGAGCCCGAGCCCCGCCATCCCGACGGTGGCGACGGCGATGCCGCTCCATCGGGGCCAGCGCCGCGCCCCGACCGCCGCGGCAGCCGCCGGGGCGAGGGCGACGAGCGCCGGGAAGACCAGCCGGCCCGGGTAGCGGACCAGCGAGAAGGTGACCGTCGTCCAGGCGTCGCGGACGCCCGGCAGCCCGGCCCGCGCCGCGGCGAACGCGAGGCCCCACCCCCACCAGGCGAGCCGGCGGACCTCCGGCCGGCGATCGAACGCCGCCAGTGCGCCGAGGACGAGCAGCCAGAGCGGCACCGCCGGGTGGGCGACGAAGCGGTCGCTCCCCGCCTCCGGCAGCGCACCGGGGAACACAGCCCGGACGAGATCGGCGGGAGCCGGGCTGCCGGCCGCCGTGTCGATCGAGACCCTGCCGGGACCGCGGTCCCCTCCCGCCACCCAGGCCGCGAACGGCAGCGCCTGCACCGCCACGAGACCGACGGCCAGCGCGAGCCCGGCCAGCGTCCGCCGCCGCGGCGCCAGGGTCAGCGCCACCGCCCCGGCGACGACGGCGAGCTGCGGCTCGGCGGCGAGGAACGCCGCGGCCGCGGTGAACGCGGTGCCGGGGAGCGACCCGGCCAGCGCGGCGCGCGCCAGCCACGGCAGCCATGCCACACTGTCGAGGTTGTTCAGCACTCCCGCGGCGTCGGCGAGCGGACCGGCGAGCGCTGCGCCCCACCCGGCGGCAGCCTCCAGCCACGGCGTGCCGGCCCCCAGGCGGCGGGCGAGCAGCGCGCAACCGGCCGCGAGCCAGGCCAGGTGCATCCCGACCTCGACGCCGACGGCGCGGTCGGCGGGCAGCACGGCGGCCAGCCAGGCCGGCGGGTAGAGGAGCACCGACTGCGGGTTGGCGAAGAAGGGCTCCCCGCATCCCACGTCCCCGTTCCAGAACGGTCCGCGCTCGCCGTGCAGCACTTCGGCGGTGCGAGTGCGCAGGGGGACGAAATACCCGGGGAGGTCGCGCAGCGTCGGGACCGGACCGAGCAGCGCCGCCACGGCCAGCGCGGCGCCGGGCAGCGCGGCGACCGCCGGACCGCACCACCGCCTCATCGGCCGCCCCCGCCGAGGCTGGCGCGAAGCCGCCCGAGCAGCTCCGGATCGGCGGTCGCCAGGCGCCGCTCGTACCCGGAGACGAACGTCGTCCGCCGCCCGAGCTGTCGGGCCGCCTCGGCGCGCTCGAGCGCGGCCCTCGCCTGGTCGACATCGCCGGTCTCGACGCCGAGCGTCGCCAGCTCGAGCCAGCACGGCACGCAGTTCGGTTCCACGCCTGCTGCCGCCTGGAACGCGGCTCGCGCCGACGCCCCGTCGCCGAGCAGCCGGTGCGCCTGCCCCTCGCCGAGCGCGGCCCAGACGTCGTTCCGGTTGTCCTCCCGGGCCCGCCGGAAAGCCGTCACCGCCTCCTCGGCGAGCGCCGCCTCGCGGCGCCGGCCGGCGCGCTCGAGCGCGATCGCGCCGACGAGTCGCCATGCCCGTCCCCACCGCGGCCGTAGCCGCGCCGCCTGCCACGCTCCGGCTGCCGCGCCGGCGAGCTTGCGGTTGTCGCCGCCGGCCCCGCGAGCCTGGACCTCGGCCCGGGCCAGCACGGCTTCGGGATCCGGCGTCAGCCCGGGTGAGGGCCAGGTCAGGGCCTGGCCGGTCGGGATCGCGACGATCGCGACGAGGACGGCCGCAACAGCGGGCCGGATGCCGAACCGCACGGTGGGAGGTGCGCGGTGAGGCCGGGCGGCCGACAGCGCCAGGACGGCCGTCCACGCGACCACCGGTGCGGCCAGTTGGGTGTTGACCAGCGCGCCGACTGCGACGGCCGCGACGAGCGGCGCGCCCCGGCGGCCCGCGCCCCGCGCGACCCGCCACGCCAGCCCTCCGGCCAGGATCAGTCCGGGCAGGCCGAGCGTCGCCGCGAGCTGCAGGACGTCGCTCTCCGCCACCCCCGGCAGCCGATGGTAGCGGGCGAACTCACCGTCGCGCGGGAAGTTGTGCGGCAGGGCGGCGTCTCCGTAGCCTCCGGGGCCGCAGCCGATGGGAAGCTCCGCCAGCGCGGTGCGCGCCGCGACCGCCCACAGGCGGGCCCGCTCCCAACGCAGCGGGTCGCGCTCCCGGGCCACGACGAGGCCGAGGACGACGACCACGACTGCACCGCCTCCCAGCGCCCAGTGG
The DNA here is from genome assembly GCA_016213675.1 of Acidobacteriota bacterium. Lineage (GTDB taxonomy): Bacteria > Acidobacteriota > Thermoanaerobaculia > Thermoanaerobaculales > Thermoanaerobaculaceae > JACQZW01. The sequence continues at coordinate 64,005 of JACQZW010000020.1, read as the reverse complement.
CGCTGCCGCCGGCTCGCCGCCAGCAGCGCCCACGTCGCGCACGCGGCGAGCAGCGCGAGCAGGCCGCCGCGCGAGCCCGACGCGACCACGCCGCCGAGCAGCACGACGGCGAGACCGGCGCGAACGACCGGGCCAGCGCGCATCCTCGGGACGGTGAGCAGGCCGAGCAGCGCGACCATCGCCGCCAGGTTCGGGTTGCCGAGCGGGCCGGCGGGCCGCCCGGCGACGGCCACCGCTTCGAGCACGAGCCAGCCGGCGACGAGCGTCCCGGCCGCGACCACCGCCAGACCGGCCCACGCTGCTCCCCGCGGCGAGGCGGCGGCCAAGGCCAGTGCGAGCGCGATGACTCCGGCGCCCACCGCCCACGCCGCCGGCGCCGTCGCCACCGGTCGGAGCGCCGCGGCCACGCCGCACCACGCCACGAGGCCGGCCAGCCACGCCAGCGCCGGCTCCCGCCGCACCCCGCCCCGAACCGCAACCGTCGCCAGCCCGAGTGCGAGCGCGGCGGTGGCAGCGGCCACGAGCGGCGCGAGGGCGACGCCGCGGGCGGTCGCCACCCACAGCGCCGCCAGGGGCACGAGCAGCGCCGGCGCGTCCTTCAGTGCGCGAGTCTGCATGCGTCCTCGAGCGCCGCCAGCTCCCCCCGGTGGGGGGCACGTCGCCGCGCCTCCCGCGCCCACACCTCCGCCTCGCCGGGACGGCCCTGCGCGAGCAGCAGCATGGCCCGAGACTCGGCCCATGCCGCCGAGCGCGGCCGGACCCACCAGCGGTCGGCCAGAGCCGCGTCGGTCGCCCTGAGCGCGTCGGCGCTACCGGAGCCCGACCGCAGGGCGTCGGCCGCGACCAGGACCGGCGTCAACGCCCACGGCGTCCAACGCGCGGCGGCCAGGGCGCGCTCCGCCGTCTCCGCCGGGGGTCCGGCGGTCGCCCGGGCCAGGCCCGTCTCGGCTCGCCACCCGGCCGTCGAGAGCAGGCAGCCGAGTGCGAGAACGGGGACGAGCGCCGCCGCGGGCACCGGCCGCGCGGGTGCCGGCGCGGACCGGCTCGCCAGGGCTCCGGCGAGGAAGGCCCAGGGGAGCACCACCTCGGGCGCGTACGCCGAGAAGTCGACCAGGTTGTGGAGCGGCAGGACCGCGACGGCGAGGGCGAGCGGGCGATGGTCGGCGAGGGAGCGCCGGATCAGACCGGCGATCGCCCACGCCCCGGCGACGACCACGCCGACCCCGGCGAGGCCGAGCTCGGCGACGAGCTGCAGCCAGGTGTTGTGGGTGTACGGCGTGATGTTCTCGGCGGCGCCCGGCAGCACGAGCCCGGCCTGTCCGACGCCGCCGAGGCCGACCCCCGTCCACGGGTGGGCGGCGGCCACGCCGGCCGTGGTCCGCCAGTTGACCCAGCGCAGCGCGAGTGGCTCGAGCCGGCCGAGGTCGGCGCGCGTCGCCGCCACGCCCACCGCCGCGACCGCGATCGCCCCGGCGGCGACCACGTGCCAGCGCCGCACGCCCCGCCCGGCTGCCGCGAGCGGCACGAGTGCCCCGCCGACGAGGAACCCCGCGAGCGACCGGGTCAGGGCGAACGCCACGGCCAGCGGCAGCAGGACGAGCGCCCGAGTCACCCGCCAGCGGCCGCGGGTGCCGGCGACCCGGCTTGCCAGGAGCGGCACGGCGAGCAGCAGCAGCGCCGCGAAGTGGCCGGGGAGCGCCGAGGTCCCGAAGACCCGGCCACCGGCAAGGCGCGTCGCCGCCGCCTCGCGAAGCGCCGGGGCCAGGGTGTCCACCATCTCGAGGGCTCCGCCGAGCCCGGAGGCCCACTGCCCGAGCGCGACGAGCGACGTGGCGGCGATCGCGAGCGCGACGGAGTCGACGACGCGGTCCCCGGGGGCCGCCACACGGGTCAGCCCGAACAGCATCACCGCGCCGAGCGCGAGCAGCAAGTGCCGCATCGCCAACTCGTGGTCGAGCGCGACCACCCACGAGACCAGGAGAAGGGCGCATCCGGCGACCAGCCAGCGCGTCCCGAACAGGCGCCGCCGGTCTGGCGGCAGCGCCAGGACGCCCAGCAGGAGCGCGACCCAGAACAGCGGAAGGAACAGCGCCGAGCGCGACGCGGTCCACGCTGCGGCCGCAGCGGTCACCGCCGTGATCACCGGCAGCTTCCTCACGAGCACATCGGCATTGTACCGGCCGGCCATGCCGGGCCCACGGACCGAAGGTTCGGCGGCTGGCGGCCGGGCGGCGGGGGGTCGGAGGCGAGTCGGGCGAGCCGGAATTCACTTCCGGCGAGCCGGGGCCGGACGCATGCGTCCGGGGGGTCAAGCGCGAGGCGGGCGGAGGGGTGTCGCGCGGACCCCCCGCACTCAAAAGACAGCCCCGTCGCCACCCCGGGGGCTGGCGGCCGGGCGGCGTGGGGTCGGAGGTGAGATCGGCGAGCGTCCGGCTCTGCCGGCGCTCGCCGGGGGGTTCGGGGGGCAGGGGCGCGGAGGCGTGGGCGGGGGGCGCCCGATCCCCCGCAACAAAAGAAAAGGGGCCCCGAAGGGCCCCGAAGAAAACCGAGCAGCTCAGGTCAGTTGACCTGCATGCCCTCCGGCCACTGGTAGTAGCGGCCGTCGACGAAGATGATGTCGTCGATGAAGTCGGTCTTCGGACCACCACTACCCGCGATCGTCGGGTTGGCACCCGCATCGCCGCCGGCCTTCGCCGTCGACCACACCGTGTACGCCGTGCCCTGGCCATCGGACGTGAAGCCCATGTTCTGGTTCCACCCGTCCTTGTCGGGGACGCGCTTGATGTAGGTCGGCGTGACCAGACCGTTCAGGTTCGACAACGCCGTCGCACCCTTCGGGTAGAAGTTCCAGTCGACCTGGTACGACTCGACTGCCGTCGCGATCGAGCGGACGTCGGCCATCGTCCGCTTCTGACGACCCCGGTTGATTGCGTTCAGCAAGTTGGGGATGGCGATGGCGGCAATGATGCCGATGATCGCCACCACGATGAGAAGCTCGATCAGCGTGAAACCCTTCTGTCTCCTCATGAAGTTCTCCTTTCCAGTTGTCCAGTCTGCAAGCAGTATGCCACGCTCGCTCGAACCCTGCTACCCCGGCCGGTGACGCTCCACGTCACTTTGCCGGCGGTCGGATGGCATCGTGCGGCACCTGGGACCCGCGGCGCCGGCTCCGCCCCGGCCCGGCCGGCCGCGGGCGGACCGCTCAGCGCACCTGCATGCCTTCCGGCCACTGGATGAACTGCCCGTTGTAGAGCACGAGGTCTGCGTTGAAGTGGGTGGTGGGGCCGACCGGCGCGACGCCGTCCGGGATGCCGTCACTGCCGTACGAGAGGAGCGTGTAGTCCAATCCCTCGCCGTCGTAGCGCAGCGGTTGGCGCCAGCCGTCCTCGACCGGCAGGGTCTTGGTGTAGGTCGGCGAGAGCAGCGGCACCAGGTCGGCGCCGATCGCGCCCGAGAGGCGGGGCACGTAGGGCCAGTCGGTGGCGTACGCGTTGACGGCCAGGGCCACCGCGCGGATGTCGCCGATGGTTCGCTTCTGCCGCGCCCGCTCGACGGCGTGGAAGAGGGCGGGGATCGCGATCGCCGCCAGGATGCCGATGATGGCCACCACGATCAGGAGCTCGATGAGGGTGAAGCCCCGCGTTGAGCGTGTCATTGCGCGGGTGCTAATGCAAACCGGGTACCAGGATCCGCGGAAGGTACACTGGCATCGTGCTCCGCCGGTCCACGGTGCCCCTCGGCCTACTCCTCGTTGCCTGGTCGCTGCTCTACCTGCCCGGCCTCGCCGGCGGCCGGACGCTGCCGGCCCGGGACGTCGCCTCCAACCAGATCCCGTTTCGCGTCGCGTGGCGCAGCCAGGTCCTGGCCGGTCACCCGCCGCTCTGGGACCCGTGGTCGAACCAGGGCCGGCCGCTCGCCGCCAACCCGAACAGCATGGCCGGCTGGCCGGGGACTGCCCTGTTCCTCGTTTTCGAGCCCGAGCGCGGCGCGGCCGTGCTGATCGCGTTCCACCACCTCGCGCTGCTCCTCGGTGCCTGGGTCCTCGCCCGTCGGAGCGGCTTCTCGCCGGAGACCTCGGCCATCGCCGCAGCCGGGGCGGCGCTTTCCGGAGTGCCGTTCGCCACGACCAACCTGCTCCCGACCCAGGCCACGCGGGTGGCCTCGTGCTGGGCCCTGGCGACGGCGGCGGCGCCGCCGGACGAAGGCCGCCCGGCCTTCCGCCGCGGGCTGCTCGGCGGCAGCCTCCTGGGCCTCGCCTTCCTCGGCGGCGAGTCGATCACCGCGGCGCTCGGCGCCCTCGCCTGGGCCGCCGTGGTGCTCTCCACCTGGCGGCCGCGGCCATGGCTGCCGACGCTCGCCGGTGCGGGCGCGGCCGTCGCCCTCGCCGCGCCGGTCCTCGTCCCGCTCGTCGCCGTGCTGCCCGAGACCTGGCGGGGCACCGCCGGAGTCGCCCACGGCGCCCTCGCCGCCGATGCCCTCGCGGTGCGCCGGTGGCCGGAGCTGTTCCTCCCGCGTCTCCTCGGGTCACCGCTCGGGGTGGCTCCCCCGGGCTTCTGGGCCGCCCCTTCGTTCCCCTGGATGCGCTACCTCGCCCCGATCTTCGTCGGCGCCCTGCCGCTCATGGTCCTGCCCGTGGCGAACCGGCGTGGGGTCAAGGCGGTGTGGTGGTGGCTGGCCGCTGCGGGCCTGGGCGGGTCGCTGCTGCTGGCCCTGCCCACGGTGGCGGGCGCGGTCGTCACGGTACCCGGGCTCGGCTCGGTGCGCTACGCGATCAAGCTCCTCGTGCTCCCGACGCTCGCGGCGCCGGTGCTGCTGGCGGCGGGTTGGGACGGGCTGCGCGCGCGCTGGCGCCCCGCCGGGCGGCGGCTGGCCCTGGCGGTGAGCTGTGCCGCCGCCGTCGTGCTGGTTTCGTCGGTGGCGCCCGAGCGTGCGCTGCGTCCGGTGCTGCGGCGCCTCTACCCGGGTTCCGCGTCCGCGCTCGATCAAGTGAAGTCCGGCGACCTGACCCGGGCGGTCGCGCTGGACGCGACAGCTCTGGCGTTACCCGCCGGGGTGGTGGCGGCGACGGCAGCCGCCCCCCTGGCGTCGCTGGCTGCGGTGCTCGCCGGCAACGCCGTGGCCGGGACGAGCGCCCTGGCCTGGGACGACGCCGCCCGCTGGGCCGAGCCGCCGGCGGCGCTCGCCGCCGCGGGCGAGCGACCCGTCCTCGCGATCCTCGCGGCCCCGGGGCGTCCGACCGACGGCCCGGCCGATCCGGCCCTCGCGTACTTCTGGGCGTGGCGTGCGGCCCTCGAGCCGCCGTACGCGGTCCGCTGGCAGGCGACCTACGTCCTGGCCAGGGGGCCGGACGGCCTCGAACCGGTGCGCGCGGAGCTGCTCGCAGCCGCGGTGGCACAGCTCGTTCCACGGGAGCGCGCGCGGGCCGCCGCGGCACTCGGCGCCACCGCCGTCGTCACCGACGAGCCTCTTGCGGGCTGGCCCGCGAGCGGCGCGGACGGCGTCTGGGTCTGCCGCCCGCCGCGCAGCGCACCACCCGTCTACCTCGCTCGGCGCCTGGTCGGCGCCGCGACCTGGCCGGGCATCGCCCTGACCCTGGCGGGGGAAGGGTTCGTGGCCGGGGAGGACGCGGTCGTCGAGGGCAGCCTGCCGGCCCGGGGACTTTCCGGCGGCACGGTCGCGGAGTCGGCCGGCGCTCCCCACCGGCGTACCTTCCACGTCGATACCGCCGGGCCCGGTCTGCTGGTCGTCGGGCAGAGCTACATGCGGTGCTGGCGGGCGCGGATCGACGGGGTGCCCACGGTGCCGGAGCCGGTCAACGGCGCCCAGCTCGGCCTGCGGGTCCCGGCCGGGCGACACACCGTCGAGCTCTTCGTCGACCCCGTCCCCTACCGGCTCGGACTGCTGGGCCCGCTCGTGCTCGCCGTCACGCTGGCGGGCTCATGGCGGGGCCGGACGGCGACCACCGGTGCTCCGGCGCGTAGCTCCCCGGCCAGGCCACCGGCGCCGTGACCAGGAACGACAGCGCCTCGCACCGATAGTCGAAGGCGAGGCCGGCCTTGGTGTGGATCGCGGCGTCGACGAGGTAGCGGCCGGGAGCGAGCTCGAGGCGGGGGAACTCGATGCGGATCTCGCCGGCACCCGCCAGCCGATGCGCGGTCCACCCGTCCACCGCCGTGTTGGTGCCGAAGACGTGGGCGCCGTCCTCACGGTGCAGCGCGATGCCGAAGACGAAGTCCTCCTGCGCCGCATGCGCCGTGTAGGCGAGGCGGACCGACGCCTTCTCGCCGCTCGACATCGTCTTCGAGGTCGCCCCGTTGGCGTCGAGCAGCTCCACGGCGTCGAGCGTGACGGCGCCGTTACCCCACCGCTTCCCGCCGTCGGCGGCCGCCGGGGCGCCCTCTTCGTCGCTCGCGACGTCGGAGCGGTAGCGGGCGACTGCCGCCTCCGCCGGCCCGGTGAACACCGGGCGGCCGGCCCGCAGGTAGAGCGCTCGATGGGCCAGGTTCTTGACCAGCGAGAGGTCGTGGCTGACGAGCAGGATCGCCGTCCCCTGCCGCTGCAGCCGGCCGATGCGGTCGAGGCACTTGTGGCCGAACGCCTCGTCGCCGACGGCGAGGATCTCGTCGACGACGAGGATCTCCGGGTCGGTGGCGACGGCGACCGCGAACCCGAGCCGCACGTACATCCCCGACGAGTAGGTCTTCACCGGCTCGTCGATGAACTCGCCGATGCCGGCGAACTCCGCGATCTCGGGCAGGCGGCGCTGCACTTCGGCCCGGGTCAACCCGAGCATCATCCCGTTGATCACCGCGTTCTCGCGGCCGGAGATCTCCGGATGGAACCCGGCGCCCAGCTCGATCAGGGCGGTCACGCGGCCGTTCGCCGTGATGGTCCCCGCGGTCGGGCGCAGGATGCCGGCGACCAGCTTGAGGAGCGTCGACTTCCCCGACCCGTTGGGACCGATCACCCCGACGGTCTCGCCGCGTGCCACCTCGAGGTCGACCCCCTCGAGGGCGAGAAAGCCGTCCTGCTCCTGCTCCGCCCGCAGCAGCTCGCCGCGCAGCAGCGCGCCTTTGAACGAGTGCAGGCGGCCGCGGCGCGACAGCAGCGGGTAGCTCTTGCTGACGCCCGCCATGACGAGCGCCGGCGTGCTCACACCGCCTCCGCGATCGACTCGCGCAAACGGCCGAACAGCCACACGCCGCCGAGCCAGCAGAGCAAGGCGACGAGGTACGCCCACCCCCAGGTCGACAGCGGCGGTACCACTCCCATCACGGCGACGTCCCGGTACAGCACGACCAGCGGAGTCGCCGGGTTGGCGAGCACCGCCTGGCGCAGCAGACCCGCCGGGATGAGGTCGGGGGTGTAGATGATCGGGGTGAGGAAGAACCACAGGTTGAGGACGTTGTGCAGGAGGTCCTTGAGGTCGCGGAAGTGCACCGCCAGCGCCGAAACGGCCAGGACCAGCCCGGAGACGGCAACCAGCCAGGGCACGAGCGCGAGCGGCAGGAGCGCGACCGTCCACGGGAAGCGCATCGCCCCGGCCGACGCTGCGATCACCATGGCGACGAGGAGGATGGGGATGGCGAGGACGTGGTGTACGAGGTGGGCGACGACCGTGGTCGCCGGGAACACCTCCGGCGGACACACGACCTTCTTGAGGAGTGGCCCGTTGTCGGCGAGGACCACGGCCGAATCGAGGAGGGCCCCGGAGGCGAACAGCCACGGCAGGAGCCCGGCGAAGAGCAGCAACGGGTAGGGCACGTGGCTGGGCGCGCGCGCCGGGATCACATAGGTGAACACCACGGTGTAGACCGCGAGCAGGAGGAGCGGGTTGAGCAGCGACCAGAAGTAGCCGAGCAGCGTGCCCCGGTAGCGCGCCTTCAGGTCCCTGGAGATCAGGACGGCGAGCAGACCGCGCTGCCGGTACAGGATGCCGAGCAGTCCTTCCGGTTGGCTCACCGCGTCACCTCCACCGGCGAGGCGACGTGCCCTCCGCCGGCCGTGCACCTCACGCAGGGCTGGACCTTGCCGTGCAGCACCTCGTGCAGGCGCAGCTCGAGCTGCACGTTGCCGCGCTCGTCGAAGGCCAGCTCGCCCATGACGCCACGCCGACCGCGCAAGGCGTGGAGTCGGCGACGCACCTCGGCGCCCGACCGCGGGCGGTCGCCCTCGAGGACGGCGATGGCGACGAGGGCCGCGTCGTAACCGTGCGCTGCGTAGGTATCGGGGAACAGGTCGTAGGTCTCGTGATAGCGACGAATGAAGGTCCGCGCCGGCTCTTCCCGCGCGGCGAGGTCGAGACCGGCGAGCGGAAAGACCACGCCCTCGGCGAGCGCCCCGGCACGGCGCAGGAACGGCGCGGCGTTGATCGCCGAGGTGGTGCACACCACGCCCTCGAAGCCGGCCGCGTCGATCGCCATGAGGGCCGCGAGGATCGCGTCACCGTAGCCGCAGACGTAGACGCCGGCAGTCTGCCCGCGGGCGAGCGCCCGGCGCAGCCGGTCCTCCCACCCTCCCTCGTCGGTGCGCAAGACCGCGGCGACGCGCCCGCCCCGGTTGCCCAGCTCGGCGAGGAAGATCGGCAGGAGACCTCGCGTGTAGTCGTTGTCCTCCTGGACGATGAGGATCGCCTCCGTGCCGTCGAGGCGAGCCAGGAAGTCGGCCGCTGCGACGCCCTCGAGCTCGTCGGACGGGTAGACCCGGGCGACGAACGGGCTGCCGCGCGTCAGCTCCGGCGCCGACGCCGACGGGGAGAGGAGCAACCGCTCGTACTTCTCGGCCATCGGCAGGATGGCCCGAGCCTCGGCCGTGGTGGCCCCGCCGATGACGAGCAGGGCGCCGGCGCGGTACAGCGCCTCCGCCGCACCGGCCGCGCGGGTCGGATCGGAGGCCGAATCGCGGAACTCGATCGCGATCGCGGTGGCCGGGCTCGCCGCCAGGCCGGCAAAGGCGAGCTGGACCCCGCTCTTGATCGACGCGCCGTACACCGAGGCGACCCCGGTCTCGGGGAGCACGACGCCGATTACCGGCCGCCGCCCCCCACATGCGGCGGCTGCCAGTACCGCCAGCGCGGCCGTCATCAACACGCGTGTGCCCATTCTCGTGATTCGCCCGACTCCCCAACCGGCGCCTCGTTTGTAGCACACGGGCTGTGGCACGTCCACACGCGCCGCGCCGTTGCGGGAGCATCCGGCCGGGACTAGACTCGCCTGAGACATGCGGATCCTTCGCGTCCTCGCCCTGGTGGTCGCGCTCACGGCCGTGGTTGCCCTGACATCCTGCAACGAGGACGTGCTCGACGCCGAGAGCGACCTGGTCGTGCTCAACGAGAGCCCGTGCGACCTCACGATCTACGTCGACGGGCGCGAGGCGTTCCTCGTGCAGGCCGGCTCGGACATGAGTCTGGACGACATCGGCGCGGGGCGGCACGTCGTCGAGGCCCTCGACATCCGCGGCAACCTGGTCTTACGCCGCGCCATCGAGCTCGCCTCGGGCGAGGACTATTACTGCACCCTCGACACCTGCTGAAGTCCCCCGCCCACCCGATCGAGAGTCGAGAGTCCGGAGTCGAGACACGCGCGAGGCCTGGACGTGCGCGAGACGAGACCCGCTCGACTCTCACCTCTTGACCCTTGACGTTCTTCTAGAGGAGGTCGTCGCGACCGGCCGCGCGGAGCAGCTCGACCAGCTCCTTGACGCGCTGCGCCTGGTCGCGCGGGACGACCAGGACGGCGTCGCGGGTCGCCACCACGACGAGGTCGCGCACCCCGACCGCGGCCACCAGCGGGCCGTCCGACACCAGGACGTTCGAGGAGCCGTCGAGGGTCACCACGTCGCCGAGGCGCACCCCTCCGGCGACCGCCGGCAGCACCTCCTCGAGACCCGGCCAGGAGCCCACGTCCGACCAGGCGAAGTCGACGAGCACCGAGCTCACGTTGGCCGCCCTCTCCATGACACCGAAGTCGACCGAGATCGCCGGCAGGCTCCGCCAGGTGTCGAGGAACTCCTCGCCGCCCGCGGGCACCGCCGAGAGCCGGTCGAGACCGCCGGCGAGCGCAGGCAGGAGACGGCGCAGCTCCGAGCGGATGGCGCCGACGGTCCAAGCGAACATCCCGGAGTTCCAGCGGTACGTCCCCGCGGCGAGCATCGCCTCGGCGCACTCGCGCGTCGGCTTCTCGACGAAGCGCAGCACCCGCCGGACCTCGAGTCCCTCCTCGCGACCCACGATCTCGCCGAGCTCCTGGTAGCCGAAGCCGGTCTCCGCCCGCGTCGGGCGGAGCGCCAACGTGACCAGCCCGCCGCGTGCCCGCGCCGTCGCCGCGGCAGCCGCGAGGGCGCGGCGCAGCGCGACGCCGTCGGGGATGACCTGGTCCGCCGGGACGACGAGCATGACGGCGTCGGGGGACGCGGCGGCGATCCGCCACGCCGCCCAACCCACGCAGGCCGCCGTGTCCCGCCCGCACGGCTCGACGAGGACGTTGCCGGCGGGAAGCTCGGGCAGCTCGGCGCGGACCGCCGCAGCCACCTCGGCGCCCGTGACCACCAGGACGCGCTCCGGAGACACCAGCGGCGTCACCCGGTCCACGGCCAGGCGGAGCAAGGAACGCCCGCCCGTCAGCGGCAGGAGCTGCTTGGGGCGGGCTCGGCGCGACAGCGGCCAGAACCGGGTCCCCGCCCCCCCCGCCATCACCACCACGACCAGCGGCCCGTCACCCGAGGTGGTCATCCACGCCTCGCAGGTCCTTGATCCGCGCGTAGCCGTCGCGAAAGAGCCCCTGGCGGTCGATGAGCAGCGGCCGGAGGCCGGCGCTCTCGGCGCCACGGTAGTCGTCGAGGGGCGAGTCGCCGACGTGGAGACAGCGCGCCGGCGCCACGCCGAGCCGATGGGCTGCCCGGTGGAAGATTTCCGGGGACGGCTTCTCCACCCCCTCGAGGGCCGACACCAGGATCTCGTCGAGCGCCCGATCCAGGCCGAGGCCGGCGAGCAGTGCGGGCAGTCGGGAGTCCCAGTTCGACACCGCGGCGAGCCGGAGTCCCCGCCCGCGCAACCCGGCGAGCACCTCCGAAACCTCCGGGTAGACGCGCCACAGCGACGGCTCGGCGAACGCGTCGAACAGCTCGGCAAGCACCGGCTGCCAGGGCGCCGGGGACTCCAGGCGGTCGAGCACCCGGCGCACGAACTCGCCCCACCACTCCTGCTCGCCGCCTTTCAGGTTGTGGTAGCGATCGAGCCCGCGCGGGTGCTCTTCGGTCATCTCGGCCCAGACTCCCGAGAACACCGGCGCGACCTCGTCACCGCGCACCGCGTGGCCCCACCTGCCCAGGACGCGGGCATAGACCTCGGGCGGGGACGGCCACGACTCGATGAGCGTGCCGCCAACGTCCAACAGGACCGCCTGCACCGAATCGCCCTGCCTCACCCGGCGTCGCCTCCTGCGCCCTTGTCCGGCCGCGCTATTCTACGCGCAGCCGAAGGGTGGGAGGACGAATGACGATACGGTGTGCACGCTGCGAGCGTGAGTCGGAAGGGCTCACCCAGGCTCCCTTGCCGACCGAGCTGGGCCGGCGCATCCAGGGCTCGATCTGTCCTTCCTGCTGGCAGGAGTGGCTCCGCCAGCAGGTGATCTTGATCAACGAGTACCGCCTCAACCTCATCGACCGCCAGGCCCGGGCCGCGCTCGAGGGCCAGATGCGTCAATTCCTCAACCTCCCCGACTCCGACCAGCCGTGACCCCGCGGGCCGACGTCGCCCGTGCCATGTTCGCCGCCGCCGTCGCGGCGGTCCAACCCGACGCGCTGGTCAGCCGCCTCGAGTTCACGCCGGCGGGGGTCGCGTTCGGCGACGACCGGGTCGAACCCGTCGGCCGGTTGGTCCTCGTCGCGCTGGGCAAGGCCGGACCGACGTGGGCGGCCTCGTTCCTCGCCCGCAGCCAACGCGCCCCCGACACCGTGTTCGTCCTCGCGCCCGATGCCAGCGTCGTGCCGGCGTCGCTGGCGGCGCACACCCGCATCGCCTCCCACCCGGTACCGGACGAGCGCGGCCGGGAGGCGACGCGAGCGCTGTTGGCCCTGCTCGCCGGCCTCACCCCGGCCGACGGCGTGGTGTTGCTCCTCTCCGGCGGTGCCTCGGCGCTGCTCGCTCAACCGCTCGCGGGCCTGGCGGCCGCGGACGTCGCCGCCGTGACCGCCGACCTGCTCGGCCACGGGGCGACCATCGGCGAGCTCAACACGGTCCGCAAGCACCTGCTCGCGGCTGCCGGAGGCCGGCTGGCGGCCGGCTGCGCCGCACCGACCCTCACGCTGGTGCTCTCCGACGTGCCGGGCGACGCCCTCGCGACTATCGCCTCCGGCCCCACCGTGGGCGACCCGTCCACCTCGGCCGACGCCCTCGCGGTCCTCACCCGCCGCGCCCTGGCGACGCGCCACCCGCGGATCAGCTCCTTCCTGGCGGCCGAGCCCTCACGATCGGCGGCCGAGTCTCCGAAGCCGGGTGACCGGCGACTCGCCCACTCCCGCGCGCACCTCGTCGGCGACTCCTCGCTCGCCCTGGCGGCCGCCGCCGAGACGGCCCGCCAGGCCGGCCTCGTGCCCCTGAGGCTGTCTCGCACGCTGCGCGGCGAGGCACGGGCCGTCGGTGCCGCCCTCGGCGCCCTGGCCACGGCCACCGCGGCCGGGGAGGGGACCGCGCTGCTGTTCGGCGGCGAGACGACGGTGACGGTGCGCGGCGACGGCTGCGGCGGGCGCAACCTCGAGCTCGCCCTGGCCGCCGCCGCGGTCCTGCGCTCCGCGCCCGAGCGCTGCCTGCTCGCCGCCGGGACCGACGGGGTGGACGGCACCTCGCCGGCCGCCGGCGCCGTCGTCGACGGCGCCACCCTGTCGCGCGGCGTCGCGCGCGGCCGCGACGCCGCCGTGGCCCTCGAGCGCAACAACGCCTGGGGGTTCTTCGCCGGGATGCCGGAGGCCATCGTCACTGGGCCGACCGGCACGAACGTCGCGGATCTCGTCTTCGTCCTCGTCGCCGGCGCCGCCCCGGTCTTCGTCGGCGAGCGCGCGGGCGAGGCCGTCTCGCTCGCCGCACCGGCGGAGCGCATGACGCCGTGAGCGCGGAGGAGGGCCGGCGGATGTCCGGGCAACGCAACGGTTCGCTACACTCCAGGCGATGATCCTCTACCCCCACCCGCCGGGCTTCGTCGCCATCCCGCAGTCGGCTCACGCCCTCCTCGCCTTTCAGCTCGCCGACCACTGGGGCAACCGGACGACCCCGCGTCCCGCACCCCGGGCCGACGTGCTGGCGGCCGTCCTCCTCCACGACGCGGGGTGGGACGGGCGCGAGGTACCCGCCCGCCTGGCCGCTGACGGGTTGCCGCTGGCCTTCGATACGCTGCCCGATGGCGAGCGCGAGGCGTTGTGGGCCTCGGCGGTCCAGCGCGCCGCGACCCGCGGCCGTTACGTCGAGTACCTGGTCTCGCACCACGTCGGCACGCTCGCGACCGGCCGCTCGACCACGCCCCACGCCGGCTTCGCCGCCGCCGAGGAGGCGCGCCGCGCCCGGCTGCTCACCCAGCTCGGCGCCGATCCCGCCTTCGCCCAGCTCCTCCGCACCGGCGCCGACGAGGTCAACCGGGCCGTCGTCCGGCTCACCGATGCCGTCGCCGTGCACCTGGCGCGCGGGTCGCGCGGGCGGATCGTCCTCGACGGTCTCCCGCAGCACGATGGTCCCGTCGACCTGGTCATGACCGAGGTCGCCGAGCGGACCTACCGTCTCCGCCCCTGGCCGCTGGCCGGGCGCCGGCTCTCGCTCAAGGCCGAGGGGCGCCTCCTGCCGTCCGAGCGCTTCGGCGACGAGGCGACGCTGCGAGCCGCCTGGGACGCCGCACCGGCGCTCCGACTCGGCTGGACGCTGCTCTCCACCGGCGAGCCGGCCGATTGACAGCCAGCCCCCCGCGGTGTACAAAGACTCCCCCGGTTCGCTCCCGGGACCGTGCTCCGCAGTAGCTCAACGGTAGAGCGTTCGGCTGTTAACCGAAGGGTTGGGGGTTCGAGTCCCTCCTGCGGAGCCAGTTCCCCCCGCCATCTCCCGATCCAGTCAGTCCGCAGACACGGTCCCGCCCGGCCCTTCGACCTTCTCAACGTAGCCAGGAGTTGTTAGCCTTGCGACGGATGAGACGGGTGCTCTCGAGGCTGCCGGGTACGGTCGTCGCACTCGGGGTGGTGAGCTTCTTCACCGACCTGTCGAGCGAGATGATCTACCCGCTGCTGCCGGTGTTCCTCACCACCGTCCTGGCCGCCGGGCCGCGCGCGCTCGGGGTGATCGAGGGCGTGGCCGAGACGACGGCTGCTGGCGTGAAGTTCCTGTCCGGCCTGTGGGCCGACCGGTTGCGGCGGCGCAAGCCGCTCGTCGTCGCCGGCTACTCGCTCGCCGGCCTGGTCCGGCCGCTCATCGGCCTGGCCGGCTCCTGGCCAGCCGTCCTCCTCCTGCGCTTCGCCGACCGCGTCGGCAAGGGGCTGCGCAGCTCGCCGCGCGACGCCTTGATCGCCGACGCGACGCCCGCGGAGCGCCGGGGCGAGGCGTTCGGCCTGCAGCGCGCCTTCGACCACGCCGGCGCGGTCGCCGGGCCGCTGGTCGCCGCGGCGCTCCTCGCCTGGGCCGGGCTGTCGCTGCGGACGGTCTTCCTGCTCGCGGCGATCCCGGCCGCCGTCGTCGTCGTGGTGCTCCTCGCCGCGGTGCACGAGCCGCCCCGCCGGATCATGGGCCCCGCGGTCGCCGTCGGCGCGCCGGCGATGCGGGAGCTGGAACGCCCGTTCCTGCTGGTGCTCGCCGCCGTGCTGCTCTTCACCCTGGGCAACTCGACGGACGCGTTCCTGCTCCTGCGCCTGGCCGACGCCGGCGTGCCCGCCTCCGGGATCGCTCTGGTCTGGTCGGCGTTCCACGTCGTCAAGATGCTGGCGACGTATGCCGGCGGGCGGCTGTCCGACCGCTGGGGCCGGCGGCCGATGGTGACGGCCGGGTGGATGGTCTACGCCGCGGTCTACCTCGCCTTCGCCGTGGTCGACTCCTCCCCCGCGGTGATCGCCACCTTCCTCGCCTACGGCCTGTACTTCGGCCTGACCGAGCCGGTCGAGAAGGCCTGGGTCGCCGACCTGGTGCCCGAGCGGCTGCGGGGGACCGCGTTCGGCCTCTACCACGGGACCGTCGGCCTCGCCGCGCTCCCGGCGAGCCTGCTCTTCGGCCTCCTCTGGCAGCGATTCGGCGCCCCGACTGCGTTCGCCACCGGCGCCGCCTTGGCGGCCGCGGCCAGCGCCCTGCTGCTCCTCCTCCGCCCCAGTCGCCGTGTGGAACAGGCGGCCTCCTGACGCGGTTCTGTCTCGGGGACGATGGGCCGCACCTCCCGGTTTGGCTGGGCTAGACTCCGAGACCGATCCTCGATTCACGGCAGTGGCTTCGGGCCGACCGCGGCACGCGGGGGCCGAGGGGCACGACGATGACCGACACGGCATTCAAGCAGCAGCTCTTCGACGCCGACCCGCGCGAGACCTCCGAGTGGATCGAGTCGTTCGACTGGGTGTTGGCGAACGAGGGACCGGAACGGGCCCGCTTCCTCCTCCGCAAGGTCCTCAAGCGCGCCCGCATGCAGCAGCTCGGCATGGAGCTGGTGCAGACGCCTTACTTCAACACGATCTCTCCGGAGCAGGAGCCGGCGTTCCCCGGCGACGAGGAGATGGAGAAGCGCATCCGCCGCATCGTGCGGTGGAATGCCATGGCGATGGTCACCCGGGCCAACCACCGCTTCCCGGGGCTCGGCGGGCACATCTCGACCTACGCGTCGGCGGCGGCGCTCTACGAGGTGGGGTTCAATCACTTCTTCCGCGGCAAGGAGCACGGCTCCGGCGACCAGGTGTTCGTCCAGGGCCACGCCGCGCCGGGGATCTACGCCCGCGCCTTCCTCGAGGGGCGTCTCACCGAGGCGCACCTCGAGGCGTTCCGCCGCGAGACGGCCGGCGGTCTGCCCTCGTACCCGCATCCGCGCGCCCTGCCCGACTTCTGGGAGTTCCCGACGGTGTCCATGGGCCTGGGGCCGCTCAACGCGATCTACCAGGCCCGCTTCAACCGCTACCTCCACGCCCGCGGGCTGAAGGACACCTCGGAGTCGCGGGTGTGGGCGTTCCTCGGCGATGGCGAGACCGACGAGCCGGAGGCGCTCGGCGCCCTCCACGTCGCGGCCAACGAGGGGCTCGACAACTTGATCTTCGTCGTCAACTGCAACCTGCAGCGGCTCGACGGCCCGGTGCGCGGCAACGGCAAGATCATCCAGGAGCTCGAGGCGGGGTTCCGCGGCTCGGGGTGGAACGTCGTCAAGGTGATCCTCGGCCGCGAGTGGGACGACCTGCTGCGCCGCGACGAGCACGGCCTGCTGGTCGAGCGGCTCAACGCCGTCGTCGACGGCTGGTGGCAGCGCTACCACGTCGAGGGCGGCGCCTTCATGCGCCACCACTTCTTCGGCGCCGACCCCCGGCTCCTCGAGATGGTCGCCCACCTCTCCGACTTCGAAGTCTGGAACCTCAAGTTCGGCGGCCACGACTACCACAAGGTCTACGCCGCCTACCGGGCCGCCGTCGAGCCGAACGGCAGGCCCACGGCGCTGCTCGTCAAGACGGTCAAGGGGTGGACCCTCGGCAAGGACTTCGAGGGGAAGATGGCCACCCACCAGATGAAGAAACTCAACGTGGCGCAGCTCAAGGCGTTCCGCGACGTGCTCCACCTGCCCATCGCCGACGCCGAGCTCGAGGACGGCGAGCCGCCGTACTTCCACCCCGGGGCGGGGAGCCCCGAGGTCGAGTACCTGCGCGAGCGTCGCGCCGCACTCGGTGGCACGCTCCCGCAGCGCCGCACCGAGGTCGTCGTCCCCGAGCTCCCGGCCGGCGCCGAGTTCGCCGAGTTCCTCGAGGGCACCGCGCAGGAGGTCTCGACGACCATGGCGTTCGTGCGCATCCTGCGCAAGCTCGTCCGCCACCCGGGCTTCGGCCCGCGCGTCGTGCCGATCGTCGCCGACGAGGCGCGCACGTTCGGTATGGAGTCGTTGTTCGCCGACCAGGGGATCTACGCGTCGCGGGGCCAGCTCTACGAGCCTGCCGACCACAACCTCATCCTCCGCTACAAGGAGAGCCGGGACGGTCAGATCCTCGAGGAGGGGATCACCGAGGCCGGGTCGCTGGCCTCGTTCACCGCGGCGGGGACGAGCTACGCGACCCACGGCGTGGTCACGATGCCGTTCTTCATCTTCTACTCGATGTTCGGCTTCCAGCGCGTCGGCGACCTCGCCTGGGCGTTCGGCGACGCCCGCGGCCGCGGCTTCCTGATCGGCGCCACCGCCGGGAGGACCACGCTCCAGGGCGAGGGGCTGCAGCACGACGACGGCCACTCCCACGTGCTGGCGTCGGTGATCCCCAACCTGCGCGCCTACGATCCCGCCTATGCCTACGAGCTCGCAGTCATCGTCGAGGACGGCCTGCGGCGGATGGCGGGGAGCCAGGAGGACTGCTTCTACTACGTGACCGTCTACAACGAGAACTACGCGCAGCCGGCGATGCCGGAAGGCGTCGAGGACGGCATCGTGCGCGGCCTGTACCGGGTGCGACGGACCGACGGCGAGTTCGCCCACCGCGTCCAGCTCCTCGGCAGCGGACCGCTCCTCCGCGAGGCGCTGCGCGCCGCCGACCTGCTCGCCGCGACGCACGGCGTCGGCGCCGACGTGTGGAGCGTGACCAGCTACCAGCAGCTCCGCGCCGAGGCCCTGGCCGTCGAGCGGTGGAACCGCCTCCATCCTGCCGGACCGGAGCGGCTGCCCTACGTCACGGAGAAGCTGGCGCCGACGGTCGGTCCGATCGTCGCCACCTCGGACTGGGTGCGACTGGTCCCCGACATGGTGGCCCGCTTCCTGCCGACCGGCCGCGAGTTCGTCGCGCTCGGCACCGACGGCTACGGCCTGTCGGACACCCGCCCGGCACTGCGCCGCCACTTCGAGACCGACGCCGAGCACGTGACCGTCGCCGCCCTCGCCGCCCTGGCGCGCCAGGGCGCAATCCCAGCGGAACGTGTGGCCGCGGCGATCCGCGAGCTCGGCATCGACTCCGACGCCGTCGACCCGGTGGCGCGCTAGCCGCTGTCCTGACCCGTCCAGGCGCGCCAGTGCGCGAGGATCTCCGGGCGTTCGAGGACTGCCGACAGCTCGGCGACCCGGGGACCGAGGTAGGCGAGGTCGAGCTCCGAGAGCCGGCGCGCGACCACCTCCCGGGCGTCGGCCAGGTCCCGTTCCCGCTCGGAAATGATCTTCATCAGCACGAGGTCCTCGGCCGTACAGAAGCTGACCTCGACACCGGCGATCGTGAAGGGCACGGCGCGTTGAACGGCCTCGCGTTCGAAGGGCAGCATGCCGAAGATCACGTCGATTCGGACGCCGTCGGTCGACTCCATCGGCAGCACGCGGGTATCGGCGATGAAGCCGGACGGGTCGGCGACGAGCGGCCGGAAGCTCCGGGAGAGGATGTCGACGGTGGCCGGGATCGCCGCCTCGTCGACCCACAGGGTCACGTCGATGTCGAGGGTCGCGCGCGGTTCGCCCCAGACGGCGTTGGCGATGCCGCCGATGACCATGTAGGGGACCCGAAACTCGGCAAGGAGCCGGGCGAGGTCCGTGAGGGCATGCTCCAGGACGGTCACCGCCGACCCGCCTTGGCGAGCGCACGGTGGCAGGCCCTGATCCCGTCGGTGTCGACCGGCCGCCGCCGCGAGTTCGTCGGTGTCAGCTCGTACAGGGTCGCGACCCCGGCGACTGCGGCGGCCGGTTGGAGGCGGCACGGATTCGCAGCGCCCCAGTCCGCGAAGCGCCCCAGGGCACGGTTTCGTGCCCGAATCGCCGCCGCAAGGACGCCATCCTCGTGCATTGCTTGAGTTTACAGGACCAGGACGAAAAGGCAAAACCCGGCCGGCCCGCGGGTGCAGGCGCGTGTGGCTCGGTCGATCAGACCGGGTCGCGTCGGAGCGGCATCGACATGCATCGGGCGCCACCGCGGCCGCGGACGAGCTCGCCGCCGCGAAAGGTGAGCACTTCGATCCCCTCCTCCTCCAGGGCCCGGGACGTGCGGTCGTTGCGGGCGTAGCAGACCACCTGGCCGGGCTTGAGGGCGAGCGAGTTGGCGCCGTCGTTCCACTGCTCGCGCAGCGCCTCGACGACGTGGGCCTCGGGCGAAGGATACTGGTCGCGGCGCCCGGCGACGAAGAGCGTGAGGTCCGGTTCGATCAGGCCTTCGCGGGCGAGCCCGTCCATGGTGTCCTCGTAGCTCCGGCGGTCGCCGTCGCGCGTGACGACGTCCAGCCGCGAGGCGTCGAGGAGCGTCTCGGGGGCCGGCCCGGTGTACGGGAACCCGAGCTCCTCGCACTGGCGCCGGGAGCGGGCCGCGATCGCCGCGTACAGCTCCGGTCGATCCCACAGGTACGGCATGGTGAGGATCCGCCCGCGGTCGACGAAGGTCAGCACGGTGTCGAGGTGCATGAACTCGCGCTTGGCCGGGACGCGGACCTTGATCACGCGCTCGACCGCGGTGCGCTCGAAGAGGAAGCGCGCGAGGTGCTCGGCACCGGCCTCGTTGGTGCGCTCGCCGACGCCCACGACGACGGAGGAGGCGTCCACGACCAGCACGTCGCCGCCCTCGATGGTGGCGGCCGGGTCGTCGAACAGCCCTTCGTACACCTCGGTCCCGGCGAAACGCGGGTGACGGCGCAGGATCGCGCGGAGGAGGGCAGCCTCACGGCGGCGGGCGGCCTTGCACGGATGCGCGATGGCGATGGCGCCGGGCAGGGCGAAGGCGGGGTCACGGGTGAAGTACAGGTTGGGCAGCGGCGGCACGACGGCGTCGGCCTGCAGGGAGTAGTGATCCGGAAAGCCGCGGACGAGGTGGTGAGGACGAAGCCGGTCCGCGCCGATGTGATCGACGAGCTCGCCGCCGAGCACCTCCCGGCACACCGAGGCGCGCTCCGCCCGGTCGGCGCAGACGTCGCGCAGCAGGTCCTCGAGGTAGACGACCTCGACGCCTCGCACGGCCATGAGTTGGGCGAACGACGCGTGCTCGGGGCGTGCTTCCTCGACGTCGAGGATGTCGTCGAAGAGCAGCGCGTCCTTGTTCCACGGCACGGTCTGGCGATGCTCGGTCCCCGGCTGGTGGACGAGGACGGATCGCAGCCTTCCCACCTCGGAGAACACCCCGTTCGCCTCGTCCATGGTTACCTCCGCATCGTCACCGCGATGGCAGGGCGCCCGCTTGACGCTGGCTTGAACGTTGTCCCCGCGTCTCCTCGAGCCCCGAGTCTGTCCTCAAGCCCCAGGCCCCAAGCCTCAAGCCTGGGCGGTGGGGTGGAGGACCTTGAGGAACATCACCTTGCCGTCGCCCGGCGCGTAGAAGTCCTCGAGCTCGGCGACGATCGTGTAGCCGCAGCGGAGGTAGAAGGCGCGCGTCGGCACGTACTGGGCGCGCGAGGAGGTCTCGATGTAGACGCGACTGCGACCCTCGCCGGCGATCTGCGCCTCCGCCGCCTCCAGCAGCGCCTTGCCGACCCCCTTGCCCTGCTCGGCAGGGTCCACCGCGATCCAGTACAGGTCGACGGAGGCGAGGGTACCGAGAATCGGTCCCCAGCAGGCATACCCGACGACCCGACCGCCCTCCTCGGCGACGAGGAATCGGTAGTGGCTCCCCTCGCCCTCGGCGAGTCGCTCGGAGACGAGCTCGAGGGCAACAGAAAGCTCCTCGTCGTTGAAGAAGCCGGTGGCCCGGAGCACGCGCTCGAGGGCCTGGCGGTCCGCGACCTTCACCGTGCTGCGAATCTCCACGCAGTCCTCCCTCAGGCCGATTGCACCGCGAGCTGGTGGTCGCTCGCCTGGTGCGCGCGTTGCGCCGCCTGCAGGACACTGGCGATGACGCTGCCAACGGTGAACCCCACCCGTACCGCGGCGACCATCAGGCCCGAGCCCTCCGAGATACACGGGTTGGCGTTGACCTCGAGCACGCACGGCACACCCGCCTCGTCGAGCCGGAGATCGACGCGGGCGTACCCCGAGGCCCCGGTGATCGCCCAGCATCGCCTGGTGATCTCACGGATCGTCGCCACGAGCTCCGGCTCCTTCTCCTCGTCGGTGAAGGCGCGCTCGGTCTGGTCGTAGGAGAAGTGCCCCTCGATCCACTTCGCCTCCCAGCCAACGATCCGGGGCATGTCATCGGGGTAGTCGATGAAGGTCATCTCGGCGACCGGCAGGATCACCGGGTCGCCGTCGACCTCCACGACGCCGACGTTGAACTCGCGTCCGGGCAGGTAATGCTCGAGCACGATCGGCTGGCCGGGGAAGCGCTCGATGAGCTGCCGCCCACGGGCGACGGCCGCCTCCCGGGTGCGCACGACCGGCTCGCCGTCGAGCCCCACCGACGCATCCTCGAAGCCGGCCTTGAGGATCCACGGCGCGGAGACGCGGTCGAGCAGCCGCGGATCTTCGGGATCGAAACGGCCCCCGGGCGCGACCGCGATCCCCTCCGAGGCGAGCAGGGCGCGCGTCGACAACTTGTCGGTGGTCAGGACCAGGGAGGCGAGTCTGGAACCCGTGTAGGGAACGCCGAGCAGCTCGAGGACGCCGGCGGCGGCGATCTGGAGCAGCGGTCGGCCGGGCGGCGCCTCGAGGAGGTTGAAGATGATGTCGTCGTCCTCCGGCTCGAGAGCCTCCCAGGCGCGGCCGGCGGCCACCGGGATGGTTTCGAAGGGGACGGACAGCTCCTCGAGCCCCTTCTCCACGCAGCACACCTCGTCGAGGACGTCGGCCATCGAAGGATCTCCGTCGGGCGCAACGTCGGTGTGCGCGATCAGAACGCGCTTGGGCATCATGGCTGTCTCGCTCCGTGGAGAGGGGCCGACGGCGGCCCCGAGGTGGGACGGTTACGCGGCACGCGGGCGGTCGATCGCTTCTCCATCCCTCACTGGCATTGTGCACGCTTCACACATCAATGCAATCCGCATCGCCGAGCCGCGGCCTCGAGGATCCAGCCGAGCAGCTCGCCGTAGGTCCGGCCGGCGAGACGGGTCATGATCGGCAGGTCCGAGCGCACGTGGTTGAGGCCGGGCAGCGGGTTCGCCTCGAGGAAGCACGGGACGCCGTGCTCGTCGCAGCGGAGGTCGACGCGCGCCGCGTCGCGACAGCCCAGCGCGTGGTAGGCGCCGAGGGCGACCCGCCGGCACTCGTCGGCCAGAGGCTCATCGTCGATCAGGCGGTAGGTGACCCGCTCGAGGTACTCGTCCTTGTTGAGCGCGGTGTAGGAGTGAGTCTCCGCCCCGGCCGTGATGAGAACCTCCATGACGCCGACGACGCGCGACCGGTCGCCGTTGCCGACCACGCCGACCGTGAACTCGCGCCCCGGCAGGAAGCGTTCGACCAGGACCGGTTGCCTGAACTGGGCGATCAGCTCGGCGCACGCGGGCCAGAGCTCGTCGCGGCTGCCGACGTACGAGCGGGCCGTCACGCCCTTCGAGCTCCCCTCGGCGTACGGCTTGGCGAACAACGGTGGCGCAAGCTCGACGCGCCGGGCCTCGTCGGGCGAGGAGACGAGGGCGAACGGTGCCGTGGGAAGCCCATGGTCCCGGACCACCCGCTTGGCCAACGCCTTGTCGAGGGTGAGGGCGCAGGTGAGCGGATCGGCCAGGCAGTACGGCTGGTCGAACAGCTCGCAGAGCGCCGGAACCTGGGCCTCCCGCGAGCGGCCTTGCACCCCCTCGGCGAAGTTGAAGACCAGGTCCCACCGATCGCCCGCGACCAGGCGACGCGCGAGCTCGACGCCGCGCCCGACCCGGTCCACCGGGTGGCCGAGCGAGGCGAGGCCGGCCTCGAGGCCGGCGATGGTGTCCTCGCAGTCGAACTCCATCACGTCCTCGGCGGAGAACCCGAGGGCGAGGTAGTCCTCCTTGCGGTCGTAGACGAGGCCGATCCGCACGACGGTGCTATCCGTGGTCGCTGGGATCGAGATAGGTGTAGATCTGGCCTTCCCAGTTGCGGATCTCGACCGTGCCGTCCTCGCCGTACGTGACGATGTTGTTGGCCTGGAGCGGCACCTTGCCGCCGCCGCCAGGGGCGTCGATCACTTAGGTCGGCACGGCGTAGCCGGTGGTGTGGCCGCGCAGGCCCCCGATCAGCTCGATCCCTCTCGCCACCGAGGTGCGGAAGTGACCGGTGCCGACGACCGGGTCGCACTGGTACAGGTAGTACGGCCGCACGCGGTTCATCAACAGGACGTGGAAAAGTTCCTTGAGCGTCTGCACGTCGTCGTTGACACCCTTGAGGAGGACGGTCTGGCTGCCGAGCGGTACGCCGCCGTCGGCGAGCCGGTCACAGGCCGCCGCCACGTCCGGGGCCATCTCGCGGGCGTGGCAGAAGTGGAGCGAGAGCCACACCCGGTGCCGGCGCAGCACGGCGACCAACTCGGGCGTGATGCGCTGCGGCAGGAAGGAGGGCACGCGACTGCCGATGCGAACGAACTCGATGTGGGGAATCGCCCGGATCCGGCCGAGGATCTCGTCGAGGCGGTCGTCCGACATCAGCAGCGGGTCGCCGCCCGAGATCAACACGTCGCGCACCTCGGTGTGCTCGCGGAGGTACTCGATCACCGCATCGACGCGACGGGGCAGCGGGTCGAGCTCGCCCTGACTGACCAGACGGGCCCGCGTGCAGTACCGGCAGTACGCGGCGCAGGTGTCGAGGGCGAGCAGCAGCACCCGGTCCGGGTAGCGGTGGACCAGCCCGGGAACCGGCGAGTCGTGGTCTTCACCGCACGGGTCGACCATGTCGCCCCGGCTGACCACGAGCTCCTCCTCGCGCGGCACCACCTGCCGGCGGATCGGACAGTCCGGGTCCTCGGGATCCATGAGCTCCGCGAAGTGCGGCGTCACCGCCACCGAGAACTTCTCGTTGGCGAGCTGCAGGCCCCGCCGTTCGCTGGGCGTCAGGCGCAACAACTGCTCGAACTGCTCCAGGCGGATCAGACGATGGCGCATCTGCCAGCGCCAGTCGTTCCAGCGCGCGGGGTCATAGGCTTCGCCGAAGATCTGGCAGATCTCCTCGCGCCGCGCGCCTTCGAGGTATAGCGAGTCTGGAGCCGTGCTCTCTTTCATAGCCTCCTACCTCCCCTGAGGGATGGGTGTGCTCGTTGTCAATACAGTCCGCGGCGACTGTTCCCAGCCTGCTGCGGTGCCTTTCGGGTCACCGTGGGTGACCCACTGTCGAAGCCCAGGTGGGCGCGGGAGCATGCGATTCTCCCTAGCTCGCTCGCCCGTCCCGGGCATGCCGCGACGCGGCATGAGTCAACGGGAACCACGTCGCAGCCGGCATTTCAAGGACGCATGAAAAAGGTGGCGCCGCCCGGAAGGACACCTCGGGCGGCGCCAGGTTCGGGTTTCTTCCCGGTTTTCTCTTGCTCGGAGGGTGACCGACGACGAAAAACACCGGCGGCGCCGCTGTCAGTGACACTTCAGCCGGCGCCGCGGAGAGAGAACTCGCGCGGTTCCTGAGGCTTGGAGGATGGTCGGATGAGACGTCGTTCTCCATCTCACCAACAAGATAACGCTGTTGGTCGAGTTGTCAAGGGGGGTTGGAACCGCCAGTGGTCGACGCGTCATCGAGGCGGTCCGTGCGGGTCCGACACCGGAGGTCGTCTGGCTCGGCGGCAGCGTGGTCGCCGGTCCCCGTCCGATCTGTGATCACGATGCGAAGCGATCTCAACTTTACCGCCGAAAAGTCCCCTCTTGACTCAGTCTCCACGCACAAACAGCCAAGTCGCCGCCAGCGCCAGGGTGAGGAGGGTGACGGGGACACCGACCCTGGCGTGGGCCCGCCACGAGATCCGCACGCCGAGCTGTGCGGCCTGCTCGACGACGATCAGGTTGGCGATGCTGCCGACGAGCAGGAGGTTTCCGGCTAGGGTGCTGGACAGGCCCAGCACCGGTCCCGCCAGGGCATGCGTCGAAGTCGGCAGCAGCAGCATGACGGCCGGAACGTTCGAGACGAGGTTCGACAGCACCGCGGTGGTCACGAAGAGGACCGCCGGCCGCGCCAGGTCCACGCCGAAGCCTGCCAGCCAGTGCAGGCCGGCGGCCAGCGCGCCGGAATCCGCCAGCGCGTGGTTGACCACGAAGAGACCGATGAACAGCACGAGCAGGTGCCAGTCGACCAGCCCGATGACGTGGCGTGAGGCCGTGCGCCGCGACAGCAGCAGCACGCCGGCCGCGCTCAGGGCCAGGGCATCTCGGGGCAGGGCGGTGAAGAGGAACGCGAGGACGAGCGCGACGAGCACGACCGCTCCCTTGGTCGTCTGCCACGCATTGAACGTCGGTTCCTCGACCTGCGGGATCGGCGTGTGGGCGCGCCACCTGCCGCCGACGGTCGCGCGGATGACCGCCCACACGGCGACGAGTCCGAGGAGCGCCGGGACGCCGGCGTCGAGCAGGTAGCCCGCGAACGGGAGGTTCAGCCGCTGGCCGATCAGCATGTTCTGCGGGTTGCCGATCAGCGTCGCCGCCGAGCCGACGTTGGCGGCGCAGGCCAGCGCGAGCAGGAACGGGACCGGGTCCAGTCCCCGCCTCGCGCACCCCTTGACGAGCAGCGGCGCGACCGCCAGGCAGACGATGTCGTTGGCGAGCAGCGCCGAGAGCCCTCCGGTGACGACCACCACGAGCGCCAGCATGACGTCGGGCGACACCTCGGCAGCGGCGAGGCGCCGGGTCACGCGGGCGTAGAAGCCGCCGAGGCGAAACTGCGCGGAGACCACCATCAGCCCGAACAGCAGCGCCATGGTCGGCACGTCCACGGCGTTCCAGGCCGCTTGCGGGCCGACCCGTCCGGTGGCGACGAGCGCGATCGCGCCGAGCAGCGCCACGCCGGAGCGATCGAGCGCGAGCCCGGGGATCTCGCCGAGCACCATGCCGAGGTAGACGAAGCCGAAGACGAGCAGGACCACCGCGTCCACGCGCGTACCCTAGCACCCGGGCCCGGTCCTCCATGCCTGCCGGCACGACGGGACGAAGGGGCCGGGACAGAGGTGATCGCTCCTTCCCCCGGCGACGGTTCGTGCCATGCTTGGCGCGTGGGCGTCGCCGGGGTCGTGTACGCGGACGAGCGGATCGTCGTGTTGAGCAAGCCGGCGGGCGTCAGCCTGGCGACACGCCGGTCCGAGCCCGGCGCCGCGGTCGCCCGCCTGCTCGCCACGGTCTCGCCGGCCGATCGCGACGCCCACTGCCTGACCGCCGAGCTTCTCCATCTCGTCCACCGCCTCGACGTCGGCACCAGCGGGCTCGTCCTCCTGGCCCGCGACGGCGACGCCCACCGCGCGCTGGTCACCGCCCTCTCCACACGGTTGGTCGCGAAGACCTACCTGGCCCTGGTGTGGGGACACCCGCGACCGCCGGCCGGCCGTTTCGAGTGGCCGCTCGGCCCCGACCGCGGCGACCGGCGGCGCATGCGTGTCGACGGCGCCGGCCGCTCTGCCGTCACGGTGTTCGGCGTCGTCGGCCGCGCACCACACGTGGCGTTGCTCCGCCTCGAGCCGCTGACCGGACGCACGCACCAGCTCCGCGTGCACCTCGCCCACGCCGGCCATCCGATCGTCGGCGACGACCTCTACGGCGGCCCCCGCCACCACGGCGTGCGTGACCCGCGCCGGCGCGCGGTCCTCGACCCAGGCCACACGCTCCTGCACGCCTGGCGGCTGCATCTCCCGGAGACCGCCGCGACGCCCGAGCTGATCCTCCACGCGCCGCTGCCCGACGACCTGTCCGCCGCCCTGGCGGTCCTCGGGATCCCGGCTCCGACACCGGAGTGATCCGCCGCGGCCGGGCCTTTCGAGCCAGCCCGGACTATTCATGAGGCATCTACTGCGGCCGCGGATATGGCCGCCCTGGCGGGCGTACTCGGGGTTCGACCCCTCGACGTACGGTGCGCAGTACGCCTTCAGGCTCTCACCCCTACGTGCGCCCGCCATGACAGCCATCTCCGCGCCCTCGCAACGATGCCCCACGAATAATCCGGGCTAGAATCCGCCGACTGGAGGTGATCCCATGATCGACACGATCCGTCGACTCCTCGGCGAGAAGAGCGCGGCCCTCGACTACGCCTGCACCGGTATCCCCAAGGACATGCTGCATCTGCCCGGTCCCGACTACATCGACCGTTGCCTGGTGCCCACCGACCGACCCATCGGGGTCCTGAAGAACCTGCAGTGGCTGCTCAACTCGGGCCGACTGGCCGGCACCGGCTACGTCTCGATCCTCCCCGTCGATCAGGGGATCGAGCACTCGGGCGCCGCCTCGTTCGCGCCCAACCCGCTCTACTTCGACCCGGAGAACCTCTGCCGCCTGGCGCTCGAGGGCGGCTGCAACGCCTTCGCGTCGACGCTCGGAGTGCTCGGCGCCGTCGCCAGGAGATACGCTCCGAAGATCCCTTTCATCGTCAAGCTCAACCACAACGAGACGCTCACCTACCCGCTCACCTACGACCAGACGCTGTTCGCCTCGGTCGAGCAGGCGTTCGAGATGGGCGCCGCCGGCGTCGGTGCGACGATCTACTTCGGCTCCGCCGAGTCGCGCCGGCAGATCCAGGAGGTCTCGGAGGCCTTCCAGCACGCCCACGAGCTCGGCCTGTTCACGGTGCTGTGGTGCTACACCCGCAACCCGGCGTTCAAGAAGGACGGCGTCGACTACCACGTCTCGGCCGACCTCACGGCCCAGGCGAACCACATCGGGGTTACCATCGAGGCCGACATCATCAAGCAGAAGCTGCCCGAGACCAACGGCGGCTTCACCGCCGTCAAGTTCAGCCACACCAACCCGCTCGTCTACGACAAGCTCGCCAAGGACCACCCCATCGAGTGGACGCGGTGGCAGGTGGCCAACTGCTACCTCGGACGCATGGGCTTGATCAACTCCGGCGGCGCCGCCGGCAAGAACGACCTGGCCGACGCCGTCTACACCGCGGTCATCAACAAGCGCGCCGGCGGCATGGGCCTGATCTCCGGGCGGAAGGCGTTCCAGAAGCCGATGGCCGATGGAGTCGCCCTCCTCCACGCCATTCAGGACGTCTACCTCTGCCGGGAGGTGACCGTCGCGTAGGACGAGGCGGGGTCGGGTCCGGCTGGCTGGCCGGGCCGCCGCGCACACCGGGACGCGCCGTCGTGCGGGCACCCCGCCGAGGGAGGAGATCGGCCGCCCCGCCGGCGGGCAATCCGGCTCGAACCTGCCCGCAGTCTCCGCGGTGGTGGTCGTCGGCGAGCGGCGCGAGCGCGTCGCGCCGTGTCTCGCGGCCCTGCTCGAGCAGAGGACATCGTGCGACGTCGAGGTCGTGCTGGTGGACCTCGCACCCGCGCGGCCTCCGGCGTGGCCGACCGACCATCACGCCGTGCGGCGTCTCGTGATGCCGGCGTCGACCCCGTGGGCGGCGGCGCGACGTGCCGGAGTGGAGGCGGCACGCGCCCCGATCGTGGCGTTCCTCGAGGAGCACGTCCGGGTGCGGCCAGGGTGGGCGGCGGCGGTGACGGCCGCGCACCGTGGGCCGTGGGCGGGGGTCGGCGGCAGCGTCGGCAACGCCAACCCAGGCTCCGGTCGAAGCGACGTCACCTGCCTCCTGTCCTACGGGCTGTTCCGCCCGCCACTGCCGGCAGGCGAGGCGACGCTCATCCCAGGGAACAACTCGACCTACAAGCGCGACGTGCTGCGTTCTTACGGTGACCACCTCGAGACGCTGCTCGCGTGCGACAACGTGCTGATGGGCCGCCTCAGAGCGGACGGCCATCGGCTCTACCTCGATCCGGCCGTCGCGATCGACCACCTCAACGAGACCTCGCTGGGAAGCGCAGCGCGGGGATACTTCCACTATCACCGCTGCTTCGGCCCGCTGCGCGCCAGCGAGTTCGGTTGGAGCTGGCCGCGCCGCCTGCTCTACATCGCGGCGACCACGGTGATCCCGATCTACTTCGCGGCCCACTTCGCCCGCTTCCTCGTCCGCCGGCACCCGGATGCCGTGCGGGTCTTCCTCGGTAGTTTGGGCTTCGTCTACGCCGCCGAGCTGGCCGCAGCGACCGGCCAGGCGGTGGGGCTGGCGTTCGGTGCCGGCGACTCGGTCGCGCGCTTCACCCGCTACGAGCTCACCGAGCCGCGCCCGAGCGCCGGAGAGCACGGACGATGAGTCCGCTCCCGGCGGTGTCGGTGATTGCGCCGTCGTATCGGTCGCAGGAGACGCTTCCCGGGTTCCTGGCCGCGCTGCGCAGGCAGACCTGCGCCGATTTCGAAACCATCGTGGTCGACTCCAGCCCGGACGACGCTTGCGAGCGGATCGTCAGTCGGGGCTTCCCCGAGGTCCGGTTCGAGCGCGCTGCGCAGCGTCTGCTCCCACATGCGGCCCGCAACCGCGGCGTCGCAGTGTCGCGCGGCGAGCTGCTCGTCTTCACCGATCCCGACGTCTACCCGGAACCCGACTGGCTGGATCGCCTCCTTGCCGCCCACGCCGCCACCGGCCACGTGATTGCCGGGGCACTCGCCTGCCACGGCGCACGGTACGTCGACACCGCCGTCCACTTCTGCAAGTTCGCCCCGTTCCTCCCGGGGGGACCGGAACGGGACCTCGACATGGCTCCCACCGCGAACCTGCTGTGTAGCCGGGCGGCGTTCCTCCGGGTCGGCGCGTTCCCCGCAGACGAGATGCAGGGCGATGTCATCTGGTCGTGGCGAGCCAGGGAAGTCGGTGAAACGCTCCGGTTCGCGCCGGCAGCGGTCGTTCACCATCACCATTTCGAGTCGATCCCCGCGTTCCTCCGCGAACGCCAGCGGCGCGGGAGGGAGTTCGCCGCGTTGCGGGCCGGCTACCTTCGCCACGGTGCGGGACGGGACCTCTTCTTCCTTCTCGTGTCTGCGCTCCCGGTCCGTCTCGTGCGAGTGCTGGCGCTCACCATCGGTCACGCGACGCGCGCCGGCGCGCTCCGCCGGTTGACGTGGACGCTCCCGCTGGTCGCCGCCGGCCACGAAGCCTGGTTGATCGGCGAATCCGTGACCTATGCCAGGCGACTCGGCCGGCAGCTCGTCGGCGCGGGCCCGGCCGGCCCGCCGAGGAGCTGAGGAATGGCCTCGCCGCTGCGCCTCCTTGCCGTCGCCACCAAGTCACCGTGGCCGCCCGTCGGCGGCGGGAGCGTCGCGCTCCACACCCTGCTCACCGCGCTCTCCGGCGCAGGGATGGAGGTCA
This sequence comes from Acidobacteriota bacterium, assembly GCA_016213675.1. GTDB lineage: Bacteria > Acidobacteriota > Thermoanaerobaculia > Thermoanaerobaculales > Thermoanaerobaculaceae > JACQZW01. Next base: position 33,697 of record JACQZW010000020.1, on the reverse strand, counting down.
CGCTGGTCGCCCCGGGACCGACCGCTCGAGACGATTCGGCGGCGGGGTACCGCGTCCGCGTCGTGCCGGTCGCGCCCCGCACCTGGGCCGCGGTCGCGTCGCACCTCGCCTTCGGTCTTCCGGCGGCGGTCGCGCGCTTCTCCCTCCCGCTCCTGGAACGAGCCGTCGCGGACGAGGTCGCCGCCCTCAGGCCGGACGTGCTGCACCTGGAGCAGCTCCACCTCTCCTGGCTGCTTCCCGCGCTCACCCCCGTCGTGCCGGTGGTCCTGCGCCAGCAGAACGTGGAATCGCTCCTGCTCCGCCGCCTGGCCCGGCTGCGGCGGGCGCCGTTCTCGTGGCTGCTCCGCCGGGAGGCGGCGCGCCTGGCCGATCTCGAAGGTCGTGCCTGTCGGGCCGCGCACGTCGTGGCCGCGATCTCCGCCGTCGATGCCGCGCGTCTCCGCGAGCTGGCCCCCGGGGCATCCGTCACGACGCTTCCGGTGCCGTTCGCGGCGACTGCACCGGCCGCCGGCGCGCGACTCGCCGGGGATCCGCCCCTCATCGCCCTCGGGTCGTTCGACTGGGCTCCGAACCGCGACGGCGTGACGTGGTTCCTGCGCAGCGTCTGGCCGGGGCTCCGCCGCCAGTTGCCGACTGCCGTGCTCCACCTCGCCGGACCGGGTTCCGACACCCTGCTCCCGCGGGATCGGCCGGCCGTGGTCCGCCACGGCGTCGTGCCGAGCGCCGATGCGCTCCTCGACCCCCGGGGCATCGTGCTCGTCCCGCTGCGGGCCGGCTCGGGGGTACGCCTGCGCATCCTCGAGGCGTGGGCGGCCGGAATCCCGGTCGTGACGACCCCCATCGGCGGCGAGGGGCTCGTGGCCGGCGACGGGGACGGGGCCGCCCTCGCCGAGACGCCACAGGCGTTCGCCGCGGCCGTGGCTGCAGTCGCGGCCGACGGTGCGCTCCGTTCCCGACTGGTCGCCCGCGGTCGCCTGCGGCTCGGCGACCACGACCCGGGTACCGTCGCCGCCACCGCCCACGCCATCTATCGCCAGGCGATGGCTGCGGCCGGCCGGTGACGTCCCTGACCGGGTCCGGCTAGCCCGGATTATTCGTGGGGCATCGTCGCGAGGGCGCGGAGATGGCTGTCTTGGCGGGCGCACGTAGGGGTGGGAGCCCGAAGGCGTACTGCGCACCGTACGTCGAGGGGTCGAACCCCGAGACCGCGCGGGTTGGTGGGTGGGTGGCGCGAAGCGGGATGCAGGGCCCGGGGCTGCGCGAGCGGGGGGGTGGTTGGCGGCTGCGCATCGCGAGTGCCCAAGGGCTCGCGAGGCTCCCGCAACGCCCGCCAGGGCGGCCATATCCGCGGCCGCAGTAGATGCCTCATGAATAGTCCGGGCTAACCCGTCCGGCGGCGATGCTCCTGCACCAGCTCGCGAGCGACCAGTGCCGAGCCGGCGCCGGCGGCCGCGACGATTCCCGCGAGAAACGCCAGCGGTGCCGCGTGGCCGAGCTGGAACGCGGCGGCTACCCCGAGCGTGAGGAGGAGGGATCGGCCCATGGCCGGGGTGCCGATCGCGGTCCAGGGCTTCAACGCCGAGCCGTGCGAGAGGCTGACGGCGAGGGCGGTGGCCCGACCGAGCGAGGCGAGGGCCATGGCGAAGGCAGCGGCCGCCACCCCGAACCTCGGCACGGCGAACACCATCACAGCCAGGCCGAGGGCGGTCGAGAGCATGGAGACTCTCGCGACGGCTGCCGCCCGGCCGGCCGCCACCAGGGCGAGATCGGCGTACCCGAACAGGGCCTCGGCCGCGAAGCCCAGCGCGAGGACTCGCAGCAGGTCACCCGCCGGGACGAACGCATCGCCGAAGAACAGCGTGACCGTCTCGTGCGGCGCCAGCAGGCACGGCGCCGCGAGTGGCCAGTACAGCGCGAACATGAGCGCTCGCGAGCGGCGCAGCACCCGGCGCAGCTCCGCACCGTCCTGGGCCAGGAGCGCCGTCGTCGCGTCGGGCAGGAAGCGGTGCGCGCCGGCCTGGTGGACCATCTGCAGAGCCCGCGACAGCCCTCGCGCCACACCGTAGAAGCCGACACCCGCGGCCGGGGCCAGCGCCCCCAGGACCACGGTGTCCAGCCACTGGCCCGCTTGGTTGAACGCCTCCAGGAACGCGAACGCCGGCAGGCCGGCGAGCAGCGTCCGATCCCAGCGCCGCCAATCGCCCCCGGCGAGCCAGCCCATCCCGATCGCGTAGGCGACGACCAGCAGCTCGGCCGCGACCGAGCCGGCCGCGAACCCGGCCGCGATCGCGGCCAGCGACCCGCCGAGCACGACGGCGAGGAGGACGGCGACCATCCGCATGGCTCCGCCCGCGCCGTCGCGCAGGACGGCGCGCACGACGACGTCGCCCTGCGAGCGCGACAGCCCAACGACCGCCGCCCCCACCGGCAGCGCAAGCGTGATGGGCGAGAGTACGAGCAGCACCTGGCCGAGATCCGGCTGCACTAGCCGCGAGATCCCCGCCACGGCAAACGCCGCGACCAGCCCGGCCAACGACGCGACCACCAGGGCCGTGCGCCCGGTGCTGCCCCGGCCCGCCTCGCCACCGACGGCGATGAGCTCGGTGCCGCGCCGCGCGGTTGCCGAGTTGAGGCCGAGGCTGGCGGCGCCGCCCGCCGCCGTGACCACCGCGATCCCGAGCAGCAGCAGCCCGAGGTCGCTGGGCCCGAGCACCCGTGCGGCGATGACCCGGACCGCCAGGCTGGCGAGCAGCGCCACGCTGCTCCCCCCGAGGACAGCCAGGGCGGAGGTCGCGAGGCGGTCGAAGCCGGTTGCCCGATCGGTCATCAGCCGGGGAATTGTGGCACGCCCCGGACGGGTGCGCACGCGTCGTGCTCGCGGACTTCGTGATACCTTTCACGACGCCGCGGACGACCGGGCAGGAGCCCGGCGCGCCACCGGCAGGGAGGACGAGATGCTCCGCAAGCCCGTCGTGCTCATCACCGGCGCCAGTGGCGAGATCGGCCACGGTCTGATCACCAGCCTGGCCGCCGCCGGCGACCGCCCGATCATCACCCTCGACTTGAAACTGCTGGAGCCCGACCTCGGCAGCCTCGTCCACCAGCACTACTCGGGCTCGATCCTCGACCAGGATCTCCTCGACTCGATCGTCTCGGAGTATGAGGTGGACCTCATCTTCCACCTCGCGGCGCTGCTCTCGACGCGCAGCGAGTTCACCCCGATGACGGCCCACCGGGTCAACGTCGAGGGGACGATGCGGTTGCTCGAGTTCGCCCAGAAGCAGGGCGAGTCGCACGGCCGTCCCGTGGTGTTCCTCTACCCCTCCTCGATCGCCGCGTACGGGCTGCCCGACCTCGAGACGAAGGCCGCGGCCGGCCGGGTCGGCGAGAACGAGTGGACCAAGCCGACCACCATGTACGGCTGCAACAAGCTGTACTGCGAGCACATGGGACGCTACTACGCGAAGCGCTACAAGCAGCTCGCCCCGGAGACTCTGTCAGGCAAGGTCGACTTCCGGGCCCTGCGCTTCCCCGGTCTCATCTCGGCCGTGACCGTGCCCTCGGGCGGGACCTCCGATTACGCACCGGAAATGCTCCATGCCGCCGCGCAGGGCACGTCGTACGCCTGCTTCGTCCGTCCCGACACCCGCATCCCCTTCATGGCGATGCCCGACGGCGTCGAGGCGGCGCTCCGTCTCGCCGCGGCGCCGCGGTCGGCGCTCCAGCACACCGTCTACAACGTCGGCGCGTTCAACCCCTCGGCCGAGGAGTTCCGCGCCCTCGTGACCGAGGCGTTCCCGGGTGCGGACGTCTCCTTCCGGCCCGACGTGAAGCGCCAGGGGATCGTGGACACCTGGCCGGCGGACGTCGACGACTCGGCCGCGCGCGCCGACTGGGGGTACGCACCGCAGTACGACCTCACGCGCGCGTTCTGGGAGTACCTGGTTCCGACGATCCGTCGGCGCTACCAGCAGTGACGACGCGCCCGCCTCGCCGCCTCGGGCGCTGAGCCTGGCGCCCGACGCCCCGCGAGACCGGGCGGCGGGCCGCCGCACCACCCTCGGTGGGAGACGTCCGTCACGGCTGCGTCGTTGCCGCGCTACCGGGGCCGCGGGAGTCGGCGACCGCCTCGAGGACACCAGCGGCGGTCCGGCGGACGGCGTGGACCTCGCCGAGCCGATCGACCGATCGGATCGCGTGGCCGCGACGGCGCAGCTCGTCGAGGCCCGCGGCGGCAAGGGCGCCGGGTTCGGCGAGGATCTCGTCGGGCAGCCACTGGTGATGGAGCCTGGGCGCCGCGACGGCGCGCTCGAGCCCCTGGCCGTCGACCACGACCGCGAGGAGCACCTGGCTCGTGGCGGTCGGGATCCGCGAGCCTCCCGGCGAGCCCAGCGCGATGACGTCGTCGCCCCGCCAGGCCACCGTCGGACTCATCGACGACAGCATGCGCTTGCCCCGGCCGACGGCGTTGGCCTCGCCCTGGACCAGCCCGTAGAGGTTCGGCGATCCGGGCGCGGCGGCGAAGTCGTCCATCTCGTTGTTCAGGAGGATCTGCAGGCGCGGCACCAGCACCCCGCAGCCGAACGATCCGTTCAGGGTGGTCGTCAGGCTGACGACGTTGCCGGCGCCGTCCACCACCGAGAGGTGCGTGGTCTGGGGCAGCTCGTGGCGCGGGGCAGGCTGCCAGGACGCCACGTCGCGCGATGCGGTGGCCCGGGAACGGTCGACCTCGGCGGCGCGTCGGTCCAACCACGGGGCGGCCAGGAGGTCGCCCTCGCTGGCCCTCGTCGTCGCCGGGTCCCCGAGCAGCACCCGGTCGGCGAAGGCGCGGCGCCACGCCTCGACGAGCAGGTGGTCGCGCTCGACCGAGTCGGCCGGCAGCGACGCCCAGCCGAGCCTCTCGAGCACGCCGGCGGTCTGACCCAGGATGATCCCGCCGGAGGAGGGCAGGGGCATCGACGCGACCTCCCACCCCGCCAAGGGGAACCGGATCGGGACGCGCCACACCGCGCGATAGCCCGCCAGGTCGGCAGCCGTGAGCACGCCCCCGTACTTCTTGACCGTCCGCTCGATGGCCGCCGCCGCCGAGCCGCCGGTCAACGCCTGGGGGCCGCGTTCGGCGTAGGCCTGCAACGCCGCGCCGAGTCGCGGCAGGCGGATCAGCGTTCCCTCCGCCGGCACCCGGCCGTGCGGCAGCCAGACCGAGGCGGTCTCGGGAAAGCGCGACAGGAGCTCGCGTCCGAACTCGAGCTCGGCACGCAGCCGGGCGTTCACCTTGAATCCCCGCAACGCGAGGTGGATCGCCGGCGTGACGACCCGTCGCCACGGCAGGCGGCCGAAGCGCCGATGGAGCTCGAACAGCCCGACCGGTGAGCCCGGGGTCCCGGCGGCGAGCGGGCCGACCAGCGACTTCTCCGCGACCGGCCGGCCATCGGCGCCGAGGAACATGTCGGCTCGCGCGGCCGCCGGCGCCGTCTCCCGGAAGTCGAGGGCCGCGACCTCCCCGCCCATGCGCACGACGGCGAACCCTCCGCCGCCGAGGTTCCCGGCGACCGGGTGGACGACGGCGAGTGCGAGCGCCGTGGCGACCGCCGCATCGGTCGCGTTGCCGCCCGCCTTCAGGATCCCGAGCCCTACCGAGGTCGCCGCGGGGGCGGCCGAGGCGACCGCGCCGCCCGCCGGAACCCTGGTCGGTGTCGGCGCCACGGCACCGGAGCAGCACGCGGCCACGGTGAGCAGGAGGGCGGACAGGCGCGGGCGGATCTGCATGGTTCGATTCCTCCTCGGGTCGACCGTGAGTTACCGGGATCCCGGCTAGCTCCGCACCGCAGGATAGCTGGTCTCGACCCGGCCGGCCGCCGCGAGCAGGGCGCGCGCCGCCGCGACGTGCGGCTTCAGCTCCGCGAGGCTTCCCCGCTCCAGGCGGAAGCGGCCGAGTACGATCGAGAAGAGCAGGTCGGCCCGGCCGGCGAAAAGGTCGCGCCACGTCTCCGGCAGGGCCGCCACGACGAAGCCGGCCCGCTCGAGGTCCCGGGCGGTCGCCGGACGGGCCTTCTCACAACGCCCCCCGCGCAGGTCGACGAAGACGCCGCGGCGGTGCGCGGGGCCGTCGTCCCCGGCCACCACCAGGGCGAGTGAGCCGTGCCAGTCCGCGCCGAGGTCGCGAAACGCGGCGCTGCCATTGATCTCGTCGCGCCACGCCTCGGCCCATCCCCGCGAGAACAGATCTGCTGCCATGAACCCCCGGTCCGGCGCACCGGCGCCCCCAGAGGCGCCTCGACCGACGTGTGCCGTCGCGTACGGATGGTAGCGAAAAGCGGGCGACGGGCAAACCGCGCGATCGCGGATTTGGCACAATGCCTCCGGAGGCCCGCATGCACTTCCCCGTCTCCGGCGTCGAGGTCTCGCCGCTGGTCCCGCCGCTGGTGGCGTTCGCCATCTCGTTCTTCACCTCGACGGGCGGGGTCTCGGGCGCCTTCCTGCTCCTGCCGTTCCAGATGTCGGTGCTGGGCTTCACGTCGCCGGCGGTGTCGTCGACGAATCAGCTCTACAACATCGTCGCGATCCCCTCCGGCGTTTACCGCTACATCCGCGAAGGGCGCATGGTGTGGCCGCTCACCTGGGTGGTCATCGTCGGCACGCTCCCCGGTGTGCTGATCGGGGCGATCGTCCGCGTCCGCTACCTCCCCGACCCCGGCGCCTTCAAGCTGTTCGCCGGCGTCGTGCTGCTCTACATCGGCGGCCGGATCGTCAAGGACATGCTCGTCAAGAAGAAGGGCGCCGGCGATGGGAAGGACGTCGAGGAGCGCTTCCAGGAGCTGGTCGCGAGCTACCGGCGGAACAACCAGGAGATGCTGGCCAAGGGCGGCCAAGGGATCCCCCGCGTTAAGGTGGTCCGCTTCACGCTGCGCCGGACGACCTACGAGTTCTACGGCGAGACGTTCGACTTCTCCACCGTCGGCATCTCGTTCCTCTCGTTCGTCATCGGCATCGTCGGCGGCGTGTACGGCATCGGCGGCGGGGCGATCATCGCGCCGTTCTTCGTCGCCTGGTTCGGCCTGCCCGTCTACACCGTGGCCGGGGCGGCGCTCATGGGCACCTTCATCACCTCGGTGGCGGGGGTCGCCTTCTACCAGGCGCTCGCGCCGTACTACCCGAACCTGACGGTGGCGCCCGACTACCTGCTCGGCCTGCTGTTCGGCCTCGGCGGGATGGCCGGGATGTACTGCGGCGCCCGTTTCCAGAAGCACCTGCCGGCGAAGCTCATCAAGTGGATGCTGGCTGGGATCATCGTCTTCATGGCGGGGAAGTACGTGTGGGACTACCTCCGATGACCTTGTCCGTCACCATTCCCGGTCGGGCAGCGCTCGAGCTCGACCACCTGCTCCTCGACTTCACCGGCACGCTGTCGCTCGACGGCGCACTGCTTCCAGGCGTCGCCGAGCGGCTCGAGTCGCTGGCCCGGACGCTCCGGGTGACGGTGCTGACCGCCGACACCTTCGGCACGGCACGGCAGGCTCTCGCCGGGCTCCCCCTCGAGGTCCGACTCGTCGCCACCGGCGCCGACAAGCTCGCCTTCCTCGAGGCACTCGGCGCGAGCCGGGTCGTCGCCGCCGGCAACGGGCGCAACGACGCGGCGATGCTCGAGCGGGCGGCACTCGGCATCGCCGTGGTCGGCCCCGAGGGCGCCGCCGCCGGGCTCGTCGGCGTCGCGGACGTCGTCGTCACCGACATCCGCGCCGCCCTCGACCTGGTCCTCCACCCGCTCCGCCTCACCGCGACGCTGCGGGTGTGACCGGAAGTCTCAGCGGGCATGGGCGCCGAAACCGATCGGCACCTCACCCCGGACCGGCCGTCTCGTGGTAGGGTCCGCAGCGCGGCTCGGGGCGAGTCTGTGCACGAACGGGCAGTTCGATGAGGCTGCACCGCGTAACAACGGGGGTCACATGAGGAGAATCGCGACGATCCTGGCACTGCTCCTGGCGGCATGGGCCGGACCGGCGGTGCCTGCGGTCGGCGGAGAGATCACCATCACGATCCTGCACACCAACGACATGCACGCGCACCTCGAGCCGTTCACCCAGCGCGGGCGGGAGATGGGCGGATACGCGCGCCAGGCCACGCTGATCAACCGGTTCCGCGCGACGGATCCGAACCCGCTGCTGCTGTGCGCCGGCGACACCTTCCAGGGCACGCTGTACTTCAACGTCTACGAGGGGCTCGCCGACCTCGCGTACATGAACTACGTCGGCGTCCAGGCAATGGCCGTCGGCAACCACGAGTTCGACCGTGGACCGGCGATCCTGGCCCGCTTCGCCGGCCTGGCCCGCTTCCCGCTCCTCGCCGCCAACCTCGACGTCAGCGCGGACCAGGACCTCGCCCCGCTGATCACGCCCTCCGCGATCCTCGAGACCGGCGGCGAGCGGATCGGCGTGGTCGGGGCCGTGCCCGTCGACCTGATGTCGATCAGCTCGCCCGGGCCGACGATCCGCGTGACCGACCTGGTTCCGAGCGTCCAGGCCGCCATCGACGCGCTCACCGCGGCGGGCGTCGACAAGATCATCCTGCTCTCGCACGTCGGCTACACGACCGACCTCGAGCTCGCCGGCACGCTCACCGGGGTCGACGTGATCGTCGGCGGTCACAGCCACACCCTGCTCGGCACCGTGCCCGGACTGCCGCAGCCGGCCGGCGAGTACCCGACCGTACGGCGGACCCCCGACGGCGGGAGCGTGCTGGTCGTCCAGGCCTGGGAGTGGGGCAAGGTCCTCGGACGCATCAAGGTCCACTTCGACGCCCAGGGACGGGTGGCGAAGTGGGACGACGCCGCCCCGGTGCTCGTCGACGCGAGCGTCGAGGAGGACCCCACCGTCAAGACGATGGCGGCGGCGTTTGGCCGCCCGCTCGCGGCCCTTCGCGACCAGGTCGTCGCCCACGCCCCCAAGGGCATCGCGACGACGCGGGCGACGCTGCGCCACGCCGAGAACCCGATGGCCAACGTGATCGCCGACGCGATGCTGGCGGCCACCACGAAGGGCGGCTCCGTCGCGGCGTTCGTCAACGCCGGCGGCGTGCGGGCCGGCATCGAGCCCGGGCCGATCACCTACGGCCAGGCGGTGGCGGTGCAACCGTTCAACAACACGCTCGTGCAGCTCGACCTGACCGGCGGCGAGCTGAAGGCCATCCTCGAGGAGGCTCTCGGCAACTGGCCGGAAAGCGGCGCCGGGCTGCTCTGTCCCTCTCGCGGCACCTCGTACGTGGTCGACCTCGGCCGGCCGGCCGGGAGCCGCGCCGCCGACCTCGTCGTCGCCGGCGAGCCGGTCCGGGAAGGGACGAGCTACCGCATCACGCTGCCGAGCTTCGTCGCCGGCGGCGGCGACAACCACCCGCTCGCGAAGCTCTCCCGCGGCATCCGTTACGACACCGGGATCCTCGACATCGACGCGTTCGTGGAGTTCCTGAAGGCCCATGACCAAATCGGGGGCGACCTCGAGGGACGCGTCACGCTCACCGGCCAGGCGGTGGCGCCTCCTGAGGTGGATTCGACGGTTCCGCCCGCCGAGGTCGTCGGGCCTGCGGGCCAGAGTGCGTCGCCGACCGCGACGACCCCGGCCGGGTCAGGGTCGGGGGCCGCCGCGGCAGCGACGCTGCCGGACCCATCCGCACCCGCAGCACCAGCGCCGCCGCTGCGCATCGAACGGACGCGCTTCCCGAGCGGCAGGGATCGCGTGGCGGCCGACGTGTTCACGCCTCCGGGCACCGGCCCGTATCCGGTCGTCGCCCTGCTCCACGGGGCGCACCCGCGGCGGAGCGAGAAGTACTACATGGAGCTCGGCGAGGACCTCGCCCGGCGGGGCTACCTCACCATGTTCGTGCGCGTCTACGAGCGCGGGCGCAAGGGGCGCGGCTCGCGCACCGATTGGCGTCGATCGGTCAGCGACGCGCTCACCTTCGCCGCCTCGCTGCCCGCCGCCGATCCGCGGCGAATGGGCGTTCTGGGGTTCTCGCTCGGTGCCTTCCTCGCCCTCGAGCAGGCGCCGAAGGACCCGCGCATCCAAGCGGCGGTCGCCTTCTACGGCGGGATCGGCCGCGGCCTGACCGACCTGCCCCTCGACACGATGCCGCCGGTGCTCCTGCTCCACGGCACCGCGGACCGCATCGTCCCGGCCCGGCGCAGCGTCGAGGCGGCCGAGCAGCTCCGCCAGGCCGGCCGCGAAGCCGATCTCATCGTCTACCCGTCCGCCAGGCACGGTTTCTGCCTGAACAGCCGAGGCGGGGTCGACCGCGACGTGGCGACCGACGCCTGGTCCCGTGCCGTGGCGTTCCTCGACCGGCGGTTGCTCGGCCCGGCCGAGGCGCTGCCCGAGGTGGCCGCTGCGGCGTCGTGCGAGGACTGGCTGGACGTCCCGGACAGCGAGCTCAAGGTCCTCGTCAACCCCAGCCCGGACGAGGTGCAGCAGGCGACGCCGCCACCGCCGAAGCGGCGGCCGGCGAAGCCCGCCGTCAAGAAGTCGTCCGCCGCCGCTCCGGCCCCGTCGGCGGCCAAGCCCCCCGCGGGTCGCTGATCAGCCGCGCCGGACGATCTCGGGCAGCAGGCGGGCCCGGATGTCGTCGCGGACGGCGCGGAACGCCGCCATCCGGGCCGCGTCGCTGCCCTCGGCCCCCGCGGGGTCGGAGAACGACACGTGGATCTGCTCGACGGCACCCGGCATGACCGGGCAGCTCTCCTTCGCGGCGTCGCACACCGTGACCACGAGGTCCCAGCGCTGGTCGAGGTAGGCGTCGACCTGCTCCGGGCGCCCCCCCGAGATGTCCACGCCTGCCTCGGCCATCGCCCGGACGGCCAGCGGGTGCACCGCCTCCGCCGGTCGGGTCCCCGCCGAGCGCACCTCCCAGCGGTCGCCAAGCAGGTGCTTGATCCAGCCTTCCGCCATCTGCGACCGGCACGAGTTGCCGCTGCACAGGACCAGGACGCGATGCTTGCGTGATTGACCGGACATCCCGACTCTCCTTTCGCACCCGAGTCGCGCTTGACAACGCTCCCCGATGATACGATATTTCGCCAGGTGACGAAATGACTCGTTCGGCCCTCGCCCTCCGCGTCGAGTTCCACAAGGCCCTCGCCAACCCGGTGCGGCTGCGCATCCTGGCCATGCTGCGCTCCGGCAGCTTGTGCGTCTGCCAGATCACCGCGGTGCTCCGTCTCGCCGCCTCGACAGTGTCCGCGCACCTCGGGGAGCTGCGGCGGGCCGGCCTGGTCAGCGAGCGCAAGGACGGCCGCTGGGTCGAGTACCGCCTCGCCGAGGACCCGGCGACCCGGGCGCTGCTCGACGGCGTCTTCCGCGACCTCGAGCGCGACGGCCAACTCCGCGACGACGCCGCGCTGCTCACCAGGCTGCGGACGGTCCCCCTCGAGCGGCTCTGCCGCGTCGACCTCGACCTCGCGCAGCTCGGGATCTCGCCGCGCCCGCCCCGATCGGGGCCCCGTCAGGAGGAGCGATGAGCACGGCCGCCAAGCGCATGAACGTCTTCGAGCGCTACCTCACGGTGTGGGTCGCCGCCTGCATGGTCGTCGGCGTCGCCGTCGGCAAGCTCTTCCCGGGCCTGACCGGCGCCGTGCGCGGCATGGAGTTCGGCTCGGGCAGCCAGATCAACATCCCGATCGCGGTGCTCATCTGGCTGATGATCTACCCGATGATGCTGAAGATCGACTTCGCGTCGATCGCCCGCGTCGGCCAGCGCCCCCGCGGCCTCGTCGTCACCCTGGTCGTCAACTGGCTGGTCAAGCCGTTCTCGATGGCGTTCTTCGGCTGGCTCTTCTTCCGCCACCTGTTCCTGCCCCTGATCGGCCCGGAGCTGGCCAGCCAGTACATCGCCGGGGTCATCATCCTCGCCGCCGCGCCGTGCACCGCCATGGTCTTCGTCTGGTCGTACCTCTCCGACGGCGACCCGGCCTACACCCTGGTCCAGGTGTCGGTCAACGACCTCATCATGCTCCTCGCCTTCGCGCCGATCGTGAAGCTGCTCGTCTCCGGCGCCACCGACCTCGAGGTGCCGTTCAAGGTGCTCCTCACCTCCGTGCTGGTCTTCGTCGTGATCCCGCTCGCCGCCGGCACGATCTCCCGCTCGTGGCTGATCCGCTCCAAGGGGCTCGCGTGGTTCAACGAGAGGTTCCTCGCCGTCTTCCACCCGGTCACGGTGCTCGCCCTCCTCGCGACGCTGGTCTTCATCTTCGCGTTCCAGGCCGAGAACATCACCGCGCGGTGGTTCCACGTGCTGCTCATTGCCGTGCCGATCCTCATCCAGGTCTACTTCAACTCGTCGTTGACCTACGGGCTGATGAAGCTCCTCAAGGTCGAGTACGCGGTGGCCGCCCCGGGCGCGCTGATCGGCGCGTCGAACTTCTTCGAGCTGGCGGTGGCGACGGCCATCGCCCTGTACGGCGCCGGCTCGGGCGCGGCGCTGGCCACGGTGGTCGGCGTCCTCGTCGAGGTGCCGGTCATGCTCTCGGTGTGCAGGATCTGCCTGGCCACCAAGCACTGGTTCCCCGTAACACACGAATGACCGGCGCTCCCGGCCGGGAAGGAAGGTTCCCCATGAAGCTCGTTCTCCTCGTGCTGGCCGTCACGTTGGCGGTCCCGCTGGTGGCCGCACCGACCGCCGAGCCGCCGGCCGCGGCCATCCCTGCGCTCTCTCCCGACCAGCTCACCGCGGCCCTCGGCGCCGGGACGTGGCTCATCGTCGAGTTCGGCGGCGAGCACTGCATCCCGTGCAAGGCGATGCAGCCGGTCCTGCAGGAGCTGCGTGACACGCTGGGGGACAAGGTCGTGATCCGCAACTTCTGGATCCAGGAGCACCCGGACGTCGCGCGCGCCCACAAGATCATGGTGATGCCCACCCAGATCGTGTTCGACCCGAAGGGCACCGAGGTGCTGCGACACCAGGGGGTGTACCCGCTCGCCGAGTTCCAGGCGGCGCTCGCCGGGAAGGGCCTGTCGTAGTGGAGGCGTGGCTCTCCGAGTTAGCACAGCGCGCGACGGCAGCGCCGCCTGCGCTGATGCTGCTGCTGGTCTTCATCGGCGGCGTGATCTCGTCGGCGAGCCCCTGCGTGCTGGCGGCGGTGCCCTTGGTGGTCGCCACGGTCGGGGGCGGCGCCACCTCGCGGCGGCGCGCGGTCGCGCTCTCGCTCGCCTTCGTGACCGGGCTCGCGCTGTGCTTCACCGCGCTGGGGGCGATCGCCGCGCTCACCGGCACACTCATCGGCGACGTCGGGTGGATCTGGAAGGCACTACTGGCCGTCGTCCTCGTCGTCATGGGCCTGCATCTCACCGGGCTCGTCCGGCTCCCGCTGCCGCAGCTCGACGGGGCGCGCTTCCGCGGCGCCGGGCTGGCCGGGGCGTTCGGCCTCGGCGCCCTCACCGGGACGCTGTCGTCGCCGTGCGCGACCCCGATCCTGGTGGTCGTCCTCTCGCTCGTCGCCTTCGAGCGCAAGGTCCTGTGGGGGACGACGCTCCTGGCCGCCTACTCGCTCGGCCACGTGGTCCTGCTGTTCGCCGCGGGCGCCGCCTCGGGCTTCGCCGCCGCCTACCTCGGCAGCCGCGCGGCGGCGTGGGCGCGGCGGGTCCATCAAGTGTTCGGCGTGATCCTGGCAGGCGTCGGCGTGGCTCTCGCGGTCTCGCTCGTGCGCCTCGCCTTCGACTGACCCTGAAACCTCCGGAAAGGAGAGCCGCACCATGAACGATGCACCAGTCACCATCGAGGTCCTGGGACCGGGTTGCGCCCGCTGCCAGGAGACCTACCGCGTCGTCCGCCAGGTGGTCGAGCAGAGTGACTATGCCTGCACGCTGACGAAGAGCGAGGCGGTCGACCGGATGGTCGCCGTCGGCGTGCTCCAGACCCCGGCCATCGCGATCAACGGCAAGGTCGTCCTCGCCGGCCGCATCCCGAAGGTCGAAGAGGTCAAGAAGTTGCTCGGCATCGCGTGAGCGAGCGGCCGGCCGCGCCCGGCTCCCAGAGCCTACCCACGAGGTCCACATGAACGAACGCACCAAGTTGCTGCTCATCGTCGGCGTCTTCCTCGCCGCCTACTTCCTGCCGATCCAGCACCCTAGGGTGCAGGGGGCGTTCCTCGAGGGGCTGTATCTGCTCAAGGATTACGCCCGCCAGCACGTGCTGCTCTGCCTGGTGCCGGCGTTCTTCATCGCCGGCGCGATCAGCCACTTCGTCCGCCAGGGCGCGGTAATGCGCTATCTCGGCGCCTCGGCGCCACGGCCGGTGGCGTACGGCGTCTCGTCGGTCTCCGGGGCGGTGCTCGCGGTGTGCTCGTGCACGGTGCTGCCGCTGTTCGCCGGCATCTACAAGCGCGGCGCCGGGCTCGGGCCGGCGATCGCGTTCCTCTACTCGGGGCCGGCGATCAACGTCCTGGCGATGATCCTGACCGCCCGCGTCCTCGGGCTCGAGATCGGGATCGCACGTGCCGTCGGCGCGGTGGCCTTCGCGGCGGTCATCGGCCTGATCATGGCGGCGCTGTTCCGCAAGGAAGATGCCGAACGTCTCGCCGGCGGCCCCGACCCGTTCGCCCTGGCGGCCGAGACCGGGACGCCGCGCCGTACCGGCCGGCAGGACGCCGCGTTCCTCGGCACGATGATCGCGATCCTGGTCCTCGCCAACTGGGGCGCGTCGAACCAGGCGGTCGGCGTGTTCGCGGCGATCCACCGCATCCATTGGCCGCTCACCGTCGGGCTGCTGGCCGTGCTCGGCTGGATGATCGTGCGCTGGTTCGACCGCGAGGAGCTGTCGGGGTGGATGCAGGCCACCTGGACCTTCGCGAAACAGATCACGCCGCTGTTGCTGGGAGGCATCGTGGTGTCGGGCGTCCTCATGGGCCGCCCCGGCATGGACAACGGGCTCATCCCCTCGTCGTGGATCGCCTCCTCGGTCGGCGGCAACTCGCTCGTCGCCAACCTCGCATCGAGCGTGGTCGGCGCCTTCATGTACTTCGCGACGCTCACCGAGGTGCCGATCGTGCAGACGCTGCTCGGCTCCGGCATGGGAAAGGGGCCGGCACTCGCGCTCCTGCTCGCAGGCCCGGCACTCAGCCTGCCGAGCATGCTGGTGATCGGCTCCTATCTCGGAGCCAAGAAGACCGTTGCGTACTGCGCACTGGTGGTGGTGATGGCGACCGCGACTGGCTTGGTCTTTGGGGCGCTGACGGGCTAAGGGGAGTCACTCATGACGGACGAGAAAACAGGCGTTGGCTTGTGGTTGGGGCTCTTGAGCTTGGTGGCGGTCGTCGTCCCGACCGTGGTCGGCTGGCGGACGGGCGCGTGGTACCTGACCGCCATCCCGGTGGGTTTCCTGTTTGGCTTCCTGCTCCAGAAGGGCGACCTGTGCGGCTCCTCGGCGATGAGCGAGGTGCTGCTGTTCCGCGACGCGCGCAAGCTGGCCGGGCTGTGGGTGGCCATCGCCGTTTCGATGGTGGGGTTCGCGGCGATCGAGCGGCTCGGCTGGGTCGTCCTCAAGCCCAAGCCGCTGCTGTGGGCGAGCTGGATCGTCGGCGGCGCGATCTTCGGCGCCGGCACCGTGCTCGCCGGCGGCTGTATCTCGGGCTGCCTGTACAAGGCCGGGGCGGGCAACCTCAACTCGATGGCGGCGCTCGCCGGCATGCCGCTCGGCATCGCCATGGTCGAGCACGGCGCGCTCAGCCGCACGCACCTCTGGCTGAAGAGCCACGTCGTCAAGGCCGCCGACGGCGGCCCGGTCACGCTCTCCTCGCTGACCGGCCTGCCGTACTGGCTCCTGGCCCTCGTCCTCGCCGGCGCGACGCTGGCCGTGGCGCTGTGGCTGCGGCGCACAGGGACACGACCCGCGGCCGGGGAGCCGGTGCTCGGGCGCCTGATGCGCCGGTCCTGGCCACCGTGGCAGGCCGGGATCGCCATCGGCGTGCTGGCGGTCGCCGCCTTCCTCTCGGCGGTCGCGAGCGGCCGCAGCTACCCGCTCGGCGTGACGCACGGCGTGCTCCACGCCTACGAGCTGGCCAGCGAGACGGTCAAGGTCGAAACCGGCCGACCGGCCGCCGTCCCGGCAAGCCCGCCAGCCACCGCCGCGCCGGCTCCGGTGGCCCCGTCGCGGAAGGTCAGCGCCTGGCTGATCCTCGTGGTCGTGGCGATGGTGCCCGGCTCGTGGGTCGCCGCGCGACTCTCGGGCCAGGCGAAGCTGCTGCCCAAGCCGCCCGAGCAGACCGTCACCGCGTTCTTCGGCGGCATCCTCGTCGGCGTCGGCGCCGGCTTCGCGACCGGCTGCGTGGTCGGCAACATCCTCTCGGGCTGGGCCCTGATGAGCGTGGGTATGATCCTGTTCGGCGGCGCCACGCTCCTCGCCAACTGGGCCGTGACCCGCGTCTACCTCGTCGGCGTCGGCGGTTCCCGCTCTTGAGCGACCCCGTGTGCGGGCGGAGCCGTCCAGCGTGGGGCGCCTTGTGAATGCTTGCACAAATGAGATCAGGAACCTAGAATACTCCGCGAGTCGGGGGGGTCCGTGATGACCACGCGAAGGCGTTTCGAGGAGATGGACCGGAGGCGCGCCGCGCTCCAGGCCGGCGGCGGCGCCGAGAAGATCGCGAGCCAGCACGCCAAGGGCAAGCTGACGGCACGCGAGCGGCTGGCGCTGCTCTACGATCCGGAGACCTTCGTCGAGTTCGGGCTGTGGGCCAGGCACCGCTGCGTCGAGCTGGCTGACCGCGAGTTCCCCGGCGACGGTGTGGTGACCGGGAAGGGCGAGGTGGCCGGCCGGCCGGTGCTCGCGTTCTCGCAGGACTTCACCGTCGGCGGCGGCGCCGTCGGCCGCATGCACGCCGAGAAGATCGTCGAGTGCCTGTGGGCCGCGCTCAAGTGCGGCGCTCCGGTCGTCGGCTTCAACGACTCGGGAGGCGCCCGCATCCAGGAGGGTGTCGAGTCGCTCTCAGGCTACGGCAAGATCTTCTACCACAACGTGCTGCTCTCGGGCGTCGCGCCGCAGATCTCGGTGATCGCCGGGCCGTGTGCAGGCGGGGCCGCGTACTCTCCGGCCCTCACCGACTTCATCATCATGGTCGACCGGACCGCTCACATGTTCATCGCCGGCCCCGAGGTGATCAGGGCGGCGACCGGTGAGGAGATCGACGAGGACGCCCTGGGCGGCGCGGCCGCCCATGCGGCGATCTCGGGGAACATCCACCTGGTCGCGCGCGACGACGCCGAGGCGGTGCAGCTCGTCAAGGCGTTGCTCTCCTACCTGCCCGGCAACAACCTCGAGGGACCGCCGGACCTGCCATTCAGCGACCCGGTCATCGACGACGAGGAGCTGGACTCGGTGATCCCGGACGAAGCCCGCAAGGCGTACGACGTCAAGGACGTCATCAACCGGATCGTCGATCCCGCGAGCTTCTTCGAGCTGCAGGCGGCGTATGCGCCGAACCTCGTGGTCGGCTTCGCGCGGATGGCCGGCATGGTGGTCGGCATCGTGGCCAACCAGCCGATGGCGCTCGCCGGCGCCATCGACATCAACGCCTCCGACAAGGCGGCGCGGTTCATCCGCACCTGCAACGTCTACAACGTCCCCCTGATCACCCTGGTCGACGTGCCCGGGTTCCTCCCCGGGGTCGCCCAGGAGCACGGCGGGATCATCCGCCACGGGGCGAAGATGCTGTTCGCCTACGCGTCGATCACGGTGCCCAAGGTGACGGTGATCCTCCGCAAGGCCTACGGCGGCGCCTATCTCGCGATGTGCTCGCGGGACATGGGCGCCGACTCCGTGCTCGCTTGGCCGACCGCCGAGATCGCCGTCATGGGCCCGGAGGGGGCGGCGCGGGTGTTGTACAAGAAGGAGATCGACAAGGCGGCCGACAAGGTGGCGGCGCTCGCCGAGAAGGTCGACGAGTACCGCCAGGCCCACGCCAACCCGTGGCGGGCCGCCGAGGCGATGCACCTGGACGACGTCATCCGCCCGGCCTGGACCCGCCGCCTCATCATCGAGCGCCTCGGCATCCTCCGCGGCAAGCGCGACCTCCGTCCGCAGAAGAAGCACGGGAACATCCCCCTCTAAGGCCATGCTGAAAGCCCTGATCGTCTTCGTCGCCGCGTTCGCCACCGTGTTCGTCGGCATGGCGATCCTCACCGCGGTGCTGTTCGCCCTGCGCCACGCGGCGAACCGCCCCGCCGGCCGTCCCGTTGAGCCGTCGGAGCCGGTCCAGGACGACGAGGAGTTGATCGCCGTGCTGGCCGCCGCCGCCCACACCGCCCTTGGAAAGCCGGTGCGTGTCCACCGCGTCCACGTGCACCGCCAGCGCGCCACCGAGCTGTGGTCGCGCGCCGGGCGCATGGACATCATGGTGTCGCACCGGGTGGAGCCGAAACGATGAAAAAGCTGCGCATCAACGTGAACAACAAGATCTACGACGTGGTCGTGCAGATCCTCGAGGACGACGAGGCCCAGGTCACCGGGGCCGGGTACCTCGACCCGCTCCCGCTGCCGCCGCAGGCGACGCGACCATCTCAGCCCGCCCCCGTCACCGTCCCGGCGCCGGCCCCGGCCGGAGCCCCGGCGCGCGGCGACGTCAACGCCATCGCCTCGCCGATCGCCGGCACCGTGCAGAAGCTCTTCGTCTCCGCCGGGTCCAAGGTCGAGGCCAAGACGCCGGTGGTCCTCCTCGACGCCATGAAGATGGACACCTACATCTACGCGCCCCGCTCCGGCGAGGTCGCCGAGGTGTGCGTCGAGGCCAACCAGACGGTGCAGGTCGGAGACGTGCTGATCCGCTACAAGCCGGAGGCGTGAGGTGGATGCGCTGCTGCAGTCCACCGGGCTGCTGCACATCACCTGGCAGCAGCTCACCATGCTCGGCGTGGCCGCCGCGCTGCTCTACCTCGCGATCGTCCGCAAGTTCGAGCCGCTCCTCCTCGTGCCGATCGGGTTCGGCGCGCTCATCGCCAACCTGCCGCTCAACGGGCTGATGGACCCGCCCCAGGGCGAGGCGATGGGCGGCCTGTTCCACTACCTGTCGTACGGTCTCCGGCTCGAGATCTTCCCGCCGCTCATCTTCCTCGGCCTCGGGGCCCTCACCGACTTCGGCCCGCTGCTCGCCAACCCCAAGACGCTGATCCTCGGCGCCGCCGCGCAGTTCGGTGTCTTCGCGTCGTTCTTCTTCGCGGTTCTGCTCGGCTTCACTCTGCCCGAGGCGGCGTCGATCGGGATCATCGGCGGCGCCGACGGGCCCACCTCGATCTACCTGACCATGAAGCTGGCGCCGCACCTGCTCGGGCCCATCGCGGTGTCGGCCTACTCGTACATGGCGCTGGTGCCGCTCATCCAGCCGCCGATCATGCGCCTCCTCACCACCGAGAAGGAGCGCAAGATCCGCATGACCGGCAACTTCGACGTGCCGCGCTGGCTGCGCATCTGCTTCCCGATCGTCGTGACCATCGTCGGCGCCCTGCTCGTCCCGGCGGCGACCTCCCTGATCGGCCTGCTCATGTTCGGCAACCTGCTCCGCGAGTGCGGCGTCACCGAGCGGCTGGCCCGCTCGTCGCAGAACGAGCTGATCAACCTGATCACCATCGTCCTCGGGCTGTGCGTCGGGGTGACCATGGACGGCAACTCGTTCCTCAAGCTCGAGACGATCAAGATCCTCGTCCTCGGCTGCCTGGCGTTCGCCTTCTCGACCGCCGGCGGCGTCCTCCTCGGCAAGCTGATGGCCAAGCTCCCCGGCTCGCCGGTCAACCCCCTGATCGGCGCCGCCGGGGTCTCCGCGGTGCCGATGGCGGCGCGGGTCGCGCACAACGTCGGGCAGGAAGCCGATCCCGACAACTACCTGCTGATGTACGCCATGGGTCCGAACGTCGCCGGGGTGATCGGCACCGCCATCGCTGCCGGCGCCCTCCTGACGCTGCTGAAGTGACGCGTTCCGGCCCGGGGCCGGAACGCGTCATCCTGAGCGAAGCAAAGGATCCCGTGGCGTAGGAGGGCTCCCCACATCGGGCGCCACAAGGGATCGCGGCGCGCCGGTCGACCCGGCTCGGCTTGCACGCGCCCGGCGGAGCCCGTAGAGTTGCCTCATCTTCACGGGGCCGTTCGAGGCCAGGGAGGGTTCCATGCGTCGAGTCCTGTCGGTACTTGCAGCGATCGTACTGTCGATTCCGGCACTGGCCGGCGAGCTCGCCGGAGTCACGATGCCCGACTCCGTTGCGGCCGGCGACGCCACGCTGGTCCTCAACGGGATGGGGCTGCGCAAGAAGGCGATCTTCAAGGTCTACGTCGGCGCGCTCTACCTGCCGGCGAAGAGCGGCGACGCGGCCGCGGTCATCACCTTGGACGCCCCGAAGCGGATGGTCATGCACTTCCTCCGCGACGTCGACGGCACGGCCGTCGCCGACGCCTGGAAGGAAGGGTTCGCTAACAACTCCGCGGCCAAGCTCCCCGCGCTGCAGCAACGCCTGGACACCTTTGCCTCGCTGTGGTCCGACGTGAAGACGGGGGACGAGGTCACGATGACCTACGTGCCGGCGGTCGGGCTGAAGCTCGCGATCCGCGGCAAGGAGGTCGGGCTGATCCAGGGCAAGGACTTCGCAGACGCGGTCATGGCCTGCTGGCTCGGCGACAAGCCGCCGTCCGAGGACCTCAAGAAGGGCGTCCTCGGGCGCTGAGAGGGTCTTGAGGCCTGAGGCTCGAGGCCTGGGGGTCCAGGCCTCGGCTCAGGACCATCACGGGTTCCGGCGGCCAATCCTGCCGGAGCGAAGCGGGCGCCGGTCCGGTCGGCCGGCGCTACTTCTTCTTGAACGAGTCCTTCGGCGCCTTGCACTTCGGGCAGGCAGCGGGACGGCAGCGCCCCTCGACCTCGGTCTTGCACTTCTCGCATACCCATTTCGGCATTGGGGGGAACCTCCTGAGAGGTAGCTTACAGCCGACGGCTCACAGCCGACAGCCCCTCCGACCGGAGGACTCCCAACGGCGGCCGCTCCTGCTTCCGGTTAACTGCACCCGTGGACGGTGCCGCAGTTCTGGCACTTGTAGCAGGCGCCGTTGCGGACCATCACCATGCCGCAGGTCGGACAGGGCGGGGCGTCCGCCTGATTGACGAACATCTGGGCGCTGTCGCTGCGGCCGAGGCCGGGCAGCACCGGCTGGCGCAACACCGGCAGCGACGGGGTCGAGGCGTCGTCGCCGGCCACCGGCTGGACCCCCACCGCCGCCTGCTCCTCGGGCGACAGGAACTTCGATGCCATCCAGCGGAAGATGTAGTCGATGATCGACTTGGCGTAGGGTATCTGCGCGTTGTTGGTCCAGCCCGAGGGCTCGAAGCGGACGTGGGAGAACTTGTTGACGAGGAACTCCATGGGCACGCCGTACTGCAGGGTCAGCGAGATGGCGGTGGCGAACGCGTCCATCACCCCTGACAGGGTCGAGCCTTCCTTGGCCATCGTGATGAACAGCTCGCCCGGCTTGCCGTCCTCGTACAGGCCGACCGTCACGTACCCTTCCTGCCCCTCGACGGAGAACTTGTGGGTGATCGCGACCCGCTCATCGGGCAGCTTGCGGCGCGTCGGCTTGGGGCCCTCGACCACGTCGGTCCTGGTCAGGTCGGCAGCGGACATCGGCTGGCTGCCCTTGCAGTTGTCGCGGTAGATCGCGACCGCCTTGAGGCCCAGCTTCCAACCCTCGAGGTAGAGCCGCTCGATCTCCTCCGGCGGGGTCTCCTCCGGGACGTTGACTGTTTTCGAGATGGCGCCGGAGAGGAACGGCTGGACGGCGCCCATCATCCGCAGGTGGCCCTGAGCGGGGATGAAGCGCTCGCCGCTGACCGGCCTGAACGCGCAGTCGAAGACCGGAAGGTGCTCGTCCTGCAGGCCGGGGGAACCCTCGATGCAACCGGTCGTCTCGAGGTGCTTGAGGATCGCGTCGCGGGTCTCGTGGTCGTAGCCGAGCCGCGTCAGCGCCCGCGGCACGGTGTTGTTGACGATCTTGATCGTGCCGCCGCCGACGAGGCGCTTGACCTTGACCAGTGCCAGGTCGGGCTCGATGCCGGTGGTGTCGCAGTCCATCATGAAACCGATCGTGCCGGTCGGGGCGAGAACGGTGACCTGGGCGTTGCGGAAGCCGTTCTGGCGGCCCTCGTCGTAGGCGGCGTCCCACGCTTCGATGGCCTCGCGACGCAGCTCGACCGGGATGCCGCGGGCCGGGAGCCGGTGCGCGGCGTCCTTGTGCATCCCGATCACCTCGAGCATCGGCTCGCGGTTGATCGGATGTCCGGGGAACGGGCCCATCGCCCCGGCGATGCGCGCCGACTGCAGGTACGCCTCGCCGCACATCAGCGCCGAGACCGCCGCCGCGTAGGCCCGGCCTTCGGGAGAGTCGTAGGGCAGCCCTTCCGCCATGAGCAGGGCGCCGAGGTTGGCGTAGCCGAGGCCGAGGGGACGGAAGTCGTGCGAGTTGGCGGCGATCCGCGGTGTCGGGTAGTGCGCGAAGTCGACGGTGATTTCCTGCGCGAGGATGGAGACGTCGACGGCATGGCGGAAGCCGGCGGTGTCGAAGGCGCCCTTCGGGTCGACGAAACGGAGCAGGTTCAACGAGGCGAGGTTGCACGCAGTGTCGTCGAGGAACATGTACTCCGAGCAGGGGTTCGAGGCGTTGATCCGGGCCGTGCCCTTGCAGGTGTGCCAGCGATTGACGGTGGTGTCGTACTGGATGCCGGGATCGCCGCACACCCAGGCAGCCTCGGCCATCATCCGCATGACCTCCCTGGCGCGGTAGCGGCCCATCACGTCGCCGCTGGTCACCGCCCGGGTCTCCCACCAACCGTCGTCCTCGACGGCGCGCATGAACTCATCGGTCACCCGGACCGAGTGGTTGGCGTTCTGATACTGGATCGAGTCGTACGCCCCGCCCTCGGTGTCGAACCCCGGCGGGTAGCCCGCGGCAATGAGCACGTGGGCCTTCTTCTCCTCCTCGGCCTTGCAGCGGATGAACTGCACGATGTCGGGGTGGTCGACGTTGAGGATGACCATCTTGGCCGCGCGGCGGGTCTTGCCCCCGGACTTAATGACACCGGCAAAGGAATCGTACCCGCGCATGAACGACACCGGCCCGGACGCGGTGCCACCCCCGGCCAGGGCCTCCTTCGAGCTCCGCAGTCGGGACAAGTTCGAGCCCGTTCCCGAGCCGAACTTGAAGAGCATCCCCTCGGTCTTCGCGAGGTCGAGGATCGACTCCATCGAGTCTTGCACCGAGTTGATGAAGCAGGCCGAGCACTGCGGCCGGGCCTCGAGTCCGACGTTGAACCACACCGGCGAGTTGAACGACAGCATCTGATGCACGAGCAGGTGAGCCAGTTCGTGCTCGAACGCCTGCGCCGACTGCTCGTCGAGGAAGTAACCTCCCTCGCGTCCCCAGCGTGCCAGGGCGTCGACGACCCGCCCGATGAGTTGCTTGACCGAGCCCTCCCGGTCCGGGGTTCCGAGCCTGCCGTGGAGGTACTTCTGCGCGACGATGTTGGTCGCCGTTTGTGACCAGAATTCGGGCACCTCGACATCGGGTTGTTCAAAGACAACAGAGCCGTCGCTGCCGGTGATCCGGGCAACTCTCCGCTCCCACCGCACGAGGTCGAACGGATGGTGCGTACCGTCCGTGTACAGCCTGCGGACGGCGACCCCGCGGGCATCTGGCTGAGCGGCGGCGGCGACGGCGAGAGATGCAGGCTCGGCAGACATTCCCAACCCCCTTCGTACGGACTTAAAGTAACACTTTAAGTTTCCTCGATGAATCTAGGACGCCACCCCCCCTTGTCAAGGGGGCAACGCAACATCTTGCGCTTTTCCGAGCCATCCCCCCCAATATCTTGTGCTTAGCACGTCGCGGAGCGAATCTCGCCCCCGGGCCTCCGCGAGTCCGGCCCGACGACCACGCCGTCGCCCGCCGGCGGCCGCGTGTTGAACGGCAATTTTCGGCATGTCAAGTGGGGTCGCGCGACGGGCCGTCCGGCGGTCTCTCGACGCCGGACTCCGGGCCCCGGAAACCTGGGGGACGGCGGCCGCGAGGCACGGAGGCACCCACCGGGGCCGCGACGCCTTCCCGCGAAACGAAAAGCCGGCCGCGTGCACGGCGGCCGGCAAGCTTCGTTCAGAGCCCCTGTCGCCGGCCGCCGGCGTGAGGAACGCCAGCCTGCGGCGCGCGGCCTGATCGACGCGGCGGAGCTACTTCGCGACCTTCTCCTTCATCGTCTTGCCGACCTTGAAGGCCGGGTACTTGCGGGCCGGGATCGTGATCTTCTTGCCGGTCGCCGGGTTGCGGCCCTCGCGGGACGCCCGCTTGCGTACCGAGAAGCTGCCGAAGCCGGGCAGGGTGACCTTCTTGCCACCGGCCAGCTCGGCGACGATGAGGCCCTTGTGGGCGTTGAAGATGGCGTCGACGGCCTCGGCGGCCTTGGCCTGGGTGAGACCGGTCTTTTTCGCCAGCTTGGTGATCAGCTCAGTCTTGTTCATTGCTCCTCCCCTCGGTCAGATGCTACTTGGCCAGACGCTCCTTGAGCGTCTTGCCGGGTTTGAACGTCGCGTAGTGACGCGCCGCGATCCTGATCTTCTTTCCGGTCGCCGGGTTCCGCCCCTCGCGATCACCGCGCTTGCGAGTGGCGAACGTGCCGAAGCCGGGGATCGTGACCTTGCGGCCAGCGTCCAGCTCGACGGCGACGATGCCCTTGTTGGCGTTGAAGATCACGTCCACCACCTCGGCGGCCTTGGCCTGGGTGAGACCGACCTTCTTCGCGAGTTTGACAGCCAGCTCAGACTTGTTCATACATCATCCTCCCTTACAAGGTTGTTTCTACGGTATTATTCGGGCCGTGACTCGCGTTTGTCAAGAGCTTACCGTGCTCCTCGCCACTTCGGTCCTCGCTTCGCTCGCCGGCGCCGAGTCGAAACCGAGTCCGCGCCCGGAACAACCAAGAGGGACAAAGGTCTCCGTCGCTGTCACCGGATGGGAGCGAGACACCTTCGCTGATGTGGTCCTCTCCGACCCGGACCTCGCTGCGTGCGTGCTCCTCTCGCCCGGGTGGTGGAGCGTCGCCAGGCCTCCGGAGGCCATTCCAGAACCCCAACGGCTGGCCGGCACGGTGGCCGAGCAGGTCGCCGCCGCCCTCGGGGCGACGGCTCCGGCCTCCATCTCGGTGGCGCTCGCGACGGCCGACGTCAAGGTCCCTGCCGCGGTGAGCTTCGGCCAGGTCACCTTGGCGCTCCTCCCGCAGGCCGCCGAGGCACCGGCGACCGGACTCGCCCAGGCCGTCGCGTCCTCCCTGGTCGCGGCGTCGACCCGGCCCGCCCAGGTCGATCCGCGGTGCGGCGAGCCGCTGCTCGTCCTCGGAGAGTCTCTCGCCGCAGCGGGCTCTCTCTCACTGGCGACACTGCCCCCGACGTTGCGGCCGGTGAGCGACTGGCTGGAGGACAAGGAGGCCGAACCACCGCTGGCGACCCTGGTCGAGCAGGCGCTCGACACGGCAAGGACGTGGTCGTCGCGGCGGGCCCGCCTGCAGGCCGTCGCGCGGCCGGACGGCGCCCCCCGCGGGCTCGCCCACGCAGCCGCCCTGCTGGTCGAAGCGTTCGGCGAGTCCAGCCTGGCGCGGGCCATGCCGTTCGACCTGCTGCTCGCCTGGCGCGCGGACCGCGACGACACGTTCCCGGCGATGCCTGCCGCCTTGAAGCGGGCCCTGGGTCGGGCGGTCGAGGCAGGACTCCAGCGGGACCCATCGGATGCGGAGCGCGACGCGCTGGCGCTCGACGCGCTCTCCCGCACGCTGGACAACGGAGCCGTGCCTGCGCCGCCCGCGGGCCTCGAGCTGCCGCTGGCCACCCGGTTGCTGGCGGCCGCGGTTGCCCGGCCGCTGGGCAAGGGCGCGTGTGCCTGGGTGACCGGCGCGGTCCCGCCCGGCCTGCGCACCGGGTGCCGCTCCGAAGGAGAAGGTGGCGGCCTGGTCTATGTCCGACCACGGCCGACCGGCGGTTCCGAGATCGTCGCCCGGTCCCAAGGGGGCGCCGAAGGTGTCCTGCTGCGCTGGCCCGGCTGGGTCCTGTTTCCGGTGGTGGACGCCTCCCGCGGCGAGGTCCTCTTCATCGACGCCACGGGGGTCAACGCCGTCGCCCTCGATGGCCGCGCGCCGGCCCGGCTGGTCGCGCCCGGGTCGTTCCGCCATCTGGCGCCGTCCCCGGACGGGTCGCACCTAGCCGCCAGCCGCTGGCCTTCCGGCACGATCGTCCTGCTCTCGTCCTCGGGCGTCCGGGAGCTCGAGGCCAACGGCCGCGGGGGTCTGACCTGGCTCGAAGGCGACATCCTGATCGCCAGCGACCGCGAGCAGCTCGTGTTGGCCTCGACGGCGGGCAGGGTCCGCCCGCTGCCGGTCAAGGTCCCGTGCGTGACCAGCCTGGCCCGCGGCGGAGCCTCGGTGTTCGCCACCGTGGCGTCCCCCTGTGACCCGGCGATCATCGCGATCTCGCCGACCGACTGGACGGCCAACCGTCTGTTGGCGCTTTCCGGCGACGCCCTCGGGCTCTACCCGCGCACCGACGGAAGCATGGTGTTCGGCGATCCGAGCGGACTGTGGCGGTGGAGCGGTGGCGACCAAGCCGAGCGCATCGGCGCCGGCCTCACGCCCGGCCCGGGCTAGTCCAGAGACTCGGAAAGCTCCTGCCGGAGCTTCAGGTACGAGGTGTAGCGGCGGGACGAGAGCTCGCCGCGCTGGGCGGCGTCGCGCACGGCACAGTCTGGCTCCTCGGCGTGCGCGCAGGACGTGAACGAGCAGTGCCGGGAAAAGCGCGCCAGCTCCGGGAAGCACTCGGGGAGCTTCGCCGGGGCCAGGTCCCACAGGCCGAACTCGCGCACGCCCGGCGTGTCGACGACGAACCCGCCGCCGGGCAGCGGGAGGAGCTGCGCAGTCGAGGTGGTGTGCCGGCCCTTCCCGGTCGCCTCCGAGATCGAGCCCTCGACCAGGCGGTAGCCGGGATGGATCGCGTTGAGGATCGCGGACTTCCCGACCCCCGAGGGACCGCAGAACAGCGTGGTGTGCTCCGCGACGAGGCGCTTGAGGCTGCCCATGCCGCGGGCGGTGCGGGCCGAGACCAGAAGGATGGTGTAGCCACCGTCCTGGTAGTCACCGATCCACGCCTCGATCCCGTCGGTGCCCTGATCGACCTTGTTGACGCACAGGATCGGCGCGATGCCGGCGTGGTGACAGGCCACCAGCAGGCGATCGATGAGGCGCAGGTTCGGCTCGGGCGAGACCGCCGCCGTCACCACCACGGCCTGATCGACATTCGCCGCGATCACCCGGGAGCGGTTCTCGCCCGGGGAACGGCGAGACAGCGTGGTGCTCCGGCGCTCGACTACCGCGACGACCCGACTCGCGTGACTCCCCTCGACGAGGACGTGGTCACCGACGACCAGACGGCGATCGGCGGTCGCCTCCGGCCAGCGCAGCCGGCGACGGGCCGGGACGACCAAGGCCTCCACGCCCACCTGGACGCGGACGAGAGGTCCGTGCACCGCTGTCACGACGCCGGCAACGCGCTCCGCCACGGTTGGCGAGTATAGCCTACCGGCCGAGCGAGAACGGCAACTGGTAGGCGAAGCGCCCGCGCTGGACCACGAGGAGCAACGACGAGCGGGTATGGTCACGGCCGAGCACGCGGTTCACCTCGGCCAGCGTCGTGATCCGCTCGCCATTCACCTGGAGGACCGCGTCCCCGGCCTCGAGCCCGGCCTCGGCGGCCGCCGAGCTTGGCTCGACCTTGCTCACCACCAGCCGCCTGCCCCGCTCCTCGAGCCGGAGTCCGACCGAACGTTCGAGGATCGCCTCGCCGATCCTCTCGGGCGGCCGTGTGGCGCGCAGGGCGTACTCGTGGTTGCCGTCGGCGCCGGCGACACTGAGCATCAGGCGGTCGCCCGGCGCGAGCTGGGCGACGAGGGTCGCGAAGTCGTCGCGGCTCCCGATCGGGCGGCCGTTGCCCTCGAGGAGCACGGCGCCCTCGGCGAGCCCGGCCGCCGCCGCCGGCGACCTCGGGAAGACGTCGGCCACCTCCACGCCCGGCGCGGTCCGGGCCTCGCCGCGCCGTCCCTCGCCGCGGTTCCGCACGAACAGGCCGAGCCACGCCGGCTGGACCTGGCCGTAGCGCATGAGGTCGTTGACCACGCGGCGGACCCGCCGCGCCGGGATCGCGAAACCGATGCCCTGCGCGTCGCCGACGATGGCAGTGTTGATCCCGATCAGGCGGGCATCGAGATCGACCAGGGCGCCGCCCGAGTTCCCCGGGTTGATCGAGGCGTCCGTCTGCAGGAAGTCGGTGTAGACGCGGCGCGTGCTGGGCGAGCGGACGGTCCGGTCGCGGGCCGAGAGCACCCCGACGGTCACGGTGCTCTCGAGGCCGAGCGGGTTGCCGATGGCGATCACCGTCTCGCCGATCATCAGGTCGTCCTGCTCGGCCGGCCGGAGATAGCCCAGCCCCCGGTTCGGGATCCGCAACACGGCCAGGTCCGCATCGGTGTCGGAGCCGATCACCTCGGCGTCGGCCTCGCGGCCGTCGGCAAAGCGCACCTTGACCTCGGCGGCGCCCTCGATGACGTGCTCGTTGGTGACGATCAGCCCGTCGGCCGAGATGACCACCCCGGTGCCCAGCGACTGCGAGGAGTACGTCCGGCCTTCCGGCGGCCGCAGCTCGGGAAAGAGGTCACCGAAGAAGTCGTCGAAAGGCGAGCGGCGCGGCGCCGCGACCACCTGGCGCGCCGTGAGGTTGACCACCGATGGCCGCACCCGCTCGACCACCTGGACCACCGGCGTGCGCCGACCGCCCTGGGCCCACGTCACCGCCGGAACTGCCGCCACGAAAACCAGCGAAGCTGCTGTCACACGCCCCATCTTCATCCCTGCCGGACCTCCCGCGGGTGCAAAGCGTACACCGGGCGGGTCGGTTTCGCAGATCCCGTTCCTCGCCCTTGAACCGCTCCCGCGTCACTCGTACCATCGCGACATGGACGTCCTTCGACGGCTCGTCGCGGCAGCGGATGCGGGACGGACGACGGTCCTGGCCACCGTCATCGAGGTACGCGGCTCCGCGCCGCGGGGTCCCGGCGCCAGGATGCTCGTCGAGGCCGGGGGGCAAACGACCGGCACGGTCGGCGGCGGTGAGATCGAGGCGGCTGTGATCGCGGCCGCGCGGGCGCTCATCGCCGGCAGCGATCCCCCCCGGACCCTCGAGGTGCCGACCCGCTGCGGCGGCGTCGCCATCGTGTTCCTCGAACGTCTCGGGACGCCCCGACGGCTCCTCGTCGTGGGCGCCGGCCACGTCGGACGCGCCGTCGCGGCAGCCGCGGCGCGCGCCTCGTTCGCGGTCACGGTCGTCGACCGCAGCGGCGCGCCGGAGCTCGCCGGCGACGAGGCCGTGCGGGTCCTCGCCGCGGCCGAGCCCGGCGTGCTCGCCGATCTCGAGCATCGCGAGGAGACCCAGGTGATCGTCGCCACCGGGACGCACGACGCCGACGTGACCTGGGCCGTCGCGGCGCTGGCGGCAGGGTGCTCCGGGGTCGGCGTGGTCGGCTCGCGAAGCAAGGCGGCGGCGCTGCACCAGGCGGCCGTCGACGCCGGTCTGTCGACGGAGCGCCTGGCCCGGCTCCGCTGCCCGGTCGGCCTCGACCTCGGCGGCGTGACCCCGGGCGAGTTGGCGGTCGCGATCGTCGCCGAGTTGGTCATGCTCGCCAACCGGGGAGAGGTCCCGGCGTCATGGCGCAAGCCCTCGCCGGCCTGATCCTCGCCGGTGGCCTCGGCGAGCGCTACGGCGGGCCGAAGGCGTTCGCCCGCCTCCCCGACGGGGCGACGTTCCTGGAGCGCTGCGCCGCCACCCTGGTCGCGGCCGGCGCCGCGCCCGTGATCGCCACGGTGCCCCCCGGGACGGCGGTCACGGCGCCCACGGGCGTCGACCTCGTGCCGCTTCCGGCTGCCGGGCTCGACATGCTCGCCTCGATCCGCGTCGGCCTCGGCCGGCTCCTCGACGACTCCGGCTGGCTCGCCGTCGCCATCCTACCGGTCGACCATCCGCTGGTGGCTGCGGCCTCGGTGCGGGCGCTGGCGGCCTTCACGGCCCCGTGCACGGTGCCGGTCTACCGGGGCAAGCGCGGCCACCCCGTGTGCCTCGCCCGGTCGGTCGCGATGGCGATCCTTCGGGAGGAGCTGCCCGGTCCGACGTTGCGTGACGCCCTGCGAGCGGCCGGCCGGCACGACGTCGCCGTCGACGATCCGGGCGTCGTCGCCAACTGCAACACGCCGGAGCGGCTCCAGCAGGCGCTCGCCATCCACGGCTGACCGGCGCCCCGGCCGGGTTGCCGGGTGTGCTCTACACTGGCGACAGCAGATCTCGCAGGAGCCAACGATGAAAACTGCCCCCGGGCGACCCCCCCGCATTCCAGCCTTCGTCGTCATCATCGTCTCGTTTCACCTGCTCGCGTCGCTGGCCACCGCCCAACCCGGATCGACCGGGAGCACCCGCTTCGCGCCCGCCGAGACCGACATGGTCCTGATCCCCGGCGGGACCTTCGTGATGGGCTGCGCGGCCGCCGACGGCGAGTGCTTCGAGGACGAGAAGCCGGCCCGCCGGGTGACGGTCACACAGGGGTTCTGGATGGACGTCTCCGAGGTCACGGTCGCCGCCTACCGCAGGTTCGCGCGGGCGACCGGACGGTCGATGCCGCCGGCCCCGACGTGGGCGCTCGCCGACTCCCAACCGGTGACCAACGTGACGTGGGACGACGCGGCGGCGTACTGCGGTTGGTCCGGCGGGCGCCTGCCCACCGAGGCCGAGTGGGAGTACGCCGCACGCGGCGGCAACGAGTCGTGGAAGTTCCCGTGGGGAGCCACCGTGTCGCACGAGAACGCCAACTGGGACGGGAGCGACGGGCGCGACCGGTGGTCGAGAGTGGCGCCGGTCGGGTCGTTCGAGCCCAACGCGTTCGGCCTGCTCGACGTGACCGGGAACGCCTGGGAGTGGACGGGCGACTGGTTCGACGCACATGCCTACTCGGCGTCGCCGGCGATCGATCCGGGCGGCCCCCCCAGCGGCACCCTGCGGGTGGTCCGCGGCGGCGCGTTCAACGTTCAGCCGCGTAGCCTGAGGGTGTCCAACCGGGGGAAGTTCTCGCCCGTCGCGCGCAACGAAGCGTTCGGCTTCCGCTGCGTGCGACCGGTCCAGGCCGGCCAGCCGGCCGGCGCTCCGAGTCCGCTCGCCGCACCCCCGCCGACGCCCCCGATGGCGCCCCCGGCGGGCGGGACGACGACGGCAGGCCCCGAACCGGCCGCTCCCGCGGCGGTACCAGTGGTCGCAGCGATTCCACCCGCGGCCGGTGGCGCCCCGGTCCCGGCCGGGTCCACGACGGTGGCGGGGGCCCGACGGGCGTTCCCCCCGGCCCCGGGGGAGATGGCCCACGTGCCGGCCGGGACCTTCGAGATGGGCGCGGTTCGCGGCGACGGTTCGGGGTTCTCGGACGAGCAGCCGCGGCACGCGGTGACGATCACCCATGCGTTCTGGATCGGCGTCACCGAGGTCACGTTCGCGCAGTACCGTGCCTTCGCCGAGGCCACGGGACACCCGATGCCCCATGTCCCCAACTGGGCCGACGAGTCCCACCCGGTGGTCGGCGTGACCTACGAGGACGCCGTGGCCTACTGCCGGTGGGCCGGTGGACGGCTTCCCAGCGAGGCCGAGTGGGAGTACGCCGCGCGCGGCCGGGCGGGCAGCGTCAAGTACCCGTGGGGTGGCGACATCGGCCACGACGACGCCAACTTCGACGGCACCGGCGGTCGCGACCAGTGGATGAAGAGCTCGCCGGTCGCCTCGTTCCCGCCCAACGGCCTCGGGCTGTTCGACGTCTCCGGCAACGTCTGGGAGTGGTGCGCCGACTGGTACGAGGAGCGGTTCTACGCGCGCTCACCCGCGGTCGACCCGACAGGGCCGGCGGAGGGCAAGGCGCGGGTGGTGCGCAGCGGGTGCTGGACCTCGGACCCCGGTCGCTTGCGCACCTCGTACCGGTTCAGCCTCGATCCGTCGGACAGCCAGGTGTCGGTGGGCTTCCGGTGCGTCCGCGACGTGCAGTAAAGCGAAGCCACCTCACAGGTTCCCTCTCCCGCGCGCGGGAGAGGGAAGGGTGAGGGCCGTCGCGAATTCGCGTGCGTTTCACAGCGCAGCCACCTGGACGTAGGGGACAGTTGCTCACTGGCCGGCAAGTCTGTCCAGCCAGGACGGCAGGGCCTGGGCCTGCGTCCTGTTGGGTCGCCGCAGGTCCCTCGTGCCGGTCGCCCTCACTCCACGACCAGCGAGCGCCCCGCCGCCTTCCACGAGAGGATCCCGCCCTTGAGGTTGTAGACGTCGGCGAAACCGAGGTCCAGGAGCATGTGCATCCCCCGCGTGCTGCGCCGCCCCGACCGGCACACGAGCACGATCGGACGGTCCCTTGGCAGGTCGGGAGCGGCCTCGACGAGCCGTCGCAGCGGCACCAGGCGCACGCCGGCCAGGTGCCCCGACGCCGTCTCCTCGGGTTCGCGCACGTCCAACAGGCACACCTCGCGCTCACCGGCGACGAGCTCCTCGAGCCCGGCGACGGTGAGGTGCCGAAGCGGGTGGATTGGCCGCGCCGCGTACGCCGGCAGGCGGGCGTCGTAGGCGTGCTTCGGGAGCGCCTGGCACTCGGCGAAGACTCGGTGCTCGCACTCGTAGATGCACACCGCCGGGTCGATCTCGTGCTCGAAGAGGTGCTCGATCGCGCCTTCCTGGGGGAGGTAGTGGTCGGCGCCCAGCAGCCTGTCGAACCCCGCCTGGGCCATCGCCTCGCGCACCGCCGGGCGCGCCTGGACCATGAACACGTCGCCGCCGGCCTCGCGGTACCGCCGGACGATCCCCTCGAGCATGTCGATGCCGGTGAGGTCGGCGCGATGGACTCCGTGCATGCGCAGGAGCAGCAGGCTCTGCCCCGGGTTCTGCACCATGTTGTCGAGCAGCGTGTCCTCGACGTGGCCGGTCGCCCCGAAGAACAGCGGCCCCTGGATGTTCATCACCGCGAGCTGGGGGCAGACCGGCGCGTCGGGCTTCTCGACGAAGTGGCGGTAGTCCTCGTCGGGCACGACCGCCGCGACGGCGGGCATCGACGACTCGTAGAGGTACACCGCGAGCGAGATCAGCACTCCGGAGAGGACGGCGAACTCGAGCGGGAAGACGAGGGTCGCGAGGAACGTCGCTGCCATGATCGCGGTTTCGACCCTGGAGGTGCGCCAGATCCGTCGGATCCCGTGCCGATCGACCATGTTGAAGGCGATCAGGAAGAGCAGGCCGGCGAGCGCCGCCTTGGGCAGGAAGGCGGCGAGCGGGCCGAAGAGGAGCACGCCGCCCAGCACGAAGAGCCCGGCGAAAACGCCGGAGAGCTGGGTCCGCGCCCCCGCCTGGAAGTTGACCTCCGAGCGGGTGAACGAGCCGGAGCACGCATAGCCGGAGAGCAGGCCCGTCGCCACGTTGGCCAACCCCTGGCCGACGAACTCCTGGTTGGCGTCCAGGCGCTCGCCGCGCCGGCGGGCGAGGGCGCGGGCGATCGACATCGCCTCGACCAGCCCGAGCAGCGCGACGGCCAGCGAGCCGGTGAGCATCTGGTCCAG
>JACQZW010000015.1 GCA_016213675.1 Acidobacteriota bacterium | reverse complement strand
CTGCCCCGGGCTCCCGACAAGAGTACGGAGCGACGCCACGGGCGCGGATCGCGAACGGCCTGGCAGCGCCGCTATCGGATCCGAAGGCCGCGCGGCGCCGTGGCCGAGTGCTCCGGGCTACGCGATAGCGTTTCGTTCAACTGGCCATTGCAGCTGGCGAAGGCCGGCCTCCTGTGCATCGACCTCCATCCCGCGCCTCACTCGGCGGCTCGCTTCGCTCGCCACCTCGCTGCGGCGCCGTGCTACGATGAGGGTCCATCCAGCCGGCCTTCGCAGCTGAATGGCAACCACGTTGGGCAGACCGAAGACGCCATGAGTGACCTGACTGCGCTCCAGGAGCCGCTCGATCGCGCCATCTGCGATGCACTGGTCGCGAGCGTGCCAGCGAATTGGAACGTAATCATGCTCACGCTGAGCGGGCCCGCGGACCGAGACATTGGCGCGCTTGCTCACTCAATCTGCAGTCCCGAGGGTCACTTCCCGGTGCTCCCCCACGAGCTCCTCTTCGAGGCCACCCGGCGCCTCGACGAGCTCTTCCGGCGCTTTGGAACTGTGTTCGTCAAAGCGACGTATCTTGTCGAAATCTCCGAGAACTCCTGGCATTATCGTGCCGACTTCGAGTATTCGTGTGCGACGAGTGCCTCCCATCAAGAGCCATGAACGCGACGCCTACCTACGACCGAGAGATCTGCTCCACGCTCGAAGCCTACCGAGCGCGGCTGGAATCGGAAGCGGACATCGTGGAGATGCTTCAGACCCAGGGCATCACGTATCTTCTCGCCGAGAAGCTGGTGGCGCTGGTCCCGCTCGCTTTTGGCCGCGTTCTGTTATCGCACATGCCAGAACATCCGACCTTCTCGAAGACGGCGGTCCTTGAGGCGGAAGACGGCACGCTGGTTCCGGTTGACCTCCAAACGGAGCCGATCTTTCGGCGCGCCGTAGAGCTCGCGACGGAAATGTACCATCGCGGGCCGCGTGAACTCTTCGGCCCGGCCGCGACCGCCAGCGCCGAACTCTCGGCAGCCAACCATCTGTTGCATAGCGGCGCGACCCTCAGGGGCGTCGCGTTCACGGAGCCGAGGTTCCTCCGTGTAAGCTTCGAGGACTGGCTCCGGGAGGAATCGTCGTGACAACCGCGGAGCACAAGCTCGCCATGGTACGATGGCTGCCCAACTCGCCAATGCAGCTGGCGGCTCGCCCTCGGTCGGCTCTCCGCTGCGCTCCGAGCCTCCGTCGGGCGCCCGCAGCTGATTGGCCAATACGTTGGGATGACAGGTGAAGTCCGGTCCCTACCGCAAGGGACTCCCGCACGACGCGCGCGACTACCTGCGCGCCACAGCGTACGCTGTGCAAGGTCGTTGCGCTGCGATTGCCTATTCTTCTCAGAGCCTCCTGCCGCTGCGCCACGCCGTCATCATCTGTAGCCGCGACAGCGGCGCCACGTGGACGCCGATTCCGCTTGTCCGCTCGGTCTGGTCACACGTCCGATTCCCCGGCTACCCCGTCTGGCCCCCGCAGTACGTCGGTGACGTGACCCTCGAAGACGGTGTCGTGCAGATACACTTCCGAGACGAGTGGGTGCCCTTCGAGCCTGGAGGCGAGTCGCAGTGGACCGCCAAAGTGGCCCACAATGGACTCTGGCGCGTTCGCCGCGTAGGCGCAATGCGCTACGAAGCCCCAGGCTCTGCGGCTCGACCTGCCGAGATCGCTCCGGCCCTGCCCAGCAGCTTCGCCATGCCGCCCACCGAACTCCTGGTTCGTGTTGCCTTGCAGGAGCCACCGCGTGCGGCGGCCGCGGTCGCAGAGTGGGGGCCATGGATCAGTGGAGTTCTCGGCGGCGCCGCGGCCATCGCGACGGGCTCGGGGTGGGTTGCGCTCGGGGTCACCCTTGTCTGCGCCGGCGGGGTAACGCTACTCGCTGTCATGCTCGACCGTCAGCAGCGACGTCGGGCCTGTCGCGCCCCGGCGGCCAAGGAGACGCCATGAACTGCGGCCGCGACCATCGATTCGCGAGATTCGTGATGTTGCGCGATGCGATGCAGGTGGTAGACCACCGGCCTTCGCAGCTGAATGGCAACCACGTTGGCCGGACTGTGCACCTTGTTTCCATCTGATCAGGCGGCACGTCTGCTCTGATCTATTGCGGTCGGTTCGCTCTCAGCTCACGCACGCCGTCCTCCGAAGGAGAGATTGCTCTCACTGCGCCCCACAACCTCTGTACCCGCCCTTGGCGTCGCCGCTCGCAGCGTCGCGGCACGAGGCTTGTGTCCCTGGACGTTATGCGGTATCTGTCAGTGATGCGGAATACAAGGACAGAGCCTTCCTGTGACGTCAAAGCTCCCTGGCTGTTGCTTGTGACCCTCGGTTGCTGCAGTGCCGCTGCTGTGGCATGTGGCCCGTACAAGGTGGTGCGTGGGCCGGAATCTTGCGAGCTTGCAGAGAGCAAGGGCGGACCGTTTGGGGGACCGGCACGCGGGAATCTATTCAAGTGGGCCCAGGACCAACGCGCTATCGGGCTCACGGCGCGCGAAAGTGATACGATACTGCGAGTGGTATTTCACATCACCGCCCTCAGCGTGGAGACCATTGCCGCGGGCACCTCGGTCGGCATCGCACTGGAAGGAGGGACGATCATCGACGCTCCGACAGTCGTTGAGGCGTCGCCGGTACGCGGTGGGAATGGAGGCTATCAATATACGCTGTGGACCGTGGACGTGGGTTTGACGGCAGAACAGGTCAAGCAACTCGCGAGTGCAACCGCGTTGGCGGTCCGGACGCAAGCAGCGGGACTCAGCATTCAGATGTCTATTGACGAAGATCCCGCGGCGCGATTGCGAACGCTCGCGATCTGTCTTGCAGGAGACTTCTCAAAAGGCGCGACATGAGGATCGTTGGACGGCAACGTCGCCCCAACACAACGGGAGATGACGGCTCGCCTCGGTCGGCCCTCCGCTGCGCTCCGTTCCTCGGTCGGGTGCCGGCAGCTGATTGGCATCTCCGTTAGCCGGACCTACATCATGCTTCGTGCTCTGCTCGTATGCTGCGCGGCCCTGTTCGGTTGCGATGGCGCATCGCGTGACATAGGCACGTCGGCGTCGGGCACGTTATCGACTCCGGTTGCTGCTCGCACAGTCACATCCGGAACAACCACGACGCTCGCGCCTCCGGACGCGCAGGTACTCGTGCCCGCGGAGCCGGGCGCCGACTCGCAGGGACACTTGCGCGAAAGCGTCGGGATCGAGACGCTGGGAGGCGCCTTTACGGTGGTGCTCGAGGCGGGCTGTGCCGTGCCTTGCGCGAGGACGGAGGTATTCAGCACTGCCAGCGACGACCAGCCTTCGTTGGAGCTCCATCTTCTTCGGGGCAGCGCTGCGCGGGCTGCGGATGCCACCAGCATGGGTCGCGTTCGCATCTTAGGAATTCCGCCGTCCATGCGGGGCCTCCCCAGGATCGAGGTCACGTTCATGGCCTCGTCCGAGGGCACGTTCGTTCAGGTCCGCAACCTCAATGGCGCAAGAGTTCGGCTGGAGGGACCTGCTGGTGGGCAGACTTCACGGTGATCCTGCAAGACACGAAACGAGCGCCGCACCCTGGGCGCTCGGGCTTGTCGACGCTGCCTTACAGGGATGCCGCGGATGCCCCTCCAAGCGCTACGGCACCATGACGGGACATCACCGCCGCATGATCCGACGCCGCGTGGCCGGGCTTCGTGATCTCCGGGTAGTGCGGGAAGAGGGAAGAGGTCCCCGTTCGCGCCGCCCCAGACGCCTCGGCGCTCGACGCCCCCGGCCTTCACGGCCGCGAAGAGCTTGGGCGAGAGGAGGATGTAGTCGATCTTCTCGCCCTTCGCGCCGTTGCCGTAGGTGCCGGGGCGACTGTCGGCGGCGAACTTCGGGTGCTCGCTCACGTCCTTGAGGGCGGTTTGCAGGGTGAGCGGCGCCATGGGGGCGCTGTCGGGGGTGTCGTTGAAGTCGCCGATGACGGCGACGAGGGAGCTGCCGGCCGCGAGGACGGACTCGTAGATGGCCTTCACGCGCTCGGCCTGGCGCTTGCGCCGGGCGGTCGCGGCGCGGGCGCGCCGGAACAGGTTCTCTACGTTGTAGGAAGCGAGCTTCATGTCGGCGCGCCTCGAGCGCGCGCAGGGCGGATGGGGCGGCGCCGAGCGGCGCGCGCACGATCGGGCTCGTCCGCGAGGTCGAGGACGAGGTCGAGGACGAGCGGTCGTGCGCGCTGCCGGCGCCGCAGGTGTGTCCGAACGGTCGTGGCCCTCAGCCCGCCGCCGGCTGGCCCGGCTGGCCCGGCTCGGCCGGCTTGCCGGGCTCGCCCTTGTTGTCGCCGTCGTCCTCGACGGCGAGCTGGCCGTTCCCGCGCAGGTGGATGCGCCGGTACTCGTACGACGACGCACCGTGGGCCTGCCGGACCACGTTCTTGAAGCGCACGTACTTCTCGTAGGCCGGCCCGAAGGCCGCCGCGCGGGCACCCTGCGCCGCGGCGAACTGACCGTCCGCGGCCCGCGCCTCGTCGAGTTCGGTGACGACCTTCGCGGCGCTCAGCCCGAAGGCGCCCTCGAGCACGTCCTTCGCCCAGGTCGCCTGCGGGTCGTCGTCGAGGATGTCGACGAGCGTCAGGATCGCGTCCTTCTTGTCGGTGTCGGTCGGCGCGGCCTTGAGGGTCTCCGGCAGCACCTGATCGGGGGCGTGCGCCAGGCACACGGCGCGCGCCTCGCGGTAGGGCTGATCGAGCTTGTCGAGCGCGTCGCCCGCCTCGCGGCGCTCCTTCGTGCGGCGCGTCTCGGCGCCGACCATGGCCTTGTTGGCCAGCAGAAACGCCTCGGCGTCCGCGCTCAGTACATCGACCCAGCAGCGCTTGACGGAGGGCTTCGCCGCCGCGTCCGTGCCGAGGTCCTTCGCGCGCTCGAGCAGCCTCGCAAACCGTGAGTAGTTGATGACCACGAGAATCTCCTCTCTATCTCTTCGGGACCCCGGCTCTCGGGGACTCCCCCTCGTCGGGACTCCGCCCGGCCGAGGTGTCACCCTCTAACCTACACTCGGATTCGTCAATGGTTTTCCGCCTGACCGACGACCGACGCACGGACACGACGCGCCGCGGCATGCACGGGGGCCTAACGCGCCGGGGAGCGACCTCCTCACGCCCGGGAGCCAGCTCCGCGGACCAGGGAGCCTCCTCCTCGGACCGGCGAGCCTCCTCCGCGAGCCAGGGAGCTTCCTCCTCGGAGCGGGCAACCAGCTCCTCGCGCCAGCGCGTTTCCTCCTCGCGCCCGGGAGCCAGATCGTCGCGCCGACGAGCCGCCTCCGCGGCGGAGGGAGCCAAGTCCGCGCGCTGGCGAGCCAGCGCCTTGCGCCGGCGAGCCGGCTCCGCGCGCCAACGTGGCTTCGACAGGCGGCAACCAGCCTCCTCCGCGGCCCGACCAGCCCGCGCCCGCGGCCACCGAGAACACGTCGCCCCTCCAAGCCGGCGCCACCCCTGCTAGCGTGCGGCCCCCGAAGGAGCACGACACCCCATGGCGAAGCCCAAGAAGACGACCCTGACCAAGACCGACTTCATCCTCGCGCAAGGCGACGTGCCGGCAAAGGTCGTCATCGCCAAGGGCAAGGCCATCGGCCTCGAGTTCACCGACAAGTACGTCCACACGATCCGTTCCGTGGCCCGCGACCGCAAGCTGCGTGACGCGCACCGTGCCGCCGCCAAGGCGGCGCCGAGCGGCGGCGCGAGCTCCGGAGCCGGCGCGCTCCTGCTCGCGGTCGCGGCCGAGGTCGGGCTCGGGCGGGCGATCGAGCTGCTCCAGACGGAGCGGCGGCGCGTGGTCGCGATGCTGAAGGGGTAGGCGAAGGGACGCGACCCCCCGTAGTCCGCGCCCGCCGGGCCCGTCACCAGCCTCCCCCGCGCCGCAGCCTCGGCCTTCAGCGAGGGCGGGAGCGGGGGCGGGCATCAATCCCCCGTGAGGAGCGCCGGCACCGGCTTCGGCGCGCCGAGGTCCGCGAAGCGCTGCCGGCGCACGGTCGAGGTGAGCTGCGCGTCCCAAGGCGGCTGAACCGGCAGCGCGATCTCCTCGGCCGTGACGTAGGCGGCGTCGCCCCACCACTGCCCGGGCGGCGCGTCGAGGGTGAAGTACACCCGGTCGGCCAGCCGGAGCGCCACGTCGCGCGCCCAGGAGCTGTGCCGCAGCACGAAGATCCCATCCTGGAAGCTCGTGTACGGCTGCGCGAGCTCGGGCGTGAGGCTCGCGATCTTCTGCCGCACGAGCGCCTGCGCCGAGGTCGCGTAGGGCGACGTCCAGAGCTCGAACGCGGTCGGGTTGTCGGTCATGCTGCGCGGGGGCGAGCTCTCGAGCCACACGAGATCGTGCCCGTCGGTGCGCAAGCCGTACACGTCCCAGTCCGGTCGCTCGATCAAGACCTCGGTCGTCGCCGTGGACGAGCGGTAGATGTGCTCGCGCGCCAGATCCGCGTGCCACTTCCAGTACAGGACATCCGTGCCGACGGCGATCCCGTCGCTCGCCGGCGAGTCGGTTGCCGGGTCGCTGAGCCCCGCGATGCGCGTTGGCGCCGAGCCGTCATACGGGACCGTGAGAATGTAGCCACCGGAGTACGACACCGCGGCGAACGTGCCTCCAGCCGAGCGCAGGTGCCCGATGGCGCCGTGGAGGTCGGCCACCGTGTTGTAGACGTAGGCGGGCCCCCCGGACAGCAGCATCTGCATCTCGCGCTCGGTCATGAGCGGCGAGATCGTGAAGTCCGTCACGGTCCACAGTACACGGTCGGCACCCACTTGGGCGAAGCCGGGAGCACAGCCATAGAACTCGGCCGAGCGGGCCCTCAACGCCGACAACACCGCGCCATCGCTGTAGGCGACCAAGTGGTCGTGCCAGCCCATGAGCTCCCCGCTGCGAATCGCACGGACTACCAGCACGGGTCCGGCGGGCGTCGGCCCGCCTGCGAAGGGAACATAGAACCGATAGGTCTGGGCCGGCGTCGCCCAGGTCGTGACCAGCTCGAGGCACCCGGGCGTGCCGCCCGCGCAGGTGACCCATGTCAGCGGGTCGAGCGCGGCGGGCTCGTCGGCGGCATAGACCTCGCAGTGGCCGGGTAACCCGGGAATGGCGGTCCAACCCGGGAAAGGCGACGGCGGCCCCGGCGTCGTCAACGTCAGGGGGCGCGTCGAGGTGGTCGTTGTCGAGGTGGTCGTGCCGCTGCCGGCACCGGAACCATCCGGCGCGCCTGCAGCCTCGTCGCTCGCACAGCGCGTGCAGCCGACGAGGAGCGCGAGATGGATCCAAACGATGTGGCGCATCGCCGCACCCTCAGTCGACGAAGTCCGCGAGCGTGCGGCCGTGGGCGGGCTTGAGTCGCGACCAGTCGATGCGATCGGCGACGATGCCGGCTGCCCCGCGGTCGACGAGGATGTGCACGCCGCGCTGGTTCGTGCGCGGGGCGCTGACGGGCGTGCCGGTCGTCCTGCGGACTCGTTCGACGGTGACGCTGCCGTCGTATATCTTGAGCCGGACGACCGCGAGCCGCGCGGCGTCCTCGCCGCAGTCTCCCTCGTCCTCTTCGTCGTCCTCGTCCTCGTCGTCCGCATCGCCTTCGCCACGGTGACCCCGGTAGGCCGCGAGCAGCACGAAGGAGCCGTCGTCGACGGCACCGAGCGCGAAGCTCTCGTGAAAACCCGTCCGGCCGAAGGAGCCGTGCACGCGCGTCGCGCCGCTGTCGACATCGAGGGTCCAGAGACGCGCCGTGAGCGCGGCGCCGACCAGGGCTTCGTCGAGCACCACGAGCCTGCGCGCGAAGGCATCGTAGGTGACGGCGTGGACCGCCCCGGGGGTTGTCGAGCCGTCGCTAGGCACCTCGGCCCAGGCCCCGAGGCCGATGTCGTAGCGCCAAAGGTCGCGGGCGAGCGCACCGCCTTCGAGCTCGCCGCCAACGAGCAACAGGTCGCCCTCCGTGGCGCGGAGCACGGCCCCAAAGCGCGACCGCGGCGGCGGTGTGCTCGAGGCCGGCACGACGACGCTCTCGAGGCCACGGGCGCCCTGCGCCAGGTCGAGGCCCTGCGCCGTCGCGACGAGCGCCGGGCCCGCGCCCGCGCCGTCGAACGTGACCGACGCCATCCGCACCAGGGCGCCGTCGAGGAGCCCTGCGGGCTCCGCAGGGGCCAACCAGCGAACGCTCGTCGTCGTCCTGAGCGCTTCGGCCGCCAACGCGGTCAGCACTACGTCGATCGGGTAGTCTCCGGCGCGCGTCACGACGGCGAGCGACTGGTCGGAACGCAAATCGAGGAACGGCATCAGCTCGAGTCCGCACATGGCGCAGTCGGGTGGCATCCACCAGTCGAAGATGCGGATGGGCTGGAGCTTCGTGAGCGCCACGTACTGGCCCGCCGCACCCGCCCAGTAGTGGCTTGCGAGCTGGTCGATCGTGGTCTGCGTGACGCCCGAGCAGGTCCCCTTGCAGACTTCCTTGCGCACGTGGAACCAGTGCGAGGCCTTCACCTCGAATTGGAGCGCGGCGACTTCGGGGTCCCACTCGAGGGTCTTGAGCGTCGCCGGGATGCCCCCTGGCTGCATCTCGGCGGGCGCCGCGAAGAAGTCCGTGAGCGTCGCGTCGAGCGTGGGCGGGCCCTCGGTGGCGACCTTCGAGAACTGCCATTTGGGGCCGTTCGCGGCGAAGAGGACCCCGTCGCCGATCGTGCAGTCGGCGAACTGGTCGCAGTTGGCGGGCGCGCCCGTCGTCCCGTTCGCATAGATGCACGGACAGGTCCGATGGCCCCACTGGGCGCGGATCTTCGCCGGCTTCTGCGGGTTCGAGCGCGCATAGATCGGCTCGACGTCGAAGAAGGTAGTCCGCGTCAGCTTCGCGCCGCCCGAGGACGCCGTGGTCGAGGTCTGCGCGGCCCGCACGCAGGGCACGGCGTCGCAGACGTCGCCTCTTGGCGCGACGCTGGCGGCGATCTCGGCGTCGGCGTTGCAGTTCTGCTGCCCCGGGTTCGAGACGAGCGGGCAGTTGTCGTCGCCGGCGCAGAGATGGTCGCCGTCGGGGTCGGTGTTGGTCGGATCTTCCGGGCATGGATCGGTGCAGTTCGGGAATTCGTCCCCGTCCGGGTTGGCCTCGCTGCCCCCGTTGGGGCAGGGATCCATGTAGTTGGGCTTGAGGTCGTGATCGGGGTCCGCGCAGTCGTCGACGCCCTCGATAGCGTCGCAGGGATCGCCGATGCCGTCGGCATCGGAGTCGGCTTGATCCGGGTTGTAGACGGTGTCGCAGTTGTCGTCCGCGGCTTCGACACCGTCGCCGTCGCGATCGAGCGCGGTCGTTCGCAGCCAGGTGCGCAGGTCCTGGCTTTGCAGCACCGGTCCGAAGTCCGTGCCTCCGGTGTCGATGCCGGGAGCGAGTAGTTCGTCGGACGAGAAGTGCGACACGACCTGATCCGCGGGGATGTTCGTGCCCCAAGTGGCCTGGTGCCCCGTGAGCACTGGGCCGCCCGAATCGCCGGGGCAGGTGTGCGACTTGTCCGAGATCTTCCCGGCCGATGGCAGGAAGACAACGTCTTGGTGCGGGTACACTGTGCTTGGACCAACACCACCTATGATGTTGAGGAGGCTCTTCACCGACGTCCCGTAACCCAAGGTGCAGGTGGCGTCCGTCAACCCGGCGCCGAGCTGATGAACCAGAAGGCCGCTCCACGCACGAAGCGTTCCTTCATCGGCCGGATCGAGCGCCGGGCTCGGAATCTGGTCGACGATCTTGAGCGGCTTCATGGCGCAGCGCGGGAGGGATGTCGGCATCCTCAGGACTGCGACATCCACGCTCGCCGAGTCAAGAGTTACGAACAGGGGGTGCGCTGTCACCTGGGCGGCATCCGTGTTCCATCCGCCCGCGGCGTCCACCTGGGTGGCGATCTGGACGATCGCTGTTGGCAAGGCGTTGAAGGATGGATGCGCCGTGAAAAGGCCCGCGTACTTCACAAATGGGACGCCGTCCGGATTGTCCAAGTCCAGGTGATTGGCGTGCGTGCAGCGTGCAGCGGTGATCACCATGTTGCTCGCGGCGAGCCACGCCGTGCAGTTCGTGGGGCCCCCCAAAGTAAAGACCTGCGGGTGCGCTGCGGAATCCTCAGCGGCGAGGCTGTCACCGGCGTTGTAGATGGCGTCTTGCGCTGTCGCGAGCCGCTCCTCCGGCCCCGGGTTCGAGGTGCATCCCACTGCAACAACCGCAGTCACCGACAACCCAACCGAAAACGGGCTTCGACGGCGCATCATCTACCTCTGCTGTTCCAGCGGGCGTGCTGATGCAGGCTCCAGCACGCTCGACCTCAGCTCGACTGATGCTACGCTCCGAGCGTGTTCCACCACAAGCGCTTCGCGGTTCTGGCCGCATCGCGGCCGTGGTGCCGATTGGCGCTGGGCGCGGCGGTCGTTGTCGCGAGCTGCGCCGCTTCGAGCTGCGAACCCTGCAGTTCAGCGGGCGGTGTCCCGGTGTTCGGCTTCGTGACGTGCCCCGCGGTTGGCTACGATTCGGTCACCAGCCTGGGGGCGTGCGCCGGAACCATCGGCATGAACTGCATGGCGCCCACGTGTACGGACTGGGATTTCTGGCTCAGAGGCCC
The DNA here is from genome assembly GCA_016213675.1 of Acidobacteriota bacterium. Classification (GTDB taxonomy): domain Bacteria; phylum Acidobacteriota; class Thermoanaerobaculia; order Thermoanaerobaculales; family Thermoanaerobaculaceae; genus JACQZW01. The sequence continues at coordinate 22,549 of JACQZW010000015.1, read as the reverse complement.
TGGCACGTGCACCATCGTCGTCACGGTCGGCGGTGTCGACTACACGTGGAGCGGCGACACAAGGTTCGACCAGGCCTGCAGTGGCGACCACCTTTGGATCGAGGCCACCGGCATCGCGCTCGGTCCAGCCTGCGGCGTGCCGTAACCATCCGGCCTGCGAGCCGTGGGGGCCAGCTCCTCACGCCCGGCAACCAGCTCCTCGCGCCAGCGCGTTTCCTCCTCGCGCCCGGGAGCCAGAAGGTCGCGCCGGCGAGCCGCCTCCGCGGCGGAGGGAGCCAAGTCCGCGCGCGAGCGAGCCAGCGCCTTGCGCCGGCGAGCCGGCTCCGCGCGCCAACGTGGCTTCGACGGGCGGCGACCAGCCTCCTCCGCGGCCCGACCAGCCCGTGCCCGCGGGCACCGAGAGCACGTCGCCCCTCCAAGCCGGCGCCACCCCTGCTAGCGTGGGGCCTCGAAGGAGCACGAACCCCGATGGCGAAGCCCAAGAAGACGACCCTGACCAAGAGCGACTTCATCCTCGAGCAAGGCGAGATGCCGGCGAAGGACATCGTCGCCAAGGGCAAGACCATCGGCCTCGAGCTCACCGAGAAGTACGTCTACACGATCCGTTCCGTGGCCCGCTCCCGCAAGCTGCGTGACGAGCACCGTGCCGCCGCCAAGACGGGGCCGAACGCCGGTGCGAGCTCCGGAGCCGGCGCGCTCCCGCTGGCGGTCGCGGCCGAGGTCGGGCTCGGGCGGGCGATCGAGCTGCTTCAGACGGAGCGGCGGCGCGTGGTCGCGATGCTGAAGGGGTAGGCCGACGCCAGCCCTCCCCGAAGCTCCTTGCCCCCCGCGCCGTCGCGCGTGAGCATCCCGGCCGTGGAAGAGTCGCTCACGAAGGGGCAGAGGGAGGCGTGTCTCGACACGCTCGGCGCCGACCGACTGCGCGCGCTCCTCGACGCGCTCGGGCTCGAGGCCACGGACCGCCGCGCTCGCTCTGCCTTGATGGGAGCGCTTCTCGAGGCCTCGTTCGCCGACATCCTGCGCTCTCTGCGCGTGCCCGAGCTCCGGGGCTTCGCAGAGGTCCTCGGGGTCCACGCGAAGGGCACGAAGGACCTGCTCGTGAAGCGCATCCTCGCGACGCCGAGCGCGCCCGGCGCTCGGAGCGCGAGCGAGAGCCCACCTGCCACCGGCGGCCGCGGCGGGATCAAGTCCGCTCTCCGCCGCTTCAGCCTCGAGGCCGCCGCGGGCTTCGCCGGGCGAGACCGCGCGAGCCGCTTCGCCAAGGCCTTCTTCGCGTGCTTCGGTTGGCGCGACGGCGAGCCGCCCGGCGCCGAGATCCCAGCGGCGCTTCCGGTCGTCGAGCACGGCACGCGCTCGACGCGCGCTGTCGCCGCCTTCTGGCCCGAGCGGCGCCTGCTCCTCGACGTCGTGCCGCCCGGAGCCGCACTCGACTCCGCCTGGAACGATCTCTTGCGTGTCTGCCTCGAGCAGAGCGCTGCTAGCCCGCAGTACGTGCTCCTCACGAACGAGCGCGAGTTGCGCCTCTACGACCTCGGGCACGACCGCACGGCGCCGCGCCTCACGACGACCATCGACGACCTCGCGAAGCACAGCGAGGCGCTGCTCGTCCTCGAGCAAGGGTGGGTGCCTGGCACCACGCCGAAGATCATCAACGTCGGCAAGGTCTCGCGCGAGGTCGCCGATCTCGTCGCGAAGCTGTACCGCACCTTGCGCGCCAGGCACCCGAAGCGCGACGCGGAGGTCATCCGCTTCACGCTGCAGTGCATTGTCACGATGTTCGCGGAGGACATCGGGCTCCTACCGCCCGACCACTTCACGCACCTGCTCTACGAGGGCGCGCGGCATGGAGCGGCCGACGCGGAGCGGCGCCTACGCGAGCTCTTCGCGCTGATGGCAAAGCGCGACGTCCCAGCGCCGCGGGCTGTCGCGTACTTCAACGGGGGCCTCTTCGCCGCGCCCGTGACGCTGGCCCTCGGCGAGGCCGAGCTCGCGGCCCTCACGCGCGCCGCCGAGGCGAACTGGAAGTACGTCGACCCGCACATCTTCGGCAGCGTCTTTCAGGGCATCATGAACGACGCCGAACGGCACGCGAGTGGCGCCCACTACACCGCGCACGAGGACATCATGCGCGTCGTCGGCCCGACGATCGTCGAGCCTTGGCGGGAGCGCATCGCCGCGGCGAAGACCCTCGGCGACCTACGCGAAGTCCGAGCGGCCCTCGGGCGCTTCCGCGTGCTCGATCCGGCTTGCGGCAGCGGCAACTTCCTCTACGTCGCCTTCCGGGAGCTCTACCACCTCGAGACGCAGCTCCTCGTGCGCATGCGGGAGTTCGGTTCGGCGGGCGCCGTCGGCTGGGGCAGCGAGATCTCGACGAAGAGCTTCTACGGCCTCGACACGAACGCCTTCGCGGTCGAGCTCGCCAAGGTGACGCTCAACATCGCGAAGAAGATCGCCTTCGACGACCGACGCCAGAAGGCGGCCGAAGCGACCGGCCAGGGCGTGCTCGAGCTCGACCCCTCGCTCCCGCTCGACAACCTCGACAAGAACATCGTGTGCGCCGACGCGCTCTTCACGGAGTGGCCGGAGGTGGACGCCATCGTCGGCAATCCTCCGATCCTAGGAGGACAGAAAATCCGCGCAGAGCTGGGTCGCGACTACCTGGAACGCCTGCAGGGAAACTCTGGCACGGATGGCGTCGTCGATCTGTCCTGCCACTGGTTCCGCCGAGCCCACGACCGCCTGCCGAAGGGCGGCCGCGCCGGCCTCGTCGGCACGAGCGGCATTCGCGTCGGCAAGGCGCGCGACGCGACCGTGGACTACATCGTGGCGAACGGCGGCACCATCACCAACGCCGTCTCCTCGGTCCTGTGGCCGGGCGAGGCGGCGCTCAACGTCTCGATGGTCAACTGGGTCAAAGCGGATGTGCCTGGGCCGCACACGCTGGTCGTCGACGGCACGGCCTACCAACTGCCGCGCATCCCGACGCACCTTCAGCTGCACGCCGATGTCGGCGAAGCCCGCGAGATCCGGGCGAATCGCGACGGCACCACCATGGGGGTGATCTTCGGGCATGCAGCGTTCCGCTCTCGCGGCCGCGACGGCGCGTTCGGTCAGGGCGTGGGCGTGTCGAGATGCGTGCGCCCCGTGGTGACGGGCGATGACATGCTTCGCGGCAGACTGCTAGCCGAACCCGAGTACTGCATCAATCTCGTGGGGTGCGCCAGCGAGGCTGAGGCCCGGAAGGTCGGCGGCAAGGCGTTCGAGCACCTGCGAAACACCGTGTACCCCTACCTCGAGCAACGCGCTCTCAGTGCGTCCGACACGGGCGACTTCGCGCACTGGTTCCGCACGTGGTGGCAGCCCCAGAAGCCTCGGCGGGAGTTCTTTCGAGGGCTCGGCAGCAGACGCCGATTCGCGGCGTGTTCGAAGGTCCAGGCGCGGCCGGTCTTCGCGTTTCTTTCCGCAGTGTTCGTCCCGAGCGACACGATGCAAGTCTTCGCCTTCGACGACGACTTCACCTTCGGCGTCCTCCAGTCGCGCGCCCACTGGGCGTGGCTCAAGGCCAAGGGCGGCACACCGCGCCGCCGAGGTGGAGGGGCCGCACCCCTTGAAGGACGCCCAGCGCGCGCTCGACGAGGCCGTCGAAGCTGCCTACGGCATGCCTGCGGACCAAGACATCACGGAGTTCCTCCTCGAGCTCAACCGCTGCCTCGTCGAGGACGAGGAGCAAGGCAAGACGGTCGCCGGGCCTGGGCTGCCCGCGGGCCTCGATCCGAAAGATCGGCGCTGGCACAGCGACGACTGCATCGAACCGCCCCCGCTGAAGGAGTAGCTGCCGATGGCGCAGACCGTTGCCGACCACCCGGCCCTCGGCCCCCTCTGGGACGCCGCCAAGAACCCGGACAGCCCCTCGGCGCTTGCGACGACGAGCTACAAGGCGAGCTGGTGGGCGTGCCCACGCGGCCACTCCTTCCAGCGGTCGCCGCGCGCCTTGCTGCGTGATCCCGCCTGTCCGCAGTGCAAGGTGAGCGGCGCGAGCACGTCGCTCGCCGACAAGCGGCCGACGCTCGCGGGGCTCTGGCACCCGGACAAGAACGGCGAGCTCACACCAGGCACCGTGGAGGCAACCTCGACGGCGCCCTGCTGGTGGCGCTGCCCTGCGGGGCACGAGGGGCACGAGTTCCAGCGCGCGCCGCTCCTCATGCTGCGCGACGCGGACTGCCCCACGTGCCGCCTCGCCAAGACCTCGCTCGCGGCGACCCACCCGCTCGTCGCTGCGGAGTGGAACGCGACCCGCAACGGCGCCGTCACGCCCGCGATGGTCGACCCCGAGCACATCATGACGGCCTGGTGGATCTGCCCGAAGGGCCACGACTACCAGGCCACCGTGCGCGCACGCGCCCTGAGCGGCACGCGCTGCCCCGTGTGCTACGCGGGCTGGTCCCTCGAGCACATCCGCGAGTTCGTGCAGGCCCTCCTCGCGCACGTCGGCGCCTTCGACCCGAGCGAGAAGTTCGCACTGGCGATGCAGGCGGGCTTGCTGAAGGAGAAGGACTCGCGCCCGTTCGTCAAGGCCTTCACGACCGGCCGCTTCCCGCCCGCCGAGCTCGAGAAGTTCATGCGCGGCGAGCCGTCGCTCGTCGACGCGTGGCTCGGCCAGAAGACGAGCGGCGATCCCCATGGTGACGGCGAGCCCGTTCTCACGGTGGTCGAGCCGAGCGCCGAGCGCCGCGCGGACGACCGCCCAACCGACCGCTTCGCGCTCCCCGGAGCGCCGGAGCCCGAGGATGCTTCCGACATCGACGTGAGCGTCGAGGTCGATGTGCACGGTCCGGCGGACGGCGGCGAGGTCGGCGCCGAGCCGGCGCTTCCCTCCGTTACGACCCGCGAGGCGCTCGACGCGCTCGACAGCAAGCTCGTCGCGAGCGCCGACGCCGAGACCGTCAAGTTCCTCCTCGACAGCGCCAAGGCGAAGCTCTGGCGCCACGCGTACCGCAACCCGGACGAGGCGCGCGAGCAGGCGGCGTCGTTCCAGGGCGACGTGTATTCGAGCCTGGTCCGCGATCGGTTCCTCACCGAGTTCGACGAGGCGCAAGCGCTCGAGCTGCCGGCCGGCTACGCCTTCAAGCCCGTGTCGGCAAGCTCCGTCGTGCCGCCGAACCTCATGCAGCGGCGTGTCGCGGTGTGCGTGCGCGCGGCGCGCCGCTTCGGCAACTGGTCCGGCATGGGCGCTGGCAAGACCCTGAGCGCCGTGCTCGCCACGCGCGTCGTCGGCGCCAACCTCACGCTCATCTGCTGCCCGAACGCCGTGGTCGACAACTGGGCCCGCGAGATCCGGAACGCCTTCTCGGGGACCGACGTCGCGACGAAGACCTGGAACCCCGACTGGCAGCATCCGCTCGCGACGGCGCCTCGCTACCTCATCCTCAACTACGAGCAGTTCCAGCAGCCCGACTCGGAAGCGCAGCTCGTCGCGTTCCTCGACAAGAACGTCATCGACTTCGTCGTCATCGACGAGATCCACTTCGCGAAGCAGCGCGACGCCGGCGCGGCGATGAGCAAGCGCAAGCGCCTCGTGCAGGGTCTCGTGCTCGAGGCCGCGAAGAAGAACGCGGAGCTCTGCGTCCTCGGCATGTCGGGCACGCCCGTCATCAACACGCTCCAGGAGGGCAAGAGCCTCGTCGAGCTCATCACCGGCCACCGTCACGACGACATCGAGACCGCCGCGACCGTGCAGAACTGCATGCGGCTCTACCAGCGGCTCGTGACGCTCGGGACGCGCTGGCGCCCGAACTACGCCGTCCAGCTCGAGGTGCGGCGCGAAGAAATCGACTGCGCCTCGGAGCTCGAGGAGATCCGCGCGGTCGGGCGCGGCACGATCCTCGAGCTCGAGCAGGTGCTCACGCACCTGCGCCTCCCGACGATCCTCGAGAACATCAAGCCGGGCGAGAAGACCCTCGTCTACACGCACTACGTCGAGGGCATCGCACAAGAGCTCGTCCACGCCATCCGGCGCGCCGGCCACAAGAGGGTCGGGCTCCTGACCGGCGAGACCGACGACACGCACCTCAAGGAGTTCCTGAAGCCGAGCGGCGACGTCGACGTGCTCATCGCCTCGAGCCGCATCGGCACCGGCGTCGACGGCCTGCAGCACGTCTGCAACAAGCTCATCATCAATTGCCTGCCCTGGACGAACGCCGAGTTCGAGCAGCTCATCGGACGGCTCTACCGCCAGGGCAGCAAGTTCACCCAGGTGGACGTCGTCATCCCGGTGACCTTCGCGATGGTGCACGGCGAGCGCTGGTCCTACTGCGAGTCGAAGCTGAACCGCCTCGAGTACAAGAAGTCGATCGCGGATGCGGCGGTCGACGGCATCGTGCCCGAGGGCAACCTGCGCACGCCGGCCCAGGCGCAGCAGGACATCATGCGCTGGCTCGAGCGGCTCGAGGACGGCGCGGTGGAGACGATCGAGCGCAGGAGGATCGTGATCCCGCTCTCGGGCGAGCCGAACGAGGTGAAGCGCCGCGTCGCGGCCTACGGCGACTTCACCCGCATCAACAACCGCTGGTACGCGAGCGCGAGCCACAAGACGCACGCGCGCCTGGAGGCCAACGCCGAGGAGTGGGCGCACTACCACACGCTCTACCGCGAGGCGCGCAAGACCTGGCCGATCGTCCCGTTCGAGGAGGAGATCCGCTGGCTCGAAGAGCGCGAGCCGCTCGTGGTAGGCGACTTCGGCTGCGGCGAGGCCATCATCGCCGAGCGCACGGGCAAGAAGCACGACGTGCGGAGCTTCGACCACGTCGCCGTCGAGCGTCCTCGCGTGCGACATCACCGCCGTCCCGCTCGACGACGGGGCGCTCGATCTCGCGATCTTCTGCCTGTCCCTGATGGGCTCGAACTTCGCCGACTACATCCGCGAGGCCCACCGCTGCCTGCGCCTCGACGGTCGCCTCCACATCTGGGAGCCCGCCACCCACTTCGACGACCTCGAAGCGTTCTGCGACGCGCTCTCGCAGATGGGCTTCGAGGTGACCGACCCGCAAACCCGAGGCCCGTTCGTCCGGATCCACGCGCTCAAGTCCACGACCAAGCCGCCGGCGAAGGTCGGGCTGCCGTTCAGGGGGAAGAACGCAACGAGCCCTGGGACCTCGAGCTAGGTGGTTGTGCGCGGTGGCGCCCGTCGTGGCGGGACCACCGGCCCAATGCGGCTATCGTCCCTCCTGCGTGCGCAGCAGGGGCGGCCCCGCTCGCTTGGCCTCGACCCGCCGATAAAGTGCCTCGAGGAGTGGCGCCTGGCTAACTTGAACCTGCGCACTCAACGCGAGCTTCGCCGACGCGGCCGCCTCCTGGAACGCCTGCTGGATCTCCGTGTCCGAGAGAATGGACGCCGGTGGGAGTGCCGCCTTCTTCCCCCCTGCCTTTGCCTGCCACCGCGCGTGCTCGTGGCGGACATACTCCAGAGCGAAGCTCTTCGCGTCGATGGCGCCGGAGATCGGCTTGAGCACGATCCGCGAAGGTTCTTCGAACCCGAGCCGCTGGTACACTGGGTAGTTCACCTCCCGGAGGAAGTCAGCTCCTGCCGGCGTAGACCCCGAGAGCAGGAGCAACGCGTACCCGCGCTCCCCCTTCGACGACTCATCGAAGAGGTATCGGAGATCCTGCAGAAAGCCCTGCACTTGGAGAGTCTTCAGCGCTCCCGCGAAGAGGGTCTCGATCTCGTCAACGCACAGCATCATCCCATGCAGAATGGAGAGCTCGCGCGCCAGCGTGAGGAGCTCCGTAATGAGCCGCACCGCCATCGATCCCGTCGAGATGCGCCCAAACACCGGCAAGTACTTCCGCTCTGTGGGGTTCAAGCTCGCGCCGTGGAGCCATCGTCGGAACAGGTCGCGCAGCGCGTCGAAGTCGAACCGCTGCAACCTGTCGCTGGGGACGTAGGTAGGCCGGCGCGCCGCAACCAGCGCCGCGAGCGCCTGCCTGAGGTCGACGAGCTGCACCTTCTGCAGCCACGCATCAGTCTGATCCCCCTGCGCGACCAGCTTGTCCACAAGCGCTGTGCCGAAGTCGGTTTGGCCGTCGTTCTTGCACGCGACATCGGCGGCCTCGAACGCAGCCCGCACGAGATCCTGCATCCTACCGGAGCCCGCCTGGAACTCGACCGTTGCGAACGAGTGGCCGCGGTCCTTGCAGTGCGTCTTGAACTCCGACTGGGCGTGGCGCATGAAATGCGTCTTGCCGACGCCGGTCCCTCCGAAGATGGCGATCGACCTCCGAGCCGTTACGTCTGTCGTGACAGCCTCGATGGCGCCGGCGAGCCGTTCGATCGCCTCGTCTTGATCGTACAGCACTTCGTGCCAAATCGTGCGCGCCGGTGGGAACGGGTTCCGTTCGAGACCGTGCCTTGCGAAAAATGCGTCCGGCACGGGCGACCGCGGGGTTCGGAGGCGTTCGGCCAGTCGGCTCACGGGGACCTCTTGCTCACGGTGAAGACGGGTCTCGAACGGATCTCAAGCCTGTCCATGGGCACCGGTGCCTCGGAGATGTGCAACAAGCTGCCCTTCACGATGCTATCACGCGAGCGCGCACGCCGCCCCGGCCCGAGGGCCGGATCGAACGCGAGGGACGGGAGCTGCCCCGCCTCCACAAGGCGCCGGACGGCGCCCGCCGCCGCCCATGGTGTCATCCGCTGCTCCTTGCAGAGCGCGGTGAGGAGGACGTCGATGGTGCACAGCCCGTCGCGGGCGTTCGCGTCGAACAACTCGCGGAGGCGTGTCGCAATCGCGTCGTCCGAAGGACGACGTGTGCCGTCTAGCAGCGCGGACTCTGCAGTCCACGCCTGGCCGAGGTAGGCCGGCATGCGGGCGAGCCGTTCGCACGCCTTCCGGCTGGGCTGACCGTGGGTCGCTACGGCGAGCAGGTCAGGAAGCTCTGGGATCGTTACGGTCTGCCGCGCGGAGAGCGCATCGAGGAGGGCGGCGTAGGGTGGATACGCTCGAAAGATGCGGCTCGCGTCGTCGAGGCGCTCCTCTCGCAACGCCGCATCGAGTGCCCCGAGTTCCGCTGTCGTCGCCAGACTCGCACCATCGGACACTGCCAGCTTCGCCCGCAAGAGCACCTCGCCGGCCATGCGAGCGGTGTCGACGCTCGGCGGGTCGGCAAGTCGTTCGCGAAGCGCAGGCAGCGGCGCGGCCCCGACCAGGATCGCTCCGCCGAGCGAGAGCACCGGCAGTAGCGAGACGTCGGGAAGCACCGCGGCCGAGAAGGTCGCGGTGCCGACCTGGGGCGCGTCGGGGACGGTGACAAGCAGCGCTTCGCGTACCCAGTCCGCGCGCGTCTTGCCCGGCCAGTAGGTGTCGAAGCGCGCGACCAGAGACCGAGACCGCTCCTCCACGAGGCGTACCGACGAGAAGATATGAGCCATGTCCCAGAGCAGCTGGACAAGCGGCGCGCCGACGAAGGTCCGCGCGCCCGCGTCGTACCGAACGCACGGGGCGCCGGCGTCCGGCAACGGCGGTACTTGTTGGACAAGCGCCGGAATCCCCTCGATATGGAGCATGCGCGCGAGGAGCACGTCGGAGGTGACGACCCGGCGCGCAGCGCTGGTACGCGCCGTACGGAAGACAGTGTGGATCGTCTCCACGAGCAGCCTGTCCTCGAGGATGTCGCCCTCGTCAGGGTCTGCGCTCCCCTTGCCACCGGGGCGCAGGTAACGGAGGAGCTTGGGGTCCACCTCCAGGACCTGCGCCCGATCGCGGCACCGCGCGAGCAGCCCCAGCGAGCCGTTCACGACCGTGCGCGAGCGCAACACGTTCGCGAGGTTGGCGCCCTTGGGCTCGGCCAGGGCGCTCTTCTGGCGGCGGTCGTGCTCCTGAATCTGCGTGAGCGAAACGACGACCGGCAGAATCCACAACTGCGTGCGCGAGAACGTACGCAGGAGGTGGTGCATCGTGCCGTTGCCGAGCGCGTTGGTGTCGGGGATCAACACCAGCGCTTCGCGCCTGGCCAACTCGAGGAGATCGCGCGCCCCCTCGGGGTCGGCAGCCGCCGGCAGGATGCCCGTGCGGAGGAGGCACTGCGCCAGGGCGTCACGGAGCCTGAACCGCTCCTTGGCGCGCCGTTCCTCCTCCTTCTTCTCGGTTTGCTCTGCCCGGCCCCGGTCTCGTGGGGCCTGCCCGGCCGCCGCAACCGCGGCCGGCGCCGACTCGCGCCGTGCTGGCGTCGCCAGTAGCTTGGCCGCGGGTGCGCGGAGCGGGGCCGCCGGCCGCACGGTGTAGTAGGGGTAGCTCTCGTCCGCGAACACCGACACGGCGGTCGCGTGAACCTCGACGTCGAGCAGTTCACTCCACGCTCCCTCGCTGTGCGTGGCGTCGGAGTACTCCACCAGGTACTGGCCATTCGAAATCGTCCGAAGGATCCCCTCCCTGAGGGCTTCGTCGAGGCCGCGAGGCTTTTCGTCACTCGACACGGACGAATAGCCTCCTGTCGCCGCCGAGGCCCACCGCTGTGGCGGTGACGGCGGCCAGAATCCCGTGCACGGCTGCCAGCAGCGGGATCAGCACTTGCTGCGGCGTCACCGCTTCCGCCGACCGGACGAGGACGCGAACGGTGATGTCTTGTTTGCTCGCGGGAGGAGCGCCAGGGAGCGCGCTCACGATGTCATCGGCGAGGTGCCAGACGCCGACGTCGAGCCACGGGACGAGATCGCGGCAAAGGGAACCTGGGATCTCTTCGTCCTCCTGACCGTCATCCCCTTCCCAGGCAAGCTCAGGCTGCTCCCCAGGCTGGTCGCGGCCGGCGGTGCCCGTGCCGTATGCCAGCGTGATCTTCACGACTTGTATGTCTCGCGCCGAGGCAACCAGGTGTCAACTTCTTCTCCGCGCCCAGGGGCGCGCGTGCGTGCGCGTGAGCGGGCGCGGGTGCGTGAGCGTGAGCGTGAGCGTGGGCGGGCGCGGGGGCGGGGGCGTGAGCGGGCGCGGGCGCGGGTACGCCCTCGGCCCCTCGACCCCTTCCTTCTACAGCTGACTCACCCACCACAGGAACACGAAGGTCACGACGCCGGCCGTGAGGGCGTACTTGACGCCCACGGCCCAGAGCGACGGGTCGGCGGCCGCGCGCGTGGCGGGCGCGAGCACCTCGGCGGTCGTGCCCGCGGTGGAACCGCGCATCGCGCTCGTGCGCTGGACGCGCTTGCGCGCGGGAGCGGCGGCGCGGCGCTCGTTCTTCGGCGTGCGGGCGGGCCGGCGCTCGCGGCGCGGCGCGTCCCCGACGAGGTCGTCGGCCGTGAGATCGACGCGGCGGGTCGCGGACGTGCGCGTCGGCTCGGAGGGCCCCTCGGTCGGCACGCCGTCGCGCTCGAGCCGAGGCGCGGAGGAGGGTTGCCCGGCCGTGTGCGTCGGGGCCTCGTGCGGCGCGACCTCGCACGGGCCGAACGCCGCGCCTGGGCCTGTGCCTGCGCCTGCGCCTGCGCCTGCGCGCACGCGCTCGCCCGACACCCGCGCCGCGCCGGGCGTCTCGCACTCGTCGGTCGCTCCGACGGCGACGGACCCGGTGGGGCTCGGCGCCGCGTCGCCGGGCGTCGCTGTCTCGCCGCGTTCGCCGCGTTCGCCGCGGCGTCGGGAGCCGCACGCCACCTCGCCCGACTGGGGCGTCTCGGGGAAGGATGGCTGGCTCGGCGGCGGCTCCGAGGGCACGTCGCCCTCGGCCGCACGTCGCACCTTCTCGCTGCGGCGAAAGCGGGCGTCCGCCTCGAAGCTCGCGCGCAGCCACGCGCCTAGACGCGTGGTCGAGATGAGCATCCGGGTGTCGAGCGCGTAGTCCTCGAGATCGTGCAGCATCTCGCGTGCGGAGCCGTAGCGCTCGGCGCGGTTCACCGCGAGCGCGCGGTCGATGACGGCGTGGAGCCACTCCTCCTCGGGCAGGTCGCGGAGAGGCAGGGCGGGCCGCGCCGCGCGGCGCGCTTGCACGAGCAGGGGCACGCCGCTCGCCTTCTGGTAGAGCCGGCGCCCGCTCACGAGCTCCCACAGCATGATGCCGACGGCGAAGAGGTCCGCGCGCGCGTCGACGGGCTCGCCGCGCGCGTGCTCCGGGCTCATGTAGCCCGCCTTGCCCTCGATGGCCTCCGTCGGCACGCCGTCGACGCTCGCCGCGATGCCGAAGTCGCAGAGCTTCACCTGGCCGTCGAAGCCGAGCAGCACGTTCGAGGGCGACACGTCGCGGTGCACGACGCCGAGCGGACGGCCCTCTGCGTCGGTCGCGCGGTGGGCGTGGTCGAGGCCGCGCAGCACGTCGCACAGGATGGTGATCGACACGGCCAGCGGCAGGGCCATGCGGCGCTCGGTCGCGCGGCGCAGGAGCTCGCGCAGATCGAGCCCCTCGACGTACTCCATGACGATGAACGGCGCGCCGCTCGCGGCGTCGAGGCACTCGACGCCCACGATGTTCGGGTGGCGCAGGCGCGACACGAGGCGTGCCTCGGCCCCGAGCATGCAGAGGAAGCGCTCGTTCGTGCAGAGCTCGGGGATGATCTCCTTGACGGCGCACGTCCGGCGCGCGCCGATCGCGAAGCGCCGTTCGGCGAGGTAGATGTCCGCCATGCCGCCGCGCCCCACGTGCTCGACGAGCAGGTAGTCGCCGAGCTCGGAGGGCAGCCGGCGCGGCGCGAAGCGCGCGCGTTTCGCGGTCCACGCGGTGGATAGGGGGGTCGCACTCGAGGCCTGCACGACTCAGTCCCTTTCCAGAAAAGGGCGCGCGCGGCCAAGAATCGGGCAGGCGCGGGCGGTCTACGCGGTCCCCACCGGGGTGGGTGTGGGTGGTATCCTGACCCCATGATCCACGGCACCCCCCGGAGCCGGCACGCGAGCCTGCTGCGTCCCCGAGCGCGCGGGCTCGGCCTTGTCGCGAGCTGCCTCTTCGCGCTCGCGGGCGCGTGCACGAGCGGGCAGAGCTCGGGCCCCGCTGGGACGGGCGGAACGGGCACGGGCACGGGCGCGACCGGCGCAGGCGGCGGCGGCGCGAGCACGAGTTCGAGCACGAGCACGGGCACGACCTCGAGCACGACGGGCAGCGGTGGCGCGGGCGGCGCGAGCTGCGCTCCGCCCCCCGCGTGCGACGCGGCCCCACCCGATCCGGGCGCGGCGCAGCCGTGGAACGATCCCCTGACGCCCATCCTGGTCACGTCGCAGGGCGCGCCCCACCATCGCGTGCGCGATCTGTTCCTCAATCCCGGCGATCCGCAGTGGGTGCTGGCGAAGCTCACCTACGGCGCGCTCGACAAGGACCTCGTCGGCGAGTGGGTCGACCTCTACCTCCTGCGCGACTGCGCCGCGTCGTGGGAGCTGCTCGGCAGCGCCCTCACCACCAACGACGGCGACCACGCGAGCGTCGAGGGCGTGGACGACACGGGAGGCCGCGTCTTCTTCCCCATCCCGGCCGGCGCCGCGCTCGGTGCGGGGCGCCATCGCCTGCACGTCGTCGTGCGCGGCGATCTCACGACCGCCGACGGCTTCATCGAGGTCGTGCCCGCGGGGACGCCCATCTTCGTGACCGACGTGGACGGCACCCTCACGACCTACGAGACCGAGGAGTTCGTGGTGCTGCTCACCGGCAACCTGCCCGAGCCGAACCCGAGCTCGGCCGAGGCGCTCGCGCTCCTCGCCGCCAAGGGGATCCGCCCCTTTTACCTCACGGCGCGGCCCGAGTGGCTCGACGGCCGCACGCGCGAGTTCCTCGCGGCCAACGGCTATCCGCCCGGCATCGTGCACACCTCGCTCTCGTTGACCGGCGCGCTCGGCAACGCCGCCGAGACCTACAAGACGGACGAGCTCGCGCGGGTGCTCGCGCGCGGCCTCGCCCTCCGCTACGCCTTCGGCAACACCGCCACCGACGCCGCGGCGTATGCGAACGCCGGCGTCAGCCCGCTCGACCACCGCGTCTTCTTCCAGTTCGACGACCCGGCCGGCGGGCGGCGCATCGAGAGCTACGCCGAGCTGCTCGGAGAGCTCGCAGCCCTGCCCCCCGAGTGCCCGTGAGGCCGAGCCTCGCCTCCCGCCTGCCCGCGGACGGCACCGCCGATCCGACGGTCATCTTCGACCGCTTCCTCGAGCACGTGGCGGAGCTCGGCCTCGAGCTCTACCCGGCGCAGGAGCAGGCCCTGCTCGAGATCCTCGAGGGCAAGAACGTCATCCTCAGCACGCCCACCGGGTCGGGCAAATCGCTCGTCGCGACCGCCCTGCACTGGAAGGCCCTGTGCGAGGGCAAGAGCTCCTTTTACACGAGCCCGGTCAAGGCGCTCGTGAACGAGAAGTTCTTCGCGCTCTGCGACGAGTTCGGCCCCGACAACGTGGGCCTCATGACGGGCGACGCCACCGTCAACCGCGACGCGCCCATCGTGTGCTGCACGGCCGAGGTGCTCGCCAACATGGCGCTCCGCCTGGGCGAGGTCGCGGACGTCGACTACGCCGTGCTCGACGAGTTCCACTACTACGCCGATCGCGACCGCGGGGTCGCCTGGCAGATCCCGCTCCTGTGCCTGCCGCAGACGACCTTCCTCCTCATGAGCGCGACGCTCGGCGACGTGCGCTTCTTCGAGCAGGCGCTCACCGACCTCAACGGGCACCCGACCGCGCTCGTGCGCTCGCGCGAGCGCCCCGTGCCGCTCGACTTCACCTACTACGAGATCCCGCTCCACGCGGCCGTCGCCACGCTGCTCGAGACGGGGCGGTCGCCCATCTACCTCGTCAGCTTCACGCACCGCGGCTGCCACGAGGAGGCGCAGAACCTGATGAGCGTGGACGTGTGCACCCGCGAGGCCAAGAAGGCCATCGCCGAGGAGCTCCGCGGCATGCGCTTCGACACCCCGCAGGGTAAGGAGCTCGAGCGCTTCGTGCGCCACGGCATCGGCGTGCACCACGGCGGCCTCTTGCCGAAGTACCGGCGCCTGGTGGAGCGGCTGGCGCAGAAGGGGCTGCTCCGCGTCATCTCGGGGACCGACACGCTCGGGGTCGGCGTCAACATCCCCATCCGCACCGTGCTCCTCACGAAGCTCTGCAAGTTCGACGGCGAGAAGGTGAAGATCCTCTCGGCGCGCGAGTTCCACCAGATCTCCGGGCGCGCCGGGCGCAAGGGCTTCGACGACAAGGGTAGCGTGGTCGCGCTCGCGCCCGAGCACGTCATCGAGAACAAGCGCCTCGACGCCAAGGCGGCGCAGCAGCAGAAGGCCGGAAAGGGCGGCAAGGTCGTCAAGAAGAAGGCCCCGACGAAGGGCTACGCGCACTGGGATCGCGCGACCTTCGAGCGGCTGCAAGCGGCCGAGCCCGAGCCGCTCACGTCACGCTTCCAGGTGAGCCACGCGATGCTCGTCAACGTGCTGTCGCGCGACGCGGGCGGCTGCGCCGCGATGAAGGCCATCGTGCGCAAATCCCACGAGCGCCCGCCCGAGCGCCGCCGCCACGCGCGGACGGCCATCTCGATGTTCCGCTCGCTCGTCGAGGCGCACATCCTCGACCTCGTGCCCGGCGGCGTGCGCGTGAACCAGGAGCTGCAGCTCAACTTCTCGCTCTACCAGACGCTGTCGATGTACCTCATCGACACCCTGCCCAAGCTCGACCGCGCGGCCCCCGGCTACGGCTACGACGTGTTGAGCCTCGTCGAGGCGATCCTCGAGGACCCCGATCCCATCCTGCGTAAACAGCTCGACCACATGAAGGGCGAGCTCGTGGCCGAGCTCAAGGCGCAAGGCGTCGAGTACGAGGAGCGCATGGCCGCGCTCGAGAAGCTCGAGTACCCGAAGCCGAACCGCGACTTCGTCTACGCGACCTTCAACGACTTCGCCGCGCGCCACCCCTGGGTCGGGGGCGAGAACATCCGGCCGAAGGGGGTCGCGCGCGAGCTCTACGAGCAGTACCTCGGCTTCAACGAGGCCGTCCGCCACTTCGAGCTCGAGCGCGCCGAGCACCTGCTCCTGCGCTACGTGACCGAGACCTACAAGGTCCTGGTGCAAACGGTGCCGGAGTGGGCGCTCGACGACGAGCTCGACGAGATGATCACCTACTTCCACGGCATGGTGACCGGCGTCGACTCGAGCCTGCTCGACGAGTGGGAGAAGCTCCGCGACCCGTCCTACCTGCCACGCCGCCCCGACGAGCCGAGCGCGGACGCCGCCGAGGCGCGCCCGCCCGACGTGACGACGGACACCGCCGCTTTCACGAAGCTCGTGCGGAACGTCGTCTTCCGCTGCGTGCGGGCCCTGTCGTGCGGCGACTACGCGAGCGCGGCCGCGCTCGTCGGCGCCGCCCCTGGCGACGAGCCCTGGACCGAGAAGCGCCTGGCGGACGCCCTGCGCCCCTACTACGAGGACCACGGAGCCATCCGCACCGACCCCGCGGCCCGCGGCACGGCCCACACCCAGATCGACCGCAGCCGGCCGCGCTCGTGGCAGCTGCGCCAGGTGCTCGTCGACCCGGACGAGCACGACGACTGGTACCTCGACCTCGAGATCGACCTCGACGCCTCGGCCACGCATGGCGCCCCGGCGCTCGTCCTGCGGCACGTCGGTACGTGACGGAAGGCAGAGCGCGCGGCGCGCCGCGCGGCGCCCGTCAGGCGTCGACCTCGACGTCCGCCGGCTCGTCCTTCTTCACGGGCAGGATGGGTGCCCAGCGCAGGCGCTTCAGCAGCGCGTCGTCGATGGCGCGGCCGCGGTCCGAGAAGCGGAGCGCGTTGTCGTCGCTGCCCTCGTGCTGCTCGGCCACGAACAGGATGCCGCGGCCCTCGCCGTTGTAGCCGAGCTGCACGATGGCGTTCTCGAGCCAGCGCCCGCCGCTCTCGAAGCGCAGCTCCTGCGGCAGGGTGTAGAAGCCCTCGGCCGGCAGCGGCATCAAGGTCTCGCACCACGACAGCGCCCGCACCGGCACGGTGGGCTCGCGCCAGAACCAGCGGTTGTGGCGGTTGCTCGTCGGACGCACGACGAAGGGCATGCTGCCGTCGGTCGGGGTGCCGAGGTACACGAGCACGCCCTCGGGGATGTCGGTCTCGCGGCCTGGATAGGGCTTCTGGGTGCGGTAGAGGCCGGGCTCGGGCATCTTCATCGATCGTCGCTGCTCCTGTCTTCGGTCCGTGGCCGCGGGCGCACCCGCGGCTTCGCTAGTAGAGACCGGGGCAGAGGCGCCACCGGACCTCGAGCGCGTACTCTTTGTACTCGCGCGTGCCCCCGAGCAAGCCTTCCTCGACGCGGATGCGCCACAGGGCGAGGCAGAAGGCCGCGAGCGCCACGGCCCAGGCGGCGGGGGTGGCGGCCGCGGTGGCCGCCGCGAGCACCATCGCGAGCTCCCCGGCGTAGACCGGGTGGCGCACGAGCCGGTAGGCGCCGCGGCGCACGACCCCCCCGCGCAGGGCGGGGAGCACGGCGAAGGAGCGACCCAGGCTCGCGAGCCCGGCGAGGGCGACCGCGCCCGCGAGCGTGAAGGTGACGCTGCACGCGAGCGGCCATGTGCCACCCGGCGGCGCGAGGCGGAGGACGACCCCGCCGAGCGCGGCGCCACACAGGCCCAGGGCCGTGTCGACCGACCGGCGCACGCCCCGCGCCCGGGCGGCGTGGCGCGTCGCGAACGCGAGCGCCGCGCCGGCGTTGAGGAGCGCGACCGTGACGCCGCTCGGGCTCGCACCACCGTGCACGAGGCCGAGCACCGCCCAGCTCGCAGCCGAGGCGGCGAGCGCGAGGTCGAGCGCCCGCGCAGGCACGCCTGAGCTCGGTCCGGGACGGGCGTCGGCGCGTCGGGTCAGTACACCCAGAAGCCCCATTTCAGCACGTAGGCCAGCACGTTGACGCCCACGACGACGCCGATGAACAGCCCCCAGCCGATGAGTGATCGTTTGCTCACGTCGTCCTCCTCGCGGGCGTAGGCCACGCCCCGGCGGCTACCAGCCGCACGTTTGCCCCTTGTTCTGCTCCTTCAGGAAGGCCCGGATGGGAGCGAAGAACTCGATGAGTGCCCCGGCGTCGGCCTGCCGCTCGCCGGTCATCGCGTCGAGCGCCTCCTGCCACGGCCTGCTCGCCCCGAGCGCCAGCAGGGCCGCGAGCTTCTCGCCGGCCGCCGCGTTCTTGTAGATCGAGCACTCGTGCAGGGGTCCCGCGTGGCCGGCCGCGCGACACAGCGCGCGGTGGAACTGGAACTGGTACACGAAGGCGAGGAAGTAGCGGATGTAGGGGACGTTCGAGGGCACGTGGTACTTGGCGCCCGGGTCGAAGTCCGCCTCGCTCCGCTCCCCGGGCGGGGCGACGCCCTGGAAGCGGGTGCGCAGCTCCCACCAGGAGCGATTGTAGTCGGCGGGCGCGATGGCCCCGGAGAAGACCTTCCAGCGCCACTCGTCGATGACCTTGCCGAAGGGCAGGAAGGCCACCTTGTCGAGCGCCATCTTCATCAGGTAGTTGACCGTCGCCTTGTCGCTCTTCGCCCCGCCGTCGAGCACCTTGATCTGCCGCAGGTAGCCGGGCGTCATCGACAGCGCGACGGCGTCGCCGATCGCCTCGTGGAACCCGTCGTTGGCGCCCTGCTGGAACAGGATCGGCAGCCCGCGGTAGGCGTGGAAGTAGTAGTTGTGCCCGAGCTCGTGGTGGATGGTCTGGAGGTCCTCCTCGGTCGGCTTGATGCACATCTTGATGCGCAGATCGTCCGAGTAGGTCACGTCCCAGGCGCTCGCGTGGCACTGCACGTCGCGGTCGCGCGGCTGGCGGAAGAGGCTCCGCGTCCAGAAGTCGTCGGGGAGTGGATCGAGCCCGAGCGAGGTGTAGAAGCCCTCGGCCGTGCGCACCATGCGCTCCTCGCTCCACTTCTCGCGCTTCAGGATGGCCGTCACGTCGGGCGGGCTCTCGCCCTTGTACGGCTCGACGAGCGCGTAGACGTTGTTCCACGTCTGCGACCACATGTTGCCGAGCAGGTGCGCCGGGATGGGCGCGTGGTCCTTCACGAGCTCGCCGTACTGCTTCTTCAGGCGCGAGCGCACGTAGCAGTGCAGCTCCTCGTAGAAGGGCCGGACCTCGGCCCAGAGCCGGTCGACGTCGGCCGCGAACTCGTCCGGCGCCATGTCGTAGCCGGAGCGCCACATCTCGCCCACGTCCTGAAAGCCGATCTCGCGCGCCCCCGTGTTGGCGAGCTCGACGTAGCGCGCGTACTTCGGCCGCATCGGACGCGCCGTGGCGTGCCAGCCGAGCCACGCCTCGCGCAGAGCCGGCTCGTCGCGCAGACCCGCCATCACGCTGTCGAGCTCGTTCACCGACAGGCCGCCCGTGTCGGGCTTGTCGGGCTTGCAGGCGAGGTAGTCCTTGAGCTCCTTGGACAGGTCGGCATGCGCCTGGATGGCGCGGCGCAGCGGGCTGTCGGCCGGCGGGCAGTACTTGGCCTTGCCGTAGGTCGACTGCAGCGAGGCCGTGACCTTGGACAGCTCCTCGGTGAGCGCTCCGTCCTTCGGTGCGGGGACCGTGCCCGCGAGCTTCAGGAGGCGGAGCTTCCTCCGGAGCACGGGCTCGAGCGCGAGCCGGTCGAAGCGCGTGGCCTCCGCGATGACCCGCGCGAGGTACTCCATCGCGTCCTGGTCCGCCTCGGCGCTGATGGCCTCGGTGTCCTCGGTGATGAAGTTCGCGGCCACCCAACCGGCGCGCTCGCGCCGCACCCACAGCCGGCGCAGCTCGGCCTCGACGCCGTCCATGAACTTCTGCGCCGCCGCGGCGCTCACCTCGGCCTCTGCCTCGGGGCCCGAGCGCCCACCCGCCGGCTCCGGCGCCGAGCCGTCAGGCGGACGCTGGCTCGCGCAGCTCGGACAGGGTGCAGCCTGCCACTGCGCGCTCCCGCACCCGCCGAGCGCGGCCACCGTCCAGAGACAACCGAGGCCTCGTCGTCGCATCCCGTCCTCCGTGGGGCGCGATGCTACACCAAGAGCGGGATGAAAACGGCAGGACCCGTTCCGAGGAAGCTCACGGCATCCGGACCGAACTTCTCCCCTCACCCCCCGGCCCCCTCTCCCGGAGGGAGAGGGGGTGGTCCACGTCGGGGACGTTCGTCGTTGGCTCGGTGGCCTGCCCTCGAGATCCGCCACGGATTCTCGGCTCGCATCCCCCCTCTCCCCTCGGGAGAGGGGGGCAGGGGGGTGAGGGTAGAATCCTCGGTCCGGTTGCCGCCTGCTGAGAGGTCAAGAGCCCTCGGTCCGCGCGTGCTCTTCTCGCCGCCTACTGCGGCGGCTTCATCTCGCAGAAGCCGGCGATGCAGGTCACGTTCGAGCCCGCGCCGGTGTAGTCGCAGCAGTCGGTGTCGGCGGTGCACACGCCGCTGTTGGTCGGGATGCACTGCCCCACGATCTGCTCGCCGCACACGCCGTTGACGCAGCTCTTGTTGCAGCACTCGACGCCGTGCGTGCAACCCTCGCCGTCGGCCTTGCACGGCTCGAGCGCGTAGTACGCGTTCTCGTTGAGGCTGCAGTTCTCCTGCCCGCGGACGTAGAACGCCGGGTGCGAGGGGTCGGCCGCGCTCGGCGGGTCGTCGATGGCCGCGACCCACAGCTGCTGCCGGCTCGCGCCGACGAGCTGGTTGCCGTAGTCGCGCTTGCTCATGAACACGATCCAGGTGTAGCCGCCGGCCTGCTTCGGGGCGAAGACCGGGTTGTAGCTGAGGTTGTCGCTCGCAGCCTGGACGAGCTGCTTCGGGCTCTGGCCCGCGATGTCGGTGAGCCACAGGGTGCCGTTGCCGATGGAGCGCGAGCCGTAGGTCGGACGCCCGTACGCGAGGTACTGCGAGTCCGGCGAGAAGCTCGGGTACGCGGGCCGACCCGGCAGGCCGCCTTGCGGCACGATCGTGGTCACGCCCGAGGCCGTGTCGCCGGTCATCGTGCCGACGACGAGGTTGCCCGCGGTCGCGTCGAACACCCAGGACCAGGAGTTCAGCCCGCAGATGGCCGCCACCTTGGTGCCGTCGGGCGACCAGGCCGGCTCGCCGCAGTTGTCGCCGGCGAACACCGAGCCGTTGGTGATCGCGCCGTTCTGCGTATCGACGACCTGCACCTGCGCGGAGGCGCCGTCGTTCGACGTCATGAGGCGCGAACCGTCGGCGTTGTAGGCGCTGAACGTGCCGTACACTGCACCCTGAGCCACCGCCCCGTTCTGGGCCGGCGTCGTCGTGAGATCGATGGTCTGGATCGGGAACGGGAAGCCCGTGTCGAAGGACGCGGCCAGCTCCGTGCCGTCGCGGCTCACCGTGTGGCAGCCCCAGCAGGCCCCCGTGTTGTAGAACGTCTCGGTGGCGGGCTGGTCGGCGCGCACGCGCTTGATGGCGCCGCTGCCGCACGCGTCGGGCAGCTCCCAGTAGTAGATCGCGCCGTAGATGAAGCCCTGCGCGATGTGGAGCGTGAGCGAGATCGGGCTGTAGACCGTGCCGCCGCTCTTGCGCTCGAGCTCGACGTGCAACGGATCGCTGTTCGGTCCGTCGGTCGAGAACTGCACGTTCTCCCAGCTCTGCTGGTCGAGCGCGTGCACCGAAGGCGGCGGGGCCGAGAGGTACACCGTGTACGTGATGTGCTGCGCCGAGAGCCGGAGCCGGTAGACGTCGCCGGCGCTGCCGCCGTTCCACTGGAACTCCGGGCTCGCGACGCGCAGCGGCATCACGGTGTCCTGGTACGGGTAGACGAAAGAGACCGACGGATCGGCGCCGCCGTTCGGTGCGTCGAAGCCCGAGGTGTCGACGTTCCCCGGGTTCACGGTGGTCGTCACGTTGACGGTGATGTGGGCCGTGGCCTGGGAGTCGTTGAGCTTCGCCGTGAGGGTGCCGACACCGCCCTGGACGCCGGTCGGGGTGAACACGCTGCCGCCCATCGAGCCCATGCCGAGCTTGTCGAAGCCCCAGGTCACCTGACCCGAGACGTCGTTGCCGTTCAGCGTGGCGGTGAGGCCTGGGTCACGATGGCGCCGTTGACGATGCTCAGGGTGACGCTCGGCGGCGTGACGACCAGGGTGCCGGTGATGCCGCCTCCCTGGCCGCTGCCGCCGGTGCAGAAGATACACTCGCCGCCCTGGCCGTCGCCGCCGGAGCCCGTCGCTCCGGTGCCGGTCGCGCCCTGACCGCTCGCCGCTCCTCCCGCCGTGTCGCTGCCAGCACCGCAGCCCGCCGCGAAGGCGAGCGCGGAGCCAAGGATCAGGGCCAGAGCCCATAAGCTACGCTTCAACATCGTTCGTTCCTCCAGCCAGCGTCCATCACGCGTCACGCGTCCGCCTCGATTCACTGCCGGCTCACTGCCGGTCACTGCCGGCTCATTGCCGGCTCACTGCGGCGGCTTCATCTCGCAGAAGCCGGCAATGCAGGTCACGTTCGAGCCCGGCCCGGTGTAGTCGCAGCAGTCGGTGTCGGCGGTGCACACGCCGCTGTTGGTCGGGATGCACTGCCCCACGATCGGCTCGCCGCACACACCGTTGACGCAGCTCTTGCTGCAGCACTCGACGCCGTGGGTGCAGTCCTCACCGTCGGCCTTGCACGGCTCGAGGGCGTAGTACGCGTTCTCGTTGAGGCTG
>JACQZW010000004.1 GCA_016213675.1 Acidobacteriota bacterium | reverse complement strand
TGCCGGCCGCCGCCGCCTCGGCCATCAGCGCTCGGAGAAGGACGGTCCCCACCCCGCAGCCCCGCACCTCGGGAAGCAGTGCGATGTCGACCAGCCGGTGCTCGTCCGCCCGCCGGTCGAGGTACAGCCTGCCCGCGTCTCCTCCCGCAACCACGACCACGAGGAACTCGCACCCGACGATCTGCTCGCGGTAGTAGGCGTCCTGCGCCTCGCCCTGCAGCCGTAGAAACGCGGCCTTCGCGGCGGGCTCCCACGGCACCGCGGCGAGCTCCTCCTCCCGGGTCGAGGCGTAGATGCGGAGCAACAGCTCGCGGTCATCCCCTGTGGCCGGTCGCAAGGTGACGGCCGCTCCGTCGGAGGACCGCAGACCCTCGAGTGCCACCCGCGCCAGGTCTCCCGCCCGTCCCGGTCGATCGTTCACCCGCGCGGCGGAAAGACGCCTTGCAGCGCGATACAGAAGTAGAACGTCACGTACGGCTGCAGGTTGTTGTGCGGCTGGTCGCCGCCGGCCGGCGCGAGCGCCCCGAACGCAAGCTGGGCGCCCGCCACCGCATGGTACAGGGTCCCGCCAGTTGATTGCGCGAGCGAGGCCGCCGGGTTCGCGATGTTGACGTCCGCCGGATCGGCGGCGTCGGCGCGCATCGTGTGCGCGTGCGAGGGGATCTCGCTCTCCAGCAGGCTCACGGTCTCGGTCCCGCCGGTTTCCCCGAGGTCGTGCAGCGACAGCCCGGGGCCCTGTCCCCAGAACATCGGCGCGCGGCCCTGCAGGTCGGGCAACGCGAAGTTCGACTTGCCGTTCCCGCCGTAGGTCGTGCCGAGCAGGGAGAACAGCGCCGTGTTCTGGGAGAGCGGCAGGAGTTGGCCGTCGCACCACGCCCAGCCCCTGGGCGCGAAGTTGAAGGGGAAGATGCGGATCTCCGCGACGAACGGGTCGGCCATGCTCGCCTCCTAGGTCGGCGACGGGAAGACGCCGTACAGCGAGATGATGAAGCTGACGCACAGGTAGGGCTGGAAGTTGGTGTGCGGCTGGCTGCCGCCGACCGCGCTGATCGCCGCCGGGTTCATGTTGGCGGTCGGCGGGTCGTTGATGTAGGGCGTCACGTTGAAGGAGTTCGCGAGCAGGTTACCGGCCGGGCTCTTCTGGTCACCGTTCAGAGTCGCCGCCAGCAGGGGATGGCTGTGCGCCGGGATCTGCTGGACCGTCAGGGTGATCTCCTCGGCGCCGCCCGTCTCGGCGAGGATGAAGCCGTTGCCCTGATGGAGCGGGATCCGACCCTGCAGGTCCGGCAAGGCGAACGTCTCCTGGCCGTCGCCGCCGTAGGTGGTCCCGATCAATTGGAAGAGCGTTTCGTTTTCCGAGATGGGCAGGAGCTGGCCCGCGCAGAACATCCATCCTGCGGGGGCGAAGTTCCCGCCGAACATGCGGATCTCACCGACGAACGGTTGTGCCATGACTCGCCTCCCCTAGGTTGGCGACGGGAAGATGCCCTGCAGGGCGATGCAGAAGCCGAGGATCAGGAACGGCTGCATGTTGAGGTGCGCCTGGCTCCCCCCGACATTGGTCACGCTCGCGGGGTTCATCGACGTGACGCGCGACTTCGGGGCGTGGTAGGCGTTGTTCGCCCCACTGAGAAAGTTGTTCGTGGGGTCTGCGACGCCGCCCTTCGCCAGACTCCGGCCCGCCATCATATGGGTGTGTTCCGGCAGCTCGGCGATCGACAGGGTGTGCGCCTGCTCGCCGCCGCGCTCGCCGAGGGTATGGCTGCTCCCGACGTGGATCGGGGCGCGGCCACGCAGGTCGGGCAGCGCGAAGTTGACCCGGCCGTCGCCGCCGAACGTCGTCCCGAGCAGCGAGAACAGGGCCTGGTTCTGGTTGATCGGCAGGAGCTGTCCGTTGCACTGGGCCCACCCCCGCGGGGCGAACACGAAGCTCATCATGCGAATCTCGGACAGGAACGGTTCTGACATACGCCCTCCTTTCTCAACGCCGACCCGGGGCGCCCCGGTCCGCCCAACGGCTCACGCGGTCGCGGGAAAGCAGATCCCCTAAGGACATCCTACCCCACCGACGAACCCGCCGCCGGTCGGTACGGTGTTGGAGGCCAGGCCGCTGCCGGCGATGTTGTTCCCCGTGACGTACGTGACGACGGCGTTGTTGTCGTTGTTGGCGCCAGCGTAACTCGGCAGCTTGACCGTGGTGGACTGCCGCTGGCGGAGCCGGAAGTCCGTTCCCCCGTTGGTGCCCGTTCCGGTCAACGTGTTCCGCAGCACCCCCGCCCCGCCGATGGTGGCGCACACCGCGAAGGTGTCGCCCGGCGTCACCCCGCTGTTGACGTGCAGCCCGTTCGTGATGAAGGTGGTCGCGTTGGGGCTTGCCACCGTGTTGCCGGTGATCGTGGCGTTGAGCTGGCCGCTCGCTACGACTCCCGCGCCGGCCTGCAGGTTGATCCCGAAGTTGGTCCACCGGTAGATGGAGTTGTTCGTCACGGTGGCGGTGAACACGCCGCCGCCGGCGTTCTGCAGGACCAGCCCGGAGCCCTCGAGCGAGCCCGAGTTGGACACACCCTGCACGCCGATCGTGTTGCCGGTGAACGTCCCCGAGTAGGTCCCGGTACCGATCGACTTCACGATCAGCACGGCGTGGCCGACGGCGTCGCGGAAGGTGTTGTTGGCGATGTTGTACGTCAGGCTGCCGTTGAGGTCGCCCCCGCCGATGGTGACTCCGCCGCCGCCGGTCGCGATGTTCGCGTGGTTGTTGGAGAGCGTGTTGCCGGTGAAGACGAGGTCGCACGCCGCCGAGCCGATGTTGTTGAGCTGGAAGAGGTCGCCGGCCGCCGAGGTGAAGAAGCCGTTCTGGATCGTCGCGTTGATCACGGCGGTATCGAAGGCCTCGAGGTTCAGTCCGTCGTTGCCGTCGGCCGAGTCGTTGGGCCCGATGGTCACGCTGGTGAAGGTGATCCGGTCGAGCGTGCCGGCGGTGTTGCGGACGCGGAAGTTGTCCTCGATGCCCCCCGAAATGTCACAGCTCGAGATCGTCGCGGTGCCGGTCAGGCCGTCGAAGGCCACGCTCGCCTCGTCGACCGCCGGGTTGCTGCCGTTCACACCGTTGATCACCGAGTTGGTCAAGGAGAACGTACTCACGTTGATGCCGCGGATCGCGAAGTTCTGGAAGTCGTGCAGGCTCATCCAGGCGAGCGATACGTTGGTTGCGTTCGAAAGGTAGACGCCGCTCCCTGCTGTCGCCCCGTCCCCGCCGTTGCTGTTCTGGATCGTCCCACCGGTCCCGGCCGCGCCCGTGCCGTTGACCGTGAAGCTGCCGTCGGTGTCGATCAGCGCGATGCCGTTGGCGCCGCCGTTGGCGCTCACG
>JACQZW010000017.1 GCA_016213675.1 Acidobacteriota bacterium | reverse complement strand
TCGTCGCTTTGCTCCTCGGGCCACCGACACCCCATCGCGGCTCGCGCGTCCGGTGACCCGCTCGCTCCGCAGAGATGGGCCGCGCACCCCAGGGGCGGGCTTTACTCCCCCACCCGCCCGCTCGCCTCCCGCGCGTCCCCCGCCCACCCGCGTGGCCGAACCGGCGGAGTGGTGGCACTGGTGCAGGGCAGCACTACAATCGGAATGGAGGTCCGGGCATGTCGTTACGCGTTAGACTGCTGATGTCGCTCGCCTTGGCGGCAGGGAACGCGGGCGCCCTCGTGCCACCGGTTCCGACCCCGACAGCCTATGAGCTCGCGGATCCGGAAGCGAGACACATACACGTGGGACCGGGCGTGGTCGCCCCTGTCTTTATACGAGCGACAAGGCCTGATGCCCCTAGTTGGTTGGACGGTCGTCGTTGCGGGATTTGCCCCGTTGTTGTTCAGGCGGTGATCGACAAGGCTGGAATGGTCGTCGACCCTGTGGTCCTCTCGTCGCCCGACAAGCGCCTCGACGCACTCGCCGTGGAGGCGGTGGCGAGTTGGCGTTACGAGCCCGCCAGAATCAATGGCAAGCGAATTCCCGTGTTCTGGACGATCACGATCACGTTCCAAGTTCCGGAACCCTTCGCCCCTATGGCCTCGCCGACCCCGAGCCGCTGAACGAGGATTGCCTGCAACGCGGTTGATCAGCGCGACGGATGGGTTTGCGCGCAGTGGCTGTGCGCACGGATGCAACGGGACTCGTCCAGCATGTGGCGGCTGGAATCGAGGCGGCCTGCCGGGCTGGGCGGGGGACGGGAGCGGGGCGCCTGGGTGGGAGGGGGAGAAAAACCCCGCCGCTCCTATGGCGAGGCCATAAATCCGCAGCGCGCGGGTCACCGAGCGGCCGGATCGCCGTGGGGTATCGGTGGCCCGAGGAGCGCAGCGACGAGGGACCGCGCGGAGGTTGGGAGGGGGGCGTGAAGCGGCATGCAGTGCCTGAGCCCGGAGCCGAGGTGGCCGGGCGGAGGCTGTGCATGGAGGCTGACCACGATGACCGGGTAGTTGTACGCAACACCGAGGGGCCCCACGGCGAGCCGGCCTGCTCGGTCGCGCGCGGAGGATCGCGCCGACCGGAGCGCGGAGGCGCGACGGGCGGCGCAAGCCCGCCACAGGGGCGGCCATACACGGGGACGGACCTCGGTCCGTGATTCGGGGAAAGCCGTGGGGCAGGCTCGCCAAGCGCGACGGGATCCTTCGCTGCGCTCAGGATGACAGGCAGGGTCGACTAGCACGCCATCACCGTCGACCCACTCCAGGCAGAAGAGGGCGCCCCCGCCCGCCTTGACGGTGGGCGACGAGGGGACGGACCTGGGTCCGTGATTGGCGGCACGTCTGGGGACAGGGCCTCCAAGTCAGACGAGACCGGGAGGGCGGGAGGGTACAATCCTCCCGGTGGTCGTCATCCACGTCCTCGTGACCCTGTTCGCTGCGCTCGTCACCATCGTCGACACGATCGTGATGGGCAGCTACGGCGCGGTCGTCGGCCAGATCCCGCCGAAGGGCGACTGGACGCGGAAGGGGGCGTGGCTGTGGGCCCGGATCATCTGCTGGGCCGCGTTCGTCCGCGTCAGGGTGGAGCACGCCGACCGGGTGCCGCTCCCCGGACCCGTGGTGTTCATGTCGAACCACGAGTCGTGGATCGACATCCCGGTGCTCCTGGTGGCGATCCCGGGGCAAGTGCGGTTCCTGGCCAAGAAGGCGCTGTTTTCCATCCCATTCCTCGGCTGGGCGATGCGGGCGATGGGGTTCATCCCGGTCGACCGGGAGAACCGGCGCACCGCGATCAAGTCGTTCGAGGACGCGGCGGCGCGCATCCGTGCCGGCCGGTCGGTGCTGGTGTTCCCGGAGGAGACGCGCACGCCGGACGGCAACCTGCTGCCGTTCCAGCGCGGCGGCTTCCTCATCGCCATCAAGGCCGGGCTGCCCATCGTGCCGGTCGGCCTCGACGGTGCCCGGCGCTGCATGCCGAAGCACAACTACCTCGTCCGCCCCGGCCGCGTGACGGTCCGCTTCGGCGAGCCGATCCCCACCGAGGGGCGCGGCGTCACCGCCAAGGCCGAGCTCATGGAGCAGGTCAGGGTGCAGATGGAGGCGCTGCGCGGCAATCCCGCGGGCGCGGTTCGCGTTGTCGGTGGTGGCGAGGAAGCCGCCGCCGGGGAGTGAGTCGATGGTCAGTGAAGAGAAGGTCTGGCAAGCGCTCGGGACCGTGATGGACCCCGAGATCCCGTTCTCCGTGGTCGACCTCGGGCTCGTCTACGGCGTTGAAACCGCCGAGCCGGGCCGTGTCCGTGTGCAGCTCACGCTCACCACGCGGGGATGCCCGCTGGTGCGCCGCATCTCCGACGACGCCCGAGAGGCGATCCAGCGCCTGACCGGCGCCACCGACGTGCAGGTCGAGATCGTCTGGGACCCGCCGTGGAACCCGGGGATGGCGTCACCCGAGGTGCAGAAGCGCCTGGGTTGGAACTGACGATCGACGCGCCGACGGGGAGACGCGGTGAAGCTGCGGCTCGCGGCGCCCTCGCGTCTTCGCGTCAGCGTTGCGACTCGATGGAGGCTGGACAATGGCAGTGACAGAGAACGCCGTTCGTGAGGCGCTGAAGAAGGTCAAGTTCCCCGGGCTGTCCCGGGACATCGTGTCGTTCGGCTTCGTCAAGGCCGTGGCGATCGACGGCGACGCCGTGCGGGTCGAGATCGTCATCACGACCGGGAACGCCGAGGCCGGCACCCGGGTCGAGACCGACGCCCGCGCCGCCGTCGAGGCGTTGCCCGGGGTGGGAAGGGTGGAGCTGTCGGTGGAGGTGGTGTCGCCGCAGGCGGCCGCCGCGCCGCCGAAGCCCAAGCTGCTCCCCGGCGTGAAGTACAAGATCGCGGTGGCGTCTGGAAAGGGTGGGGTCGGGAAGTCGACGGTGGCGGCCAACCTCGCGCTCGCTCTCAAGCGTCTCGGCCACACGGTGGGCCTGCTCGACGCCGACATCTACGGGCCGTCGCAGCAGCTCATGATGGGCTGCACCGAGCCGCCGCGCGTGAACGACGCCGAGAAGATCCTCCCCGTCGACGGCAACGGCGTGGCGGTGATGTCGCTCGGCTTCCTGATGGACCCCGATACCCCGGTGATCTGGCGCGGCCCGATGGTGATGAAGGCGCTGCAGCAGTTCCTCGAGGACGTGGAGTGGGGCGAGCTCGACTACCTCGTCGTCGACCTGCCGCCGGGGACGGGCGACGCCCAGCTCACGCTCACGCAGCAGGTGCCGCTGGACGGCGCGGTGATCGTCACGACGCCCCAGGACGTCGCCCTCATCGACGCCCGCAAGGGCCTATTGATGTTCAGGAAGGTCAACGTCCCGCTGCTCGGCGTGATCGAGAACATGTCGGCGTACGTCTGCCCGCAGTGCGGTCACCGCGAGGCGATCTTCAAGACGGGCGGCGGGCGGAAGACCGCCGAGGAGCTGGGCGTGCCGTACCTCGGTGACGTGCCGATCGATCCCGCCATCGTCTCCGGCGGCGACGAGGGCACGCCGATCGTCGCCTCGCACCCGGAGTCGGCCGCCGCGAAGGCGTTCATGGCCCTGGCCGTGGAGGTCGTCCGCCAGGTTGCGAAGTAGAAGGCGACAGGGGACGGAATCGCGCCCCCGCCCGCGCCTTGTCGTTCTGTCGCCTGTGCCCTGTCCCCGTACTTCGGCAGGGGCTTCGGCGCGGGCGGTGGCGGGGGAGTCGCCGCGGCGGCC
Source organism: Acidobacteriota bacterium (assembly GCA_016213675.1). Classification (GTDB taxonomy): domain Bacteria; phylum Acidobacteriota; class Thermoanaerobaculia; order Thermoanaerobaculales; family Thermoanaerobaculaceae; genus JACQZW01. Next base: position 47,244 of record JACQZW010000017.1, on the reverse strand, counting down.
GGTGCCACCGGCCCCGGGGTCGGCGGGGTGTAGGCGATCTCGGCGGCCTTCTCGGGGATGCCGCCGGCGGCGATGATGGACTGCAGCCGCTTGCTGGCCCACTCGGGGTCGAACAGCGGGAGCGCCTCGCCGTTGGCGTAGTACGTCGGCGTTCCGGTGACCCCGAGCCGGTGTCCCAGCTCCATCTGGCGCAGCACCGTCTCCATCGCGGCCTCGGTCATGTAGGAGCTCCGGAAGGCCTTCTCGTCGAGCGAGCGGGTCTGCACGAACGCGAAGACGGCGTCGTCGACAGTCGAGGCATCGACGGTCGCCTGCTGCTCGTACATGAACTCCTTGAACGGGACGACCTCCTCGGGCCAGATGTCGCCGATGGAGAGCCCCGCCACAGACGCCTTGAACGCCCACGGGTGGGCGGAGGTGAGCGGGAAGTTGACGATGCCGTGGCGGAGCTTGTCGCCGAACGAGGTGAAGACCGGCTTGTACTCGAGCCACTCGCGCTTGCACGCCGGGCACTGGTAGTCGGAGAACTCGACGACCTTGACCACCGCGTTCTCGTGTCCCGGATCCCACTGGATCTTGGCGTTGGCGAGCGCCTCGCGGCGGACCGCCCGCGGGTCGCGATCGAGCGCCCAGGTCCCCCCGACCACCAGCCAACGGCCGTCGGCCGAGATGGCGAGCGGCAGGCTCATCCAGCCGAAGCCCGTCTGCACGAGCGCCGACAGGGGGACCACGCCGGTCATCCGCGTGGGCGTCCCGGGCCAGCGCAGACGGACCTGGGAGTTGAGGGCGCGGCGGAGGAGCTCGGGAAGCGACTGCTCGCAGAACGCCGGGAGGGTGTCGGGCGTGACGGCCGGCTGGGCCTCGGGGAGCTGGACGACGATGCCGACAGCGGCCGTCTTGCTCTGCGGGTCGACGAGCATGCCGGTCTGCTCCTTGCGGTCGGGACGCGCGCTCTGCTTGACGACGGTCATCGTCAGGTACGGCCCGAACGCGGTGACGGCCTCGCGGTTCACGTCGGCCTTGACGGTCGCGCCGGGCATGTAGGGGAGGTAGGCGGACCCGAACCGGCGGGCCATGTCCTGCACCCCCTGCGCCGTCGCGACGCTGGCCACCGCCAGCGCGAGCACCCCGAGAATCCCACGTTTCATGCCTGACCTCCGGACCACGAGGGCGAACCATAGCAAAAAGGCCGTGGCGATGCGACGTGGTCTGCGCGGGCCGCGCCTTTTCGCCGGGGCGCCCGCTCCTGTAAAGTGGCGCCGTGCTGGATGAGAAGATCGCGGCGCTGTGGGAGCTCCGACGGCCGGTGGTGATGGGGATCGTCAACGTCACCCCGGACTCGTTCGCCGACGGCGGCCGTTTCGCCGAGCGGTCCGACGCGGTCCGGCACGGTGTCCGCCTCGCGGCGCAGGGGGCCAGCGTCGTCGACGTGGGCGGCGAGTCGACCCGGCCGGGCGCCGAGCCAGTCTCGGCCGCGAACGAGACGGAACGGGTCGTCCCGGTCATCGCGGCGCTGGCGCGCGAGCTCCCCGGCACCCTGATCTCGGTGGACACCGCGAAGGCCGCGGTCGCGGCGGCGGCGCTCGACGCCGGCGCAAGGCTCGTCAACGACGTCGCCGCGGGTCGCGATCCGGCCATGCTCCAGCTCGTCGCCGCGCGCGGCGCCGCGGTCGTCCTCATGCACATGCGCGGCGACCCATCCACGATGCAGTCCGAGACGGGGTACGCCGACGTGGTCGCCGAGGTGCACGCCTTCCTCCGCGACCGCGCGGCCGCCGCGCGCGCCGCCGACATCCCGGCCCACCGGGTCTTCCTCGACCCGGGAATCGGCTTCGGCAAGGACCTCGGCGACAACCTCGCCCTCCTGCGGGCGCTGCCGGATCTCGCTGCCCTCGGCCACCCGATCGTCGTCGGCGTCTCGCGCAAGTCGTTCATCGGCCGGCTGACCGGGGCCGCCGTGGACGATCGCCTGCCCGGCTCCCTCGCCGCGCTGGCGGCGACCGCGCGCCTGCCCCGCGTGGTGGTCCGGGTCCACGATGTGGCCGACACCGTGCAGTTCCTGACCGTCGCCGCCGCGCTCGAGGGGGCGGCATGACCTCGATCGTCGCCGCCCTCCGCGCCCTCACCCAGCTCGAGGTCTCGGCCCGCGACCTCGTCGACGTCGCGCTCGTCGCGATCCTCTTCTACCTCCTCCTGGTGGTCATCAAGGGGACGCGCGGCACCTCGATCCTGTGGGGGATCCTGGTCCTCACCGCGACCTACCTGGCGGCCACGGCGCTCGACCTCATCACCCTCTCCACCGTCCTTCGGGAGATGCTCTTCTACCTGCCGTTCGCGATCATCGTGGTGTTCCAGCACGAGATCCGCCGGATCCTCGCCGCCGTCGGCCGGACGCCGTTGCTGCGCTGGGCGTCGCAGCTCTCGCCCCGCCAGGTGCTGATCAACGACATCGTGTTGGCCTGCGAGACGCTGGTGTCGCGGCGGTACGGGGCGCTCATGGTCATCGAGCGCGACGAGGGGCTGCGCGCCTTCGTCGAGACCGGCGTGCCGCTCGACGCCCGGCTGTCCTACGACCTGCTGGTCAACCTATTCACCCCGGGGACGCCGCTCCACGACGGCGCCGCCGTGGTGCAGGGCAACCGGATCGCGGCGGCGAGCTGCTTCCTGCCCCTGTCCACGCGCCCCGACCTGACCACCGAGTACGGCTCCCGCCACCGCGCCGCCCTCGGGATCAGCGAGGAGACCGATGCCGTCGTCGTGGTGGTCTCCGAGGAGCGCGGCGCGATGTCGGTGGCCGAGGGCGGCCGGCTGCACCCCAACCTGGACCGCACGTCGCTGCGCGACCTCCTCATCGAGTTGCTCCTGCTCGGCCGCACGGGAAGGAGGCCATGAGACTGCTGCCCCGCCACCCGGCGACCATGGCGCTGGCGTTCGTGCTCGCGGCGCTGGTCTGGTACGCCCAGGCGCTCGACCGGCGCGAGCGCATCTCCGAACGGCAGGTCGACGCCCCGGTCACGTTCGTCAACGTCCCCGCCGAGATGGTGATCACCTCGGAGGTGCCGCGCACGATCCTGCTGCGCGTGCGGGGGTCGCTGTCCCGCCTGCGCGGCCTCGATCCGACCCAAACCGGGGTCGTCATCGACCTGCGCGGCGCCGGCGAGGGCGAACGGGACATCTCGGTCGAGAACCGCAACGTCATCGTCCCGGCTGGGGCCGAGGTGGTGGCGGTGTCGCCGTCCCAGGTGCCGGTCCGGCTCGAGCGGCTGATCCGCCGTCGCCTGCCGGTCAAGCCGAGCGTGAGCGGGCGGCCGGCGCCCGGCCTGATGGCGGGGGCGATCTACAGCGAACCGGCGTCGGCCCGCGTCGCCGGTCCACGCCTGCAGCTCGAGGCGATGCAGGCGGTCACCACGGAGCCGGTCGGGCTGGACGGGGCCGAGGGGCCGGTCGAGGCGCGGGTCGCGGTGCGTTCGCCGCACCCGCTGGTCCGCATCGAGGAGCCCCTGGTGGTGCGGGTCGTCGTCGAGGTGGTGCCCGACCGGGGCGAGGCGCGGGGGGGAACGCGGCGGTGAGCGATCGACTGTTCGGGACCGACGGCATGCGGGGGGTGGCGCTCCAGCCACCCCTCGATCGCGACACCGTGACCCGGCTCGGCGCCGCGCTCTTCGAGCATTTGCGCGAGGCCGGCCGGCCGACCCGGGTCCTGCTCGCCGGCGACACCCGCGTCTCGACCGAAACGCTGGCGGAGTGGGTCGGCGGCGCCTTCGCGGCCCGCGGCGGCGAGGTCGCCTGGGCGGGTGTGCTGCCCACGCCCGCGGTTTCCCACCTGCTCCGTGACCTCGGAGGGTTCGGCGCCGGCGTCGTGGTGTCCGCCTCGCACAACCCGGCCGACGACAACGGCATCAAGCAGGTCGGCGCCGACGGCGTGAAGTGGCCGGTGGACGAGGAGACCGCGCTCGAGGCGCGGCTGTCCGCCCTCGCCGGGCCGCCGGCGAGCGCGCCGCTGCCGGTCGCGAACGGCGCCCTGGCGGCGCGGACGCTCGAGCTCATCCTCGCAACGCTCGCCCCGGGGGCGCTGGACGGCCTGTTCGTGGTCGTCGACGCGGCGAACGGCGCCGCCTCGGCGCTGGCGGCGCCGTTCTTCACCCGGCTCGGCGCCCGGGTGCGGGTGATCCACGACCGCCCCGACGGCCGCAACATCAACGCCTCGTGCGGCGCCCTCCATCCGGACGCCCTCGCCGCCGAGGTGGTGGACCTCGGCGCCGACGCCGGCGTGGCGCTCGACGGCGACGCCGATCGCGCCATCCTGATTGCGCCCTCCGGCCGGGTGCTCGACGGCGACGACGTCCTCCTCGTCTGGGCGCGCGCCCTGGCCGCCGCCGGCCGGCTGCCCGGCTTGGTGGCGGTGGCGACGGTGATGTCCAACCTCGGCCTGGAGGTGGCGCTGCGGCGCGCCGGGATCACGCTGCTGCGCAGCGCGGTCGGCGACCGCGAGGTGTGGGAAGTGATGCAGCAGTCGGGCGCCGCCCTCGGCGGCGAGCAGTCGGGCCACGTCATCTGCTCCCACCTGTCGGCGAGCGGCGACGGGCTGCTCACCGCCGCCCACGTGATGGCCATCGCCCACGCCTCGGGCCGCTCGCTGGCGGACCTCGCGGACCTCCATCGTTTCCCCCAAGTTCTCCTGAACGTTCGGGTCGCCACCCGGCGGCCGCTCGACTCACTCGACGCGACGCGCGCAGCGATTCGCGCGGCCGAGGCCGCCCTCGACGGACACGGGCGGGTGTTCGTGCGCTACTCGGGCACCGAGCCGCTGCTCCGCATCATGGTCGAGGCGGACAGCGAGGACGAGGCGCGGGGCACCGCCGATCGACTCGCCGCAACTGCCCGCGCGGAGCTCGGCGCGCCGTGACCTCGGGCGCTCGCTCCGGGCCGGCACCCCGCCGGGAGCGATGAACCTCCGCGAGCTGCTGCGGGCCGTGGTGCCGGGGGCGGTGGTCGTCCTCGCCGCCACCGCCGCGCTGGCCATACCCGACCGCCGCGCCGCGCTGGCGTCGTTCCTCCTCGCCTACCCGTGGCTCCTGCCCGGCGCGATCGTCGGTCTCGCCGTCGCGTTCCGCCGCGGCCGCGTGGCCCTGGTCGCCGTGGCCCTGGCAGCGGCGGGCGACGTCCTGGCCCGCCTACAGGGACCGCTGGCCGCCGGCGAGCCGGTCGGGAGCTACGCTCTCGCGACCCTCGCCGTGCTGCTGCCGGCGGTCATCGGCGCCGTGGCGCTGCTGCCCGAGCGCAGCCTGGCGAGCGCCGGCGGGGCGCTGCGCGTGGCGGCGCTGGCCGCCATCGGAGGGCTCGCCGCCCTAGCCTGGCTGGCCTACTGGCCGGCGCTGGTCGCCGTGCCGCAGGGCCGCCTTGTCGCCATCGACACCGCGAGCCGCACCGCGGTGCCGCAACCGGGACTGGCGCTCTTCCTCCTCGCCTTCGGCGCGGTCCTCCTCGCCCTGCTCCGAACCCCCGGTCCGGTCGAGGGGAGCCTGCTGTGGGTGCTCGTGGCCGCCTACCGCGCCCTCGCCGACGGCGGGACCGGCGAGGTCCCGGTGATCTTCCTGGCAGCCGGCGGCATGGCGCTGCTCGTCGGGCTGGTCCAGGCCTCCGCGGCCACCGCGTACCGCGACCCGCTCACCGGGATCCCGGGCCGGCGCGCCCTCGACGAGGCGCTCGCCGCGCTCGCCGGGCGCTACAGCCTGGCCGTGGTCGACGTCGACCACTTCAAGAAGTTCAACGACACCCACGGCCACGACGTCGGGGACCAGGTCCTGCGCATGGTCGCCGCGCGGCTCGCCGCGGTCGGCGGCGGCGGCAAGGCCTTCCGCCACGGCGGCGAGGAGTTCGCCCTGCTGTTTCCGGGCAAGGCCATCGACGCGTGCCTGCCCCACCTCGAGGCGGTCCGCAAGGGGATCGCCGGCGCCGACTTCACCCTGCGCGCCGCCGACCGCCCGCGCCGGCGCCCGAAGGCGCCCGCGAACCGGCCCAAGGACGCGCCGCGGCTGACCCTGACGGTGAGCATCGGCGCGGCCGAGCGCGGCGCCACGCTGCGCAAGGTCGAGGAGGTGCTGCGCGCCGCCGATACCGCCCTCTACCGCGCCAAGCAGGGCGGCCGCAACCGCGTCGCCTCCTAGTGGGCTCTCGGGGGAGACTGCAGTCCAAGTGCCTCACGTATCATTCCAGGGTGAGCACCGAGATGGTCTCTCGGGGATTGGCGGGCTGACATCATGGATGTGCTTCAAGTGCTGCGGCCGATGGAACAGCTCGAGCGCAGGCTCGGCGACCTCTATCAGTGGTTCTCCGACATTTTCGAGGCGGACCGCGAAGCCTCGTTCGTCTTCCAACGGATGCACTTGGAGGAGCACTCGCACGTCCGACTGATCGAGTATCAGCGCCGGCTGGCCCGGGGCAACCCCGGCCTCTTCGCCGACGTGGACGTGGACCTCACTGCGCTGCAGCAGACGGTCACGAGGATCGCGGCGATCCGCAGCGGCGCCGGTGCGCCGACCGTCGAGGAAGCCGTACGGATGGCCCTCGAGTTCGAGTCCAGCGCCGCCGAATACCACTACGCGAACGCCGTCCACCAGGCCAGCCCCGACATGGCGCGGTTGTTCGACTCCCTCGGCGCCAGCGACACGCAGCACGTCGAGTGCCTACGCCAGTTGGCCACCCGCCGGGGCTGGGCGTAACCGGCCGCGCGTCCGCCAAAGCTCGGTGAGCGGGTCGGCCGGGCTCAGGTGCGGTAGCGCGACGGCGGCTCGGCGGCGAGCGGCAGCCCGCGCGGCTCGTCCTCCCGGCGGACGTCGGCTGCGAACGCCGCCCGCAGGCGTTCCGCGAGGGTGGTGACGCGCTCCCGCACCTGCACGCGACGGACGGCGATGGCCAGCGCGCGCCGCGTCCCGACCAGCACGACGAGCCGCTTGCCGCGGGTGATCGCGGTGTAGAGGAGGTTGCGCTGCAGCAGGACGTAGTGCTGGGTGTGGACCGGGACGACCACCGCGGGGTACTCGCTCCCCTGTGCCTTGTGCACCGTGACCGCCCAGGCCGGCAGCAGCTCGTCGAGCTCGTCGAAGGCGTAGGCGACCTCGCGGTCGTCGTAGTCGACGACGACCTCCCGCTCCTGCTCGTCGATCCGGACGATGCGGCCGATATCGCCGTTGAAGACGTCCTTCTCGTAGTCGTTGGCAATCTGCATGACGCGGTCGCCGCGGCGGTAGGTCAGCCCAAAGCGCTCCACCGCCGGTCCGGTCGGGTTGAGCGCCGCCTGGAGCGCGAGGTTCAAGTTGCGCGCGCCCAGCTCGCCGCGCTGCATCGGCGTGAGGACCTGGATGTCGCGGATTGGGTCGAGCCCGAACCGGCTCGGGATCGAGGTCCGGACCAGCTTGACGAGCAGCTCGACGGCGCGGGCCGGCTCCTCGGCGGCAACGAAGAAGAAGTCGTCGCCCGGCGTCACCTCACCCTTGCCGGCGGGGAACACCGGCGCGTCGCCGCGGTTGATGCGGTGGGCGTTGGTGACGATGCGCGACGCCGCAGCCTGACGGAACACCTCGACGAGCCGGACGGTGGGCACCGTGCCGGCGGCGATGACGTCGGCGAGGACGGTCCCCGGGCCGACCGGCGGGAGCTGGTCGACGTCGCCGACCAGGACGAGCGCGGCGTGCCGGGGCAGGGCGCGGACGAGGGCGGCGGCGAGCGGCAGGTCGATCATGCTGCTCTCGTCCACGACGACGAGGTCGCCGGCGACCGGCCGGTCCGCGTCGTGCTTGAAGCGGCCGTTGGCGGGATCGACCTCGAGCAGGCGATGGATGGTCGAGGCCGGCCGCCCCGAGGCCTCGGACAGCCGCTTCGCGGCGCGGCCGGTCGGGGCGCACAGGACGACCCTGAGGCCCTTCGCCGCGAACACCTCGACGATCGCCCGGACGATCGTGGTCTTGCCGACGCCCGGGCCGCCGGTGATGACCAGGACCTTCGCACGGGTGGCCTGCTCAACGGCTCGGCGCTGCTCGGCGGCGAGGACGAGGCCGAGCCGGCGCTCGACCCAGCCGGCGGCCTTCGCCGCGTCGACCGGCGGCAGGGGGTGCGGCCCGCGCGCCAGGGCGGCGAGCGTGTCGGCCACGGTTTGCTCGGCGGCATCGAGGGCGGCGAGGTAGACGAGGGATCCGCCCGCCGGAGCGGGGCGGGAGACCAGGCGCCCGGCGGCCAGCTCGTGGTTCAGGGCCGCGGTGACGATCGGGGCCGGGATCTCCAGCATCCCGGCCGCCCGCTCGACGAGCGCCTCGCGGGGAAACGCGCAGTGCCCGTCGTCGGTGAGCTCGAGCAGGACGTGCTCGACGCCGGCGCGGGCGCGCAGCTCCGAGTGGCGGTCGACGCCGAGCCGCTCGGCGATGCGATCGGCGGTGAGGAAGCCGATGCCGCGGATGTCGCGGGCGAGCCGGTAGGGGTCGTGCTGGACCGCCTCGATGGCGGCCTCGCCGTAGGTCTTGAAGATCCTGAAGGCGCGGCTCGTCGAGACGCCGTGGCTGTGCAGGAACACCATGATGTCCCGCACCGCCCGCTGCTCCCGCCACGCCTCCTCGATCCGTCGCCGGCGGACCGGGCCGATCCCCTCGACCTCGAGCAGCCGGGCAGGCTCGGCCTCGATGACGCGGAAGACGTCGCCGCCGAAGGCCTCGACGAGCCGCTCCGCGAGCGCCGGGCCGATCCCGCGGACCGCCCCGGAGGCGAGGTACCGCGCGATCCCCTCGGCGCTGGTCGGCGCCGAGGTGCGCATCGTCTCGGCGCGGAGCTGCTGGCCGTGCTGCGGGTCGACGACCCAGCGGCCGCGGGCGTCGAGCCACTCGCCGGCCGCGACCTGGGGCACCGTGCCGACGACGGTGACCGGCTCGCGCCGGCCGCGCACCTTGACGCGCAGCACCGCGAAGCCGCTTTCCTCGCTGTGGAACGTCACCCGCTCGATCAGGCCGGTGACGTGGTCGCCCTCGGTCGGTGCGTCGGGTCGGCGCAGGCTCGTCACCGCGGCGTCAGGTCACCGGCGGGAGCGATCCGCTGTCGTCGCCCCGCGGGCGGACGACGACCGACGAGCGCGGCTCGCCGTGCTCGGCGGCGGTGCGGTTCTTGCCGCGTTGCTTCGCCCGGTAGAGCGCCTCGTCGGCGAGTCGGATGAGTTCCTGCATCTCGATGTCGGCGGCCGGGACGAAGGTCGCGACGCCGCACGAGATGGTCACGACCTTGCCGACGGTCGACGCCCGGTTCGGGATGCCGAGCCCCTCGATGCGATGGCGGAGCTGCTCGGCGACCTTGACCGCGCCGCTCCGGTCGGTGAACGGCAGGATGACGACGAACTCCTCGCCGCCGTAGCGGGCCACCGAGTCGCCGGCCCGGGGCAGGCCGTCGGCGAGCGTCGTCGCCACGCTCCTCAGGCACTCGTCGCCGCGCGGGTGGCCGTAGGCGTCGTTGAACGCCTTGAAGCCGTCGATGTCGATCATCACCAGCGACACCGGGTTCTTGCCGCGCACCGCCCGCTTCCACTCGTGCTCGAGGCGCTCCCCGAAGCGGCGGCGGTTGGCGATCCCGGTCAGCGGGTCGAGGTACGACAGCTCCATGAGGAACTCGTTGGCCTCGGCCAGCTCGCGGGTCCGGGCGTCGACCAGGGCGATGAGCTCCTCCTCGCGTCGGCGGTGGCGGTGCAGGCGGATCCGGATGATCGTGACGACGGCGGCGGCGAGCAGGGCCAGGGCGAGGCTGTACGCCCACCAGGTCAGCCACGGGGCGGGCCGGACGGTGAACGCCAGCTCCACCGGGCCCGACACGTTGCCGGCGTAGTCGCGGCCCCAGACGCGGAACACGTAGCTGCCCTGCGGCAGGGTGCGGTACTCCTTGTTGGTGTCGCCGAGCCAGGCCGACGGCTCGCCGTCGAGGGGTGCGAGTTGGGTCCGATAGCGGGTGTCGCCCTCGCGGAACAGCGACAGCAGCGCGTAGTCGAACACCACGTGGTCCTCGTCGTAGGCGAGCGACGCGTCGGCGTCGAGCCGCCGTTCCGGCTGCTCCGGCAGCGACCCGGTGAGGAGGAGGCGCTTCGGCGCGGTGTCGAGCGGTGCGTGGACGGGGTCGAGGACCGCGGCGCCGCCGACGGTCCCCACCCAGACCCGCCCACGGCGGTCGACGATGCCGGCCCCGCGGTTGCACTGGTGGAGCGGCAGGCCGTCCTCGACGGTGAAGGTGAAGACGTCGAACCGCGGTCCCGAGCCCTCGCGGTCGCGCGGCGTGAGCCGGGCGACCCCCTTGTTGGTCAGCAGGTAGAGCTGGCCCGAGCGGTCCTCGAGGATCTGGTAGACGACGTTGTTCGGCAATGCGGGCGAGCTGGCGTCGGTCAGGGCGGTGAACTTCCCGTTCCCCGCCCCGAGGTCGAGGAGGCCGACGCCGCCGCCGTCCGTCCCGGCCCACAGGGTCTTCCCTCCACCGGAGTCGGTGGTCGCGTGCAGCGTCTGGATCGTGTCGTTGAGGAGGCCTGCCGAGGTCGTGTAGGTCCGCCAGCTATCGTTCTCGAAGCGCGCGAGCCCGGCGAAGGTCCCCACCCAGAGCGTCCGCACCCCGCCAGGGGAGCGGGTCTCGAGGAGGCTCAGGACCGAGGTCTCGGCGCCGAGCGGCAGGTTCTTCACCGTCCGCCACGTGCCGCGGTGGTGCGCCGCGAGGCCCTGGCGGGTGCCGACCCACAACGTCCGGCTGCCGTCGTCGTGGACGGTCTCGAGCAGGGTCTGGACGAGGTCGTTGGGGAGCGCCCCGGATGCCATGGTGAAGCTCTGCCAGCGTCCTCCGGCGTAGCGGGCCAGCCCGCCGTTGCGGGTGCCGACCCAGATCGCCGGCTCGCCGGGCCGGTCCTCGGACGCCAGGAGGCAGGTCACGTAGTCCGACGGCAGCGCACCCGAGCGACGATCGAAGACGGTCCAGGCGCCGCGCAGCAGCCGGGCCAGGCCGCCGCCGTCGGTGCCGAACCACATCGCCGGGGCGCCGCCGTTCTCGCGCGTCTCGAGCAGGCAGGTGACCGGCAGCGCCGCGGGTTGCGGGATCGGCTGGAAGCTGCGCCACTGGTCGTCCTTGACCCGCGCCAGGCCGCCGTTCCGGGTGCCCACCCAGAGTGCCCGCACGCCCGTCTCCGCGGTGGTCTCGAACAGGGCGTACACCGCGTTGGAGGGCAGGCCGGTGCCGATGTCGAGGACGCGCTGGACGGCGCCGCCCTCGATCCGCGCGACGCCGCCGCCGTCGGTGCCGGCCCAGATGGCGCCGGTGGTGCTGTCGGCCACGGTCCGCAGGCTGGTCACGAAGTCGCTCGGCATCCCGTCCGCGGCGCGGAGCGTCGTCCACACGCCGCGGTTGAGTCGGACCAGGCCCTGCCCGTAGGTGCCGACCCAGAGCGTACGGCTGCCGTCGGCCTCGCGACTGTCGAGGACGCTGTTGACCGAGCCGCCGGGGAAGCCGGGCGCGGGCGCGAAGCGGTCGCTGCCCGCGTCGAGGCGGGCGAGCCCCCCCTCGGTGCCGGCCCAGATCGACACGGTTCCCGCCTCGTCGACGGTCTCGGCGAGCCCCCAGACGCGGTTGTGGGGCAGGCCGGTCGAGGTGTCGAACAGCGTCCAGACGCCGGCCCGGAGGCGGGCGAGCCCCCTGTCGTGGGTGGCAACCCACAGCGCCGCCCCGCCGCGCTCGTGGCGGCTCTCGAGCAGTGCGTTCACCCGCAGGTCGCCGCCGTCGGCCGCACCCACAGGTACGACCGACCACGTGCCGTCCTTGAGGCGGCACAGACCGCTCGCCTGGGTCCCGAACCACAGGGAGCCGTCGGCACTGGCGAGGATGACCCGGACGAAGTTCGACCGCGTCCGGTTTGGCATGTCGGCGACCGCCCAGCGGCGCCCGTCGTACGAGGCGGCGCCATCCTGGGTGCCGACCCACAGCACGCCGGAGAGGTCGGTCGTGATGGCGTGCACGGTGTTCTGCGGCAGTCCGTCGGCATCGCGGAAGACGCGCACCGACCGGGTGCCGGCGGCGTAGGGGTCGTCGAGCGTTTCGGGCTGGCTCGCCCGCACGGCGCCCGCCGAGCCCGCGAGCAGGCCGGCGACCACGAGCGCGCAGCCCATTGGCCGGGCCAACCTTGCCCGACGGGCCGCCGAATCACCCCGCACGACGCCCGCCCACTCGTGCTCGCCTGCGCCGCCTGGCGCCTTCCTGACCATGGCCTGGCGTCATCCTACCGCACCCGGTGACGCCGCCTCCAGCCGTCTCGAGCCGCCCTGCTCGAGCCCCTCGCCGGGTGCCGGACGGCGGCTCCGGTGCGCTCACTCGATGACGGACATCGGAGCGTCGGGGCGCCACCAGCGCTCGCGGCGCGGCTGGTCGCCCTTGCGGTAGAGCTCCGGCCGCGCCCCGGAGCGGCCCGCCCGGACCAGCAGGCCGGTCTTCTCCTGGACCCAGAGCTCGACCACACCGTCGGCGCGCTCCACGGCGTACGGCGGCCGGGCGGGCACGGCCCGGGTCATCAGCTCGCGCCACAGCGGGCCCGCCGCGGCCGCACCGGTGAGGCCAAGCCGGCCGCCGTCGTCCAGCCCCACCCAGACCACCGCGACCACCGAGCCGGCCTGGCCGGCGAACCAGGCGTCGCGCAGGTCCGAGCTGCTTCCGGTCTTCGCCGCCACGTCGACCCCGGCGATCCCGCCGCCGACCGCCGTCCCCTCTTCCACGGCGGTCCGCAGCAGGTCGCGGACGATGTACGCGGCGGCCGGGTCGGCGACCTTGGTCGAGCGGGGTCGCCAGCGCTCCAGCGCCCGTCCGCCCGAGGTTGCGACCCGCCACACCGGGAACGGCTCCAGGATGCGTCCCGGGGTGGCGAAGACGGTGAACGCGCGGGCCATCGCGAGCGGGGTCGTCTCGACGGCGCCGAGCACGAACGCCGGCGGCGGGTGGGGCGGGAGCTCGAGGCCGACCCGGGCGAAGCGGGCGGCCGTCGCGTCGAAGCCGCACCAGCGGGCGATCCGCACCGCCGGCACGTTGCGCGACTCGGCGAGCGCCTCGCGGAGCAGGACCGGGCCGAGGTACTGGTCGTCGAAGTTGTGCGGCTCCCATCGCCCGGCGGGGAGGGCGATCGACAGCGGCTCGTCGAGGATCCGGCTCGAGGCGGTGAGCGGGTCACGGCCGCCGCAGTCGTCGATCGCCTCCAGGACCACGAACGGCTTGACCACCGAGCCGGGCTGCCTCTTTGCCGCCCGCACCCGGTCGAAGGAGCCCGGCGGGTCGTCGGGGTGGCCACCGACGGCGGCGAGGACGGCGCCGGTGCGGGCGTCGAGGGCGACCAGCGCGGCGGTGAGCGAGCTCCCCTTGAGGCGGCCGTGGCTGCGGCGCAGGTCGGCGAGCCGCCGCTCGACGGCTCGTTCTGCGGCCTCCTGGAGGTAGGGGTCGATAGTCGTCTCGACCAGGAATCCGGGTCCCTTCTCGCCCTTCTCGCGCGCCGCCCGGGCGACCTCGTCCCTGACCCAGGAGAGCAGGTGGACGGGCGCCCGGCTGCGGGGCGGCGAGAGCCGGGTGGTGACCGCCGCCGCCTTCGCCCGGGCGACCTCGTCGGCGGTCGCCCAGCCGAGCTCCTCCATGCGGGAGAGGACCCAGTCTCGCCGGCCTCGCAGTGCCGCGGCGTCCTCGAGGGGCGACAGCCGGTTCGGTCCCTGGATCATCGCCGCCAGCGCCGCCGCCTCGGCCAGGCTCAGCTCGTCGGCGGGACGGGAGAAGTAGGCGCGCGCCGCGGTGCCGAGGCCGTGGATCGCGAGCCCCTGGACGTGGCCCAGGTACACCGTGTTGAGGTAGGCCTGGAGGATCTCCTCCTTGTCGTACTCCTCCTCGAGGGCGAGGGCGCGCACCGCCTCCGAAGCCTTCCGGCCCAGGCTCTTCTTCGGCGACAGGTCGCGGTTCTTGACCAACTGCTGGGTGATCGTGCTGCCCCCCTCGACGATCCGCCCCTTGAGCAGGTCGCGGAGTGCGGCCCGCGCCATGGCCCGGGGGTCGACCCCGCCGTGCGAGAAGAAGCGGGCGTCCTCGGCAGCCAGCACCGGGCGCCAGACCCGCTCCGGCAGCGCGGAGAACTCGACGCGCACCCGCTCGGCCCGGTCGCCGGCCAGCGACTCTGCGAGGACGGCTGGCTCGAGCCAGACGGCGCCCTCGTCCCGGATCGGCTCGGGCCCCCGCCCCTCCCGCCGGCGGCCGACGACGCGGCCGGCCGGGGGCTCGAGGACGAGGCCGATCAGCTCCGCCTCGTGGTCGGCGCCGCTGGCGCGGCACGCGCGGCGGAAGAACCAGTAGGTGTCGCGCCCGTGAAAGTACTCGCCGGGCTGCGTGGGGCGCGCATGGACCCGGCGGTAGCCGAGCCGCTCCAGCCGTTCGTCGAGGGCGATCTCGGCCACCGTGGGACCCGAGACGATCGGGGCGGGCGCCGACAACACGCGCGTCTCGTTGCGCCCGAGGGTGTCCTCGAGCGACTCGGCCCGCAGCGGAGCGGGCGCCATGGCCAGACCCGCGAGCAGGGTGAGCGTTGCGGCTCGGGCCGTCACGGTCCAGGCGCGCCGTTTCGGGCCGGTCGTCGGGCCGCGGGCGATCGCCACCTAGGGCTCCGCGGTCCGGAGGTGGATCCGGACCGGCACGTACTTGTGGTAGGGAGTGGCGGTGAGTGGGTCGCGGCGCTCGGCGTCGGTGAGCCAGTTCAGGAGCGGGCCCACGGTCCGGCGCCGGCCGGTGGCGTCGGGGACGTCCTGGCCGTACCCGTGCGGGAGCGTCACGACTCCCGGCCCGAGGCCGTCGGCGAGCTCGACCCGCACCTCGATGTGCCCGCGGGCGGACTCGCAGACGGCGAGGGCGCCGTCGGTCAACCCGCAGCGCCGCGCGTCCTCCGGGTGGATGCGGAGCGCGCCGTCGGGGTCGCCCCGGCGCCACTCGGGGTCGCGGAGGACCTGGTTGGCGTTCCACGACCGCCGCTCGCCGGCGATCAGCACGAGCGGGAACTCGTCTCCCCCGGCGGGCGCCGGCTCGGCGCGCAACTCCTCGAGCGCTGCGAGCATCTCCGGCACGTCGAGGTGGATGCGCCCGTCTCCGTGTCGGATCAGGTTCCACATCTCGTCGTGGTCGTGGGTGGAGAGGAGCGCCCCGCTTGGGCTGGCCAGGATTCGCGCGAACAGCGCCTCGCCGAGGGCTGCGCCACTCCCCGCAAGACCCGTGCGCCGCACCGCCTCGCCGTGCTTGCCGGCGTAGAGGTGCGCGGCGCCCCAGAGCGGCGCGGCGGCGGCCGCCTCACCGAGCGTGGGCCCGAGCGTGTCGTGGAGCACGAACGCCGTGTACGGGCGGAGGCGCGGGCGCAGCCGCAGCGTGGCGGCCAGGGCGGCCGGGAAGAGGCGCAGGCGCGGCCAGCGGCGGTCGAGGCGGGCGACGGCGCGGAGGAGCGGGAAGCCGCCCGGCGGCAGCTCGCCGAGCGCCACGAGGAGGCGCCGGTAGATCTCGGGCTCCGGCAGCGTGCCGGGCCGCGGCGGGACGAGCGGGCGGCGCAGGTGCGCCACCTGGGTGGGGAACTCCATGTTGAAGAAGGTCATCTCGCACTTCTCGAGCTGCGAGGCGGCCGGCAGCACGATGTGCGCGAGGCGCGCCGTCTCGGTGAAGGCCACGTCCACGACGACGAGCAGCTCGAGCCTCGCGAAGGCGGCGCGACATGCCTGCGTGTCGGCGCTCGAGACGGCCGGGTTGGCGCTGTCGACGAAGAGCCCGCGGATGCGGTCGGGCCGGTCGGTGTCGATCTCGGCCGGCAGGACGTTCGGTGGGAACAACTTCCCGATCTCGGCGAGGCCCGTCACCGCGGTCCGCCAGCCGCGTCCGTCAGGCTCGGGCTCGCCGGAATGGCCGGCGAGCGGCAGCAGCGCCGTGTGCAGGCAGTTGCATCCCGGCCGCCCGAAGTGACCGGGCACGAGGAAGAGCAGCTTCTCCAGGTACGAGTTCAGCGTGCTGTGGAGGCTCTGCTGCAGGCCGAGGTCGACGCGCACGGCGGCACTCTTCGCCTCCGCGATCCAGCGGGCGACCCGCGTGACCTCCTCGAGCGACACTGCCGCCCGAGCGGCGTACGCCTCGATCGGGACCGCGAGAAGTGCGGCGCGCACCGCCGCGAACCCGGTGGTGCAGGTGTCGAGGAAGGCGCGGTCCTCTCTCTCTTCGCGCACCAGGACGGAGAGGATGGCTGCGAGGAGGAATGCGTCGGCGCCCGGCCGGACCCGAAGGTGGAGGTCCGCCATGGCCGCCGACTCGGTGCGGTTGGGGTCGATGACGACGAGCCTGCGCGCCCCGTCCTGGGCGATCTTCTTCAGCGTCTCGCGCGCGTTCCGGATACCGTGCGCCTGCCACGGGTTCGTCCCGATCAGGACGACGAGCTCGGCCTCCTCGACGCCCTCGGTCACGTGGCAGGTCTGACGGCCGAACAGTCGGCCGTTCACCCAGAAATCGCCGGTCTTCTCCTGGGCGAGCGCGGAGTAGTGGTAGCGCGTCCGCATCGCCGCGACGAGGCCGCGACCGTAGACCCCGCCGAGGTGGTTGCCCTGCCCGCCGCCCCCGTAGTAGGCGAGGGCGCGACCGCCGTGGGCGTCCCGAATCGTCCGGATCCGGGCGGCGACCTCCGCGATGGCCGTCTCCCAGGAGACCTCTTCGAAGGTGCCGTCCGGCCGCCGTCGCAGCGGGGCCGTGAGCCGGTCGGCGTGGTTCTGGTAGTGGTCGAGCCGGGTGGCCTTCTGGCACAGGTAGCCCCGGGACAGCGGATGGCGCTTGTCGCCCCGGACGCGGGTGAGGTGGCCGTCGGCCAGGAGCACCTCGAGGCCGCAGTTCCGGGAACAGAGGATGCAGGCCGTCGGCTGCCACGTCTCGTCGGGTCCGCTCGCGCTGGTCATAGGGTGCGCCTGATCGCCGCCGGCCTGTTCACACATGGTGCACCCATGGTACGGCCGCGACGCCAGTGAATCCACGGCCTTCGGCCTCCTCCCAAGTAGCATCGACCCTGCTGTCATCCTGAACGAGCGCAGCGAGTGAAGGACCCCGGCGCGCCTGGAGCGCCAACCTGCACGTCTGGGTCAACCTCAGGCGCCTCGGGGTCCTTCGTCGTCGCTGCGCTCCTCCTCAGGATGACGGAGGCTGTCGCACCGCGTTGACTCGCCGCATCGGGTTACTTTCTCGAAGAAGCGGCTCGCCCGGGCCGTCCTGTGCTCGGAATGGACCGGGACGACTCGGGCACTGACTATCGTGCTGACCGCGGCACTCGAGCGCACGGGCCGAAGTGAGAGGCAGACCGCGCGGTTCTCCGCTCGATTCGTTGATCTGAACCATGCAAGTCCGGGAGGAGCTCTCCCTAATTGCAAGGATGAGGGCGCGCCAACCTCCTCAGCGACTACTGGCAACGCTCGCCGAGGCGCCCGTGGTATGCCTGCTCGGGCCGCGGCAGGCAAGACCACGCTGGCGCTCGAGGTCGCGTGGCGGCATGGCTCAGTGGCCCGAGGACGCTCCCGCGCCTTTCCAGGGCTCGCCGGGGAGACGGGACGCCAACTCGCCAAGGACGTACTTGGCGGCAGCAGCGGTGTTCCAGCGCGTGTTTGGCGCGACCAGCGGCTCGACGTCCCTGCCGAACCGCGGATCGGCCAGCTTCTCGAGGAGGTTCGCCTCGAACTCTGCGCGGCTCACGCTCTGCCCCTCGTGCTCGAGATAGCGACGGAAGCACTCCACCACGCGGTCGGCATCAACGTCCGCCCGCTCGTTGGCAAGCCACAGATCGAAGAGGTCGCGTCCCTTCTTGCGCTGGTAGAGCGCGCGCATCTTGGTGCCGAGGAGCTCGTCGAGGTCCCGCCTCGGAAGGCCATCGCTCCTGTCGGCATCTCGTGACTGAACAGGTCGACCACGGCCCGCGTCAGGATCAGGTCCTGCTCGACCTGGAGATCCGAAACCCAGGGCGCCTGCGACCGCCACTCGGTGATGAAGTCGAACGGGATCATGCCTCCTGCTCCACATCGTGGTTGATGTCCAATTTCCACCGTTGCGAGCGGGAGCGTACAGATTTCCGGCCGCCGACGTCGAGCGGCACGTACTCCCTCGCGACACGGCCGACGTAGGCAGCAAGGGGTCCGCTCAGTGCGTCTGCGCCGACCGCGTCGAGGAGGAACCCGAGCCGCTGCGCCCAGGGAGCCGGCGACAGCCGTGCCGCACGCGCGAGCTCTCGTGCCCGCAGGCGTTCGACCAACTCGCGTAGCACCGTGGCGACGTTGTCGAGCCCGCCGCAACGGTGGACATACCCGACCAGGTCGAAGGCGGTCCCCTCGGGAGACGAGATCCGGACCGTGCCACGAGGCGTGTTCAGCTCGAGGAAAGGAATTTCGGCCACGTTGCTGCGGCCGACGAACTCGACCCGAACCTCACCGCAGGTCAGGGGTGGCCGGTTGAGCCCGACAACGACCTGGAACGCCTGTGGCTTCTGGTGGGCCGCCCCGAGCAACTCTGCGGCGCTCAGCAGCCCAACGTAGTAGGAGAGGCCAAGACGCGTCACTAGTTGGGGGACGAACTGGGCCGGAGGCAGGCACCCGAGGCGCCGGTACTCCGGCGGCACCACCACGTGGAACCCGCGGAAGGGCATGGCCAGGAGGCCGTCCCGCCGAAGCCGCCGCAGCGCGGCGCCGACGGCCGCACGCGAAGCCCCGGTCACCTCGATCACCTCGTCCGTGGTGAAGTGGTAGCGTCCCTGGACTGGAAGATCAGCCACGAAGCGGCTAATGCGCCCCCTGTGAGCGTCCGGTTTCACACATCTAAAGTAACTTCGAACGTTTGTTTCGTCAAGCGAAACCGGCGCGTTCTAGATTTCCGCCCCAGGCCGCTGGGACTCGGCCCGCCGTTCCCACAGCCCCGACGACGACGGCCTCTCCTGTCGTCATCCTGTCGTATTGGTGGCGTGCGTCAATGGGGGTGCAGGATAGAACTGCGTTCAATTCGACCGCTGTGGCGTGCGACGACCCAACGACGCGAGTGGTCAACCTGAGCTGGAGGCTCGACAGCCAACTGACGACAGCTCCGGTAACAGTCGGCGTTCGTGGCCTGCTCAGATTGACTTGCTCCAACGACTGCGGCACAAACGAAGTCACGCTCAAGTGACGTGACGCTCGCGTTCTTCGTCTCACGGCCAAACCCAGGCGGGCTGTCCGCCCTGGTCTTCCTCCTCAGCCCTCGGGGTTCGTCCCCGGGGGCGCGTTTTCCGCCGGTGGCTGCTCTCAAGGGTGGGGCATCTCGCGCGAAACGGCTGGTGGTACTCTCTTTGCAGAATGTCAGGGATCAGGGAAGCGATACGGAAGCACCTTCCGGCCCCAAAGGACATCCTCGGTCACGCCGCCGGAAGCCTGGTTGCGAAGTTCTTGTGGCCAGCCCTCCCGTTTCTCGTGGTGGGCGCCCTCAGCCTCGTCAGAGGCCTCGACCCCGAATGGATTGCCTTCGCTGTTGGCATGACCGCAGGCATGTTGCTGAACATGGGGTTGGGAAGGGCTCTGCAACGACGAATTCGCTTCTGGAAGTACGGGAAGCTCCTTGAGGAACTCCTCGAGGCGACCGCCGACCTGCGGTATGGAGAAACGCTGGTCTTGGACGCCTTCCGGCGGCGGGCCAAGCTGGTCCTGGCCAGGGCCTTCGGAAAGGACAGTCCCCACCTGGCTGAACTTGAGGAGATCCGATTTGCCAGGCCCTACGGCCTGACATCAGACGCAATTGGGGACTGGGACACGGGTAAGGGAAGGTGTGCGAATCTCCTCCGGAACATCCTCGAGGAGTTGAAGCTCCCCTGACGCCCGCCCGCTTTGCCCACTTTTTTCCCAGACACAACAACGCCCCGCGGCTGCGGGGCGTAAGTGACTGAATCTAATGGCGGGGTGGACGAGACTCGAACTCGCGACCTCCGGCGTGACAGGCCGGCGTTCTAACCAACTGAACTACCACCCCGCTCGTCCCCTTGGAGCGTCCGGCTCAGCGGGTGGTGGGAGGTGTGGGATTTGAACCCGCGGCCCCCTGCGTGTAAGGCAGGTGCTCTACCGCTGAGCTAACCTCCCGCAGACGCCGTCCGTCCGGGGAGGGACATCCTAGTGACGCGGCGCGCTGGTGTCAAGCCGAGCGCCGCGCTACGCTAGGGCCAGGACAGATCCGAGAGGGGGTGCGGCATGTTCCGCAAGATCCTGGTTCCCGTCGACTTCAACGAGCTCGCCCGGCGCCCGCTCGAGACCGGGGTCGAGCTGGCCAGGCTCGCCGGCGGCAAGGTCGTGCTCTTCTCGGTTGTCGACGACGCCTTCCCGAACCCCGACATCCTGTCGTTCCAGCTCCCGTGGGCGGACTACTACCGCCACCTGCGCGACGAGGCGACCGGTCGCCTCGAGAAGCTGAAGGCCGAGGTCGGCGGCGGCGCGGAGGTCGAGGTCTGCGTGGCGCGCGGCAACCCCGCCCGGCTGATCGCCCGCTTCGCCGACGAGGAGGCCTGCGACCTCATCGTCATGGCCACCCACGGGGCGAGCGGGCTGCACCACGCGTTGGTAGGCTCGGTCACGCGGAAGGTGCTGCACCTGGCGCACTGCCCGATTCTGGTCGTGCGTCTGCTCGAGGGCGAAGGCTCGACCCCAGCGCCAGCGCGATCGTAGCCGG
This sequence comes from Acidobacteriota bacterium, assembly GCA_016213675.1. Classification (GTDB taxonomy): domain Bacteria; phylum Acidobacteriota; class Thermoanaerobaculia; order Thermoanaerobaculales; family Thermoanaerobaculaceae; genus JACQZW01. The sequence goes on along the minus strand of JACQZW010000017.1, from coordinate 26,502 downwards.
CAGCGGCGCGACCAGCACCCGGTCGAGGGAGCCCTCGAGCCGCCACGCGAGGTCGGGCGCGGCGCCGATGTAGGTGGCGAGCGCCGCGAGGCCCCACACCGCGAGTGCGATCCGAACACCGCGCTCCTCTCGGCCGCCGAGCGCGACGAGCGCGAGCCCCCAGGCGACGAGGAGGACCACGACGTCGACCCGCAGCGTCCGGGCGAAGGCGGCCGGCAGCTCGCCGAGGCGGCCGGCGAGGAACGCCGGGGAGAGGACGAACGGCTCGCCCGGGATCCCGTTGGCAAGCCGAAGAACGTGCCAGGCGACGGCCGGCAGCAGCCCCGCGGCGATCACGGCGCCATCCCGGCCGCGCGCCGCCCAGGCGCCCGCGAGGGCGATCCCGACGGCCAGGGCGGTGCCCTCGTTCTTCACCAGGCTCAGGGCGGCGATGCTTGCGGCCAAGACCCACGGGGAAGGCGGGGCCGGCCCGTCGCGATCCCGGAGCGTCGCGAGCGCGACGACGACGGCGAGCGCCAGCAACGGCTCGGCGTACCCGGCATAGGCGGGCAGGAGCATGACCGGCGTCCAGCCGCCGGCGACCGCCGCGAGGGCACGAAGGCGCGCCGGGGCCCCGCCGGCGGCCCACCAGCACGCCGCGGCGAGCGCGGCGACCACGACGGCATGCCAGAGCGCGGCGGCGCGGGTCGCGTCGCCGCCGGCGAGCGCGGCCGCGGCGAGCAGGTCGGGCCACAGCGGCGGGTAGTCGGGATGCGCGAAGGCATGGCCGGGCCAGGCGAGCCACGAGGGGTCGTGAGCGCCGGCGAGGGCGAAGGCGCGGGCCTTGAGGCCCCAGATGTAGCGGAAGTCCCAGCCGCCGACGGGTGCCGTCGCGGCCAGGAGCACGGCGGGCGCGACCGCCGCGGCGGCCACGCCGGCCCATGGTCGTCCGTTGCCGGCCGGCCCGCGCACGGGCGGCGGCGTGACGAGGAGCACGATCGCCGCCGCCGCGACCGGGACCGCCAGTGCCGGAGCCGACCAACGCACGCCGGCGAGTTGCAGGACCGCCAGCCACGCCGTCACCGCGAGGCCGCCCCACACCACCGCCGCCGGGAGCGCCGGCGGCGCCCCGCGGTGCGCCGCGGTGCGCCACGCGGCGGCGCCGACGAGGAGGACGGCGACGATCGCGAGCGCCTCGCTCACCGCCCCTCCCGCACGAGCACGGTGACGATCCCGCCGTGCCAGGCGGGTCGCCAGCCCGGAGGTACGTCCGCGCCCCCGAGGGCGACCAGGTACGCGCACTCGCCGACCCGCGGGTCGCTCGCGACGGTCCAGCGCAGGTCGGGACGCTGCCAGGCGGACTCGTAGAGCAGCGGCGAGGTGCGGCCGCCGTCGAGGCCCATTGGGACGACGAGGGCGACCGCCGAGCCGGCCGGGATCGGCGCCCTCGCGAGGGGGGCGAGCGCGGCGGCTGCCGGCGGCTCGGCCGGCCGCTCCGTAAGCCTGAGGCCGGCCTGGACGGCGCCGAGCGCGATGGACACCGCGGCCGCGCCCACCGCGGCGAAGCGACGCACGGAGATCACGCCGCGATCGTAGCAGCCCGGGAGCGTCGCCGGCCACAGAGACGCCGTCGCAGGGGGTTGCCCCGCGTGGTAGAGTTCGCGCGTGGCCGCCGCGACCCTCGAACCGTTCCTGGACGCACGCCTGGCGCCGATCTCCGGCCGCGTGGTGGCCGGTGAGCGGCTGACGTTCGACGACGGCGTGATCCTGGCGACCACCCACGACCTGCTCGGCGTGGGCCGGCTGGCCAACCACGTGCGCGAGCGGATGCACGGCGACGTGGCCTACTTCAACGTCAACCGGCACCTCAACCCGACCAACGTGTGCGTGGCCTCGTGCGCGCTCTGCGCCTTCGCCGAGAAGTACGGCGGGCCGCGCGGCTGGACCTACACCGTCGAGGAGGCGGTCGAGGTGGCGGCGCGCGACGTCACCGAGTCGGTCACCGAGCTGCACATCGTCGGCGGCCTGCACCCCAAGCTCGGCCTCGACTACTTCGAGGCGCTGTTTCGCACCCTCAAGGCGCGTTTCCCGTGGATCCACCTCAAGGCGCTGACCATGGTCGAGCTGGACTTCATCACCCAGCGCGCCAAGGTCCCGCTCGAGGAGGCGCTGCGCCGGCTCGTCGCCGCCGGCCTCGACTCCTGCCCCGGCGGCGGCGCGGAGATCTTCGCGGAGCGGGTCCGCTCGGTGATCTGCGACCACAAGACCTCAGGCGAACGGTGGCTGGAGATCGCCGAGCAGGTCCACCGCTTCGGCCTGAAGTCGAACTGCACGATGCTCTACGGCCACATCGAGACCGCCGAGGAGCGCGTCGATCATCTTGTGCGCCTCCGCGAGTTACAGGATCGCACCGGCGGCATGCAGTGCTTCATCCCGCTCGCCTTCCACCCGGCCAACACCCGGCTCGACCACATCCAGCCGACGACCGGCAAGCTCGACCTCCAGACGATCGCGGTGTCGCGCCTGCTACTCGACAACATCCCGCACGTCAAGGCGTACTGGATCATGCTCGGGCAGAAGGCGGCGCAGGTGGCGCTGCACTTCGGCGCCGACGACCTCGACGGCACGGTGGTCGACGAGCGGATCACCTGGGCCGCCGGCGGCCAGGCCGGCCAGGGGATGTCGCGGCGCGAGCTCGAGCACCTCATCCGCGAGGCCGGACGGGTGCCGGTCGAGCGCGACACGCTCTACAACCCGCTCGAGCGCCCGGCCCTCGGCCAGGCCCCACCGCCCGCCGGCAACATCGACCTCGCCCCGGTGTTCAATAGCTGATCCCCCACCCGCCCGACCAGGGGAGAGGGTAGAGGGGAGAGGGAAGAGGGGAGAGGGTAAAATCCCCCGCTCGGCAGGCCGAGGGTCGATGGTCAGTGGTCGAAGACCGTAGCGGCCGCCCATGGACGGCCGGCCTCTTCTCTTGGTTTGAGTGGGGGCCTCTCCCCTCTCCCCTCTTTCCTCTCCCCGCGTCGTCCAGGCAGGTCCCGCCTCTACTGGCCGTCGGACCAGTCGGGGAACGCCCGGTGGGCGAGGAAGTGCGCGACGCCGCGCCGGCACTCCGGGTCGTCGCGCTGGTCCGCGTTGACCCTCGCCGCATGGGCGAGCTGCTCGTCAAGGCGGGGGAGGGCGTTGTCCAGCGCGAGCCGCTTGGTCGCCGCGATCGCCGCCCGCGAGGTCTTGCGGGCGAAGGCCCGGCCGCGCTCGCGGGCGCGGGCGAGGGGGTCGTCGGCGACCTCGTCGACGAGGCCGACGGCGAGACCGCCGGCGGCGTCGAGCGGCTCGGGGTCGAGGAAGAGGCGGGCGAGCCCGGCCGCCGGGACGCGGCGGGGCAGGAACACCGAGATGAGCGCCGGCACGAAGCCGAGCCGCACCTCGGAGAACTGCAGCCGGGCATCGGGCGCCGCGACCACGAGGTCGCAGGCCCCGGCCAGGCCGAGGCCGCCGCCGTAGGCCGCGCCGCGCAGCGCCGCGACGGTGAGCAGTGGGCAGCGCAGGACGGCGGCGTAGAGCGCGGCCAGGTGCTCGGCGTCGGCCAGTCGCTCCTCCGGGGAGGCGTCCTGCAGGCGGGCGAGCTCGCCGAGGTCCGCCCCGGTGCAGAAGTGCTTCCCCGCGCCGGTCAGGACGACGGCGCGGGCGCCGCCGCCCGGTGACGCGACGAGTGCCGCGGTGAGGGCGCCGACGAGATCGGCCGCCAGCGCGTTGCCGGTCTCCGGGCGGGCGAGCTCGAGGACGAGGAGCGGGCCATCCAGCGAGGCACGAACGGGGTCCACGCCGTCGATGCTACCACTCGAGGACGACGCATCCACCGGCCGGCGTGACGCGCCAGCGCGCCGCGCGGATGCCGTCCAGGAGGTCGGCGGCCCGCCGCAGGTCGGCCCCGTCGGCGCCGGTGACGACGAGCACGAACTCGGCCCCGGCGAGCCGGCGGGCGAGAGCGGCGAGGTCGCCGCCGCGCACGGCGCCCTCGTCGACGCGGACCGGGCCGGCCAGGGCCGGGAGCAGCGCGGACGCCGACGCGAACGCGGTGCCGTCGCCGAAGCGGGCGCTCGTGATGCCGGCCGCCGCGAGCAACCGCTCGGCGGTGCGCGAGGGCCGCGAGGCCGAGTGCCCAGTCGCCGCGCTCGTCGACGACCAGCCGCACGGCGTCGTGGTGGTCGAGCGACGGCGACAGCGCGGCGAGCAGGGCGTGGACGTCGGTACTGGTCACGACGCTCCGGTCCTCGAGCACGGGGAGCTCGGGCGGGACACCGGTGACGGCCTCCAGCCGGTTGCGCTCGGCGCGCACCCACCACCACCGGCCGCCCAGGGAGGCGACGGCGGACCAGCGGCCGTCCGGCACGGCGCCCGGCAGGGCGGACGAGCCGCGGAGCAGCTCCGCAGCGGTGGCGAGGGCGACCTCGCCGACGTCGTCGCCGGCCGGCGCCGCCGCCACGGCGAGCGACGACAGCGCCGCGACCTCGCGCATCGCGTCGCGCGTGCCCGCGCCGACGGTCGCCGCCACGGCGAGCTCCCGGCCCCGCCACCACAGGCGGAGCGGGCCGCGCGCGTCACGGGCCAGCGCCAGGACCACGCCGCGCAGCGTGTCGGCGCGCCGGCGCGCCTCGCCGGAGGCGACGCCGACGAGCGCGCCCGCCTGCGGATGGCGGAACAGCCAGCGGATCGCCTTCGCCGGCTCGCCGACGACCACCGCGCCGTCGACCGCCTCGGGCACTCGCGCCGCGTCGGCCGCGAGCGTCGCGGCCGGCAGCAGAGGCGGTGCCGTCCACCAGCGCCACCCGAGCCAGGCCGCCACGCCGAGCACGACGGCAATTGCGATGAGAAGAGCGAGGCGGCGCATGGGCGGCTAGTGTACGCTTGCGCCGCCATGGGCCGGCGCATCGCCGTCACCGTCACCTTCTTCGCCCACCTCGCCCGCGACCTCGCCGGGACGATCGCGGCTCGGCTCGGCCGCTGGTGGCGGCGCGAGGTGCAGGGCGAGGACGTGCTCGCCGTCGGGGTCGACATCTTCCCGTTCTTCGAGCAGATGACCGGCGTCGGCTGGTACGAGTGGAACGTCCTCGCGCGGCTGCCCGAGGTCGACCCGGGCATCGAGCTGCACTTCTACGCCCACGCCTTCGCCGCTCCCGACGAGCCGTCGCCGCCGCCGCTCCCCACCTCGCTCCGCTCGCGCTTTCGCTTTCACCACCTGCCGCCCGGGTTCCTGCTGCCGATCGGACCGACGCTCAAGTTCCTCCGGGTGGTCGTCGAGCGGACCCTGATGTTCCTCGACGGCGTCGACGTCTTCTTCGCGCCCAACTTCTTCGTGCCGGAGCGCCACCGCCCCGTGGTGCGGCGCCTGGTCGCCACCGTCCACGACCTCGGCTTCCTCCGCCTGCCCGAGACGGTCCAGCGCGAGACCCTCGACAACCTGCGCCGCAACCTGCCCGGCGCGCTGTTCGCCGCCGACGCGCTGATCGCCGTCTCGCAGGCCACCGCCGACGACCTCGCGGAGCTCGCCGGCGTGGGGCCGCGGCGCATTCACGTGATCCACGAGGGGGTCGACCCCGCCTTCGCCGCCGCCGCCGCGGGCGGGCGCCCCCCGGCGCTGCCGGCGCGCTTCGTGCTGTTCGTCTCGACGCTCGAGCCGCGCAAGAACGTCGTCGGCCTCCTCGACGGCTTCGCCCGGGCGTGCGCGGCGGGGTATCCCGGCGACCTCGTCCTGGTCGGCCGCTGGGGCTGGCACACCGAGGCCGCGCAGGCCGCGCTGGCCGCCTCGCCGGTGCGGCGCCGCATCGTCCACCTCGACTACCTCGACCGGGCCGAGCTCGCGGCCGCGCTGCGGCAGGCCGAGGCGTTGGTCTTCCCGTCGTTCCTCGAGGGGTTCGGCCTACCCGTCGTCGAGGCCATGGCGTGCGGTGTGCCGGTGATCACCTCGCCTTGCTCGTCGCTTCCCGAGGTGGCGGGCGACGCCGCGCTCTACGTCGATCCCCACGATCCCGACGCGATCGCGGCGGCCATCGTCCGCCTCGCCGGCGACCCCGAGCTGCGGGAACACCTGGCTGCGGCTGGGCTCGCCCGGGCCGCGCGCTTCGACTGGGACGAGGCCGCCAGGGCCACCGCCGCGGTGCTGCGCCGGGCCGCGGGCCTGCCCGAGAGGTTCCCCGATGCGTATCGCGTGTGACGCCCGGCCGCTGCTCGGCGAGCGCACCGGGGTCGGGGTGTGGCTCGAGGGCCTGCTGCGCGGCCTCGCGGAACGGACCGGCTGGGAGCTCGTCCTGTGCCTGCCGCGGCGGGAGACCGCGCTCGGGCTCGACGACCTCGGCGCCCGCGCCACGGTCCTCGCACCGCCCGTCCCGGAGCCGGGCACGATCTGGCTCAACACCCTGGCCGGTCCGCTCCTGTCCGGCCGCGCCGACGCCTACCTCGCGACGCTGGGCATCCTGCCCCGCCGCCTCGAGGTCCCGGCTGTGCTGATGGTCCACGACCTCACTCCGCGGACCCGGCCGCGCCAGCACACGCTGGCGAACCGCTTCTGCTTCAACGCCTACCTCGAGGGATCGCTGGGCGTGGCCGACGAGGTGGTGTGCCTGTCGCGGGCGACCCGCGACCGCCTGGCCGAGGTGTGGCCGCAGCACGCCCGGCGCGCCCACGTGATCGGCGCCGGCGTCGACGCCTTCTTCACCCCGGACGGGGCGGGCGGGGAGGCGGCGGCGACGAGCCGGCGCTTCGCCGCCGGCCGGCCGTACGTCGTCCAGCTCGGCACCCTCGAGCCGCGCAAGGGCCTGGCGACGCTGCTCGAGGCGCACGGCCTCCTGCTCGCCCGGCCGGGCGGCGCCCCCGACCTCGTGCTCGCCGGGCGAACGGGGTGGGGCGGACGCTGGCTCGAGCGCGCCCTGGCGGCGCACCCCGACCGCGATCGCGTTCACCTCCCGGGCTACGTCGGGCGCGACGACGCCCGGGCGTTGTTGCGCCACGCCGAGGTCGTCGTGGTCGCCTCCGAGGAGGAAGGGTTCGGCCTCCCGCTCGCCCAGGCGCTGGCGTGCGGGGCGGCGTGTGTGGTCTCCGACGCCGCCGCCCTCGTCGAGGTCGCGGGCGGGGCCGCGGTCACCGTCGCGTCCGGCAGCTCGCGGGCGCTCGCCGCCGGCATCGCCGAGGCGCTGACGCCGTCGCGCCAGGCGGAGCTGCAGCGGCTCGCGCTCGACCGCGGTCGCCGGCTCGGCTGGGACGGCCCGCTGGAGGCGTGGCGGTCGCTCCTGGAGAACCTGGCGTCGGCGTCGCACTGACGGCGCGGCACGCGGCCCCGGCAGCGACTAGAATGCTTCCCGATGCGGCGGCTGGGAATCGACGCACGCAAGCTGGCGGACTTCGGCATCGGCTCGTACCTGCGCGGGCTCCTCGTGGAGTTCGCCCGCGGCGGCGAGCTCGACGACCTCGTGGTGTTCGTCACCCCGGAGAACCGCAGCCAGCTCCCCGACATGCCCGCCCACTGGCGAGTCATCGAGGTCGATGCCGGGGGCTACACGGTGCACGAGCAGTTGACGCTGCCGCTGGCGGCCTGGCGCGCCGGCGTCAAGGTGCTGCACGTCCCGCACTACGTCCTGCCGCTGCTCTACCCGGGGCGCCTGGTCGTCACGGTGCACGACATCATCCACGTACTCTTCCCGGAGTTCCTGCCGCACCCGTGGGCGTTCTCCTACGCCCGTTGGTTCATCCGGGCCGCGGTGCGGCGGGCGCGGCGGGTCATCACGGTGTCGGAGACCACGGCGGGCGACCTGCGGCGGCTGTTCGGGGCGACCGAAGCGCGGCTGACCGTGATCCCGCACGGCGTCGACGAGGTCTTCCTCGAGCCGGCCGACGAGGTGCGGGACGAGCAGGTGCTGCGCCGGCTCGCGATCGCCCCGCCGTACCTCCTCCACATCGGCAACCACAAGCCGCACAAGAACGCCGAGGGGTTGCTCAAGGCCTACCAGATCCTGGTCCACGACGGGCGCGGCGAGACGCCGCCGCTCGTCATGGCCGGCGGCTTCAGGCCGGACGGCGAGCTGTCGGGCCGGGCCGGCGCGATGGGTCTGTCGGGGCGGGTGATCTGCCTCGGGCACGTCAGCCGCACCGAGCTCGCCGCGCTCTTCCACCGGGCCACGGCGTTCGTCTACCCGACGCTCTACGAGGGGTTCGGCCTGCCGGTGCTGGAGGCGATGGCGTGCGGCGTGCCGGTGGTGGCCGGCGACGTCGCGGCGGTGCGCGAGGTGACCGGTGAGGCGGTGCTGCGGGTCAATCCCCGCGACGTCGTGGAGCTGGCGGCGGCGATGAGGAAGGTCCTCGGGCAGCCCGAGATGCGGGCGAGCCTGGGGGCGAGGGGCCGGCGGCGGGCCGAGGCGTTCCGCTGGCACAAGGCGGCGGAGGCGACGCTCGCGGTGTACCGGGCGGTGCAGGCGGAGGGCTGATGCGGGTCGCACTGGTGCACGACTGGTTGACGGGGATGCGCGGCGGCGAGGCGGTGCTGTCGGAGATCGCGGCCCTCTTCCCCGGGGCGCCGATCCACACGCTGTTCTGCCGGAAGGGGGTCGTCGAGGGCGAGCTCGCCGGCCACCCGATCGTCACCTCGTACCTGCAGCACCTGTCGCTCGGCGGCCGCGTCTACCGGCCGCTCCTCGGGCTCATGCCGCAGGCCGCGGCGTGCTTCAACCTCGACGGCTACGACCTGGTGATCTCGTCGAGTCACTGCGTGGCGAAGGGCGTGATCCCGCCGCCGAGCGGCGCCCACGTGTGCTACTGCCACACGCCGATGCGCTACCTATGGGACCAGCGCGAGGAGTACCTGACGCGGCTGCCCCGCGTCGTGCGGCCGATCGTCCGGGCCCGCCTCGAGCGGCTGCGGACCTGGGACGTCGTGTCGTCGGCGCGGGTTGACCACTTCGTCGCCAACTCGCACCTCGTGGCACGCCGGATCGAGCGCTACTGGCGGCGCGAGGCCGAGGTCATCCCGCCGCCGGTAGACATCTCCTTCTTCACCCCCGGAGGCGAGCGGAAAGCGCACCTCCTGATGGTCGCGGCGTTGGTTCCGTACAAGCGAGTGGACGTGGGCATCGCGATCGCCGAACGGCTCGGCCTCGAGCTCCACATCGTGGGCGAGGGACCGATGCGCCGACGCCTCACCTGGGGCGCCCGGGGCAACGTCCGCTTCCTCGGCCGGGTGAGCGCCGAGAGGCTGCGCGACGAGTACCGCCAGGCCGCGCTCCTCCTCGTCCCCAACGTCGAGGACTTCGGCATGGTGACGGTCGAGTCGCTGGCCTGCGGCACGCCGGTGGTCGGGCTCGAAGGGAGCGGGACCGCCGACGTGGTGATCTCCGGCGAGCACGGCGAGTTGGCCCGCGAGGGGACCGTCGAGGCGCTGGCCGCCGCCTGCCGCAAGGTGCTCGACCATCCCTACGACGCCAGGGTGCTGCGCACCCGGGCGGAGAGCTTCTCGCGGTCGCGGTTCCGCCGTCGCTTCACCTACTTGCTGGAGCGGGCATTGCCGAGCGGAATGCTGGGATGATCGGCCAGAAGCTGCGCATCAACCGCACTGCCGTGGTGGCCGTCGACCTGATCGCCACCTGGCTCGCGCTGTTCCTCGCCTACCACCTCCGCTTCAACGTCGAGGTCGTGCCGATCACCAAGGGGACGCCGCCGTTCGAGCCGTACCTCGCGCTGTTCCCGATCATCACCCTGGTGTGGCCGGTGGTGTTCTACTTCCGCGGCCTGCTCGAGGGGCGCCCGCAGCGCTCCCGGGTCGAGGAGGCGCTCGCCGTCGCGGTCGCGGTGCTGCTCGCCATGCTCGTACTCAACGCCGGCCTCGCCTTCTACCGCGACTTCACCTACTCGCGCGTCGTGCTCGGCCTGTTCGCGTTCCTCGACGTCGTGCTCGTGACCGCCGGCCGGGTGGTCGTCTGGGCGGTGATGGCGCGGTTGTGGGCGTCGTCCCGGCACCGCAAGCGCGCCCTCGTCGCCGGCGCCGGCGAGCTCGGCCGGATGGTCGCCGAGAAGCTCGCCGTCCACCGCGAGATGGGGCTCGACGTCGTCGGCTACGTCGACGACGACCCCGGCAAGGCGCGGGCGAGCTTCGCCGGCTTCCCGGTGCTCGGCACCCTCGACGAACTCGAGGCGGTCGTCCGGGCGCACGGTGTGGACCTGCTCTACGTCGCGCTGCCGCTCGGCGCCCAGCACAAGACCATCCGGCTCCTCAAGAACGCCGAGCCGCTCCTCCTCGAGGTGCGCGTGGTCCCCGACGTGCTGCAGTACTTCGCCCTCCGCGCCGGCGTCGAGGACCTCGACGGGATCCCGGTCATCAACCTCACGCAGATCCCGCTCGCCGGCTGGAGCACGCTGCTCAAGCGGGTCGTCGACGTCGTCGGCAGCGTGCTGCTCCTCCTCGTGCTGTGGCCGCTCCTGCTGCTCATCGCGGCGCTCATCAAGCTCGAGGACCGCGGGCCCGTGGTGTTCCGCCAGCTCCGCATGGGGCTCGACGGCAAGCCTTTTCGCATCATCAAGTTCCGCACCATGATCCCGGACGCCGAGGCGGACACCGGGCCGCGCTTCGCGGTCCCCAACGACCCCCGCGCGACGCGAGTCGGCGCCTGGCTGCGCCGCTACTCGCTCGACGAGTTCCCGCAGCTCTTCAACGTCCTGCTCGGCGAGATGTCGCTCGTCGGCCCCCGCCCCGAGCGGCCAGAGTTCGTCGCCCGCTTCCGCGAGCGCTACCCGGAGTACATGTCCCGCCACCGGGTGCGCGCCGGGATGACCGGCTGGGCCCAGGTCCACGACCTGCGCGGCCAGAGCTCGATGCGGAAGCGGATCGCCGCCGACCTCTACTACATCGACAACTGGTCGCTCGCCCTCGACATCAAGATCCTCTGGCTCACCGCGCTGCGCTTCTGGCGCCACAGACACGCGTACTGATCCACCACCCCTCCACCCAGGGTTGCCCGCCCGGCCACCCGCCCAGGGTTGCCCGCCCACCCACCCGGCCAGGGTTGAGGCACGGCCGAGGCAGAGGGTCCTTTTGGCCCCTTTTCAACCCTTCAACCCTGGGCGGGAGGGGGCGGGCAACCCTACTTCTTCAGCTCGCCGCGGCGCAGGCGTCGGTAGAGCTCGAGCGCTTCCTTCAGGATGCGCAGGGCGTCAGCCGGACCCATGAAGTCCTCGACGACGACCTGCTTGTGCTCGAGCGCCTTGTAGTCCTCGAAGAAGCGCCTGATCTCGCGCAGGGCGTGGGCGGGGAGCTGGCCGTGATCGGTGTAGTCGGCGAACGCCGGGTCCTCGGTCGAGACGGCGATGATCTTGTCGTCGAGCCCCTTCTCGTCGCGCATCCGCATGACGCCGATGGCGCGCGCCTGGACCAGGGTGAGCGGGTAGACCGGCTCCTGCGAGAGCACGAGCGCGTCGAGCGGGTCGCCGTCGTCGCAGTAGGTGCGGGGGATGAAGCCGTAGTCGGCCGGGTAGTGGACGGCGCTGTACAGCACGCGGTCGAGGCGCAGCAGCCCCGACTCCTTGTCGAGCTCGTACTTGTTCTTCGAGCCCTTGGGGACCTCGATGACGACGGGGAAGACGTTGGCGGTCAGGTGGTCGTCGACGTAGACATCGTGCCAGGGGTGCATGGGAGCTCCAGGGACGTCCAAGTTCGAGGGTCGAGAGTCGAGAAGTCCAGCGTTGCGTCGACAGCTTCAGGTCTCAGGCCTCGAGCCCCAGGCCTCAAGCCTGTCCTTTCCGGGTGGCGGCGCACGCGTCGCAGGGGCAGGCGGCGCGGAGGGCGTCGAGGTGGTAGATGCCGTAGTCGTGGCCGTCGGCCCAGCGCACCTGGAGGCCGTAGTTGCCGACCCGCGCGACCTCCGCCGGGACGAACGCCCCGGCACCGAGCGGCTTCAGCGTGGGCAGCGTCGCCCGGCCGAACAGGTGCTGCTCGCCCTTGCAGCCGGCGCAGGTGCAGGCGCGGCGGAGCTCCTCGCCCGGGAAGTACGACTCGTGCCCGTCGCCCCACACCACGACGATGTCGTTGCCGACCACCATCGCCTCGCGCATCTCGGTGCTCACGCCGGCCCTCCCTGCGACTGGGGGAAGTCGCGCAGCAGGCGGTTCAATTCCACCAGCAGCGCCTCGGCCGAGGCGTAGCGGTCCGCGCGGTCCTTGGCGCACAGCTTCGCGACGATCGCCCAGATCGCCGGCGGTACCGCGACCTTCAGCTCGGCAGGCGCCGGCAGCGGGGTGCGCATGTGCATCTCGATGACGCGGTACGGCGAGTCGGCGGTGAACGGGACCATGCCCTGCAGCATCTCGAAGAGGATGATGCCGAGGGCGTAGAGGTCGACGCGGTGGTCGACGTGCTTGGGGTCGACCATCTCGGGGGCGGCGTAGAGCGGCGTGCCGAGGAACAGGTTGGTCCCGGTGAGCCCCTCGCCGCCGGTCGTGCGGGCGATGCCGAAGTCCATCACCTTCAGCGCGCCGTCGGGCAGGATCATGATGTTGTCGGGCTTGAGGTCGCGGTGGACGACGCCCTTGGCGTGGGCGTAGTCGAGCGCCTCGGCGATGTCGCGGGCGACCTCGAGGGCGCGCCGCGGCGGGAACGGCCCGGCCTCGCGCAGCTCCTGCTTGAGCGTCCGTCCGCTGAGCAGCTCCATGGCGAGGAACGGCCGGCCGGCCTCCTCGCCGGCCTCGTGGATGCGCACGATGCCGGGGTGGTGGAGCTGCTCGCCGAGCGCTCCCTCGCGGAGAAAGCGGGCGACGAACGTCGGCTCGTCGAGGCACATCTGGTGCGGGACCTTGAGGGCGACGGTCGCGCCGTCGCGCCGCCTCCGCGCCCGGTAGGTCGTCGCCATGCCGCCGCGGCCGAGGGTGCCGAGCACCTCGTAGCCGCCGAGGGCCGTGGAGCCGTCGACCAGCGTCGTGGGGGCGTCCTGGACGCGGGTGGCCTGCGTCGGCGTCGGGTCCGGACGTGCCCGCCGGCGGGCGAGCCACCACAGGGCGGCCACCAAAGTGGCCGCGAGCGCCGCGAGGCCGACCAGCAGCCGGCGCGACGACCGCGTCCCGGCCGGGATCTCCAGCGGCTGGAAGCTCGCCGTCGGCGACGGCGCGCCCGCCCCCGACACCACCGCCGCCACGGTCGGCGCGGCCGGGACCGCGATGGCCGTGGGCAGCGCCGGCGGGCTGGGCGGCTCGCGCGTCGGCTCGGCCGGCACTGCGGTCGGAACGAGGACGGGGACGGCGTCCGGCGGCTGACCGGAGGTCGCCGCGGGGACGGGAGGCTCGCCCGGTGCGCGCGGCAGCTCGCCGCGTCCCCGGAGCGCCGCCTCGATGCGGATGCGCAGGGCGTCGAGCTCCTCGCGCGGCGTGACGGCGCGGTTGTAGGCGATCCGCAGCTCGGGACCGGCGTCCTTGGGGCGGCCCAGCTCGATGAGGCAGCGCGCGATGTGGAAGTGCGGGTCGTAACCGACCGCCGCGGCCGCTCCACCGGGCCGCGGGCGGAGGCGGGAACGCCCGTCGAGCCGGGCGGCGGCGACGAACTCGTGCAGCGCGTCCTGCCACTGGCCGCTCTTCTCGAGCTCCAGGCCGCGCACGTAGTGGTTCGCGGCGGCCGGGAGCTGCGCCAGGGCGGTCGCGGCCAGGAGCAGGCCGATCGCGGCCACGACGACGGCGGCCGGGTGGGTGTCACGACGCATCACTCGCCTCGTTCCCTCGGACAGCACGCCCCGGAAGTCTAACACGCGGGGCGCCGCTGTTTGGGCCGAGAAGCCCGCTGCGAGCAGGCAAAGGCGTCGGTCAGGAGGGCACGGCGGGAGTGTAGGATGGCGGCATGGCCGGCACCGTGATCGTCGCCAGCGCGCCGTGGCAGTGGGACGAGGCGACCGTGCGCGTCGTCCTCGCCGCCGACGAGGTGCTCGCCGCCGACGGCGGGGCCAACCACCTCGCACGCATCGGCGTGCGCCCCGCGCTGGTGGTCGGCGACCTCGACTCGATCCGCCCGGCCGTGCGGGCGTGGGTCGGCGAGGACCGCATCGCGCCCCGCCCGGACCAGGACTTCACCGACCTGCACAAGACCCTCCTCGTCGCCTTCGACGAACGGGGCGCGGAGGAGGTGACGGTGCTGGCCGCGACCGGCGGGCGGCTCGACCACGCGGTGGAGAACCTCTGCGTGCTGGCGCGCTTCGCCGACCGCGGTGAGGTCGAGCTGCGCGACCGCGAGACGCGGATCCTCGCGGTCCGCTCGCGGCTGAGCCTGGCGACGACGCCGGGCCAGGCCGTCTCGCTGCTCCCCCTCGGCCGCTGCGAGCGGGTGACCACGGTCGGGCTGGCCTGGTCGCTCGCCAGCGAGCCCCTCGATCTCGCCGGCCGTACCGGGGTGTCGAACCGCGCCGTCGGCGACCGGATCGAGGTGACCGTCGAGGGCGGCACCCTGTTGGTCTTCCTCCGCAACGCGCCGTAGGGCGGGCGCCCTCGCCCGCCCGGGCGCGGAATGCGCGGCCGGGGGCGGCCGCGCCACGAAACGCCGGGTCCGATGGCGGCCGCGAGGGCCGCCCCTACTGGTAGAATCGCGGCGATGCAGTTCAAGATGGCGGGTTCCTCCCGGGTCCTCCAAGCTTTCTACGGGCTGTACTTCGGCTTTTGGATCCCGACGCTGGCGTGGGTGTCCACCTGGTGGCCGCTGTCGCTGATGTACTGGATGGCGCGCTGGCTCGTCATGCTCCCCTTCAACCTGGCGCGGCCCAAGTACCTGCACGCGATCAAGCAAAACTACGCCCGCATCCTCGGCCTGCCCGCCGACCACCCGGAGGTCCGCCGCACCGCCTGGCAGATGGGCTTCCAGCACGCCTACCACTGGATCGACTTCTTCCGCTGGTCGCAGCTCCCCCTCGACCGGCTGCGCGCCAACATGGCGCCGTTCGAGCGCTTCGACCACTTCGAGACGGCACGGGGCGCCGGCCGCGGCACCGTGCTGCTCACCGCCCACATGGGCAACCCCGAGGCGGGCGCCGTAACCCTCGGCAGGCTCTTCGAGCCGGTCCACGTCCTGTACTGGCGCGACCGCTTCGAGAAGGCCGAGGAGTTCCGCACCCGCTTCCGCCGCCTCGGCAACGTGACCGGCATCCCGGTCGACGCGACCCCGCTGTCGGTGGTGCCGGCGCTCCGCGTGCTGCGCGAGAAGGGGATCCTCGCCGCCCACGGCGACCGGGACTTCAACGGCCAGGGCTGGCCGATGGAGTTCTTCGGTGCGGTCGCGAAGTTCCCGCCCGGGCCGTTCTACCTCGCCGCCCGCGCCGACGCGCTGGTGGTCCCGACGTTCGTCCTCCTCGGCCCCGACCGCCGGTTCCACGTCGTCTTCGACGAGCCGATCGACGTGGCCGGCGACGGCGACATCGACGAGCGGGTCCGGGACGCGATGCGGCGCTGGCTCGCCGCCCTCGAGCGGCGCATCCGCGAGCATCCGGAGCAGTGGTACTGCTTCTACCCGTTCTGGGCCGACGAGGCGCCGTCGGCCGTGCCGGCCAGCTAGCCCTGCTTGTCTAGCAGGTCGATGGCGTCGAGCACATCGGCGTTGGCGGGGTTGTAGACGAGGATCTTCTCCAGGCAGCGCCGCTGCTTGTCCGGGTGGCCGCGCAGGCCCCAGTAGTTCGCCAGGGCGAGCCACCCCGGGGTGAGCTGCGGGTTCAGCACCATCGCGAGCTTCAGGTGGTCGAGCGCCCGCTGCCGCCACAGGGGGTTGGAGATCTCGATCTCGGCGAGGACCACGAGGTGGTCGGCGTCGGGCACGGCGTCGACGGCCGGCTGGAGCAGCTTGTACGCGAGGCGCGGGTCGCCGCCCCGCTGCAGGATCGCCACCCCCTGCCGCTTGTCGTCCTCGAGCCTCTCGAGGTCCTCCTGCGTGAGCTCCACCGCGGGACCGCCGGCGCCGGCGCCGCCGGCCGCGTGGCGGGCGACGCGACGGCGACCTCCCTCCGGGTCGATCAGGTGGAGCATCTCGCGCAGCCGCGGGCTGGCCGGCGGGTACTGCGGCTCGTCGTCGCCCGGGCGCGACCCCGGTCCCGTCCCGCCTTCCCACCTCGCCTGCCCGGCGGAGGCGAGGATGGCCAGCGCGCGGGGCAGCTCGCGGGACTGCTGGGGTGCGCTCGCGCGCAGCTCCTCGAGGGTCCGCGGACCCCCGAGCAGTGTGAGCACGAGCCGCTCGAGGGGGAGCAGCTCGATCCCCTCGGCTTCCGGGACCCCGAGGGCGACCCAGCGCTTGCCGCCGCCGGCCAGCCGCTCGAACTGGCCGGTATCGGGGGCGCGGCGGATCGCCAGGACGAACATCGCCGACCCCGGCAGGTCGAGGACCACCGCGTCGGGTGGGATCTCCCAGCCGCCCTCGACCTCCCAGGTGCCGTCCTCGAACAGCATGCGGCCGGCGATGTGGAGCGAGAGGACCTCGAGCTCCTCGGTCAGCCTGCTCTCCTCGATCAGTCGAGCCCGGATCAGCGCGTTGCCGAAACGCTCGTCCTTCGGCTTGCGGATGAGCACCTCGTGCATCGCCTGCTTTCCGACCAGGCCGCGGGCGACCAGCCACGAGCCCAGCCGTTCCTCCTCGAGCGAGGAGGTGATGGCGCGCACGCGATCCCCCTCGAACCAGACGAAACGGTTGGCGCCGCGCTGCCCGACCCGCAACCGGCCGGCCGGCGAGCCGGCCATGACGCGGCGCACCACCGAGGGGATCTCGAGCGCGGCGAACACGCCGCTGGCTTCGCGGGCTTCGGTCGGCATCGCTGCCTGGATAGCAAAACGGCCCCGGAGTGTCAATTGTGCGAACGGTTCCGGCGCGCTCCCGGCGCGGCTCGCCCCGGCCGCGTGCCGGGCCGTGCCGCCGTGGCCGTTGTCGAGGTGAGTGTCGGAGGGGCGGGGCTCGCCTGTGTGACCTCAGCAGAGGGGTTACAGAACGAGGTCAGGCGAATGTCGGCGTGATGAGGAGCACGCTCGGGTGGGCCAGGCCATGGGAAGGAGAGGCGAACCTGTGCCCGGGGCCGCTTGGACGCCGGGCGCGACGGCAGTAGCATTGACTCGTATGTCGATGTCGCGAGCGTTGGTGCTCGGCGTTCTCACCTCCTGGCTCCTCCTCTCGGGGTGTGC
Source organism: Acidobacteriota bacterium (assembly GCA_016213675.1). GTDB lineage: Bacteria > Acidobacteriota > Thermoanaerobaculia > Thermoanaerobaculales > Thermoanaerobaculaceae > JACQZW01. Next base: position 9,363 of record JACQZW010000017.1, on the reverse strand, counting down.
CTCCCAACGTGGGGCCCCGGCTCCGGCCCCGGCCGGCGGCGTCGCACCCCCATCCGCGCCGCCGGTCATGGCCGCTCCTAAACCGGCCGACCTGCCAGCGCCCCCGGCACCCGCCGGCGCGGGCGCGGCGACCGGGGAGGGCCAACCCCCGCCGGGTGCGACCCTGCAGGGCCAGCGCCCGAAGCCCACGCTCCGCGAGATCTGCCGGCTGCCGAAGCCGGAGGAGGAGGCGCTGATCGACGAGGCGCGACGCCGCGTCCAGGAGACCGTGTGCGGGGCCAACCTCTGGTTCGATGGCCTCTTCGGCGGTCCGCCGGACATCCAGAACGCGCGAGCGGTCTCGGGGGTGCTCGAGGCCTCGGACCTCTACTCGGAGTCCAAGCGCAACGCCCTCAAGCTGCGCCTGCGTGCCAACTACGACCTCGCGAACCTGAAGAACCGAGTCAACCTCTTCCTCGGCCGCGGCGATGAGCGCGAGGTCATCGAGGATCGCATCGAGGGGCTGGCGGTGCGCTCGTCGATCTTCGGCCTCGACTCCCGGGACGAGTGGCTCGCCGGCCTCGGCTACTCGCCGCCCGGGCGGTGGGGAGACCGCTTCGACTTCCGGCTGGGCGCCCGCATCAAGAGCAGCCCCGAGATCTACGTCCAGGGTCGCTACCGCCGCGACGTCTCGGTAGGGGAGAAGTCGGCGATCCGGTTCCGGGAGACGGTCTTCTGGGAGAACCGCCGGGACGGCTTCGGGTCCACCACCAGTGTCGACCTCGACCGCCTGATCAACCCGCGGTTGCTGCTGCGCTGGGCCAACGTCGCCACCTTTTCGCAGAGCACCGAGGGGTCGCTCTGGCGCACCTCGTTCCTCGTCTACCAGAACCTCGACCACCGGCGCGCCCTGCTCTACCAGGCCTTCGTGCGCGGCGAGACGGCGGCCGATGTTCCCCTGCGCGAGTTCGGGACGCAGATCGTCTTCCGCATGCCGATCGGCCGCCCCTGGCTGTTCGGCAACTTCACCGGCGGCTATAGCTGGCCTCGCTTCGAGCGCGAGGACCGCCGCGAAGGCAGCGCCCTCGTCGGCTTCGGGATCGAGCTGCTCTTCGGCAAGGACCCGTACTGAGGCGCTCCGCCCCGGGCCGACCGGCGCTCCGACTCCGGCCGTGAATTAGTGGGATCACCCTCGGGCCTGGCTCCGGGCTACCGGCGCGGAGGGCGCAGGCAAGTCCGGCGCGAGGCCCCCGATGGGGCCGGCCATTGCGGCCGTCCCTGCTCCGATCCAGCGCTACCATCGGGCAAGCGTAGAGGGAAGCTCCCGGTCGGTTCAGGTTCTCGAGGAGGTGGAAGGATGAAGAGGGGATTCGTGCTCCTTGTCGTTCTCGTCGCGGCCGCGGTGACCCTGCAGGCCCGGGCCGAAAAGGCGGCGCCACTCGGAGCCCTCGGACGGATGCCGGTCAAGGAGGTCACCGTCTTCAAGGACGGCCACGCCTTCGTCCTTAACGAGGGGAAGCTGCCGGTGGACGCCGCGGGGAACGTCCAGTTGGACGACCTGCCGACGCCCGTCCTGGGCACTTTCTGGCCGTACTCCGCGGGCAAGGCCGCCAGGCTGCAGGCCGTGGTGGCGGGACAGCGGAGGGTCCTGGTCGAGCGGACGGCCCTCAGCCTGCGGGAGCTCATCGAGGCCAACGCGGGGGCCTCAGCCACGATCACCGAGACGGGCGGCCTGAGGTACACGGCGACCCTCATGGGGATCCCGGAGCGCGGTGCGGAGGAGCTCGAGACCACGGCCCCGCCCGGGGGACCTCCCAGACTGCCCGAGAAGGGCGGCGTGGTGCTCCTCAAGACCCAGGACGGCGTCAAGGTCGTGGAGTTGGCGCGGATTCAGGACGTGACCTTCACGGCCGATCATCGTTCCCGCATCTCCGCCGAGGAGTTCAGGAACCTCCTCACGCTCAAGCTGGACTGGGGCGGTAAGACGCCTGCCAGGGAGGCCGAGGTGGGCCTCCTCTACCTGCAACGGGGCCTGAGGTGGATCCCCAGCTACCGCGTGGACCTGGACGGGGCGGGCGGTGCGACGATCAAGCTCCAGGCCACGCTCGTCAACGACCTGGCCGACCTCGAGGACGTGACCGTGAACCTCGTGGTGGGCGTGCCGAGCTTCCCCTTCGGGGAGATCGTGGACCCGATCGCCCTGCAGAAGGAGGCGGCGGAGCTCTCCCCTTACCTCCCGCCTCGGGCATCCACGAGCAGCGCCTTCAGCAACGCGATCATGACCCAGGTGGCAGCTCATGGGGACGTGATGGACACCGGCCCCGCGGGACCGGAGCTGGCGGGGGCCGAGCGGGACGCTGACCTCTACGTCTTCACGGTGAAGCACGTCACGCTCCGGAAGAGCGAGCGCATGGTCCTGCCCGTGGCCGAGGTTGCGGCGAAGTCCCAGGACCGTTACGTCCTCGAGCTGCCCTTCGCGCCGCCGCCGGAGATTCGTGCCAACATCGACAGCGGCCGCCAGGCCGAGCTGGCAAGGCTCCTCGCGGCCCCCAAGGTTCAGCACCAAGTGCGCCTGGGGAACCCTGGACCCCACCCCTTCACCACCGCCCCGGCCCTCATCACCTCCCAGGGCCGGCTCCTCGCCCAGTCCATGATGAGATTCACCCCGCCCGGGGCCTCGGTGGATCTGGACGTGACCACTGCTGTGGACGTCCTGGTCCGCAAGCACGAGAAGGAGCTCAAGCGGACCCCGAACGCGGTCCGCTGGGACGGCGACGACTACACCAAGGTGGAGCTCGCGGGAACCCTCACCCTCACGGACCGCCGCGAAGAGGGCGTGGAGGTGGAGGTGATCCGCCAGGTCCTGGGGAACGTGGACTCGTCCGCCCCGGAAGGTCAGGTAGAGCGGCTCAACATGCTCGAAGATGTCGCCGGTCCCACCTCGAGCTATCCGTTCTGGTGGGGGTGGTACTCCTGGCCGCCCTGGTGGAGCCACTTCAACGGCATGGCGAGGATCACGTGGACGGTCACGTTGCAGCCTGGCCAGAGCACCGACCTGACCTACACCTGGCACTACTTCTGGAGGTGAGTCGCGATCGGCCCGGTCGCGGCCGGGCCGGTGGCGTTCGTGGTCCGCGTCCCGCTCGACTTCCTCGACGTCATCGAGTGCCAGGAACCCGCCGGCCCACGCGCGGCAGCACAGCGTCGCGGCACAGCTCGGCCTCGCGTTCAGCAGGGCATCGCTGTTCTTGATGTTGGTGATTGGCTGGGGAGTAGGGATTCGAACCCCAATAACGTGGTCCAGAGCCACGTGTCCTGCCGTTGGACGACTCCCCAGCGCGACAGGGACGCCTATTCTAGGCCACCCGCCGCCGCTGTCAACTCGGCCGCCGCAGCAAGCGCGGGCGGCTGCTAGACTTCGTGCGGCCGCGGCGAGGTCCAGGCGGCGGCGGCACGGAGCGGGATACGAGCATGACGGGCGTGGTGCGGACGAGGATCGCGCCGTCGCCGACGGGGGACCCCCACGTCGGGACGGCCTACGTGGCGCTGTTCAACTACGCGTGGGCGAAGAAGAACGGCGGGCAGTTCGTCCTGCGCATCGAGGACACCGACCGCGAGCGGTCGAACGCCGCCTCGGAGCGGATGATCTTCGACTCGTTGCGCTGGCTCGGCCTCGAGTGGGACGAGGGGCCGGACGTCGGCGGGCCGCACGGGCCGTACCGCCAGAGCGAGCGCTCGGAGCTCTACCGGCAGCACGCCGAGCTGCTGGTCGAGCGCGGCGGCGCCTACCCGTGCTTCTGCACCCGCGAGCGCCTCGACGCGCTGCGCGAGGAGCAGCGTGCGGCCAAGGCGTCGGTGATGGGCTACGACCGGCACTGCCGCGCGCTTTCGCCCGCGGAGGCGGCGCGGCGGCGGGCCGCCGGCGAGCCGCACGTCATCCGCCTCGCGATGCCGACCGAGGGCGCGACGGTGGTGCGCGACCTGCTGCGCGGCGAGCTATCGTTCGACAACACGCTCATCGACGACCAGGTGCTCATGAAGTCCGACGGCTTCCCGACCTACCACCTGGCCAATGTCGTCGACGATCGGCTGATGGGGATCACCCACGTGATCCGTGCCGAGGAGTGGATCTCGAGCCTGCCCAAGCACGCCCGGCTCTACGAGGCGTTCGGCTGGGAAGAGCCGGTGTTCTGCCACCTCCCGCTGCTCCGCAACGCCGACAAGTCGAAGATCTCGAAGCGCAAGAACCCGGTCTCGCTCAACTACTACCGGCGCGCCGGCTACCTGCCCGAGGCGATGCTCAACTACCTCGCGCTGATGGGCTGGGCGATCTCCGCCGACCGCGACGAGTTCACCCTCGACGAGTTCATCGGCGCCTTCACCCTCGACAGCATCACCCTCGGCGGGCCGGTGTTCGACCTCGAGAAGCTCACCTGGATGAACGGCAAGTACATGCGCAAGCTGGCCGTGCCCGAGCTGCTCGCCCGCCTGCGCGCGACGGTGCTGTCCGACGAGTACCTGCTGCGGGTGCTGCCGCTCGCCCACGAGCGGGTCGACAAGCTCGAGGACTTCGTGGAGTACGCCCGCTTCTTCTTCGTCGGCGAGGTCGGCTACGACGCCGAGGCGCGCGACAAGCTGGTCGCCAAGAAGCGGACTCCGGCGGACACCGCGGCGGCGCTGGCACGACTGCTCGAGGAGGCGCTCGACCCGCTGCTGGAGTGGAACGCGGCCAACCTCGAGCAGGTGCTGCGCGCGTTCGCCGAGGCGCAGGCCTGGAAGCCGGGCGACCTGTTCATGCCGCTGCGCATCGCCGTCACCGGCAAGGCGGCGACGCCGCCGCTGTTCGAGACGATGGAGGTGCTCGGCCGCGAGGTGTGCCGGCGCCGCCTGCGCGCCGCCGTCGAGCTGCTGCGCTCGCTGCCGGCGCCGACCGCTTGAGGAGCCGTGCCCATGCCAGAGAGCGACACCACCCCGACCCTCGACTTCATCCGCGAGATCGTTGCCGACGACCTCAAGGCCGGCAAGCACGCCGTGGTCGTCACGCGCTTCCCGCCGGAGCCCAACGGCTACCTGCATATCGGCCACGCCAAGTCGATCTGCCTCAACTTCGGGATCGCCGCGCAGTTCGGCGGCCGCTGCCACCTGCGCTACGACGACACCAACCCGACCAAGGAAGAGATGGAGTACATCGAGTCGATCGAGCGCGACGTGCGCTGGCTCGGCTTCGACTGGGGCGCCCACCTCTACTTCGCGTCGGACTACTTCGAGCAGATGTACGCGTGGGCCGAGCTGCTCGTCACCAAGGGCAAGGCGTACGTGTGCGACTGCACACCCGACGAGGTGCGGGCGCGGCGCGGCACGCTCACCGAGGCGGGCCGGCCGGGCGCGCACCGCGACCGGCCCGCGGCCGAGAGCCTCGACCTGTTCCGCCGCATGCGCGCCGGCGAGTTCCCCGACGGCTCGCGGGTGGTGCGCGCCAGGATCGACATGGCGTCGGGCAACGTCAACATGCGCGACCCGGTGATCTACCGCATCCTCCACGCCGCCCACCCGCACGTCGGCGACGCGTGGTGCGTCTACCCGATGTACGACTACGCGCACCCCCTCGAGGACGCCATCGAGCGCATCACCCACTCGATCTGCACCCTCGAGTTCGAGGACCACCGGCCGTTCTACGACTGGGTCATCGACGAGTGCGAGATCGCCGAGCCCCACCCCCGCCAGATCGAGTTCGCCCGGCTCAACCTGACCAACACCGTGATGTCGAAGCGCAAGCTGCTCCAGCTCGTCCAGGAAAGGCTGGTGCGCGGCTGGGACGACCCGCGGATGCCGACGATATCCGGGCTGCGCCGGCGCGGCGTGCCGCCCGCGGCGATCCGCGACTTCGCCGACCGCATCGGCGTCGCCAAGCGCGACTCGACGGTCGACGTCCAGCTCCTCGAGCACTGCGTCCGCGAGGAGCTCAACGCCCGCGCGCCGCGGCGGATGGCGGTGCTGCGGCCGGTCAGGCTCGTCATCGACAACTACCCCGAGGGCGAGCACGAGAAGTTCGAGGTCGTGAACAACCCCGAGGACCCGGCAGCCGGCACGCGGCAGGTGGAGTTCGGCCAGACACTGTGGATCGAGCAGGACGACGTCCGCGAGACGCCGCCGCCCAAGTACTGGAGGCTGTTCCCCGGCAACGAGGTGCGGCTGCGCTCGGCCTACCTCGTGCGCTGCACCGGCGTCGTCAAGGACGCGAGCGGCGCGATCGTCGAGGTCCACGCGACCTACGACCCGGCGAGTAGCGGCGGCAACGCGCCGGACGGCCGCAAGGTGAAGTCGACGATTCACTGGGTAGCCGCCGACCACGCGGTCGAGGCCGAGGTGCGGCTCTACGACCACCTGTTCCCCGCCGCCGACCCCGGCGCCGTGCCCGAGGGGACGGACTGGAAGACCGGCATCAACCCCGCCTCCGAGGAGGTGCTGTCGGGCTGCCGGCTCGAGGCCGCGCTCGCCGGTGTCGGTGTCGGGGAGCGCTGCCAGTTCGAGCGCGTCGGCTACTTCGTGGTCGATCCCGACAGCACGGCGGGGCGTCCGGTGTTCAACCGCATCGTCACCCTCAAGGACACCTGGGCCAGGATCGAGAAGAAGCAAGGCTGAGAGACGGGGGTCCGGGATCCGGGGTCGGGGATCTGGCCGCCGCCCACCCGCGGCGATCCGTCTCTGTAGCGGCCGCCCGCCGGGCGGCCGGTTCCGTGCGCGTCGCGTGTGCATGTCCGACGACGGCCGGCCGGCGGCTGGCCGCACCGGACGGCGGATCCGGCACGGTGTGGCGCGGCCGCCCCCGGCTGCGCGGCAGGGCCGTGGCGGACGCCTATCGCGGGCGGACGGTGAGCACCCCATCGCGCACCGACCACGAGCACTGAACCTGCAGGCAGATGGCGTCGAACACGTTACGGAGCGGCGCCTCGAGGTCGATGCTGACGGTCTTGGCGGTGAGCTCCGGCGCCACGACGACCTGGTAGCCGCTCATCCGCGACACGATCCCGAAGACCATTCCCGCCTCGGCCTTCTCGAACTGCGCGTGGATCGGCTCGTCGAGCGACGCTGGCCTCCTGCCCTCCGGTGGCGCCTCGACCGGACGCGCGCCGACGCGCTCCAGGGGGCGAACCGTGATCTCGATGCGGAGCGGTCCCGATCTGCCCCTGAACACCCACGCGCAGTCGATGCTCTCGCACACGGCGGTGATCGCCGTCCGCAGCGTCACGTTCTGCAGGCAGACGGTGACGGGCTCACGGATGCCCGGGTCGAGCACGATGCGCACCGCGTCCCGTTCGATCCCCGGCACATGCCGGTGCACCGTGTCGTAGAGCACGGACTCGAAGGACCCGAATAGATCGGCGGGTGAGGCGTCGCGCAGGTCGATGCTGACCCTGCCGGCGAGCGGGTCCCAGGGCGGGTCGCCAGAAGCGGACAGCGGCTCGACCGGCGCCGCGGCTGGCGGCGGCGCCGCCGTTGCCTCATGTTGATTGCTCTGCGCTGGGAGCGCGACGACCCCTTCGAGCACACATGCCGCGAGCAGCCAGATCCGGAGTCTCTGAGTGGGATTCTCCATCATCGAGCACCTTCCCCGCGAACGACGAGGTGGGTCCCGGTGGGGTTCCGGGTCCCGCCATGTCGGTCGACGATCCAGTGTCCGCCCGACGGCGTGGTCGTGACGACCACTGCACCGACGGTGACGGCCGTGAGCTTCGGCGGCGCCTGCCTGCCTCGACGTGCATCGCGGGCCAGGAGCGCCAACGCCACGATGACTAGGGCGACCACGGCTGCAAAGGCCGTGGACCGCCGCCGCGGACGACGCGCCTCCAGTGCGCGCGCAACCAGATCGACCGCCGCTTCCGGCCCAGGCTTCAAGACCCGACGCAGGTGTGAGTCGACGTCGAACGCATCGCCCGTCACCTTCGGTTCGCTGTCATCCATCACGGTCTCCATCAAGCATGTGGCGCAGGCGCTGACGCGCGCGGTGCACGCGCATCTTCACCGCGGACACCGAGAGGTTCATGACCCGCGCAGCCTCAGCGGTCGGCAGCTCGGCGACCGCCACGAGGAGAAGCGTCTGCCGATCGCCGGCCGACAGGGTGGCGAGCGCACGGAGTGTTCGTTCCAGCTCGATCCGCGCTTCGACCGGTCCGGCGAAACCCGACGAGGCCTCTTCGTCGCGGTCGGTGGCCAGGGGCCGCAGGAGCCAGCGCCGGACGGCAGCGCGGCGCAGGCGGCGGCGCGCGACGACGAATGCAAAGGCGTCCGGGTTCTCCGGTGGGCCGTGTCGTCGCCACCGTTGGACCAGGGCAACGAGGGCGTCCTGCGCGGCCTCCTCGGCATCCTGGCGCCGATCAGCGCAGGCCAGGCAGTAGGCGAGCAGCCTTGGCGCCAGAGGTTCAAGGACGGATTCCAGGTCCACTACCGGTAATGTACCCGGCCGGCTCATTCGGTCACGCGCCGGCACCTCGAACTCACTTGCGCGAGGATCGAGAAGAAGCAAGGCTGAGAGTCGGGGGTCCGGGATCCGGGGTCCGGCCGCCCCCCACCCGCGGCGAACCGGTTCCGTGCGCGTCGCGTGTGCATGTCCGGCAACGGCCGGCCGGCGGCTGGCCGCTACGGACGACGGACCCGGCACGGTGTGGCGCGGCCGCCCCCGGCCGCGCGGCAGGGCGCAGGCGGGGTGCCCGCAGCCCGCTGCGGTAGCATTCCGGACGTGGACTGCTGCGCCCCCGGATCCACCGAGCCGGTCTCCCTCGTGCTGCTCTTCACCACCGGGCTGCTCATGAGCCTGGGGCACTGCATCGGCATGTGCGGGCCGATCGTCACCGCGTTCGCGCTCGCCCAGTCGGACGCGGCGTCGTCGCGCTGGCGATTGGCGCTGCCGCTCGCGGTCTTCCAGGCCGGCCGGGTCGCGTCGTACGCCGCGATCGGCGTCGTCATGGGGTTGATCGGGGCGGCGGCGAGCCTGGCGGGCGGGCCGCGGACGCTGATGGGGACGCTGGCGGTCGTCGCCGGGGTGGCGATGCTCCTGGCCGGCGCGAGCCTGCTCGGCTGGCTGCCGCTCCAGGGGTGGCTCGAGGCGGCGCCGGTCGGCCGGACGGTGTCACGGGCGATCGGCTCGCGGCTGCGCGCCCGACGGACGACGAGCCGCTTCCTCCTCGGGGTGGCCAACGGCTTCCTGCCCTGCGGGCCGGTGGCGGCGGCGGCGATCTCCGCCGCGGCGACGGGGTCGGCGGGACGCGGTGCACTGGCGATGGCGGCGTACGGCGCCGGCACGGTCCCGGCGTTGATCGTCCTCGGCCTCGGCGCCGGGCTGCTCGACGCTCGACTGCGGCTGCGCCTGTTCCGTGCCGGGGCGGT
>JACQZW010000016.1 GCA_016213675.1 Acidobacteriota bacterium | reverse complement strand
GTCGTCGCTCAACATCTACGACGCGACGAACCCGACCAGCGCTCCCTCCGCGCAGTTGATCCTCCCGGCGAACCGGCCATGGGGCCAGACGCCGCCTGCCACCGACTGGGACGAGCTGCAGTTCGACGCCGCCGTCGCCGACGGCTACGACTACGGCATCGCGATGTTCCAGCATTACGGGTGGGTCTCGTTCAAGATCGAGAACCCAGCCGCCCCGACCGCGCTCACCTTGAAGAAGGCTGTGAGGTTCGTGAACCCGGACACCGGGTCACGCCCCAAGTTCGCCCGACTCTTCAGGGGGTCGGATTCCCAGTGGTACGCGGTGGGCTCGTATCTCGACGGCTCGTCCTCAGCCGTCTCGATCGTCTCGATGGGCGCCGACGCGAGCAATACCCAGCTCGTCAAGTCGTTCACCAGCACGCAAGTTGCATACGGCGACGCCCTCGAGACCGCGCAGATCGCCGGCCAGTGGTGGCTGTTCGTCAAGCGCAGCACGGGCACCACGGGCCTCGCCATCTTCGACGTGTCGAGCGCGGCCGGAGCCAGCGAGGTCGCGTTCATCGCGGGGCAGGCCTCGGACTACTACGTCGACCAGGACTCGGCACGGCTCTACATTCTCGCGGCGACCTCGCCGCGGACGATCAAGGTCGTCGACATCGCGAACCCGGCGGCGCCGGTGATCCGGTCGACCATCACCTTGCTGGCCGGGACCTACTCGTGGGTCGGCGGTGACGGCCACGTCGTGGTCGCGGCGAAGGGCCGCCCGGGCCTCGACACCGACCCGACCATGCAGGCGTTCTCGGTGGTGGACCCGACGGACCCGTTCGAGATCGCCGCTGGCGAGCTCAACCTCAGCTACCACGACGACGAGCTGCTCGGCGACATGGCCGTCATCCTCGCGAGCAACGGCAATTCGCGTATCTACCGCACCGCGTACTCGATGGGCACGGCAACCACGATCTCGTCGACCTGCCTGTCGACCGACCCGCACCCGCTGTTCTCGGTCGCCAACCAGTCCTCGGCCAATGCGACGGCGGCCGCCTGCGGCGCCGCCGACGCGGACGGCTTCCCCGACGACGGCTTTGCCATCTACGATACCTCGTTTGGACAAACCTCGAACGGCACGGTTGCGATCACGAACGAGGTGGCGCAGACCGTGTTTGGGCCGATAACCTGGACCTCTGGCGGGACGTGGTACTGGTGGACAGCGACGAATCAGGCACCCGGCATGTACACGGTGACGATGACGTTGTACGACGAGTTCGGTGGCTCGTACCCGCTGACCAAGACGATCCGGCTGTGCGGCAACCCGACGGCGGCGCTGTCGGTGACCGTCGACGGGCAGACGTTTACGACGACCGGCTCCGGCCTGCTCAACGAGGCGGCCACGGTGTCGGCGCTCGGCACCACGGGCAGCCCCGCCGCCTACGTCCTGGCCCGCCAGAAGCCCGACCTCTCGATCGAGACGTTCAACGACCAGTCATCGACGACGTGGCTGAGCAACCTCGACTCCTTGACCGCGGGGGACTTCTACTTCGGCGTCGCCGCCAAGTACGCGTTCGTCGCCACCGACCACGCGACCTGCTCGGATGCGCTGTTCGCCAGCCTCAACCTGGGCGCCAACGGCACCTACGACGCCTGCAAGATCGTCGGCCCGATCACCGCCGGCTACGTCGTCTCGGCGTTCAGGGTCGAGCAACCGAACGGCACGGCGGTGGCCTGGGACGGCCACCCGGGGGTCGTGCAGATCACGAACGACGTGACGCTGCGCTTCACCGGGAAGATGGCCACCGGCTACACGCCCAACTTCGTCTGGACCATCCCGAACCCGCCCGGCGGCAACGTCACCCCGGGCTCGTGCAGCTTCCCGGCCGCGCCGTACACCAACGCGACGTGCACGATCCCGGGAGGCACCCTGGCGACCCAGGCTACGGGCCAGATCTGGGGACTGTCCGTGCAGGCGTGCCAGGGTGGCATCGCCGGCCAGGCGTGCGCTCAGCCGGTTCAGACCGTCGCGGCGCCGCCGGTGACCGTCCAGCCGCTCCAGCAGGCATGGGCGTTCAGCGTGTCGCCGACCAGCGTCAACATCGGCGACGAGGTGACGATCACGCTAACCCAGATGGTTCCCACGGACGGCTTCTCGGCGTTCTCGTTCAACGTCGGCGGCACGACATGCGACGGGACGACCCCGACGATCACCTGCGGCGGGTTCTTCGGCACCTGCACGCCGGGCTCGACCAACGTCAAGTTCCGCTATGCCAGCGGCGGGTCGACGCGCACCATCACCGGCACGGGCACGCTCGTGAGCGGTGGGCAGGTCGCCGCGTCGACGACGCCGCAGGTCACGGTGTCGAGCAGCGGCTCGTGTCCGGTGACGTGTCCGACACTCTCCGCGTCGATCTCAGGACCGAGCACCGGGATCGTCGGTCAGAACCTCACCTTCACGGCAGTCGCCTCCGGCGCGACCGTCGCCGGTTACGCCTGGAGCAAGGACGGACTCGCGGCAGGAACCGGGAGCTCGCTCACCACGTCGTTCTCGACGGCTGCCACGCACCGGATCGACCTCACCGTGTCGTTCTCGGTGCCCGGCGGGTGCACGAGCAGCGCGAGTACCTTCAGGAACGTGACGATCACCGGCGGCGGTGGCAGCACGCTCACGATCACGCCGAGCAAGACCACGGCGCTTGTTGGCGAGAACATCGTGTTCTCGTTCTCGCCGACGCTCACGCAGGCGGGCGACTCGCTGAACGTCGCCTTCGGCGATGGCGGCACGGAATCGCTCAGCTACCCCTGTCCGTTTGGGATCTGCACGGTGTCGCACGCATACAGTTCGGGTGGAGAGTTCACAGTCGTCGCTTCAGGGATCGTCGGTGGGCTTGAGTGCCTGGGTTCGACGCAGCTGACGATCCGGAGCGTCTCAGCCGGTGAGCGGGCGGCCCTGATCGCCCTGTACACCAGCACCAACGGCGGCGCCTGGACCAACCGGACGAACTGGCGCAACGCAGAGGACACGGACTTCAACGCGGTGGGCACTGAATGTACCTGGTTCGGGGTCACCTGCAACACAGAAGGCACGCAGGTCACGCAGTTGAACAACAACGCGAACGCCCTCGCAGGCCCGATCCCGCCGGCAATGAGCAGCCTGGTGCACCTGACCCACCTCGAGCTCCACTCGAACCAGTTGGCGGGCGAGATTCCACCCGAACTGGGTAGCCTCTCGGGTCTCGCGTATCTTGACCTGCACTCGAACCAGCTCACAGGCGTTATCCCAACGGCAGTCGGCGACCTAGTGGCGCTCTGGTACCTCGACCTCTCCGCGACCCAGCTTGGCGGGACGATTCCTCCGGCACTCGGGAACCTCACGGGGCTCTTCCGTCTCTACCTTGACTCGAACCAGCTCGAAGGAACAATCCCGCTGGAGCTTTGCAGCCTCACAAACCTCGGTGTGCTAGCCCTCTCCTCGAACCAGCTTTCGGGTGCGATCCCACCTCAACTCGGTGGCCTCGCGAATCTGTTCTACCTGGACCTGAGCTCGAACCAGTTCACAGGCACGATTCCGACGGAGCTTCGCCTCCTTCCGAGCCTGGCGTATCTGGATCTGCACTCGAACCAGCTTTCCGGGCCGATCCCGTCGCAGTTCGGCACCCTCGCCAATCTCGGGCACCTGGACCTGCACTCGAACCACCTCACGGGCACGATCCCCTCGACGCTCGGCAACCTGGCGAGCCTCGGTCATCTGGACCTCCATTCCAACCAGCTCACGGGTTCGATCCCGACGGGACTCGGCAATCTCGCGAGTCTCCAGGCTCTCAAGCTCCAGGGAAACCTTCTTGCGGGCGCGCTGCCAGCGGCTCTTGGAAACCTGAACAACCTCGTCTCCTGGGCCGGTCTCGATCTTCGCTGGAACGCGGTTCACAGCACCGACGCGGCCCTCATCGCGTTCCTCAACTCCAAGCAGGACGGGGGTGACTGGCAGTCAACGCAGACCATCGCGCCCGCGGACCCGTCCGTCACCGGGACCACGAGCACCAGCATCACGCTTGGTTGGACCCCGATCCCCTACACCGCGGACTCCGGAGGTTACGAGGTATTCGTCAGCGACGTACCGGCCGGTCCGTTCGCTCTGTTCGGGAGCACTGGCGACAAGAGCACCCCAAGCCTGTCAGTCACTGGCCTCGCCGCCGGGACGGCCTACTACTTCGTCGTGGTCACGCGCACCGACCCGCACGTCAACAACTCGAACACCGTTCGTAGCGAGTTGACGGCGACAATTCCGGGAACAACCACGGGCTCGGTGGCGACGTTGTCTGTGAACAGGAACGGAACAGGCGATGGGACAGTGACGAGCAACCCCGCAGGCATCGACTGCGGAGACACCTGCTCCTTCCAGTTCCCACCCTTGTCAGCGGTCACACTGACCGCCGTGACACTCCCAGGCTCCGCCTTCGTTGGCTGGAGCGGTGACTGCACCGGCGTGCTGCCCACTTGTCAGGTGACTATGGGCGGAGACCGGAGCGTCCTCGCCACGTTCGACCTCCGCCCGAAGGGTGTGGACACCCCCGCGATCTACCGATCGACGGACCGGAGTTGGTACCTGAGGAACTCGAACTCCAGCGGCGCCGCGAACCTCGTTTTCCCCTACGGCGATCCCAGTGACCAGGCCGTCAAGGGCGATTGGGACGGGGACGGCGACGACACGGTCGGGATCTACCGGAACGGCGTGTTCTACCTCCGGAACAGCAACACCGCTGGGAACGCCGACATCGTGATCGGGTTCGGTGTGGCGGGCGACATCCCAATCGCCGGCGACTGGGATGGTGATGGCCTCGACACGATTGGGGTGTATCGGCCGGGGGCGGCCGCCTGGTTCCTGCGGAACAGCAACACCCCAGGGCCGCCCGACCTCAGTTTCACATACGGCTTGTCGAACGAGACACCGGTCTCTGGTGACTGGGACGGCGACGGCATCGACACGATCGGCATCTTTCGCGCCTCGGACCGAAAGTGGTACCTCCACAACACGAACGCCGGGGGTAACGCTGAGATCTTCTTCCCGTACGGCGACCCGGCACTCGACGTGCCGGTCGTCGGAGACTGGGACGGCGACGGTGACGACACGGTGGGGATCTACCGGGCGAGCCTGGGGGAGTGGTTCTTGAGGAACTCGAACACTGCAGGCAACTCCGATCTCAACTTCACATATGGCCTGATCAACGAGAAGCCCCTCGCCGGCGACTGGGACGGGAACTGAGTAGCCAGGGGACCGGGTCCCGCCCGGCCGTAGGTGCAACGGGTTGAAGACCAGGAAAGCTTGCGGGGTCGGGGTCAACCGGGGAGCAGGCGGCTGCCGAAGGCCAGGAACAGGAGCAGCATTGCCAGCGCCACAGCGGCCGCGATGCGCAGCCCGCTGACCTTCGAGGTGTCGGAGCGCCGCAGGCGCGCCCAGGCGGCCGCCAGACCGGCGCCGGCGAACAGGTCGAGGAACGGCACGAACTGCAGCCGATAGCGGGACTTGACGTGCAGCACGAGGAACACCAGCAGGTTGTAGGCGAGGAAGGCGAGGACCACCCTCAGCCAGGCGCGCTCGCGCCAGGGCGCGGTCAGCGCGACGGCGAGCGCAACTGCGACCAGCAGCATCGCGTGGAAGCCGTAGGCATAGAGCCGGACCGGCGCCGCCAGGCTCGCTGTGGCCGGCCCGTAGCCGCACGCGGTCTGGTGTAGGAAGCCTCCGGGGAGCTGCTCGGTGAGGTAGGTCTCGGTGTCGAGCAGGCGGAAGTATTGGCGGCCGAGCTGCGCGCGGAGGACCTCAGGGACGCCGCGCTCGCGCACGAGCGACGCGATCTTCGCCTCGAGGACGTCGTTCCGGCCCCGGAAGTCGGGAGCGCTCGCGAGGTAGCGGCGGTACTCCGCGCCAGCGATGTCGCCCTCGAGGCTGCGGCGCGAGACGTCGTTGAGCCCGAGCCAGAGGTTGAAGCGCGAGCTGTCTGAGACGACCCAGGCACCGCGGCGCAGGCCGTTCGCGACCGCTACGGGGGAGACCACGGCGGCGGCGACGACGGCGACCAGCGCGGCGGAGGCGAGGCTGCGCCCGCGGGGGCCGCGGAGGAGCAGCGGCAGCACGAGCACCGGAGCGAACGGCCCCAGCACGCTCTTGGTCAGGAGCGCGAGGCCGAGGGCGAGGCCGGCGAGGGCGAGCCAGCCGCGGTGGTCCCGCCTGCGGATGAGGATCCACAGCACGGCGAGGAACAGGAACACGTGCAGGATCTCGGGCCACAGGTAGGTTGTGAACGCGGCCATCGTCGGGTCGGCGAGGAGCAGGAACGCGGCGATGGCGCCGGCGGTCCGCGAGCCGGTGAGGTGGGCCGTGAGGTCGTGGAGGAGCGCCGCCGCGACGAGCAGCAGCCCGAGCTGGAGCGCCTGGACGGCGATCAGGCTGCCGCCGGCGACTGCCAGGAGGCCGGCCAGGACGTGCGGGTAGAGCGGCGGCCAGAGCAGGTCGAGGCCGGCCCGGCCGGTGGCCAGGAGGTCCCGCGCGGCGAACATGTAGGTGCCCTCGTCACCGCACAGGAGCTTGGCCGGCGGCGCCCAGTACAGCCACGTCACGACGCCGATGACGGCGGTGACCCAGGCTCCGGCCACCGCCCGCAGCGCCGCGTCGCCGGCGGACCCGGATCGCGGCCCGCTCGTCCGGGGGTCTGGCCGTGGCGCAGGGGCTGGAGCGTCGGTCACGCGAGGCGATTCTAGCGTGGTCGTGCCCTGTGGTAGATTGCGCGGGGTACGGGCCCTGCGAGGTTGTTCGTTCCGGGGAGGATGCAGGTTGGAACGTGACGGGCACCCCGCCGCTGGCGGGGATCGACGGGCAGTGGGTGCCACCTCCGGCGATGTGAACGCCTGGTGGGTGGACCGGTACCGGCGTGACCCGGCGACCGGTGTCCTGTTCCCGCACGCATCCGGCCCGACCTTCACCTACAGCGACGGCGACGAGGTCGAGGAACGCCTCGCCCGGATCGTCGCGACGACCTCCGACCTGTCCGTCATGTCGGTGGAGCTGTCCGGCCGGATCACCGACTGGCCCTCGCTGTATCACCTCAGCCCGCGCCGCGCGAACCTGCTGCGGCCGATCGAGTCACTGATCCGCGGCAAGGTCCTGGAGGTCGGCGCCGGCTGCGGGGTGATCACGCGCTTCCTCGGTGAGCTCGGTGCCGAGGTCGTGGCCCTCGAGCCGAGCCGGCGCCGAGCCGCGATCGCCGCCTCCCGCTGCCGCGACCTACCCAACGTGCACGTCGTCTGCGACCGGCTCGAGTCGGTGGACCTGGGTACCGGGTTCGATGCAGTGACGCTGATCGGGGTCCTGGAGTACGCGCGACTCTACTCCGGCGGCGCCAACCCGGTCCAGGGAATGCTCGAGCGGGCGCGCTCGCTCCTCGGCCCGGGCGGCCACCTCATCGTCGCCATCGAGAACCAGCTCGGCCTGAAGTACTTCGGTGGCTATGCCGAGGACCACCTCGACGCCCTGATGTACGGCATCAACGATCTCTACGAGGATTCTTCGGTCGTCACCTTCGGGCGCAGCGAGCTCGAGAACCACCTGGTCAGCGCCGGCTTCGCCACCGTGGACGTGCACGTCCCGCTGCCCGACTACAAGCTGCCGACCACGATCGTCATGAAGGCGGGGACCGGCGAGCCGGTCCTGACGGAGTGCCTGGCCAGCCTGGCAGCCTCGTCCCCCATCGCGGACGGTCAACGACCCGTCTTTCCGCTGTTCTCCATCGAACGGGCGTGGCGGGTGGTCTGCCGCAACGGCCTGCTGGCCGAGCTCGCCAACTCGTTCCTGATGGTGGCGAGCCCGGTCCGCAGGCACAACGCGGCGGCCGACGAGGAGACCCTGCTGGCCGTCCACTGCGGCGGCTGGCGGCGACCCGAGTTCAGCAAGATCACCGAGATCCGGCGCCGCGCCGACGGCATCCACGTGACCAGGAGACTCCTCCGGCCCGAGTTGGGTGGGCACGTCCCGGGCGTTCCCTTGGCGGTCAGGCTGGTGGAGGAGCCGTTCCGCCGCGGCGGGCTGTGGAGCGAGGGACTGACCAACATCGTGAACCGCCAGGGGTGGACCGTCGAACCGGTCGTCGCCTGGGCGCGGGTCTGGCTCGACTGTCTGGCGCAGGAGGCCGGCATGCCCACCGCCGACCCAGATGCGCGCGTCCCCGGCCGCTGCTTGGACGCGACGCCGTTCAACCTCATTCGCGGGCCGGAAGGAGAGTTCCACTTCGTCGACCTGGAATGGGACCTGGAGGATCCGCTCGACCTGGGCTGGGTCCTGTTCCGCAGCCTCTACGGCAGCTTCGCCGGACTGTCCTCGGTGGCCGAGCCAGACCCCTCGGTGAGCCGTCGGATCGTCGACCTGGTCGCGAAGGTGGCGGATGGCCTCGACCTGCCGCTCGATGCCGCGGCCGTCGCCCGCTACTGCGAGGCGGAGGTGCGGCTCCAGCGCTGGGTCGCCGCCTCGAAGGACCGCCCCCGGCTCGAGGACTTCACGAGCTCCGAGCTGGCGGTTCGACCCGGTCTGGCCAGCGTGCAAGCGATGCGCGCCAGTCACGGTCGGCTCGAGCAGGAGATCGGCCGCCTGCACGCCGAGCTCGCAACGCGAGACGGGGAGTTGACCCGGTTGGCGACCGTGGCCGAACGCGTGGTGGTTCTGGAGGGCGAGCTCTGCGCGGCGGCGGACCGGTTGTCGGAGAGCCGAGGCGAGGTGGAACGGCTGGCCGCGGAGTGCGAGGTCCGGGACGTGGCGATCGTCGACCTGGCGGAGCAGCTCCGGGTCACGAGGACGCAGTCGGTGCTGCGGCTGGGCGCCGCCGCCCGTGACATGGAGCTGCTCGCGGCCCGAGTCGTGGATCGCGAGCGGGCGGCCGACCTTGGGCAGCACCGGCAGGGTCGAGCGCAGGAAGGCCTGGTCGGGCTCTCCGCACGACTGAGCCGGGGGACGCACCCGCGGCTGGCCGGTGTTGCCCGGTCGCTTGCCCACCTGGCGCAGCGTTCGCGGCGCGAAGAGGTCTGCCGCGTCATCGCGAGCGGCCTGTTCGACGAGGCGTTCTACCGGCGGCACAACCTGCCCGACGCCCGCCCCCGCATCAGCCCGCTCATGCACTTCATGACCCGGGGTGCCGCCGAGCACGCCGCCCCATCGGCGCTGTTCGACGTCGACTGGTTCGCCCGTGGGTGCGACCCGCCGCTCGCCCCCGGCGAGAGCCCGATCCTGCGCTTCCTCGACCAGCCGCCCGGCGGGCAGGCCGACCCGCACCCGCTGTTCTCCGTCCGCTGGTACCTGGGGCAGGTGGGTGGCAGCACTGCCGCGGCGAGTAACCCGCTGTCGCACTTCCTCGCCGGCGGCGCGTTCTCCCCCCACCCGCTCTTCGATCCGTCGTACTACCTCCGGCACAACCCCGACGTCGAGGCGGCGGGCTGGAACCCGCTGGTGCACTACCTCGAGTACGGAGCCTCTGAGGGACGGGCTCCCCACCCCCTGTTCGACTCCTCGTTCTACCTCGAGTTGAACCCCGACGTGGCGGACGAGTGCCTCAACCCGCTGGTCCACTTCGTCCTCCACGGCGGAATCGAGGGACGGGCTCCCCACCCGCTGTTCGACACCTCGTTCTATCTCGAGACGAATCCCGACGTCGCCGCGTCCGGCCTCAACCCCCTGGTCCACTTCGTCCTCTACGGCGGATTCGAGGGACGGGCTCCCCACCCACGCTTCGACGCCGCGTTCTATCTCCTGACCAATCCCGACGTTGCCGAGTCCGGCCTCAACCCCCTCGTCCACTACGTTCGGTTCGGAGCGTCGGAAGGGCGTCGGCCGCACCCGGACTTCGATTCCGTCCCCTGACCCGGAGCGCACGGCGTGCGCGCCGCAACGGACCGGCCCTGTCGCCTGGCATGACCCGGGCGCAACCGGAGGCGCGTACCTCGCGGTGTGGGACAGGCTCCGCGACGTTGCGACGGGATCGTTGCACGGCGAGCCGGTCGACCTGTTGCGTCCTGACAAATGCTTGTGTACGATGACGATCCGTCGTCCGGAGGGCAACCGGGCGGTGGGATTCGCCCCCCGGAAGATCGGTTGCACCATCGTCTTGACGATGCAGATCTGGAGCTGCCTTTGATTCCGAGCTGCACACGACACGAAGGCCGTCGCGGCCATGGCTGGAGAGGACGGGCCATCGGCCTGGCCGCCTCGCTCGCGGTCGCTGCCGCGGCTGGGGCCGGGTCGCCCGACGCTGTGTGCAACCTCGGGACGACCGCGTTCTTCGACCAGTCGTCGCGCTGCGTCGGGGCCGGCCGAATCGGCGGGTGCGAGACGTCCCGCATCTACCGGCTCAAGCCGTGGCGTTTCGGGGATCGGCAGTTTCTCTTCGTCTCCACGTGGACGTCGCTGAACCTCTACGACGTCACGAGCCCGGTGAGCGCGCCCACCGTGCGATTCATCCTCCCGGCGAATCAGCCGTGGGGCCTGGCGCCGCCGACCTCGGACTGGGACGAGCTGCAGTTCGACGCCGCCGTGGCCGACGACTACGACTACGGCATCGCGATGTTCCAGCACTACGGGTGGGTGTCGTTCAGAATCAACAACCCGACGGCGCCGACCGGGCTCACGGTCAAGAAGGCCGTGCGGTTCACGAACCCGGACACGGCGTCGCGACCCAAGTTCGCCCGGCTGTTCAAGGGCGTCAACGGGCAGTGGTACGCGGTGGGCTCGTACCTGGACGGGACCTCCTCCGCCGTCTCGATCGTGGCAATGGGCGCCGACGCGAGCAACCCCCATCTGGTCAAGTCGTTCACCAGCTCGCAGGCCGCGTACGGCGATGCGCTCGAGACCGCGGAGATCGGCGGACGGTGGTGGCTGTTCGTCAAGCGCAGCTCGGGAACGGCCGGCGTCGCCATCTTCGACGTGGCGAGCGCGGCCGGGGCTCGCGAGGTCGCGTTCTTTCCGGGCCTGTCCTCGGACTTCTACGTCGACCGGGACTCGGCGCGGCTCTACGTCCTCGCAGCGACGTCTCCGCGCACGATCAAGGTCGTCGACATCGCGGACCCGGCGGCACCGATCGTCCGGTCGACCATCACGCTGCTGGCCGGGACCTACAGTTGGGTCGCTGGGAACGGGAAGGTCGTCGTCGCTGCCAAGGGTCGCCCGGGTCTCGACCCCGACCCGAACATGCAGGCGTTCTCGGTGGTGGACCCAGACGCGCCGGTCGAGGTGGCCACCGGCGAGCTCAACCTGAGCGCGCACCCGGACGAGCTGCTGGCTGATCTGGCGGTGCTGGGCGCGAGCGACGGTAACGCGCGGATCTACCGAGCGGCCTACTCGGTCGGCACCGTGACGACGATCTCCGCCGCGTGCTTCCCGGATACCCCCCGCCCTGCTCTGGCCGTCGCCAACCAGTCGGCGGTGAACGCGGCGGCTGCCGACTGCGGCGCGGCCGATGCCGACGGCTTTCCCGGCGACTCGTTCGACCTCCACGACGCGACGACCGGTCAGGTCGCCGGCGGAACGGTCACGATCACGAACGAAGCGGCGCAGACCGTGTTCGGGCCGGTGGCCTGGAGCGCCGGCGCGACCTGGACGTGGCCGTCGACGACCGGCCATGCCCCCGGCCTCTACACGGCGACGATGACGCTGCTCGACCAGGCCGGAGCCCCGTACGGGCTGACCCGGACGATTCGACTGTGCTGCGACGCGACCGCGGCGATCTCGGGCCCCACCGAGACGTGTGCCGGGAGCCCGGTGACGCTCGACGCGGGAGACGGGTTCGCCGCGTACCTGTGGAGCCCGGACGGCGAGACCACGTCGAGCATCACCGTGGTCCCTGGCGCGACCACCAGCTACTCGGTCGCGGTGACCAGCGCGACGGGGTGCACGACGGCGTCGGCCGCTCACACGGTGACGGTCGTCGCGCCGCCCGCTCCGGCCGCCCCGGTGATGACGGTCCCGGCCCGCGTCCACTCCGGCGAGACCTTCGAGGTGGCGTGGACGGCGACCGGATCGAGCGGCTCGTACGAGCTACAGGAGGCGGAGGACCCCCGGTTCGCCGGCGCGATGACGTTCGCGATGAACGGCACGACTGCCGCGTTCAGCCACAGTGCGATGGCACGGACGGTGTTCTACTACCGGGTACGCGCCATGGACTCCTGCGGCACCGGCACGTATCCGTCGCCGTGGTCCGGGATCGCACAGGTCCTCGCCTTGCCGAAGGGCACGGCGACGCCCGGGATCTACCGGGGTTCCGACCGGAGCTGGTACCTGCGGAACACGAACGACGCCGGTGGTGCCGACCAGGTT
Source organism: Acidobacteriota bacterium (assembly GCA_016213675.1). GTDB lineage: Bacteria > Acidobacteriota > Thermoanaerobaculia > Thermoanaerobaculales > Thermoanaerobaculaceae > JACQZW01. The sequence continues at coordinate 5,391 of JACQZW010000016.1, read as the reverse complement.
TTTACCTACGGCGAACCGAGCGACCTGGCCGTCCGCGGGGACTGGGACGGTGATGGCGTGGACAGCGTCGGAGTCTACCGGGGAGGGACGTTCTACCTGCGGAATGCCAACTCGGCCGGCGCGGGGGATGTCGTCTTCGCGTTCGGTGGGCCCGGCGACGTGCCGATCAGCGGCGACTGGGACGGTGACGGGATCGATACGGTCGGGCTGTACCGGCCGCGCACCGCCACCTGGCTGCTGCGCAACTCCAACTCCGCCGGGGCGCCCGATCTGCTCTTCACCTACGGTCTCGCCGACGAGACGCCCGTGGTGGGAGACTGGGACGGGGACGGTATCGACACCGTCGGCGTCTTTCGCGCCTCGGATCGGCAGTGGTACCTGCACAACTCGACCGCCGGCGGTCACGCCGAGCTCGTCTTCCCGTACGGCGATCCCTCGGTGGACGTCCCCGTCGTGGGTGACTGGGACGGGAACGGCGTCGACACCGTGGGGATCTACCGGTCGAGCCTCGGGGAGTGGTTCCTGAGGAACACCAACACGGCAGGCGACGCCGACATCAGCTTCACGTACGGACTGGCCTCCGAGAGACCGATCGCCGGCGACTGGGACGGCTTCTAGCCGAGCCGGGACCCCGGGGCCCGCGATCGGGGCCGTGGTTCTCCCCCACCTGGAGACGCTACGGGGGCGGCTCCCTGCACGCCGGCCCGCACCACGCGTCGGCATGCCGGCGGCGAGCTATACTCCATCGGCCCAACGTGGCGGTCAGAGGGCCGGAGGCTGGTGTGGTCACACTGGTTCGGGGTGCGGTGCTCGGGTTGCTGCTGGGTGTGTCCCTGATGCCGTCGGTGGCGCGGTCGGAGACCGGCGACGGCGGGTCATGGACGGACAAGGTCGACCCGTGGGTGCTCGAGTCCGGGGCGAGCGGGCCAACCGAGTTCCTCGTCGTCCTGCGCGAGCAGGCCGATGTGAGCCGGGCGGCGGATCAGCCGACCAAGCAGGCCCGGGGCGAGCTCGTCTCCCGTCTCCTGCGGGACACCGCGCTGCGCAGCCAGGCGCCGGTGCTGGCCGCCCTCGAGGGGCTGAGGGTCGAGGCGCAGCCGTTCTGGATCGCCAACATGATCTGGGTCCGGGGCGACCTCGCGGTCGTCAGGGCGATGGCGGAGCGCGACGACGTCCGGCGCGTCTCGGCGAACCCCAGCGTCAAGTTGAAGACGGTGCCGAACGAGCCGGAAGGGGCTCCAGGGGCGCCGGATGCGGTCGAGTGGGGGGTCACCAAGACGGGCGCACCGAGCGTCTGGGCGCTCGGCTACCGAGGCGCCGGGGTGGTGGTCGCCGGGCAGGACACCGGCTACCAGTGGGATCATCCGGCGCTGAAGGGCAAGTACCGCGGGTGGAGCGGGAGTGCCGCGACCCACGACTACAACTGGCACGACTCGATCCACTCCGGCGGCGGCGTGTGCGGGCCCAACGCAACGGCCCCCTGCGACGACGACGAGCACGGCACCCACACCATGGGGACGATGGTCGGTGACGACGGCGGCAGCAACCAGGTCGGCATGGCGCCGGATGCCAAGTGGATCGGTTGCCGCAACATGAACCAGGGCGTCGGGACGCCGGCAACGTACGCGGAGTGCTTCCAGTGGTTCGTGGCCCCGACGACGGTCGCGGGCGCCAGCCCCGATCCCAGCAAGGCGCCCGACGTGATCAACAACTCCTGGGGCTGCCCGCCCAGCGAGGGGTGCACAGATCCGACGGTGCTCAAGACGGTCGTCGACAACACCCGCGCCGCCGGCATCGTGGTCGTCGTCTCGGCCGGCAACAGCGGGTCGAGCTGCGAGTCGATCACGGATCCGCCGGCGATCTACGACACGGCGTTCACCGTCGGCGCGACCAGCTCGACCGACAGCATCGCCTCGTTCTCGAGCCGCGGCCCGGTCGTGATCGGCGAGTTCAGCCGCGTCGAGCCCGACGTCTCGGCGCCCGGCGTGAGCGTGCGCTCGAGCGTTCCCGGCAACAGCTACGGCACGATGAGCGGGACCTCGATGGCCGGGCCGCACGTCGTTGGCCAGGTGGCGCTCCTGCTCTCGGCGATGCCGGCCTGGCAGGGCGACGTCGATGCCGTCGAGTACCGGATCGAGCAGACCGCCGTGCCGCGGACGAGCACCCAGACGTGCGGCGACGTGCCAGGGAGCCAGGTCCCAAACAACACCTTCGGCTGGGGTCGGATCGACGCGCTGGCGGCGGTGAGCATGGCCGACCTCGGCGTCCAGCTCGCGGACGGGCCCGACCCGGTTGCCGTCGGTGGAACCCTGACCTACACGGTGACGGTGAGCAACGCCGGTCCCGTCGCCGGGACCGGAGTCGCCGCCACGGTGGCGCTCCCGGGCAGTGTCTCGTTCGTGTCGGCATCCACGGGCTGCAGTCACAGCGCGGGCACGGTCACCTGCACGATCGGCACGCTCGCCAAGGCCGGGAGTTCGGAGAAGTCGATCGTCGTGACCGTGAACGGCGCCGGGCCGATCACGAGCTCGGCGACGGTCACCGGCACGCTCCACGACCCGGTCGCGGCCAACAACCAGTCGTCCGCGACGACCGGGACGGCGGGCGGCACGGCCGCCCTCGTCGTGCAGGTGGCTGGATCTGGCTCCGGATCGGTCACCTCGAACCCCGCCGGGATCGCCTGCCCCACGACCTGCGACGCGAGCTTCCCGCTGGGGCAGGGCGTGGTGCTCCACGCCGTCGCCGATGCCGGGTCGTCGTTCGTCGGCTGGGCCGGCGAGGGCTGCGCGGGGACGGGCGACTGCAACGTGACGCTGGACCAGTCGCGGAACGTCGTCGCGACGTTCGACGGGCCGGCCGGCGCGGACACCCCCGGCATCTACCGGGCCGGCGACCGCCAGTGGTACCTGAGGAACAGCAGCTCCGCGGGCGCCGCGGACCTCGTCTTCCCGTACGGCGACCCGTCGGACCAGGCGGTCAAGGGGGACTGGGACGGGGACGGCGACGACACCGTCGGGATCTACCGGAATGGCGTGTTCTACCTGAAGAACACGAACGCCCCGGGCAACGCGGATCTCGTCCTCGGGTTCGGCGAGGCCGGCGACGTCCCGGTCGCCGGCGACTGGGACGGGGACGGCATCGATACGATCGGCGTCTACCGGCCCGCGACGGCCGCGTGGCTGCTGCGCAACTCCAACTCGGTCGGTGCGCCGGACCTGTCGTTCACCTACGGCCTCGCCGGTGAGACCCCGGTGGTGGGCGACTGGGACGGCAACGGCACGGACACCGTGGGGATCTTCCGCGCCTCGGACCGGCAGTGGTACCTGCGGACCGCCTACTCCGGCGGCAGCGCGGGGCTGGTCTTCCCGTACGGCGACCCGGCGCAGGACGTGCCGGTGGTCGGAGACTGGGACGGGGACGGCGACGACACGGTGGGGATCTACCGGACGGCACTCGGCGAGTGGTTCCTGAAGAACGCCAACGAGGCTGGGTCCGCGGAGCTGAACTTCACGTACGGCCTGGTCGACGAGAAGCCGCTCGCCGGCGACTGGGACGGGAACTGAGAAGACAGGCGACAGGGGACAGCCCCGGCCCATCCAACGACGAGGTGAGCCCGAGGGCCTCGGTCGGCCGTGTGCCTGGCGCTCCGCGGATCGGGTTGAGGGAGCCTGCGTTCGCGCTATCATCTGCCCCGTGAAAACGCGAATTGTCGGCCTGGTCCTGCTGCTCGCTGCGACTACAGTCCTTGCCCAGCCCGCGCCGCCCGCTGGTGACGGCCCCTGGGTCGTGCGCGCCACCTTCCAGACCCGGAGTCAGGTCGACTTCCTGGCGGCGGAGATCGAGCCGTGGGAGGTCCACCACGACGAGGGGTGGCTCGTCGTCGACGTGGACCGCGCCGGCTGGCAGCTCCTGCTCGAACTCGGCTTCGAGGTCGAGGTGGACGAGGCGCGCACCACGAAGCTGCAGGTGCCGCGGGTCCGACTGCCGGAGCAGGTCGACGCCATCCCGGGGTATCCCTGCTACCGGACCGTCGAGGAAACGTTCGCCGCGGCCCTGGCCCTCGTCGCGGCTCACCCGACGCTCGCCACCTGGACGGACATCGGCAACTCGTGGGAGAAGTCGGACATCGGCGGCCCTCCCGGCTACGACATCATGGTCCTCAAGCTGACCAACGCCGCGACGCCGGAGCCGAAGCCGAAGGTGCTCATGACCGGGTCCATCCATGCCCGGGAGTACGTGACGGCCGAGCTCGCGACCCGGCTCGCGGAGCACCTCCTGTCGAGCTACGGCACCGACCCCGACGTCACGTGGTTCCTCGACCACCAGGAGGTCCACCTCATCCTGAACATGAACCCGGACGGCCGCAAGAAGGCGGAGACCGGCGTGTCGTGGCGCAAGAACACCGACAGCGGCTACTGCACGACGCCGAGCTCCTACGGCATCGACCTCAACCGCAACTTCCCGTACAACTGGGGCTGCTGCGGCGGGTCGAGCTCGGTAGGTTGCTCCGAGACGTTCCGGGGTCCGAGCGCGGCGTCCGAGCCGGAGGCGCTGGCGGTGCGCGACTACGCCCTCGCGATCTTCCCGGACTACGGCGACCCGCAGGTCGCGCCGATCCCGGACGACGCGGCCGGGGTGTTCATCGACCTGCACAGCTACGGCGAGCTCGTCATGTGGCCGTGGGGGTACACGTCGTCGCCGACGCTCAACGCGGCGCAGCTCCGGACGCTGGGTCGGAAGTTCGCCTACTTCAACGGGCACACGCCGCAGCAGGCCTACTCGCTCTACGCGACCGACGGAACGACACGGGACTTCGGCTACGGCGAGCTGGGTGTTCCTTCGTACACCTTCGAGTTCGGAACCGACTTCTTCCAGGACTGCACGACGTTCACGAGCACGATCCTGCCGACGAACCTGCAGGCGCTGCTGTACGCGATCCGGGTGGCGCGGCTGCCGTACCGGCTGCCGGCGGGCCCGGACGCCCTGTCGGTGGCGACGAACCCGTCGGGCAACGTCACCGCGGGCACGGACGTCCTCGTCACGGCGACGATCAACGACACGCGGTACAACAACACGAACGGCACCGAGCCGGTGCAGGCGATCGCGGCGGCGGAGGTCTACGTCGACACCCCGCCGTGGGCCACGGGCGCCACGCCGGTCGCGCTCACCGCCACCGACGGCACCTTCAACGCGACCGTCGAGGCCGTCCAGGGCACGCTGGCGACCGCCGGGTGGACGGGGACCAACCCGCACACCCTGTACGTCCGCGGCCGGGACGCGGGGAACACCTGGGGCCCGGTGAGCGCCGTCTTCGTCCGCCTCGTCGGCCCGGGGAACGAGACGCTCACCGTCAGCAAGCCCGGCAGCGGATCGGGCACCGTCACCTCGAGC
>JACQZW010000018.1 GCA_016213675.1 Acidobacteriota bacterium | reverse complement strand
GCCGCTGTCGGTCAGACTTCCCCGTAGTCGAAGAAGCCGGTTGCGGTGGGTGCGTGCTCGTGCGGTTGTCGCTGAATCGTCGGAGGGCGAGGCCCTTCGACTCGCGTCGCTCGCTCCGGGCAGGGAGGGCAACGATGAGCAAGAATCGCGTGGTGTCCGGTCGAATCCTCGTGGCATCGATCTTGCTGGGGGGGGGAACCGTCGCATTCCCCCTGAGCGCTGACCCCCTCGGAGACGAATTGTTGGGCGCGGTGGATGCCGGCGCGGCATGGCGCACGGGGAAGGCCGATGTAGCGTCGGTCATCGACGCGCCCGACCCGTTCTCGCCCGCGACTGCCGACGGGCGCGAGGACCAGGTGCAGATCGACTCCTCCGGCAGCGCCCTCCTGCCCAACAACAAGAAGAAGGTCGAGTACGCCGTGGCGGTCTACCACGTCGTCTCGCGGGACGGCGTGGCGGTTTGGAGGCAGGCGGAACTCGTGCCGCTCTCCTTTCCGGCCGGCGCGCGCCCCGGCACCCCCGCCCCCGTCGCGAACGCGACGACCTGGGACGGGCGCGACGACGAGGGTGTCATCGTGCCGGGCGGCACATATGACGTCCGCGTGATCTACGCGCTGCTTGGGCGCAAGACGAGCGGTGCGACGGCGCCGTGGCCGACCGGGGATGCGCTCGTCCAGGGCTTCGTCGACACCGTCCTGGGCGGTGGGCCGTCCGGGGATGATGGCGGCGTTTTTTCGGGCTACGGCGCGGACGGCGTCAAGCTCTTCGGCTTCGACGATGGCGCAACTGACGTCACCGTGGATGACGGACCGCCGGTGATCCAACTCCGCCGGCCCATGGATGGCGACGTGATCCTGTTCTCCCCGGTCTCGGTGGTCGGCCGCGTGGTGGACGCCTCGGGCGTGGCGCACGTGTGGGTCAACGGCCTGGAGATCGCGGCGCCGGCGGGTCGGTTCCAGACCAACGTGGACCTGGAGCCGGGCATCAACGTCATCGACGTCCTGGCCGAGGACGTGACCGGCAATCGGTCCTCGCTGTCGATCACGGTGACGTTCGCGCCGGACACGACCGGACCGGAAATCGTCATCGAGTACCCATTGCCCGGCGACGAGCTGCTGGAAGCCCCGGTCGACGTGATCGGCACGGTTTTCGACCCGTCGGGCGTGACCGCGGTGTTCGTCAACGCCGTGGCTGCCCAGGTGGTGGGCGGCGAGTTCTTCGCCACGGCGGAGCTGCGGCCCGGCCCGAACACCATCGTGGTCACGGCGCACGACGGCTGGGACAACCTGTCGGAAGTGTCGGTTGTGGTGAACTTGGCCGAAACGGCTCCCCCGCCGAGCCCCGCCGACGGCTCGGTCCACGGCACGGTTTTCGACGATGCGACCGGGGCGCCGCTGGCCGGCGCGCGGGTGACGTGCGCCGAGCTCGGGGTGTGGGCCGTCGCGGCGAGCGACGGCACGTTCACGCTGGCCGTGCCGACAGTCGACACGCCGAACCCGGGTCCGCTCGACGCAGACGGCTGGCGCGAGTTGCAGATCGACATTCGAGCGGACCGCTATCTCAACGCCGTCCGCACGGCGGTGGTTCCGGAACACCCCAGGGGCTACGAGGTCGCGGTGGAGCCCGTCTATCTGGCGGTACAGGATCCGCACGTGAGCGTGATCGGACCCGCTGGTGGCGTTGCGACGAACGGCGACGGGACGGTGGTCGTCGAGTTCCCGCCGGGCGCGCTGGATCGCATGGTGGAGTTTCGCCTGACGAGCTACCCGTCCGCCCGGTCCACCGTGGCGCCGTTGCCGCCGCGGATGGTGGCCATCTACCCGGTCGATTTCTACCCGGACGGCCTCGAGCTGGCGCAACCGATCGTCGATCACCTGGCCAACACCGACGGGCTGGCGCCGGGGACGGAGCTGCGGTGCATCCGTTTCCAGGACGGACGGTGGGTCGAGGGCGGGAGCGCACGCATCAGTGACGACGGCGCGTGGCTCGACTACGAGACCCGGCACACCAGCTCGCATTTCCCGGCCACGACCGTCAGCGATCCGCTCCCGCCCGTCGTGCAACCCGATGACGGCTGCACCGGCGCAGATTGCGCCACGGCGTGCGAGGATCGGGAGCAAGGCCAATCGTCGGTGTCGCGGCGCTCGGGCGAGCTTCAGGAGTCGATCGTCGTCGGACCGGCGGGCCGCGAGAACGGCGACGGGCTCTCGCCGTGGCCGCTGCGGCTTCAGTACTCGAGCGCCACCGTGCGCCCGCACGCGCTGCTCGAGGTGCGCGCGTGGTTCCCTCCCGACGTGACGGGCTGGGACCGGCTCAAGAGCATGTTCCGCGTCGACGTCCTGGGCTCCGGCCGCACGTACGAGCTGGAGTACACGCCCGCTGCGTCAGGGCTGGCCGGTCCGCCCGGACGATTGCGGTACCTGTTCGACGGCCGGCGTTCGTCGGGCGCCATCCTCGAGACCGGCATATACCCGGCGTCCGTCGCCGTCGGCAGCCAGTACTGGGGCCCGACGGAACCCATCGGTGGCGTCTACCTCCCGGCGCACCTCGTCAACAGTTGGACGCCGGACTGGCGCCAGGTGACCGTGCGCAACGAGGTGGACAGCCCGTTCGGAGCCGGCTGGGGACTGGCGGGGCTCAAGCGCCTCGTGCGGGACCCGGGCGGCCTGAACTGGAGCGTCTTCGATCCGGGGGGCGAGGCGCAGCGGTTCTACTTCGCCGGCGCCGGCGAGGTGGTCACGGTGGCGGGGACGACGGGCGGCGTCTACTGGGGCAGCGGACGTCGCGCCCGCGATACCACCCTGCCGGAGCCCAGCGGGCTCGCGGTGGACGGCGCCGGACGCACCTTCATCGTGCATTCCGCCGGCTATCCGCTGTACCAGGTGCTGAGCGTCGTCCATTCGGACGGCGTCCTCTACACCCTGTTGCCTCCCAACGGCGTCGCCGACGCTCGCCCGGGCCGATCGCTGCCTTCCACCGCCGGGCCCTTGGCATTCTTCGGTTCCACAGCGACGACGATCGAGTTCCTGGTGGGCTCGAACGACGGGCTGTTCCGCGTGACGTGTACGAGCGACTCGGCGGCCCCGGCAGGCCTGGACTGCCAGAGCACGCTGTTCGCCGGCGGAGGCACGCTGTCTCCGCCCACGGATCCGGCATCGGACGGACTCGTGGCAAGGGACGTGCGGCTCATGTTGCGTGCCGGCGGGATCTGGGTTTCGCCGTCGGGCGAGACGTTCGTGCTGCGGCAGGGCGATCGGTTCGTCTGGCGCATCGACAACGGAGGCACGGACGGCGTGCGCCGGATCTGGCGCTTCGCGGGCCTCGCTGGCGGGGCCCCAGCCTGCGACAGCCAGCCCTCTCCCGTCGCACCGTTGAACGCCCCGCTCTGGGATCTCTACGCGGTCACCGGAGACGCGGCAGAGAACATCTACGTCTCCAGCGTGTACTGTCCCGCCATCTGGAAGGTGGACCACACCACCGGGTTGATGACCCGCATCCTCGGCACGGGTTTGGATGAGTGGACGCCCGACGGTGAGCTCCCAGCAGGCAACGCTACGTGCCGGGTGCGGTCCATCGCCGTGTCCGGCGGCGGGGAACTGCACTTCGTGACCGAGTGCACCAACTCGAGCTTCCAGCGTTGCCAGGTCGTCCGCAAGGTGGGCGCGGACGGCCGGCTGGCCACCGTCCTGGGCGACCCGTGGTACTCCCCGACCTCCCCGTCCTTCGGCGACGGCGTGGACGGCGTGGGCGTCCTCACCGCGGGCGTGAGCGCCCTGGCCTTCGATGCTTCCGGCTCGCTGTACTATGCGGAGTCGACTTGGATCCCCTCCATGCACGCTCCCGAGTCGAGCTGGAACCGCGTGCGGAAGGTGGTCGGGGCGGGCGGCGACTTGCGATCTGCCGGTGGAACGTTCTCCGAGCTGCTCGAATGGACGTCGGTAGGCGAGACATGGCACACGGTTCGACGACCCGGAGGCGTCCTCGACCACTTCGACCCGTCGGGTCGCCTGGTGAAGACGTGGGCGCCGGACGATTCCGCGTTCGGCTACCAGTACGTATTCGAATACGATCCCGTCAACGGGCGCCTCGCCTCCGTGCTGGACGACGCGGGCCGTCGGGCTTACTTCAGCTACGCTGCCGGGAAGCTCGACCACATCACCGACTTCTCCGGCGCGCCAACGGAGTTCGAGATCGACGCGGCCGGGAATCTGGCCTCGGTCGAGCGGAGCGGCTTTTCGGACACGCGGCGTGCGTTCACCTATGATTCCGATCATCTCCTCCGGACGCAGACGACGCGCCAGGCGACTGGCGACCGCACATCGACCTACTGGTATGATGACGACGGCATGGTGACGCGGGTCGACGTCGGAACCGAGACGCGCCGGACGATCAGCGCCGCCGACGGCGTCGCGCTCGCCAACGACATGGGCTACGAGCCCGGCGAGCCGGAGCCGAGCGTGCCGCGCGAATGGGCCTCGCCTCCGGGGGGATTCCCGTTCGTCGGCACCGTCACGGACGAACACGGGACGACCCTGGAATACGCGTTCGGCGGGGCCCGGACCAGCGGCGGATGGAGGACCGCGAGCACGCCGAGCACGCCGGCCGGGTACGCCTACGACGTCGCCGGCGCGTCGGACGCGAACCGCCTCGTAACGGGGTTCTCCTACTACACCACCGGCGGGTCGGCAGCCGATCGGTTGCGCTCCTACGACAGTCTCGGTCGCCTCGTCGAGGAGCACCTCCCGTCGATCGGCGGCGACCCGTATTACGAGACCTCGTACCGGTACGACGACCTCTGCGATCGTCCGACGTTGAAGACGACGACCGAGTGGCCGGGGGGCGCCGCGCTCCAGGAGCAATGGACCTACGACGCGCAGTGCCGCCTGGCAACGCACTCCGAGCCCTCCGGGCGCTTCACGCGCTACATCTACGATCCGCTGACCCGGCTGCTGGCGGAGGAGCGGGACGCTGCGGGCCGAGTCGTCCGGTCGTATACACACGACGCGTTGGGACGGCTGGGCACGGTCACCGATGCCGATGGCCGCGCCGTGACGTACAGCTACTCGGCGGCCGACCTGGTCGAGCAGGAGGTGGAGGAAGGGCGACTCGGCACGATCCGCACGACGACCAGCCACTACGACGCGCTGGGGCGGCTGGAGTGGTTCGAGACCTCGCCCGGCGTGCGCAGCGAGTACGTGTACTACGACGAGACGCTGTCCGGCTGCTGCGGCGGCACGAGCCGCGGGCCCGACGAGGTCATCGACCCGGACGGCAACACGACGCTGTACGAGCATGACGCGGACGGCAGAGTGACCCTCGTCACGAACGCCGAGACGGGCGTCGCGACGGAGTACCGCTACGCAGGGGCGGACCCGCGCGTCTCGGAGGTCATCTTGCACGACGCCGCCGGCGCGGCAGTTCGCACGACCGCCTACACATACGACTGGCGTGGCCGGCTGCTGTCGGTGGCGGCCGGAGGAGGGACGACGACCTACGCGTACCCGGTCGATCGCAGCGATGCCGCCGTGTCGCTGGTGACGGACGCGGAGCGAAGGCCATCGTCCTACACGTGGGGCCTCGCGAGTCGGGCGTGGCGCGGGCAACTCACCTCGGCCACCCTCCCCGACTCCGGTACGGACAGCTACAGTTACGACGGGCTCGGCCGGCTGACGCGTCAGGTGCGCGCGACCGGGAGGGCCACGCGATTCCGCTACGACGGCGCGGGGCGCCCGTGGTACGTCTGGCACGACTTGTCATTCGCGATCGGGATCCCCGATTGGTGGGTGAGCTTCGACTACGAGCCCGACGGCGGCCCGTTGCGGGAGGTCGGCGAGCATCTCCCTTCCGGCGCGTTGCGTGCTCGAACGACGTTCCATCATGACGTCATGGAGCGGGTGGACGTCGAGACGCGCGAGCAGCGCGGGCGGGACTATGTGGTGCAGTACGCCTACGACGACCTGGGTGCGATCGAGACGGCGGTCTATCCTTCGGGCATGGTGGTCATCTATCGGCGCGAGCTTGCGGACCCTGACCAGATCTCCTCGGTGATCGCTTTCCCGCCGACCGGGGTCTGGACGACCTTGGCCCAGAATGTGTCCTACACGGACGCCGGTCTGCTCACCGGCTACGCGATGGGCAACGGGATGACGTACGGGATCACGCGGGGACCTCGCGGCCGGGTCGAACACATCACGGCGATAGGTGCCGACCCTCCGGCCGACGTCCTGGACCTCCAGTACTCCTACCTCGACCCGGCGACGGGGTACGATGACCCGACGGGGAACATCCGTGCCATCTACGACGCGGTCGACGCGCGCAACGCGGACTACGGCTATGACGAAGCCGACCGGTTGATCGCCGCCACAGGCTGGTGGGGAACCCTGGCGTGGACCTACGACCGGACGGGGAACCGGCTCAGCGAGACGCGGCGCGACCACGGGTCGACGACGGACGAGGTATCCACGTACTCATACCAGGACGAGAATCTGGCCGGCCCCGACCCGACGCGGCCGAACAGCCGGTTGGTCCAGGTGACCGGCGCTGACCCGCACGTCTTGGCCTACGACCTTTCGGGCAACGCCACCCGCTACGACAACCTGTGCTTGCGCTACGACGGCGCGGATCGGCTGACCCAGATCCGTCGCTTGGCGGACCCCGCCGGGTCGTGCATCGACTGCGCCAGCGACGTCTGCGCGCCGCAAGTGGTCCAGGAGAACACCTACGACTACAAGTTCCGGCGGACGGAACGCGTGGAGTGGGTCGACGCGGCCGGGAACCCGCTCCCGCCCGCCTCGCGGCCTTGCACCGCCTTCATCTATGACCTCAGCGACCGGCTGATCGCCGAGCACGACTGCTCGTCCGGCAGCGACCCCGACGCCCCGGACAACGTCCTCGCCGAGTACGTCTACCTCGATGGCTACCACGTCCTCGCCGTCCGCCGCGGCGGCGCCTGGTACTGGTACCTCAACGACCACCTCGCGACGCCGAAGAAGCTCGTCGACGCGAGCCGCAACGTCGTCTGGGACGGGAAGATGAGGCCGTTCGGGGACACGGAGGAGGCGGTCGCGGCGGTGGAGCAGCCGCTGAGGTTCCCGGGGCAGCACGCGGACCGGTCGAGCGCTCTAGTCTACAATCATCATCGATTCCTCGCCGGCGCCCTAGGTCGTTACCTGGCCATCGACCCACGACTGTGGTCCCCCGGCACACGACCCACGGCCGTGCAGCCGTACGCGTACGCGCTGGCCAGACCTCTGCGTGAGATCGACCCGTCCGGGGCAGACATTGTGTGGGAGGGGGTCTGTGGTGACCTCGAGGATGACGTGGAGCGGGCAATCGATCGTCAGGCGCGGCGTGACTACGGGGAACAGTGCGAGAACACGGGGAACTTGAAGCTGCTGAAGGACGCGGCCCCCGACGATTGGACGGTCACGATTACTTGCTTGAAGACTCCTCTCCCCGGATGCAGCGGATGCGGCGGGTACAACGGCGCATGCGGTGCGCCATACGGCGAGCACATCGTTGTGACGTTCGCTGGATCCTGCGCGCGATGCCTTGCCAGGACGGTGATTCATGAACTGCTCCATGCTGTCGGTGTCGCCGATGAGGATTGGGCCAGATACTACGCTGAGTGCTGGATCGAACCTCTCGGTCTTCCTGCGGACTGTCACACGCTTCCCCCGGACTTCTTGCTATGACCTCCGGGCGTCCTCACCAGTTCTTTCTCGTCAGGGCGGCCGTTCGTGCAACGACGATTGTCGTTGCTCTTGGGTGCCGGCACGACGGCCACGTGACTACGGGTTCGGTGGCAGCTTCCGACGGGGATGCCTTGGCCAACGCGGAGTCCACGGAGTCGGGCGTTGAAGGAAGCTTGACGACCGGAGTCCCTTGCGGGGCGGAGTGGCCTTCACGCAATGGTGACGTACCGACGAGGGATGCAGCGGCCCTCTGCTGTCATGCAGAGGCACTGCCACCCGCACAACCGGCAAATGGGGTGGCGAGGCCAGTCTCGTCCGGATGCACGGCGGGAGTTCGCGTTTCGCTCAGACTTCCATGTGACTGCATTTCGATGTGTGCCGACACAGACTGCTCGGAAGCGGTGGTGCCCATATTGCCTGTCGCGGTCGAGAATTGCTCCGATGTGCCGTTCCTGGTGCAGGTCGGTGTCAACGACCGCCTGTTCGTCTCCCTGCACCGAGCCGATACCGGCCAACCGTTCATGGGGTCGCGTGAGCTGTACGAGCCGGACGGCAACGGATGGCCTCTGCGCGAAATGTGCGCCATCGAGGCCGGGGAGCGGCGAGTGTTCGACGTCCCGTTGTGGCGGCCCGTGGAGTGCGATCCCCCCTGCAAGGGGCCTCCTCCTTCCGGTTGGTACATCGTTTCGGCCGTGCTCTATCCCCCGCAGGGCTACTGGCACGGTCCAAGTGCGATTCCCGCGGAATGGATCACGTTCTGCGATGACGACGAGACAACTGCGAGGTGGCGTCGCGAACTTGGGCCGTCCGTCACCGCTTGGCCGGGTGGTGGATGTCTGGAGGGTGAGGCGGTAAGGTTCCCGCGAGAGTTGCTTCATACCGTTACGGGAGTGGACTGCGTTTGGCCATTCTGCACCGGAGTGGTTCGGTCTGGTGCGGGCGAGCCGGAGGCCGGTAGCGCCCCAGTTCTGGTGTACATGGATGCAGCCGGCCTGCCTACTCCGGTGCATGCACTAGGGCAGCCGTCAGTGCGCTGACTGCAGGCGGTCGCAGGGAAGCGGCAACCCATCGTGTCCTTTCTGTGTCTCGTGCTGATCGGTGTCGGAGACGCTGGTGGCCGTGGCCTCGGTTCTCGGGCCGCAACGCCGGCGGTGCTACCGCATCCGGCCGGGGAGGAACTGCACCTCGTCGAAAGTCGGGGCAGTGAACTCGTGCACTTCCCGCTCTCCCTCACAGCCCCAACAGCCGCTCGGCGTTCCCGTGGTAGACCTTCTCCAGCACATCCCGGCCCAGCCCGATCCCCGTGACCGTCCAGCGACCCTGGATCGGGGTGGGGGATTCGATGCCCTGGTCGGTGGTCTCGAAGAAGCGCCAGGTCGAACGCCAGAAGCGATCGAAGTCGGCTTCCGTCGTGTCGGGCGGGCCGGCGCCCAGCACCGTCATGTCGGGGCCGATCTGGAGGTCCGTGCCGAACACGATGCGGTCGGGGAATTCGTCGAACACCGCGCGCGTGTCGGCCGGACGACGGCCGATCTCCGGCACGCGCGCCGCCGTGTCGATCCACAGGTTCGGATGCTCCCGCATCATCTTGCCGATCCGCAGCGGCTCCTCCGGATCGTTGCCGAAGTGCGCGCCGACGAAGGTCGTCCCCGGATGGCGTCCGACGCGGTTCATGAACGAGCCGAAGAGATCCTCCCACGTCGGGAACTGCGACTGGTCCGCGAAGCACCACTCCGCCGCCAGCGTCAGCTCCTCGTACCGCTCGTTCTCCGGCCCGCACGGCTCGAAGAACGCCTTCGGGTCGCCCGTGTGCATGGCCACGGGGAGGCCAAGCCGGCCGGCTTCCTCGAAGATCGGGTCGAGCCACGGGTCGTCGACCCTCACCAGGCCGCCGGTCATCGGATCGATCGCGCCCAGTCCCAGGGCCTTCGAGATCTTCACGCCCAGGCCGCCCGCCTCCTTGCACTCGCGAAGGAACTTCACGACCTGGCCCACGAAATCCGGCACCCCGGTCGCGCTCCAGGGCACGACACAGAAGAACCGCAGGCGTCCCTTGCTCTGCTTCTGGGCCTCCACGCTGTAGTCCATCGCCGACCGCCCGTCGCCGTACCGCGACCGGGTCGGGGATCCGCCGGAGAAGTTCATCGCCATCGCGACGCCGGCACGGTCCATCTTCTGGAGGACCAGGTCCGACGCCCGGGGATCGAAGTGGGTGTGGAAGTCCAGCACGCGGATGCCCGTCGGCGTGCCGTCCGGCCCGACGGGTCCGGACGGTCCCGCCGCCCCGGGCTGCGAGCCGTTTTCGCCGGAGGCGGCGTCGGTTCCCGAGCGTCCCTTGGAGCAGCCGATTGAGGCGAACGCCACGAGCAGGAAGATGGATCGGCCGCCAACCCTGGACATGGACGCATCGTAGGTCCGCGGGATCGGACGCGCAAGCGCACTTTTCTCTTGACCCCCTGCGCGGGCTCGGGGAAGATGCATCAACCGGCTTGGCCCCAAAAGGGCCAGGAATTACAAGGGAAACGATCCCGGCGGAAGGTGGAGGCATCTGGATGACCAAATCCGAGTTGATCGAGGCGGTTGCCCAGAGAGCGAAGATGACCAAGGGGTCGGCGGAGACGGTCGTCAACGCGATCTTCGAGACGATGGCGGACGCGCTGGCGGCGGGCAAGGGTATCGAAATCCGCGGGTTCGGGAGCTTCACCGTCCGCACCTACCGCGCATACTCCGGGCGGAACCCCCGCACCGGCTCGAACGTCGACGTCACGCCGAAGAGGCTGCCCTTCTTCCGCGTCGGCAAGGAACTCAAGGTCGCCGTCAACGAGGGCAAGCCGCCCCTCCCGCCTCCGCCGCCCGAGCCGCCGAAGGCCTGAAAGCTTGCGTTCGCCCCGCCCCGTCCTGGTGACCGGCGCGTCCGGCTTCATCGGCTGGCACGTCGTCCGGGAACTGCTCCGGGTCGGGCGCACCGTCCGCGTGCTCGCACGTCCGACGGCCGACGTGCGCCACCTGCGCGAGCGGAACGTCGAGATCTTCGTCGGGGACGTCCGGAACTGCGATTCGTTGCAGGAACCCGTCAAGGACATCGATGCGGTCATCCACCTGGCGGGGGTGATGCAGGCGGCGTCGGAGGAGGACCACCGGCGGACCCACGTTGACGGCACGATGAACCTGCTGGACGCCATGGAGCGCCACGCCCGGTCCGTGCGGCGCTTGGTCTACGTGTCGAGCCTGGCGGTCACGGGGGCGGCACCCCGGGGCCAGTCGCTCGGCGAGGACGCGACGCCGGTCCCGGTCGGGGCGTACGGCCGGACGAAGCTGGAGGCCGAGGCGGCCGTGCTGGAGCGTGCGGACCGCTTCCCGGTGACGATCTTCCGGCCGCCGTTGGTCTACGGTCCGCGCGACCGCAGCCTTCTGCCGTATTTCCAGG
This sequence comes from Acidobacteriota bacterium, assembly GCA_016213675.1. Lineage (GTDB taxonomy): Bacteria > Acidobacteriota > Thermoanaerobaculia > Thermoanaerobaculales > Thermoanaerobaculaceae > JACQZW01. The sequence continues at coordinate 70,055 of JACQZW010000018.1, read as the reverse complement.
CGATTCGGGCCGGTCTGGTCATCCTGCCGGGTGGCGGCGACCAGCCGATTTCCATCGTGCACGCCGTCGATCTCGCCGCCGCGATCGTGCGGGCGACCGAGCGGGACCACGCCTCGGGAGCCGTCTTCCACGTGACCGACGGGCCGGCCCGGCGCTTGCGCGACCTGGCCGAGGCGGTCCGCTTGGCGCAGGGAACGCCGGCGATCACGTTCTCCGTGTCGCGCGACACGCTGGGCGCGGCGCAGCGGCTGGGACGTTTGTGCCTGCGTTGGCTTCCGGGCATGCCGGCGTGGCTCCACCCGGACTCCCTCGACCTGCTGCTGGCGACGGGATGGAATTGCTCGGACGCCCGGGTCCGCCGCGACCTGGACTGGGCGCCCCGGGTGCCTCTGGTCGAGGGTTTGGCGGGGACGGTGGACTGGTATCGGGATGCGGGGTGGTTGTTGCGTCCGTGGGGCGGGCCGTTGAATCGGCGCGAGTTGCGTCCGTCCAAGGCGCCGCCTGATTCGAGCCGGATGGGAAAGGGAGGATCGTCATGAAGAAGGCAACGTTGGTGATCATGGGGTTCGCGATGTTCGCCGCGGCCGGATTGTGGGCCCAGGCGACGACGGTGACGGAGTCGGAGACGGGCAAGAGCTTCGACGTCCACAAGTCGATCGGCGGCCAGGACCACGTCCTGATCGGCGTCGGCGCCCGCGAGGCGTACGGGGCGTTCAACGTCTACGCCGCCGGCATGTACATCCAGGAAAGCTCGGGCGGCAGCTCCTGGCAGCGCTTCCTCACCAACCAGGCCGCGTCGTTCGTGACCGACGGCGAGGTCAACTGGTCGGGACTCAAGGACTCCAGCACCCTGTACCAGTGGATCTACTCCGGCTCGTTCGGCAAGGCGATCTGGATGAAGTTCGTCCGCGACGTCACCGGCCAGCAGGTCGTTGACGCCTACAAGGAGACGCTCAAGAAGTCGATCGACGACTTCGACACCGCCGTCGCCCAGTCGCCCCTCAAGGACTTCCTCGAGGCCGCCAACCACGACGTGGCCAACGGCGCCGAGATGATGCTGTGGACCCGCGGTTCGGACATCCACCTCAAGTCCGGGAGCAACGCCGAGGTCACCATCTCCGACGCGTCCTCGATCATCCGCCCGATCTGGCGCATCTGGTTCGGCCCCGAGCCGATCCAGGTCCCGCTGCGCCGCGGGATGGTGAACAACGTCGAGAACCTGGGCGGCCCGACCGCCGCCGCCGAGTAGACAGTTTTCAGTTTTCAGTTATCGGTTTCCGGCGCGGAACGCGGCCGTCGTCTCGCCCGCCTCGCCCCCGAACTTGGGTGCGCGACATTGCCGTCGCGATCGGGCACGGCGGCGGACTCCCGCCTCTTGCGCCTTCGCGACCGCGCGCGCTTGCGGTACGCTGGCGGCGTGAGCCGGGACGACGCCGTGGCCCGGGTGCTCGCCGAGCACCCGCCGATCGACCTGCATGCGGATACGCCGTCGCTGATGCGTGTCGGCTACGATTTCCTGCGCCGGCACCGTCCGCCCCTGCCTCGCGCGGCGTTGGGGTACCACGTCGACCTCCCGCGGCTGCGCGACGGCGGCTTCGGCGGGATCTTCCTCGGACTCGTAACCTCTCCGATCCGCTTCGGGGATCGGGTGGCCAGCGTCGAGCGGCAGATCTCCCTGGTCGAGTCTGCGGCGCGGCGCAGCGGGGGAGGGCTCGTGGCGGCCGCGTCCCCGGGCGCTTTCGCCGCCGCGCCCGGACGCGGCGCGGTGGCCTACGCCTTCGGCCTGGAGGGCGCGCACGCCCTGGAGGGCCGGCTCGATCCGCTGGACGGCTGGGCCCGGCGCGGCTTGCGCTACCTCACGGTGACTCATTTCTCGAGGAACCGGGCCGGCACGCCGCGCGTCGGGCTCGGAATGCGCCCCGACGACGGCCTGACGGGCTGGGGACGGGCGCTGGTCGAGGCGTGCGAGTCGTCGCGCATCCTCGTCGATGTGGCGCACGCGTCGGTGCGCACCCGCGCCGACGTGCTGGCGGTGGCGAGCGCGCCGGTGATCGTTTCGCACGGCGGCGTGGCCGCGGTGCACCCGATGTGGCGCAACCTCGACGATGACGCCGTCCGCGCCGTCGCGCGGACGGGCGGCGTGGCGGGCGTGATCTACGGCACCCAGTTCCTCGGCGGCGACACGGCCGACGTCGTGGCCGCGCACCTCGAACACCTCTGGCGCGCCGGCGGCGAGGACCTCCCCGCGCTCGGCTCCGACTGGGACGGCCTGATCTTCATGCCCCGCGACCTTCGCGACCCGACCCAGATCGGCAACCTCGTCGCCGCACTCCTCGACCGCCGCATCCCCGAACGGATCGTCGGAAAGATGCTCCGGGACAACGTGCTGCGCGTCTTCGATCGGCCGGTCGGGGACTAGCTGGTGGCTCGTAGCTGGTAGCTGGTAGCTGGCGGCTGGTGGCTCGTTTCTGCGAGCCACCGGCCACGAGCTGGCGGCCTGGTCAGCCCCTGACCTTCAGGTATTCGCCGAACAGCTTCGCTTCGCCGTCGAGCAGATCCTTCGCCTTGCCGTGGATGATCCGTTCGGCGATGACGCCCAGGATGAGGAACTTCACCTTCAGCTCGCCGGAAACGATGCGGCGGGTGGCCCCGCCGCCGGCGTCGAGCAGCTCGATGGTCCCGTGGTTGATCATCCGCTCCTGGACCCAGTCCTTCAGCGGCACGTTGGTGAAGGTCAGGCGGAACGCCTTCTTGTCGAGCGTCGATTCCTCGACCCACGCCATCGCCTCGGGCGAGATCTTCTTCGGCCCTACGCTCTTGATGATCGGCTTGGGCTGGTAGTGCACCCGGCGCTTCACGATCGCGCCCAGGTCCTCGACCGAGAGCATCTCGATGCGGTCGACGTCCGGGTGGTTCTTCTGCAGGAACTCGTAGTACGCCTTCTCCTGCATCACGGCCATCACCGTTTCGCGATCCGCGGGCAGCGTGTGGACAATCTCGAAGCGCATCCTCGACTCCTTTCGACCGCCGGCCGGCCCCGGCCTGCCAGATCCGTCCGGTTCTTATCACGGCCGGACTACGGACGGCCAGAACGCGTGCCCGTCCCCCTCTGCGTCTCTGCGTCTCTGCGCGAAACTCCCCCTCCCGCCCCTCCCGCACTTCCCCCCAGCAGCCCCTTCAGCTCGCGCGCGTTGTGCACCGCGTTGCCGCGGAAGTGGTTGTTGAAGAAGACCAGGGTGCGTTCCGCCTTCGCCTCCAGTCGCTCGATCCGGCCCTTCCACTCCCGGAGATCCTCCGTCCCGTAGCGGTAGTCGTAGCGCTCGGCCGCGACCTCGTGCTGGTACCACTTCTCCGCGTTGCGGCCGTGGAAGCGCACGTAGGCCGTCGGGGCGGTCACCCAGAGCACGGGCGGAATCAGGTCGGGAAGGCGCGGCTGGTCGACGCAGCACATGCCGACGCCGATCGACCGCAGCCAGCGGCGCACCTCGTCGCGGATCCACCGCCGGTTGCGGAACTCGTAGACCAGCGGCAGGCCGGAAAAACGTTCGCGCAGCAGCTCCAGGTGCGCGCGCGCCGCCGCGTCCGGCCACAACGACTGCGGGAATTGGCCCAGGACCGCGAGGAGGCGCCCGCCGTCGGCCAGCGGGCGGAGCGCCTCCAGGAAGGTGCGGCACGACGTCTCGTCGGCGTCGCGCGAGTGCGTCATCGAGCCGTGGAGCTTGACGGCAAAGCCGAAGCCTTCGGGCGTCCGGCGCACGAGCGCGGCCAGCGCGCGCGCCGACGGCATCCCGTAGTAGGTGAAGTTCAGCTCGACCGCGTCGAACTCCTCGGCGTAACGTTCCAGGAAACGCTTCTTCGGCAGCTCCCGCGGGTAGAGGATCTCCCGCCAATCGTCGTACTGGAACCCGCTGGTGCCGATCCGGACCGCCATCGCATCGGAAAGCTAACGCATCGGCGCACCGTCGGTATAGAGTCATCGAAGTGCGGGAAGGGCGCGAAGCCTGCCCGCCGAAGCCGGAGGCGAAGGCGGGTGCAGGGAGTGCGCGAGGAGCGGCGGACGTGGACGGCGATGGAGGTCGTGCGGTGGATCGCGGAGGATCTCGCGCGGCGCCGCGTGCCTTCCGCACGACTGGACGCCGAGCTGCTCGTGGCCCATGCGCTGGGCACCGATCGGGTCGGGCTCTACGTGCGGCACGATCAGCCGCTCGCCGAACCCGAGCGGGCCGCCGTGCGCGAGGTCCTGCAGCGGCGCCGTGCGGGCGAGCCGGTGGCCTACATCACAGGCGAGCGGGAGTTCTGGACGGTGAAGCTGAGTGTGGACCGGCGCGTGCTGGTGCCGCGTCCGGAGACGGAGCTGCTCGTGGAGCAGGCGCTGGCGGCGCTGCCGGCCAAGGACGCGTCTTGCGCGGTCGCCGACGTCGGCACGGGCTCCGGCGCGGTCGCGATCGCGGTGGCGCGCGAGCGTCCCGCCGCGCGGGTGTGGGCCGTGGACTCGTCCCCCGCGGCCCTGGCCGTCGCGCGGGAGAACGTGGGACGGTACGGGCTGGCGGAGCGGGTGGAGCTGGTCGAGGCGGACGGTGCGGCGTGGCTTTCCGGCCGCGGCGGCGACCTGGACGCGGTGCTGGCGAACCTGCCGTACGTGCCGACGTCGGTGTTGCCGACGCTCCAGGTCGAGGTCCGCGAGCACGAGCCGCGGGCGGCGCTGGACGGAGGGGAGGACGGACTGCGCGCGATCCGCGAGGTCGTGCCGGCGCTGCGCGGGGCCCTGCGCTCCGGCGGCCTGGCGGCCTTGGAGATCGGCTGGGACCAGGGGGACGCCGTGCGGGACCTCGCGACCGCGGCCGGGTTGGTGGAAGTACGGGTGCTCCGTGACCTTGCGGGGCTCGCGCGCGTCGTGTGCGCCCGGAGGGCGTGAGCTCCCGCCTGGCGGGTGCGGACGGTCGACTCATGACTCACGACTCACGACTCACGACTCCCCCGCCCCGACTCACGACTCCCCCGCCCCGATTCGCAACCCTCCTTCCCCTCCTCCTTGCGCTCGTCCCCTCCGCCGCCTTCGCCTGGGAGCCCGAGTGGAACGCGTCGCCGGAGGCGGGGGGCGGGTTCGTGCTGGACGACGCGGGGAACGTCGGCCAGGGGATCGCGTGGCTCGGGCTGCGGGGCGACGTGGCGCTGTTCCGCGAGCAGAGCCGCGACGTCGGTCTCGTCTTCGACGTGCGCGCGGGGACCAGCGACTTCGACGACTTCGTCGTGCTGGGCGGCGCGGGCGGCCTGTTTCCCGTGCACGAGGCGTTCCCGATGCTGCTCAGCGCGGGGGCGGGGGTGGACACGCTGACCGGGGAGGGGTTGTGGTACGCGCGCTTCTGGTGGGGCGCGCGAAGCCACAACCAGCTCTCGCCGTACTCCGTCGCGGTAGGGATCTTCGTCGAGTACCAGCGGGCGATTTCGGGCGACGACCCGCCGTTGCTGCTCTTCGGGGCGAGCGTGGACGGCTGGGTGCTCTGCTGGCCCTTCCTCTGGCTGTACAAATGGGCGACCGTGGACCAGGGCCCGGAGGTGGTGTAGGGTCCACCCGCCATGAGCATCGATCTGCTCGTCGTGGATCCGCACGAGCGCGACCGCCAGGGGATTGCGGGCTACTTCACTCGCATGGGCCTGCGCGTGACCGAGACGGCGGACGCCCGCGAGGGGCACACGCTGCTCCGGGATCGCTTCTTCGCGTTGGTGCTGGTGGACATCGACATCGAGCCGTGGGGCGGGCTGGACTTCGTGGCGCACGTGCGCTCGCTGTCGCCGCGCTCCGAGGTGGCCTTGATGACGACGCGGCGGGCGTGGGACGTCGCGATCGGCGGCTACCGCGGCGGGGCGGCCGACGTGGTGTTCAAGGACCCCTCGGACGCTCCCCGGCTGCGGGAGCTGGCCGAGCGTGTCGTGCGTCGTTGGAGCGGATCGGCGGAGGCACCCGAGTCGCTGGCCGCGGAGTCCAAGAGCGTGCTGGACGACATGCTGGCCCGGCTGCTCGAGCTGTCGCAGCACGTCCCCGCGACGCAGAGCCGGCTGGCCGCGATGGTGAAGAGCAGCGTGCGGGTCGCCGTGGTCGACCACGAGCCGCCCGTGCAACAGGCGCTCGCCGCGGTGTCGGCCGAGACCCGCGGGGGGGCGTTCGCCTTCGAGGTGCTGCCGATGCCGAGCGGCGGGGCGGCGCTGGACATGCTGTCCGGCTCGCCTCCGGACGTGCTGGTGACGCGCGACGACCTGTTCGACCTGCCCGGCGCCACCCTGATCGCGGCGCTGGACGAGCGCGCCTCGGACATGCTGGCGATCGTCTATCGCGGACCGGGGGCGGGCGGCGAGGCGACGGTCTTCGAGGGCGGGCACGCGGTGCGCACGATCCGGCCCTTCGACGAGCTGGGGCCGCTGGTCAAGGAGGTGCGCACGATGGTCGAGCGCGCGACCGCGGCGCTGGAGCACCGTCGCCTGATGGACCTGTTCCGCATGGAGCACTCGGACCTGCTTCGCCGCTACGGAGTGTTGCGGGCGCGTCTGGACGAGGCGGCGCGTGCCTCGGGCGGGTGACCGGCCACCGCTTGCAGGGGTCGGGGGGCCGTGGCATAGTCCATGGCGATTCCGGGGGAGGCTCCCATCATGTCCGATCGCGACGATATCCTGAAGGCGATCGATACGACCCTCGCCGACGCGGGCCGAGCCGCTGTGGAAACCTGCCTGGCGGTGCGGCCCGACGACGTGGTGACCGTGGTCACCGAGGAGGCCGGCTACTCCATCGCCGCGGCGATCCTGGCGGCGGTCGAGGTCGTCGGGCCGAAGACCAGCGTCTTCGCCCTGGAGCGGCTGGGGCGGCGGCCGCTCCAGAAGTTCCCCAACGAGATCCTGGCCGCCCTGGACCAGTCGACGGTGACGGTGCTGATCGTCACTCCCCTGGCCGGCGAGCTGCGCGCCCGACTCTCGTTGCTCGAGATCGTCGGGCGCCGCTCCCTGCGCCACGCGCATCTCATCGCCGTCAGCGCCGACGCCTTCCGCGCCGGCATGCGGGCGGACTACAACGGCGTCGACAAGCTCCAGGACCGCGTCCTGACCGCCCTCCGCGCCGCCTCGCGCATTCGCGTCACCTCCCCCGCCGGCACCGACCTCGAGGCCACCTTCGAGCCCTCGTACCGCTGGGTCAAGTCCAACGGTCTCATCCTGCCCGGCAAGTGGCAGAACCTGCCCTCGGGCCAGGTCTATACCTGCCCGGGGACCATCGACGGCGTCTACGTCGCCGACAAGTCGATCGGCGACTGGTTCCAGGGCAAGTACCCCGACCTCGAGCAGTATCCCGTGACGCTCGAGTTCTCCGCCGGGCGCCTCGGCGACGTCCGCTCGCCCAACGCCACGCTCGCGCGCGAGCTGTTCCTCTTCGCGCGCAGCAACGAGAACGGCGACCGCGTCGGCGAGTTCGGCGTCGGAACCAACCCGTGGGTCGACTTCATCAGCGGCCAGCACACGCTCGACGAGAACGTCCCCGGCGTCCATCTCGCGCTCGGCGATCCGTTCGGCGGCGAGACCGGCGCCGCCTGGTCCTCCAAGACCCGCGTCTCCGTCATCGGCACCGGCATGTCGCTCTACGCCGACGACCGGCCGGTGATCGACGGCGGCGCCTATGCCACGGAGTTCGTCGAAGGACTGGGACTCCCGCCCCACGCCGGGTCCTGAATGCGCCCCCGGTGACGCACGTCGATACCGCATCCGCTGCCGCGCCACCGACGCGCCGCGGGAGGTGAGCATGAAGTACCGCATCGTCCGCTTCCTTTCCTTGCCCCTGCTGCTCGCGCTCTCCCTGGCTTCCGCGCCGGCCCTGGCCGACGGTTCCGAGGCCGAGACGCGGGTGCGGGAGGCCAACGACCGGCTGCGCGAGCTCCTGCGCACGGATGAGAGCTCGGCCGAGCTGGCCGAGCTGGTCGACTCGCTGCTCGACTACGAGGGCCTGGCGCGCGGCGCCTTGTCCGCGCACTGGGATCGGCTCACCGAACCCCAGCGGACGGAGTTCCTCGACCTGTTCAAGCAGCTCGTGGCCCAGAGCTACCGTGACGGCCTCAAGGAGACCCTCGACAACATCGCCATCGATTTCCTCGGCTGGGAAATCACCCCACGCAGCAGCGTCATCGTCCAGACCCGCGTACGCAAGATCCAGACCCGCCGCAACCGCCGGGCCGAAACGATGATCAACTACGAGATGCACCTGGTGGCCGGCATCTGGAAGATGATCGACGTGACCACCGACGACGTCAGCCTCGTGCAGTCCTACCGCGACCAGTTCAACAACATCATCGGCGCCGCCGCCGACTTCGACGCCGGCTGGGCCGACCTCATCGGCCGCATGCGCCGCAAGCTCGAAGAGTAGGGGCCCTACTCCGCCCCGATCGATCCTTGCAGCTCGACCGCCCCCGGGTGTCCGGGGTAGCGCTGGAGGATGAAGCCGAGTTGCTCGGCTGCTTCGGCGGTCTTGCCCTCGAGGAACAGGACGCGCGCCAGCTCGAGGCGCACGGCGGCGTTGCCGGGCACCAGGGCCACGGCCTGTTGCTGCAGCGATTCGGCGCGGGGCAGGTCGCCGGCCGCGCGTGCGAGACGCGCCTGTCCGGCCAGGCCGTCGGGCGCGGCGGGGTTCAGCTCCGCGGCGCGGCGGTAGTGCTCGGCCGCCGCGCCGGCGTTGCCTCGCGCCTCTTCCACCTCGCCCAGGCCCGCCTCGGCCGCGGCGAAGCGCGGGTCGGCGGCCAATGCCTCCCCGAACTTCGCGGCGGCGTCGTCCAGCTTGTTCTCCGACAGGTCGATGCGGGCAATCGCTTCCAGGGCGTCGGCCCAGCCCGGCTGGCGCCGCAGCGCCTCCGCGGCGGCGCTCCGCGCGCCGGCGGCATCCCCGGAAGCCAGCAACGCACGGCTCAGCTCCAGGTGGGCGTTGGCCCAGGCGGGGTCCAGCTCCGCGGCCGCGCGCAACGCGCTGACCGCGTCCGTGGCGTGGCCCCACTCTCCCTGTAGCAGCCCGATCTCGAGCTGCGGGTCGGCGCGGGTCGGGTCCAGGCGGGCGGCTTCCTGGAACAGGGAGAGTGCGTCGGTCGGCGAGCCGTGCCAGCGGGCGATGACGCCGAGGCGCAGCGGGGGGAGGTACCAGTCGGGCGCGGCCGCCCGGGCCAGGAGCAGCGTCTCGCGTGCCGCGTCGACGTCGCCCAGGGTGAACTGGGCCTCGCCCAGGGCGCCCAGCGCGCAATCCCAGTTGGCGCGCGCGGACAGCGCGCGCTCGGCGGCGAGCTGCGCCTCCGCGGCCCGGCCGTCGTGGAGGGACACCATCGCGGCGGCGAGATCCGCCTCGGGTGCGGCACCCTCGGGCAGGCTCCCGTCGGCGGCGGCGTTGCGGAAGGCGGTGGCGGCCCGCTGCCAGCGCTCGGGGACGACGCGTTCGCTGCGGCAGGCCGCGACGGTGTCGCGGGCCTCCTGGAGCGTGGGGGCGTCGGACGCGGGAGTCTCCGGTTCGGTCCGAGGTCCGCAAGCCAGCGCCATCGACACGAAAACAAACGAGAAAACGACATAGCGGTTCATTTCGGCTCCTTTCGATGCCGGAGCCCGTTTATCCTTGCGCGACCGCCGGCGCAAGGACGAATTCAACCCTTGATCGCACTTGCGGGAGGGGGATCGGTTGCGTATCATCGGACCCCCGGCCGAGGGGTCGGGATCCGGGGAACCGAAGGGAAAAGTAGAAGTTCGCCGAGTGCGGATGGCCAAGGAGGTTTCGCCATGTCGACCCAACTCTCCCAGCTCATTGGATCGCTGTTGCAGACGCCGGGCGACGAGTCGACTCTGGCGGCGATCCGGTCGTGGGTGGAGGCGGGACCCGGGGGGAGCGACCAGGTGGACGGCCTGACCTTGCTCGAAGGCGCGGCGGGCGATCTCGGCAAGGCCGGTCGGTGGGCCGAGGCGATGCAGCTTCTGGACGTCGCGCTGCCGCTGGCAGAGGGCAAGAAGCGCGCGGAGCTGCTGGCCGGCGTGGCGCGGATCGAGGAGGAGGCCCTGTACGACGTCAAGCATGCCGCGACGACGTACCGGAGGGTGCTCGAGCTGGATCCGGACCACGCGGTGGCGTCGGAGGCCGTGCAGCGGCTGGAGAAGCTGGCCTCCGAATGGAAGCGCATCGTCGAGCGGTTCGAGGAGGAAGCGGCGGGCGAATCGGAGCCGGCGCTCAAGAGCCAGCTCTACCTGCGGATCGCGGGTCTGATCGAGTCCTTCGGCGGCAAGCAGAAGGATCGCATCTCGGTCGTCGTCGGGCACTTGCAGAACGCGCTGCGGGCCAACCCCGCGAACCACGCCGCGGTGCAGCTCCTGATCCGGGTCATGGGGCGCGCCAAGCGCCTCGATGACCTGGCCCCGCAGCTCGTCCAGCTCGCGGGCGAGGCGAAGGCCCGCGACGAGAAGGTCGCGCTCTTGACCGAGGCGGGCAAGGCGTACGCGCGGCTGGAACAGCCGGAGAAGGCGGCGCGCCTGTATCAGGAGGTGCTCGACTTCGTTCCCGGCCACGCCTCCGCCCTCTCGTACCTCGTCGACTACTACACGGCCATCGGCGATTCCGACCACCTGGTGGCGCTCTACGAGGACGCGCTGCGGTCCCGTCCCAAGGGCGAGTCGGAGCTCGAGCTCCTGTTCCAGATCGGGATGGTGCACTGGAAGATGCGCAAGAATTCGGCGGCGGCCGAGGAGTACTTCCGGCGCATCCGCAAGACGCACCCGGCGCATCCGGCGGCATTGAACTTCTACCGCCAGCACTGCGAGGAGCTGGGGGACTTCGCCCGCCTGCTGCAGATCCTGCTGGAGGCCCAGCGTGCGGCGGAGACCGACGACGAGCGCGTGCGCTTCCTGAAGGAGGTCGCCGAGCTGGCGGAGTCGAAGCTCAAGAACGACGAGCGGGCGATCGAGGCGCACAAGGGGATCCTCAAGCTGCGTCCCGGGGACGCGCAGGCGGTGGCGCAGCTCAAGCGGCTGTACGAGAAGACCGAGAAGTGGAACGCACTGATCGATGTGCTGAAGGGCGAAGTGGCGGCCACGGAGGGCGCCACGCGCGCCGCCGTGCTCGAGGAGATGGTGGCCGTCTACCGCGACCGGCTGCGTTCGGAGATGATGGTCATCAAGACCTGGCTGCAGGTCCTGGAGCTGGACCCGCTGCACGAGGGCGCTTTCGCGGCCCTGCGCGACGTCTTCACGCAGGCCGGTCGCTGGAACGACCTCATCGCGCTGCTCTCGCGCCGCGCCGAGGCGGTGGCGGAGGTTCCGGCGAAGGTCGCGCTGTACCGCGAGATCGCCTCCGTCTGGACCCAGCGGCTCAACAACCTCAACAACGCCGTCAAGCCGCTCGAGATGGTCCGGCAGCTCGATCCCCGCGATGCCGAGACCAACGCGCTGCTCAAGGACATCTACACGCGGCGTCGCGCGTTCGGCGAGCTGTACGAGCTGCTGCTCGCGGAGCTGCCCGATCTGGCCGGCGAGAAGCGCGTCGAGCAGCTCGTCCAGCTGGCCCAGCTCGCGGGCGAGCGCCTGGACAAGCGCGCGGACGCGATCCGCATGTGGTGGGAGATCCGCGAGCTGGCGCCGGGGCGGACCGAGGCGTTCGACACGATCGAGCGGCTGGCGGAGCGGGCGAAGGACTACGAAGAGGTGGCGAAGGTCGTCCAGAGCCGCATCGACGCCGAGGCGGACGACAAGGCGCGCGTCAACCTGTGGACCAAGCTCGCTTCGATCTTCCAGGAGCGCCTGCACGACCCCAAGCGGGCCGCCGATGCCTACCAGCAGATCCTCAAGCTGCAGCCCGGGCACGCCAAGGCCACCCGAATGCTCAAGGACTCGTTCCTCGCCGCGGGCGACTACGTCGAGCTGGAGAAGCTCTACGAGTCCCAGTCCGACTGGGAGGGGCTGGTCGAGAGCCTGGGGGTGGCCGCGGACCGCAGCGAGGACCGCGAGCTGCGCATCCGCCTCTCGCTCAAGGCGGCCCAGGTCTACGAAGAGAAGATCGGGCAGCCGGAGCGGGCGTTCCGCGCGTACGAGCGCGTGCTGGAGGTCGACGCCGGCAATCGCAAGGCGGCCGACGCCCTCGCCCGGATCTACGAGGGCCAGGAGGACTGGAAGGCCCTGGTCCGCGTCCTGACCGTGCTGGTCGGCCTGGCCGACGGAGCCCAGGAGAAGCTGGCCCTGGGGCGCCGCCTCATGGACCTGTACTCCGAGCGCATTCGCGAGCCGGCGCGGGCATTCGAGTGGGCGCGCCAGTGCTACGCGCTGGCGCCCACCGACGGCGATGCGGTCGCGGCGCTGGAGCTGTACGCCGAGGAGCTGAAGGCGTTCGAGGAGCTGCTGCGGCTGTTCGAAGCGCGCCTGCCGGAGGCCGGCGGCGACGAGAAGGTCGATCTCTGGCGCCGCATCGCCGGCCTGCAGGCCTCGCGGCTCGGCGACATCGACGCGGCGATCGAGACGTACCGCAAGCTGTTGCGCGAAAGGCCCGCGGCCGTCGAGGCCGTCCAGTCCCTCGAGACCCTGCTGCAGTCGTCCGGCAAGCTCGAGCTCTTGGCGGGGTTCTACCGCGAGCGGCTGGCGGAGTCGAAGGACGATGCCCAGCGGCTCGCCTGGCTGGTCAAGCTGGCCGCGCTGCTGGACGAGGGGCTGGACCGCTCGGACGACGCGGTCGAGACCTACCTCGAGGTGCTCAAGCTCGATGCCGACCAGCCCGCGGCGCTCGACGCGCTGGAGCGGATCTACGGCGCGACGAACCGTTCGCGCGATCTCGCGGCGATCCTCCGCCGCAAGCGCTCGAAGACCGAAGGCGAAGCGCGCCGCGCGCTGACGTTCCGCCTCGGCCAGCTCTACGCCGGCCCCCTGGCGGACGAGGAGCGGGCGATCGAGTCGTTCCGCGAGGTGCTCGACGGCGAGCCCGGCCACGCCGAGTCGATCGCCGCGCTGGAGGTGTACCTCGGGAAGCCCAAGCACCGCCTCGAGGTCGCGAAGTTCCTCGAGCCCCAGTTCCTGGCGTCGAACAACTTCCCCAAGCTCGCCTGGGTGCTGCAGGTCATCGCCGAGGGCACGCCGTCCGGCGCCGACCGGCTGGAGCTGCTCAAGCGTCTCGTGCGCGTCTACGACGAGGCGCTGGGCGACCAGGAGGCGGCGTTCGCGGCGGTGGCCGAGGCGGTCGCCGAGTATCCCGACGAGGAGCCGCTGTGGGACGACCTCGACCGCCTGGCCGGCGCGGTCAACCGCCGGCCCGCGCAGGCCAAGCGGCTGGAAGAGGTCTACGAATCGAAGCGCCTGACCAACGAAGCGCAGCTCCGCCTTGCCCGCCGCCTGGCGGTGCTGTGCGACGAAGGTCTGGCCGAGCGGAAGCGGGCCGAGCCGTACCATCGCTTCATCCTGCAGCACGACGCCGACGACGCCGCGTCATTCGCGGCGCTCGACGCCCTGCTCAAGTCGGAGGAGCGGTACGAGGAGCTGTCCAAGGTGCTCCGGGCGCGGGCCGACCGCTCGACGCAGGCCCAGGTGCGCGTCGAGATGCTGCAGCAGCTCGCCTTCGTGCTCGAGGACATGCTCGAGAAGCCGGCCGAGGCGATCGCGACGTACCGCGAGCTCCGCGACGTGCAGCCGGAGAACGAGCTGGCGATCAAGGCGCTGGAGCGCCTGCTCGAGGCCGGCGGCAAGTGGGAGGAGCTGTGCGAGCTGCTCGAACAGACGCTGGGCGTCGCGCAGTTCGAGAGCGAGTTCGATCGTCGGCTGCGCATCGCGCAGCTCCGCGAGCAGAAGCTCGGACAGCAGGCCGCCGCGCTCGACGACTACCGGCAGCTTCTGGCGCAGCGCGGCGAGGAGCCGCGTCTGACCGAGGCGCTGGAGCGCCTCCTCGCGGCGCCGTCGCTGCGCCAGGACGTCGCCGACATCCTCTCGCCGCTGTACGAGAAGGCCGGCCGCTACGCCGACCTCGTGCGCGTGCTCCAGGTGAAGCTCGAGGCCGCCGCCGCCGCCGCGGACAAGGTCCTGGTCTGGACGCGCATCGCCCAGATCCGCGAGGACGCCCTGACCGATCTCGACGGCGCCTTCGAGGCCTGGTCCCAGGCCGTGGAAGCCGACCCGGCCGACCCGGCTCCGCGCCGCGAGCTGGCGCGGATCTCCGACGCGCAGGGCCTGCACGCCCTCCACGCCGACGTCCTCGAGGAGGTCCTCGAGAAGGTCGGCGACGACTCCGCGCTCCGCGCCGAGCTCCTCGGCCGGCTGGCCGCGATCTATGACGACGCCCTCGGCGATGTCGAGAAGGCCGAAAAAACCTACCGCCGGTGGCTCGACGTCGACCGCGACGACCCCGCCGTCGCCCTGCCCGCCGCGACTCGGCTGGAGCGCATCCTCGCGGCCCGCGAACGGCACGCCGATCTGGTCGAGGTGCTCCGCATCCAGGCCCGGTTCGCGGATTCGGGCGAGCGGCGCGTCGAGCTGCTGCGGCGCGTCGCCGAAATCCAGGAGTCCTTCCTCGGCAACGCCGCCGACGCCCTCGCCACCGTGCAGGAAATCGACGAGCTCGCCCCCCAGGACGCCGTCAACCTCCTCGCCCTCGAACGGCTGTTCCACCAGACGGGGAAGTGGGCCGAGCTGGTCGACGTCCTGCGCCGCCGCTCCACACTCGCCGCCGAGCCCGCCGAGCGGCGGGCGATCGCGTACCGCATCGCCGAGATCCTCGAGGAGAAGCTCAAGGATCGCGACGAGGCGATCGTGGCGTACCAGGGGATCCTGTCCGACGCCCCCGCGGAGGGGCAGGCCGTGCGCGCGCTGATCCGGCTGTTCGAGGCCTCCGGACAATGGTCCGATCTGCTCGACGCCCTCCGCCGCCTGCACGACCTCACCACCGACGCGCCCGAGCGGGTCGCCGTGCTGTGTCGCATGGGCGAGGTGCAGCGCGAGCGCACCAAGGACCTGCCCGACGCCGTCGACTCCTATCGCCGGGCGCTCGAGCTGGAGCCCGCCGGACAGGTGGCGCGCACCGCCCTGGAGAAGCTGGCCGACGAGCCCGACGTCCGCCTCGTCGTGGCGCGCATCCTCTCCGCCCTCTACCGGCAGGAAGGGCAGTACCCGCGCCTCGTGGCCATGCTGGACATCGAGATCGCGGAAGCCGAGGACGACGTGCGCCGGACCGCGGCGTTGCGCCAGGCCGCGGAGGTGGCCGAGCTGGGGCTGTCGGACAGCCGGATGGCCTTCGGCTATGCGGGCCGGGCCCTGCGGCTCACGGCCGGCTCGCCCGAGGCGGCCCAGGGCGTCGCCGAGGTCGAGCGACTGGCCGCGGCGACGACCGATCTGCCCGCGCTCGCCACCCTGTTGCGCGAGGTGGCGCCCGACATCCTGGACGTCGGGTTGCAGACGCAGGTCTTCCGTCGCGTCGCCGACCTGGCCAAGGACGAACGGCAGTACGACACCGCGACCGAGTACTACACCAAGGTGCTCGAC
Organism: Acidobacteriota bacterium; assembly: GCA_016213675.1. Taxonomy (GTDB): domain Bacteria; phylum Acidobacteriota; class Thermoanaerobaculia; order Thermoanaerobaculales; family Thermoanaerobaculaceae; genus JACQZW01. The sequence goes on along the minus strand of JACQZW010000018.1, from coordinate 54,557 downwards.
AACGATCCGTCCCACGCCGCGGCGCTCGACGCCCTGGAGCAGGTCCACGCCGCGACCGAGCACTGGACCGAGCTGCTCGAGGTCTTCCGGCGCAAGGCCGAGCTGGCGCAGGCCCCACAGGACAAGGTCTCGCTGCTCCTGCGGCAGGGCGAGCTGTGCGAGGACAAGCTCGCCGACCGGTCCTCCGCGGTCGCCTGCTACGAGGCGGTGCTCGAGGTGGACAGCCGGAACGAGTCGGCGACCCGGGCGCTGGAGCGGCTGTACGCCGAGGCCGAGCGCTGGTCGCCGCTGGTCGACCTGGTCGAGCGGCAGCTCGGATGGCCGGGCGCCGACGCCATCGCGCTGCACGTCCGCGCGGCCGACGTCGTCCTGGAGAAGCTCGGCGACCCGCCTCGCGCCTTCGACCACTTCCGCGCGGCGCTGGAGCTCGACCCCGCTCATGCCGCGACCATCGCGCGCCTGGAAGGGCTGCTGCGCGAGGGCGACGTTCGCGGCGCGGCCGCGGACGTGCTCGAGGACGTCTACCGGCGCCGGATGGAGCTGCAGAAGCTGGTCGAGGTGCTGCTCGTCAAGCACGAACTGCTCGAGACGCCGGAGGAGCGCAAGGAGGTGCTGCGCCGCGTCGGGCAGCTCTACGAGGAGCAGCTCGAGAACCTCGATCAGGCGTTCGTGGTCTATGGGCGGCTGTTCCGCGAGGACGTCGAGGACGCCGAGAGCCGCGAGCTGGTGGAACGGCTCGCGGGCGTCATGTCGGCGTGGGGCCGGCTGGCCGACCTGTACGAGGCGATCCTGGCCGAGGCGAAGGTCGACACGCAGGCCACGGCGGCCGTGGCCTACCGGCTGGGCGAGGTGGTCGAGGAGAAGCTGCGCGACTTCCCGCGCGCCCGCGCCGCCTATCGCCGCGCCCACGCCTACGACCAGGCCGATGCGCAGGCGATGGCAGCCCTGGAGCGCGTCTTCGCCGCGACCGAGGATTGGCCCGCGCTGATCGAGCTCCTCCGCCAGGTGGCCGACGCGACGTACGACCCCGCGGGGAAGAAAGACCTCCTCTTCCGCATGGCCGCCATCCTCGAGGAGAAGATGGAGCAGCGGAACAAGGCGATCGACGTCTACGCCGAGGTCCTCGACGTCGACCCTGCCGACCCGCGCGCCATCGCCGCGCTCGACCGCCTCTACTACTACGAGAAGCGCTGGCCCGACCTGGCCGACCTCCTGGTGCGGCAGGTCGAGCAGGCGGCGGACGAGCGGAGCCGGAACGCACTGCGCTACCGCCTCGCCATGCTCTTCCAGGAGCAGCTCGCCGACGTCGAACGCGCGGTCGGCACGCTCGAGGAGATCCTGCGCTCCGATCCCACGTTCCGCGAGGCCATCTCGGCGATGGAGTCCCTGATGAGCGACCCCGACCAGCGCGTGCACATCGCGCAGTCGCTCATCCCCGTCTACCAGCAGCTCGACGACTGGGAGAGCCTGATCCAGGTGTACCAGGTCGAGCTGGAGGCGTTGCAGGATACGACCGAGCGCATCCTGCGCTGGCTCGAGATCGCCCGCCTCTACGAGGCCAAGGGCCGCGACCAGCGCAGCGCGTTCCGCGCCTACGGCGCCGCGTTCGCCGAGGACCCGAGCGACCAGGCGGTGCTGGAGCAGATCCAGCGCCTCGCCACCTCGCTGGGCACGTGGACCGAGCTGGTCTCGACGATCGAGGCCGGGATCCAGAAGCTCGACGACGGCGGGATGAAGGCCGATCTCCTGCGCCTCGCCGCTCGCACCCTCGACCGGCGCCTCGGCGACTTCCGCGGCGCCGTGTCCGCGTACGAGCGGCTGCTCAAGCTCGAGCCGGCGGATCTGGAGGCGATCGACGGACTGGATGCGCTGCTCACGCTCCTGGCCGAGTGGGGCCGGCTGATCGAGGTGCTCGACCTCCGCGCCGACATGGTCGGCGAGCCCGGCCAGCAGAAGGCGATCCGCACCCGCCAGGGCTCGATCTGCGAGGAGCAGCTCGGCAAGCCGGACGATGCCGTCGCCTTCTACCGCAAGGCCCTCGATCTGGACGAGACCGATCTGGCGCTCTACGACGCCATCGCCGCGCTCCTGGAGCGTCGCGAGCGGGATGCCGAGCTGGTCGAGCTGCTCGAGCGCAAGCTGACCGTGCTGTCCGACCCGGCCGGGCGCCGCGAGGCCCTGGCGCAGATCGCCCGCACCCGCCGGGACCGCCTCCACGACGCCCCGGCCGCGATCACCGCCTTCCGCTCGCTGCTCGAGGAGTCCCCAGGGGACCGCGAGGCGCTCGATGCGCTGGACGCCCTGCTGCTCGGGGAGAAGTCCTGGTACGACCTGGCCGAGGTGCTGGCGCACAAGCTCGACGCCGCCGCCTCGGATCCGGAACGGCTCGCCCTGCGCCTGCGGCTGGGGCAGATCGCACGCAAGGAGACCGAGGACGTCCCGTCCGCGATCGAGCACTTCGAGCATGCCGTTGCGCTCGCCCCCGACAGCGAGGAGGCCATCGCCGCCCTCAACGAGATCGGCAAGGACGAGGAGCACCGGCTGCGCGTGTTCGACATCCTGGAGCCGGTGCTGCGCCACCGCGGCCGCTGGCAGGACCTGCTGGACCTGCGCGAGCTGCGGCTGCAGGCGATCGCCGACCCCGTGGCCCGCGTCGAGGAGCTGGGCAATATCGCCGACCTGCTCGAGCGGGCGCTCGGCCGGCCCGCGGACGCCTTCGCCGCCCACCTGCGGGCGGTCCGCGAGGAGGCGCCCTCGCCTGCGGCCATCGAGGCCGCACAGCGCCTCGCGGTCCAGCTCGACCGCTGGGCGGACCTGAGCGAGGCTCTCGGCGTCAAGGCCAAGGCCACCGCCGACGCCCAGTCCGCGGGCGCCCTGTGGCTGCTGGCCGGCAACATCGCCGAGGCGCAGATCGACGACGTCGATCGCGCCGTCGCCGCCTACCGCGCGGCCCTCGACGCCGGCGCCCCCGAGGCGGAACCGCTCGAGGCGCTGGACAGGCTGTACACGAGGCTCGAACGCTGGGACGCGTTGCTCGAGGTGCTGGAACGCAAGATGGGCGCCGCGCCCGACCCCGCGACGCAAAGCCGCCTCGAGCTGCGCGTCGGACGCATCCGCCTCGAACGCTACCAGGACGTCCCGGGGACGATCTCGGCCATGCGCAACGTGCTCGAGCGTACGCCCGACGACGTCGAGGCGACCACGGCGCTCGAGGCGCTGTGGAACCAGGCCGATCAGGTCCCCGCGCTGCTCGAGATCCTCGGACCCGTCTACCGGGCGCGGAACGAGGGCCGCAAGCTGCTCGATCTGATGGACCTGCGCGTCCAGGGCATGCGCGACGCGGGCGATCGCGTCACGATGCTGCGCGAGATGGCCGAGATCGCCGAGGACCAGCTCCACGATCCCGCGCGCGGCTTCCTCTGCCTGTCGCGGGCCTTCGAGACCCGACCGGAGGAGGCGGGGCTGCTCGAGGACGTCGAGCGGCTGGGCGAGGTCCTCGGGGCGTTCGCCCAGCTCGTCGAGCTCGGTGCCCGCACCGTGGAGAAACTGGACGAGCCGTCGGCCAAGGTGACGCTGCTCCTGCGCTGCGGGCGCTGGTCCGTCCGGCTGGGCGACCCGGGACGCGCCGTCGAGTTCCTGCGCGCCGTCCTGGCGCTCGAGCCCGAGCACGAGGAGGCCCTGCACGAGCTGGAGACCCTGCTCGGGCAGCTCGGGCGCCACGCCGAGCTGGCCGACGTCGTGGAGAAGCGCGCCGCGGTCGTTTTCGACCTGGAGGCCAAGAAGGGCCTCTACCGGGCCCTCGCCGCGTTGTGCGTCGAGCGGCTGGGGGATGCGAAACGGGCGGCCTCCGCCTACGACCGCATCCTGGAGGCCGACGAGTCCGACCTCGCGGCGCTCGATGCCGTGCTCGCCCTGCGCGAGCGGCTCGAGGAATGGCCCACGCTGGCCGAGCTGCTGGGGCGGCGGATCTCGGCCACGGTCGACGCCGCCCAGGCCACCGCCCTGCGCAAGCGCCTCGCCGGCCTGTACCTCGGACCGCTGGGCCGCGAGGACGACGGCGTCGCCGCCCTCAAGGAGATCCTCGACTACCAGCCCGACGACGCCGAGACCGTCACGGCGCTGGAGGACTTCTATTCCCGGCACCAGCGGTGGGACGACCTGCGCGATCTGCTGCGCGATCGGCTCGATCGCGCGACGGAATCGGGGTCGCGGCTGGCGCTGCTGGAGCGGCTCTCCGACCTCGCCGAAACGAAGCTCGACGCCCCCCAGGACGCGCTCGATTTCGCCCTCCAGATGCTCGACGTCGAGAAAGCCAGCGCGCAGGGCCGCGGGCGCGTGGAACGCCTGCTCGCCGCCCTCAAGCGCTGGGACGACCTGGTGATGTACTTCGAGACCTGGGTCAAGGAAGCCGAGGGTCGGGACGCCGCCGAGGAGCTGCGCCTGCTGGTGAAGATCGGCGAGGTGCGAGAGCGGGAGATGGATGATCCCGACGGCGCCGCCGAATACTTCGAAAAAGTGCTGGCGCGCGAGCCGAACCACACCATGGCGCTCGGCGCGCTGGCGCGGATCCACGAACGCAAAGGCGACTGGGCCAAGTGCGTCGAGGTGCTGGAGCGGGCCGCCGCAGGCGGCGGAGCCCCGGCGGACGTGTCCGACGTGCTCCTGCGGCTGGGGAAGGTGAAAGAGGAGCGGCTCAAGGAGGTGCCGGGCGCCCTCTACAACTACCAGCAGGCCGTCCAGGCCCATCCGGAGAACAAGGCCGCCGTGGATGCCGTCGTCGCCCTGGCACGCTCCGCCGGCGAGTGGCCGACGTACGCGGCGTACGCGGAGTACGGGATCCGCTTCCTGACGGACGACAAGGAGAAGCTCAAGGCGCTGCTGGACCTGTCGCAGGTGCAAACGGAGAAGCTGGGCGACGCGGCCAAGGCGCTGCAGCTCGTCGAGGCGGCCAGCACGCTGGCGCCGGACGACCGCGGCGTGCTCATGGCCATGTGCGACCTCATGACCAAGGCAGGGCGGACCGACGAGGCGATCCCGATCCTGGAGAAGCTCGTCGCGGCCGAGGACGGCGGCGGAAAGCGCAGGGGCAAGGACGCCGCCGTCTACCTGGAGCGGCTGGCCGCGGCGCTCGAGGCCAAGGGCGACCTGACGGGCGCGAAGTCGCGCCTGGAGGAGGCGTCCCGGGTGGACGTGACGAACGTCCGCGTCGCCTACCGGCTGGGCCTGCTGTACAAGAAGGAAGGGGACAGCGAGCGCGCCGGGCAGAAGCTCCGCCCGCTGCTGCTGCAGAAGATCGAGCCCTCGTCGGGTGTCGACAAGGCCGACGTCTACTTCCACCTGGCCGAGCTCCACGTCGCCAAGGGCGAGAAGCCCAAGGCCCTCTCGATGATCGACCGCGGGCTCCAGGCCAGCCCGCAGCACGAGGGCTTGAAGGCCTTGAAGGAGAAGGTAAAGTAGGGGAGCCACGCCGGCGCCGCCTTGGGCGGCGCCAAGTGCTCCCGCGGCGCGCTGCTCGCGGTTCCCCGGGGGCGAAGAAGGAGTCGTCTCATGCAAGGACGCGAAGTGTTCATCGTCTCGGCCGCCCGCACGGCGGTCGGAAGCTTCCTCGGGATGTACAAGGACACCCCGGCCTCGCGGCTGGGCGCGGTGGCGATCAAGGGCGCCGTCGAGCGCGCCAAGGTCGACCCCGCGGCCGTCGAGGAGGTCTACATGGGCTGCGTGCTGACCGGCGGCATGGGCCAGGCGCCCGCTCGCCAGGCCTGTCTCTACGCCGGGCTCGGCAAGCACACCCCCTGCACCACCGTCGGCAAGGTCTGCGGCTCCGGCCTCCAGGCCGTCGTCCTCGGCGCCAAGGCCGTCGCCCTGGGCGACGCCGAGGTCGTCGTCGCGGGCGGCATGGAGAACATGACCCTGGCGCCCTACGCGCTGCCCAAGGCGCGACAGGGCTACCGCATGGGCAAGGACAAGGACAGCGTCCTCGACCTCATGATCCACGACGGCCTGTGGGACCCCTACGGCGACAAGCACATGGGCCTCTGCGCCGAGCTGTGCGCGGCGAAGTACGGCTTCACCCGCGAGGCGCAGGACGAGTTCGCGATCGCGTCGTACGATCGCGCCAACGAGGCGATCAAGACCGGCGCCTTCGTCCGCGAGATCGTCCCCGTCGAGCTGCCGTCGAAGAAGGGGCCGCAGCAGCTCCTCGTCGACGAGGAGCCGGGACGCGGCGACACCGCGAAGCTCCGTACCCTCAAGCCCGCCTTCGATCCGAAAAGCGGCACCATCACCGCCGGCAACGCCTCGAGCATCAACGACGGCGGCGCCGCCCTCGTCCTCGCCTCGGCCGACGCCGTGAAAAAGCACGGACTGACGCCCCTGGCGCGCGTCGTGTCCTACGGCGGCGCGGCGCAGGAGCCCGAGTGGTTCACCACGGCGCCCATCCCCGCGATGCAGAAGGCGCTGGCGCGGTCCGGCTGGAAGCCCGCCGACGTCGACCTCTGGGAAATCAACGAGGCCTTCTCGGTCGTCACCATGGCCGCGATGAAGGACCTCGCGCTCGACCACGCCAAGGTCAACGTCCGCGGCGGCGCCGCCTCCATCGGCCACCCCATCGGCGCCAGCGGCGCCCGCATCCTGGTCACGCTGCTGCACCTGCTGCAGGACAGGAACACGAAGAAGGGCTGCGCTTCCCTGTGCATCGGCGGCGGCGAGGCGCTGGCGCTGACGGTGGAGAGGTAGAGCCATGGAGTTCAAGACGGTCGGAGTGCTCGGCACGGGCCAGATGGGCGCGGGCATCGCGCAGGTCGCCGCCGAGGCGGGCTGCAAGGTGCGGATGGCCGACATCAACCGCGAGATCGCCGAGAAGGGCAAGGCGTCGATCGCCAAGATCCTCGGCAAGGCCGTGGAAAAGGGCAAGATCGACGGCAAACGACGCGACGACGTGCTGGCGCTGCTCGAGCCCGCCGACTCGGTCGCGGCGTTCCGCGACTGCGACATCGCGATCGAGGCCGCGACGGAGAACATCGAGCTCAAGCTCAAGCTGTTCAAGGGCATGGACGATGCCTGCCCGCCCGGCGCCATCCTCGCCACCAACACCTCCTCGATCTCCATCACCCTGATCGCCGCCGCCACGAAGCGCCCCGCGAACGTCATCGGGATGCACTTCATGAACCCGGTCCCCGTGATGAAGCTCGTCGAGCTCATCCGCGCCATGCAGACCGACGACGAGACCTACGCCGCGACCAAGGGCCTGGCCGAGCGCATGGGCAAGACCTGCGTCACGTCCAAGGACTCGCCGGGCTTCATCGTCAACCGCATCCTGCTGCCCATGCTCAACGAGGCCTGCTACACGCTCATGGAGGGCCTCGGCACCCCCGAGGACATCGACAACGGCGTCAAGCTCGGCCTCAACCACCCCATGGGGCCCCTCGCCCTGGCCGACCTCATCGGCCTGGATACCTGCCTGGCCATCGCCGAGGTGCTGCACAAGGGCCTGGGAGACGGCAAGTACCGCCCGTGCCCGCTGCTGCGGAAGTACGTCGAGGCGGGGTGGCTCGGACGCAAGACGGGCCGGGGCTTCTACAAGTACAGCTAGTCGGCGGCCGGCGGTCGGCGGTCGGCGAAAGGGGCGTACCATGGCCTACGAGACAATCCTGGTCGAGAAGGACGGACCGGTGGCGGTGTTGACGATCAACCGCCCCGACAAGCTCAACGCGCTCAACCAGACGGTGCTCGCCGAGCTGCTCGGAGCGCTGTCCGAGGCGGCCTGCGACGACGGGGTGGGCGCCATCGTGCTCACGGGGGCCGGCGCCAAGGCGTTCGTCGCCGGTGCGGACATCGGCGCGATGGCGAAGATGACGACGGCCGAAGGGCGGGCGTTCGCCGACCTGGGACACGGGCTCGGCGACGCCATCGCCAACTGTCCCAAGCCGGTCATCGCCGCCGTCAACGGCTTCGCCTTGGGCGGCGGCACCGAGCTGGCGATCGCCTGCGACGTGATCTACGCCGCCGAGCACGCGAAGTTCGGCCAGCCGGAGGTCAAGCTGGGCGTGATCCCCGGCTTCGGCGGAACGCAGCGCCTCGCGCGGCTCGTGGGCCTGCAGAAAGCCAAGGAGCTGGTCTTCACCGGCGACACGATCGATGCCGCGGAGGCCCTGCGCATCGGCCTCGCCTGCGCCGTCTTCCCCGCCGCCGCGCTGCTGGACAAGGCCAAGGACCTCGCCCGCCGCATGGCCGCCGCCGGCCCCCTCGCGGTCGGCCAGGCCAAACGCGCCATGAACCACGGCTACGACCTCACCCTGTCCTCCGCGCTCGAGCTCGAGAAACAGGCCTTCGCGATGCTCTTCGGAACCGCCGACCAGAAGGAAGGCATGAGCGCGTTCCTCGAAAAGCGCAAGCCCGCCTTCCAGGGAAAATGACCATGCGCCCTCTCAGCGTTCCTCTCAGCGCCCTCAGCGCCTGCCCTGAGGCGCGTCGAAGGGCCTCAGCGGTAAGTCCGGTCTCCGCGCCCTCCTCTCCCCTCCTCCCCCTCTCCCTCTCCCTCTCCCTCTCCCTCTCCCTCTCCCTCCTCCTCTCCTGCTCCCCCGCCGCTCCTCCTCCCCCTCCCCCGCGCCCTCCCGCTCCCATGGAGAGCGACCGGCCCGACGACGGCGTGATGGTCGATACCATGGGGTCGCTGGACGGCCAGCAGGTGCGGAACACGTTCCAGAACATCGCCCCCAGCTTGATGGGCTGCTACCAGCAGGGGCTGGCACGCCTGCCGTACCTGGCCGGCGACGTGCAGTTCCACGTCGGCGTGGCCATCGACGGCGCGGTCAAGTGGGCCTTCATCGAAACCACCCAGCTCGGCGATCATGCCGCCCAGCAGTGCATGCTCGAGGTGATCCGGCGGACCACCTTCCCGCGGCCCACCGGGGGCGAGAGCGAAACGGTCGTCCCGCTGGCCCTCGAGCCGCCCGGCGCCGTGTCCTACCCCGCGACGTGGACGCCGAACCAGGTCTCCGCGGCGGTCGCCGCGCACCAGATGGAGCTCGACGCCTGTCTCGACGGGTCGAGCGGCTACACGCTGACGCTGTACGTCGCGGCCGGCGGGACCGTGCAGTCCGCCGGGGCGACGCCCCCGGACGCCGACCACCAGGACCAGGCGGACTGCATCGTGGCGGCGTCGGCGACGTGGGTGCTGGACGATCCGGGTCCGGCCGGCGCCAAGGTGACCCTGGAGTTCTGAGATGGACTGGGATCCGACACCTGAGCAGCTCATGGTCCGCGACATGGCGCGGGACTTCGCCCGCCGCGAGGTGTTCCCCGTGGCCGCGGCGCTCGACCGCGAGGCGCGCTTCCCGTCGGAGCTCGTGCGGCGCCTGGCCGAGCTCGGCCTGATGGGGGTGAACGTGCGCGACGAGTTCGGCGGCGCGCAGGCCGGCTCCGTGGCCTACGTCCTGGCGCTCCTCGAGATCGCGGCCGGGTGCGCCGCGACCTCGGTGACGATGGGCGTCACGAACATGGTCGCCGAGGTGATCCAGCAGTTCGGGACGGACGCGCAGCGCCGGAAGTACATCCCGGCCATCACCGGCGGCCGGTTCGCCTGCGCGTCGTTCGCGCTGTCCGAGGCCGGTGCCGGAAGCGACGCCGGGTCGATGAAGACCTCGGCCCGCCGGGACGGCGATCACTGGGTGGTGAACGGCGAGAAGGCGTGGATCACCTCCGGACCCCGCGCCGGCGTGTTCGTCCTGTGGGCGCGCACGGGCGGCGAGGGGACCGCCGGGATTTCCACGTTCCTCGTCGAGCCGGGGACGCCCGGGTTCTCCATCGGCCGCCACGAGGACAAGCTCGGACTGCGCGCGTCGGAAACAGTGTCGCTGATCTTCGAGGACTGCCGCATCCCGGCGGATGCCCTGCTCGGCGAGCTCAATCGCGGCTTCCGCATCGCGATGATGGCGCTCGACGGCGGCCGGCTCGGGATCGCCGCGCAGAGCCTCGGCATCAGCCGCTCCGCGATCGAGGAGGCGACGGCGTACGCCAAGGAGCGCAAGCAGTTCGGGCGGCCGATCGCCGAGTTCCAGGCGATCCAGTGGATGCTGGCCGACTGCGCGACGGAGTGGGAGGCCGCGCACCTGCTCCTCCTGCGTGCCGCGTGGCTCAAGGAACAGGGCCTTCCGTTCTCCAAGGAAGCCTCGATGGCCAAGGTCTTCTGCAGCGAGAAGGCGAACGCGATCTGCGCCCGCTGCTTCCAGATCCACGGGGGGTACGGCTACGTGAAGGAGTACCCCATCGAGCGCCACCTGCGCGACGTGCGGGTGACGACGATCTACGAGGGCACGAGCGAGGTGCAGCGGCTCGTCATCTCGCGCCAGCTCCTCAAGTAGCGCCGAATTCCGAGTCCCGCCGCGCGTTTGACACCCCCGGAAACCGGATGCTAGCTTGATCGTCGCGGGGAACGCGCGAGGTGCAGTCATGGTGAAGACGCGTCATGCTCTCTTGTTCGGGGCCGCCGCCGCGGTGCTCACCGCGGTCGCCGCGCGCTGTACGGATCCGGGCGACTCCTGCGACGTCCCCGATCCGATGATCTGCGGCGACGACCGTTGCGTCGACCTGCTCAACGACCCGGAGAACTGCTACCAGTGCGGCCTGAGCTGCACCCCCGGCACCTGCCAGTCGGGCTTCTGCGTTTGCGGCGGCAGGACCTGCGGCCGCGGCGACGTGTGCTGCGGCGGCGACTGCGCCGGCCTCCAGACCGACCGCAACAACTGCGGCCGCTGCGGCATCGTCTGCCCCTCCGGCGTCGCCTGCACCGCCGGCGTCTGCTCCGGCGAAGCCTGTCCCGGCGGCTGCTCCGGCGGCACGACCTGCTGCGGCGTGAGCTGCGTCGACATGCAGACCGACCGCAACAACTGCGGCAGGTGCGGCAACGTCTGCGATACGGGCGAGATCTGCGAGTCCGGTACCTGCCTCGTCTCCGCCTGCGCGCCGCCCTGCACGCTGCCCGAGCGGTGCTGCGGGGAGACCTGCATCGATGTTACGAGCGACACCGCCAACTGCGGCTACTGCGGCAACGACTGCCTGGACGGCGATCCGCCCCGCGCCGACTCCTGCGTGCAGGATCCGACGACCGAGCGCATCCACTGCTCCTGCCACGGCTCGGCCGACCGCTGCCGGACCGAACAGCTCTGCTGCGAGACCGGCTGCAAGACCGTCGCCTCCGACCGCGACAACTGCGGCGCCTGTGGCGTCGTCTGCGACCCGCTCGTGACCAACGCCTGCCAGGGCGGCGAGTGCGTCTGCGGGGACACGGGCGGACCCTGCGCAGCCGGCAGCGCCTGCTGCCCGGACGGGGAGGGCGTGCGCCACTGCGTCGACATCAGCGACGACATCCTCAATTGCGGCGGCTGCGGCAACGCGTGCGACCCGCTCTACACCGACTCCTGCACCGCGGGCGCCTGCACCTGCGGCACCAGCCCGCAATGCCGGCGCGGCCCGGGCCTGTGCATGGGCGACCCGGGGCTGGCGGAACGCTGTTGCAGCGGGACCTGCACCCATGTCGATGAGGCCAACTGCACGGCCTGCGGCGTTCCCTGCGACACCGCGGCCGGCCAGATCTGCGAGTCGGTTTCGCCCGGCGTGCCGCCCTGCACCTTCCGGTGCACCCCGTAGCGCGGGGGAGGGAGTTGCCTGTGCCCAACGCGTTCTTCGCCCGTAGGCCCGCCGCGCCGGCCGCCGCGGCCCTCGCCCTCGCCGTGCTCCTCGGCGCCGCCCCCGCCGCGGCCCAGACCGTCGCCGTCCTGCCCGTCCAATCGTCCGATCCCGCGCTCGCGGCGTCGGTCGAGGAAGCGCTGCGCGAGGCGCTGCTCGCCTCGGGCTACCTCATGCAGACCGGCCCCGCCGTCGCCACCGCGCTCGCCCAGACCGGCCTCACCCGCATCACCACCCTCGAGGAGGCCAACCGCCTCGGCCAGACGCTCGGCGCCGAGCTGATCGTCGCCGCCGCCGCGGAACCGACGTTCATCTCGCTCACCGTGATGTACCTGCCCGGCGAGGCGATCGAGATGCGGGAGGGCGAGCTGCCGGCGGAACAGGTGAACCTGCCCCTCACCGTCGTCGCCAACCTCGCCGACGCCGTGCGCGTCATGCGCGAGGGCGGCGCCCCGCTGCTCGAGGTCGCCGTCCCCGAGCCCCCGCCGGTGGAGCCTCCCCCGCCCGTCGAGCCTCCTCCGCCCGTCGAGCCTCCTCCACCCGTCGAGCCTCCCCCGCCCGTCGAGCCTCCCCCGGTGGAGGTGGTGCCTCCGCCGCCGCCTCGCGAGCCGTATCCCTTCGAGACGGAGGGGCCGTGGCACGTGCGCCTGTTCCTGGCCTTCGACGCCCTGCTGGGCGAGCCCGCCGGACCCACCGCCTCGAGCGTCGGCGGTCGCGTCGGCGTCGGCTTCGCCTACGCCCCGCTGCCGGAGCTGGACGTCGGAATCGAATTCGACATCCTCTACGGCCTGGGCCTGGCGCTCGACGTCGGCGTCGGCGCGACCTACCGCTTCCCGCTCTCCGAGTCCTGGCAGCTCGCGCCGCACGTGACGCTCGGCTACTACGGCGTCCTGACCGGCGACTACTACGACAACTTCCTGCTGCGGGCCGCGGGGGACTTCATCTGGACCATCACCCCCGGCTACTCGCTGGTCCTGACGCCGGCCGCCTTCTCGCTCATCGCCGGGGAGACGGTCGCGGGGCTCTACGAGTTCGGCGTCGGATTCCTCGGCGCGTTCTAGCGGAAGAAGACCAGCGTCACGATCACGAAGGTCGGGATCAGGATCGCGATCGAGTAGCCCATGTAGCCGAAGAACGACGGCATCTTCACGCCCTGCTGCTCGGCGATCGTCTTGACCATGAAGTTGGGGCCGTTGCCGATGTACGTGTTGGCGCCCATGAACACCGCGCCGCACGAGATCGCCTTGAGGAACAACACGCCGGGAGCGATCTGCGCCCCCTGGCGGACGATCTCGGCCGTGGTGGCGCCGTCGGTCAGGGGCACCAGCGCCCCGGCGGCGCCCTTGACCATGGGGACGAGCTGCCCGGTCGAGTCGAGAAGTCCGGTGAGGACGTTGGGGTCGGTGCGGACAACGGCGTGCGCCGAATTGACGAAGCCGTCATGCAGCCCGCTCGCCGCCGAGGAGAACGTCAGGTACGTGGGTGCGTTGTCGAGGAAGCTCGAGAGTCCGCCGGAGGCCCAGAAGAACTGCCAGGGCTGGTCCAGGCCCAGCTTCCCGGTGCGGCCCAGCTCGTCGAGGATCCACAGCGCGGGGATCATCGTGATGAAGATGCCGATGAACAGCACCGCCACCTCGATGATCGGCGCGTAGTTGAACGAGTTCGCCTCGCGCACCTTCTTCGCCGTGGTCCAGAGCGACAGGCCGGCCACGAAGAGCATCGCGATCGCCTGCCCGATCTTCAACCCCGCCTCGGTCAGCAGCGGCGAGCTCTTCTCCCACTCATGGACCATGTGCGACTTGGCCAGCATGCCCGAGCCGAAGATCGCCGCGATGATCAGCAGCAGCCAGAGGAAGTTGAGGCCGCCATCGACGCCCAGCGGCTCCTTGCCGGCCTCCGGCGGCTTGCTGCCGGCCTTGAGCTCCGACTTGTACTTCCACGTGTCGAAGGCGAAGAAGATCGCCAGCACGAGGCCCGTCGTGAACAGCCACTGCGGCCACAACGCGAGGGTCCACGTGAACGGCACGCCCTTGAGGAAGCCGAGGTACAGCGGCGGGTCGCCCAGCGGCGTGAGCGATCCGCCGATGTTCGCCACGAGGAAGGTGAAGAAGACGACGATGTGCGCTTGGCTCTTGCGCCACGCGTTGGCCCGCACGACCGGCCGGATGAGCAGCATCGCCGCGCCCGTCGTGCCCATCAGGCTGGCCAGGACCGCGCCGATGAGCAGGATCGTCGCGTTCACTCCCGGCGTGCCCGCGAGCGACCCGCGAAGGTAGATGCCGCCCGAGATCACGAACAGCGAGCCCAGAAGCGCGATGAAAGCGACGTAGTCCAGCAGCGTGACGAGCAATCGATGATGCGCGCCCTCGGGCGCCACCGCCAGCAGGTACGCCAGGATCGCCCCGCCCAGCACGATGCTGACGTAGCCCTTGTGGAGGTTGCTCTCCCACCAGTGCCCCTTCCACAGCGGGATGATCGCGATCGACAGAAGCATGAGCGCGAACGGAGCGACGGTCCAGTATGGCGGCATCGCAGCCTCCGGCCCCCCCTCTCCCCACGACACCCTAGACCCTGGAATCGGCGGGCCTCGATCCCGCCAACCGCGTAGCGTGCCACCGCTGGCCGACGCCGGTCAACCGCCGTCGCACCGCCGTCGCGGCGCCTGGCGGCCGCCGCCAGTCCGCCGGCGGAACCGTGTACGGATCGCAGTTCTTTCCAGCGCTTGGCGCCCCGCCTTCCCGGCCCGGAGGTCGCAAAGGCGTTGGTCGCCGCCGGAAAGCACGCACGGCGGCCGGAAGGGAACGAGGCCATGGGCGCACCGGAGAGCCTGGCGATCTACCTCAACGTGGCAGGGGACGGCGACTCGCCGGCCTGGCTCCGCGTCGGTACCGCCTGGCTCCAGCACGACGGCTCGCTCGTCGCCCACCTCGTCCACCTCCCGGCCGACGGCCGCGTGCGCTTGCAGGCAGAACCCATTTCCGGACGCGGCCGGGCGCGCGGGGCGGGCTTGGACCCGACCGGCGCCGACCTCGCCCCACGCGAGCGGCGCGCGCGAGACCTTCGCACCCGGCGGCGCGAAGGCTCCCGCGGCACCCCTCGGAGGTGACCCATGGTGAAGCAGAGCATCGCGATCCCGTCCTTCGTCCTGGCCTTCGCACTCGCCGCGCACGCCGCGGCCGCCACGCAGGAGGAAGCCGGCCTGCCTCCGGCCGCCCCCGTCGCCGAGGCTGCGCAGGAGGCGTCCACCGAGACGCCGGCCGAGAGCCCCAGCGGCGTGGTCAACATCAACACCGCCACCGCGGCCCAGCTCCAGCTCCTCCCCGGCGTCGGCCCGTCCCGCGCGCAGGCGATCATCGAGCGTCGCGAGGAACACCCCTACCGCCGCCCCGAGGACCTGCTCGCGATCCGCGGCATCGGACGCTCGACGCTCACGCGTCTGCTGCCGTACATCACCGTCGACGGCGACACGACCCTCACCCGCCCGGTCCCCGGCGGCCGCACGACCTCCCACCGCCGCTAGCCGTCCCCCCGCCTCGTCTCCCCCCCGGGGACCAATAACTTCCCTCTCCCCCTCTCCCCCTCTTCCCCCCCTCTCCTTACATCACGCGATCCTGCACCCAGCGGCACTGCGTGGCCTGCAGGTAGCGCTCGACCACATCCAGCGGCGTGATCATCAGCGTGGACGACAAGCCCTTGTCGTGCAGCATGAACGCCTGGGTCACGGCGATCGCCTTCCCCCGCCAGACGATGCGGACGATGGGGTGCTTGGCGCCGCCGCCGCACGAGTACACGTCGGCACTCTCGCCGTACTTGCGCTTGAGGCCTTCCATGAGCGGCTGGTACGCGTGCGTCATCCAGGCGCTCCATGCGGCGATCGAGTGCGCGGTCGGAGACGCCTCGGGCGATGCGGGTGCGGGCAGCAGGCTCATGAACTGTACGCTGCGCAGCCGCGTCGTCTCCGGCGTCGGCCCGGCGGCGAAACCCAGCCGGACCAGCAGGCCGGTCGGGGCCTTGAGCTCCTGCCACTCCAGCCGCTCCGGGTCGGCGGGCGAGGCGTATGGGGTCGCGTCCGGGTAGTCGGCCCGGAAATCGGCCAGCGACTCGCCGATCCAAAGGTTGTCGTACGGCTCCGGGAAGTACTGGGCCGATTCCTCGCGCGCCACGCCCCCGCCTGCAGCCGGCGGCGCAGCCGCAGGGCCGTTCGCGTCCTCGCCCACGCGGGCCGTCACCGGCACGGCATCCGCGCCGCCCGAGGTCTTCCCGCCTCCGCCGGACGAACGGCAGGACGCCGCGAGAGCAACGCCGAGGAACTCCACCAGCAGGGCCGCGACCGGTCCGTTCCGGTTCCTTCCGCGTCGCCAGGATCTCCTTGCGTCATGCTTCATGTTCACCGCTCGCCCTACGCGCTCGGGGCCGCGCCGCGGTCCCGGCCGCGTTGACACCCCGGACTTCGGCCGCTAGGTTAGCACGGCCGCGGGGTCGGGCCGCACGGAGAGCGAAGGTCCGGCGACCCGCGTTGTTCCGCTCTGGGGGGTGCCCGACCCGGGTCGGGTGATCGAGGCAGGCTTGACGCAACAGGTGCGGACGTCGTCGGGACTGTGGCTCGTCGCGCTGGCGGTGCTGGCGGGTGCGTCCGTGCTCGTGTCCGTCGGACTCGTCTTCTTCTACGCGCCCGTCGAGGTCGTGATGGGTGTGGCGCAGAAGATCTTCTACTTCCATGTCCCCGCGGCGTGGGGGATGTACGTCGCGACGGGGCTGTGCGCCATCTCGAGCGTCGTCTTCCTCGTGACGCGCAAGGACGGCGCCGACGCGTTCGCCGCTGCCGCTGGGTCGGTCGGACTCCTGTTCGGCATCCTCCTGATGATCACCGGGCCGATGTGGGCGCGGACGGCGTGGGGGGTCTGGTGGTCCTGGGAGCCGCGACTGACCTCGGCGCTCGTGCTGTTCCTGATCCTCGCGGCCTACGGCGTGCTGCGCAAGGCGTCCGAGCGTTCGCCCGGCCTGGCGCGCTTCGCCGCGGCGCTCGCCGTCGTCGGCGCGCTCGACATCCCCATCATCCACCTGGCCGTGCAGAAGTGGCGCGGCAACCATCCGACCGTGATCGGCAAGGGCGGCGGCGGGATCACCCCCGAAATGGGCCTGACCCTCGGGGTGGCCGTCGGCGCGTTCACCATCCTCCTGGTCGTTCTCCTGGCGCTGCGGTACCGGGTCGAGGTCTCGCGGCGCGAGCTTGCGCGGCTGGTCGCCGCGGACGCCTTGCGTTCCGACGGCGCCGCCGGGGGAGAGAGCTGATGTCCGGCGAGACGCTGCTCGTTCTGGCCTATGCGGTGGTGTGGGTCGTCCTGACCGGTTACATCGTGCTGCTCGCCCGGCGGCAGACCAGGATCGAAGCCGAGATTCGTGCGCTCCGCGCGGCGCACGAGCCGGCCCCGGCTCCTCCCCCGCCGTCCGCGACCCCTCCCTCCGCCTCCTGAGTGCAGGCTCACGCCTCGCCGTTGATCGCCACCCACGGGAACTCGCCGGCCGCGGGGTCGAACCAGACCTGGAAGTAGCAGTCACCGCCGTCGTCGACTTCCACCAGTTCGATCGCCAGCCGCTCCGCGTGCCGCTCCGGATCGCAGACGAAGTTGACGTACACCAGGTGGCGTCCCGCGAAGTCGAGTGCGACGACCTGCGCGGCATAGCGTTCCCAGCCCGCGTCCGCGGGGTCGCCGCGCGCCTGGGAGCGCAGGCGGGCCGCAATCCCGGCGCCGCGCCCGTCGCCATCGGCATCCAGTCGCCCGGGGCGCGCGTCAAGCACGTCGCCCAGCAGCTCGGGCGCCGGGGCCCAGGTCCGCTCGGACCGCTCGCCGTCCGGACCGCGCGGCAGCCAGGACGGCGCCGTCGCCCGGTGCAGCGCGGGGAAGAACAGCCGCACGCCGCGAAACACCCCGGGTGCCGGCGGCGGCACGCCCGGCATCGCCTCGGGCGCTCCGGCATCGGCGGAGCCGCCCGGCCCCGGATCCGCCCCGGCCTCGTGGTCGGAGGTCGGCGCCGGCCCCGAGTCGCCCCCGTGGATGTCGGCGATTCTCGATGACACGCGGCCGTCGGCCGATGCGGCGACCTCGGCGGTGCCGCCCGCCGACTTCCGGCAGGCCGGCGCCGCCGCGGGAAGCAGCAGCGCCGCCGCCAGGCAGGTCGGCGAG
Organism: Acidobacteriota bacterium; assembly: GCA_016213675.1. Classification (GTDB taxonomy): domain Bacteria; phylum Acidobacteriota; class Thermoanaerobaculia; order Thermoanaerobaculales; family Thermoanaerobaculaceae; genus JACQZW01. The sequence continues at coordinate 36,687 of JACQZW010000018.1, read as the reverse complement.
AACAACGCTCGGCGCGCGCTCCAGGACGCTCGGATCATGGTCGGTCCCTGCTGGCGGGGGAGGGCCGGGCTCAGGTCTTGGCGGGCGCTTCGGCGGCCTTCGCCTTCTCGGCGGCCTTCTCGCGCAGCCACACCGTGAGCGGCTTCTCGGCCTTGACGAACTCCTGGCGCTCCTTGCGCGTCAGGGCGGCCCACTTGTCCTTGAGCGTGCGGCGTGCGACGCGCTTCTTGGCCTTGCGCTCCTGGCGCGGCAGCTTCTTCGTGTTGGCCATCGAACATCCTCCCGGGCGCCGCCCCCCGGCAAACGCCGCAGAGCGCCCTCTACGCGGGAACGCGCGATCTGTCAACCCGTGGATGCAGGCGCCCGGCCGGCTGGAAAGCCCCGTTGCGTCTCTGCGCCTCTACGCGAGATCCGGTCCCTTACGCGCGGTCCAGCCGGGCCAGCAGCGCGCGGTCGTTCTCCAGCAGCTCCAACGCCTCGGCCCAGCGCGCGCGCGCGCCGGCGGCATCGCCCTTCTTCCAGGCGGCGTCGCCGGCCCGCTGCGCCGCGTTCGCCTGGGCCACGATCGCCTGGATCACCTCGTGCCGCAACGCCCTGAATTCCGTGAGGCGCGGGGCCAGAGCCAGGATCTTCTCCACCACCGTCGCCGCCGCCTCCAGATGCCGTTCGCCCAGCAGCTCGCGCACGCGGGCGATGTCGGCCTCCGCCGCCGCGGGGGCGAGCTCCGCCCGCAGGACGTCGCGGAATCCCCGCTCGCGAGCGAGCCGCAGCAGTCGCCGCAACTCCTCCCGCAGCGCGGCCGGTGCGGACTCTCCGGAACGACCCTTTGCCGCCGCCGCGCGCCCCAGCTCGTGCGCGAGCGTCTCCAGCCGCCGGCCGAAAGGCGGCTCCCTTGGGGCGAAGCCCGGCATCGCGGACAGGCGCGCGAGCGCCTCCTCCAGGTGCCCCCGCTGCACCAGCTCGTCGACGCCGGCGAACTCGAGCTGACCGTCCGCCTCCGCCACCTCGACGTCCAGCTCGATGGCCGGCTCGACCTCCGGCTCCCCGTCGGCCAGCAGCTCCGGCTCGATTTCCTCGGCCGATTCCTCCTCGGCCTCCGGCGCCGCCAGCTCGGTGTATCCGGCCACCGGCGGCTCCGCGGCGTCCGCGGCGGCGACGGAGGAGGGCGCCGCGAGCGGCGCGACGGCGGGCGGCGGCTGCGACGGAAGCGGCAAGGACGGCGCGGCCGCGAACGGCCCGTGCACCAGCGGCACGCGCAGCATCCCGGCCGGCATCGAGAAGCTCGACAGCCCGCTCAGCGAATCGCCCGACCCGAGCGGTTGGCCGCACTCGCCGCAGAAGCGCGCCCCCGCCGGAATCTCCGTGCGACAAAGCGGACAGACGATCGTCCCCGGCGTCGGCGCCGCCAGCGACGTCCCGCAGGCGCCGCAGAAACGCGCGCCGTCCGGCAGCTCCTCTCCGCACCCGGGACACGCCATCGACACCGCACCCCTCCTCGGGCGCGCATGCTACCACGACGCGCTCCCCCCCGGACCGCCCGACGCAACGCCTGCCCCGGGCGAAGTCGATTCGCCCGCCCGGAACGAAGTCGAAGGATGTTCCCCCGCAACGGCCGACGGGCTACAGTCGCGACCATGGAGGGCGGGGACTTCGACGAAGGCGAGTTCTTCCGCGCGATCGCGGCGAGCGGCGTGCGGGCCCTGCTGATCGGCCGACGGGCGATGGTCGCCTACGGCCTTCCCGTGCTCACGGCGGACTACGACCTGTGGATCGAGGCAGACGACGCCGCCGCCCTGAATGCCGCCCTGGCGCCGCTGGGACTGCGAGCGACCCGCACGCCCGAAGAGGCACGCCGGACCGGGCGGTACGTGCTGGAGAACGACGAACACGTCGACGTCCTCGTCGCTCGCAGCGGAATGGCGGTGGACGGCGTCCGCGTCGCCTTCGCCGACGTCTGGGTGCGACGGAAGCTCCTCCGCTACGACGAGACCACCTCGATCGCCGTGCCCTGCCTGGACGACCTCATCCTGACCAAACGCTGGGCGATGCGCGACAAGGACGTGGCGGACATCCGGCTGCTCGAGGCGCTTCGGACCCGCACCGGAGGCGGTTCGTGAGCCCGACGAACCAACGTTCCGCAACGGGAACGGCCGAACCCGTCGACACGCCCCTGGCGCCCGACGAGTTCGAGCGCCGGATCCGCGCGCCCCTCCGCGAGGACGAGGTGGAGGAAACCACGGCGCTGGTCCGGTGGTTCACCGGTCGCTACCCCACCGTGAGGGAGCGCTTCGCCTACATCCGCCGCGCCTGGCGCCGATGGAACCGCCCCACGCGGATCGAGGCTCCGTAGGGGGCGCGCGCGTTGCGCCGAACGGGCTCGGCGCGGTAACCTCGCCGGGATGGGACGGATCGTCATCAAGGTCGGCAGCGCGGACGACCAGAGCACCAGCGGTCGCGACGTCAAGACCCGCTACCTGGACGCCGCCAGCGCCATGGGCTCGGGCGAAGGAGCCCTGGGCGTCGTCGGCCACTCGCTGGAGTTCGACGCCCTGCGCCGCTTCTACTTCCAGCCCGCCCTGCTGATCGTGGACCTGGAGACCCTCGAGGCCCAGTGCGTCGTCGTGCCCGCCGACGGGGTCGTCGGCCTCGGCCGCGGCACCGATTGCCAGATCCTCATCCAGTCCGACCGCGTCTCGCGCAACCATGCCGAGGTCCGGTCGCGCGGCCGGGCGGGGCTGGCGATCCGCGACCTCAACTCGACCAACGGCACCTTCGTCAACAACGTCGCCATCGAGCCGGCCAAGGACGTCCCGCTGCGGCCCGGCGACGTCGCCGTCCTCGGCTCGAGCTTCCTCCTCCGCACCTTCCCGCTCGGCTCGAGCCCGGCACAGGGCGGCGAGAGCTTCCTCGTCCCGTTGTGGGTCTTCCTCGGCCAGGCCCAGACCGAGAACTCGCAGTTCCTCCGCTGCTGCCACCTGGTGTCGGCGTTCGAGCATCTGGCGCGCCTCATCACCTTCGTCGATCTGGCCACCGCTCCGCCCAGCCAGTCCGCGCAGCCGCTCCTGGGCAAGTCCAAGCTGTCGATGGGCGAGTGGGTCCAGGCGGCGCGCGGCGCCGTCACCCGCACCGAGGCGACGCAGGGCGGGCGCAGCGTGATCGGCCTCTTCCTGCGCGACGCCGACGGGCATCCCGGCAACCCCAAGGACCTGCTGGAACACCTCAACTTCGCCGTCCGCTGGCGCAACGAGAACGTCGGCCACGGCGCACCGCAAGGGGACGCGAGCTACCGGCGGCCGTTCGCCGACCTCGCCGGCCGCTTCCGCGAGGCCATCGAGACCTACCCCGCCTTCCGCGACGCGCTCATCGTCTCCGCCTCGAACTGCCGCGTCGCCGCCGACGGCTCGTACCACACCCAGGTCATCGTCCACGACCCGGTCTGGGGCTTCCGGCGACCCATGACCGCGCGCCGCACCTCGCCGCTCGTCCCCGGCGTCTACCTCGTCCTCCCCGGCACCGACGACCTCGTGAACGTCAGCACCCGCTTCCGCGTCGCGGGCTGCCCCGAGTGCGGCGCCCAGGAGCTGTTCCTCGCCGACGGCCTCGCCCCCACCGCCCCCTTCACCTCCCCCCTCACCAACCACAAGGCCGATCCCGCCGAGCTGGCTGACGGCGGGTGAAGTTCCCTCCCTCTTTGCGTCCTTTGCGTCCCTTTGCGTTCTTTGCGCGAACTTCCCTTCCCTCACTCCACGCGGCCTGCAGCCGTGAAGGAATCGGGTGGGTCGCGTGTAGTAGGGGACGAAAGCCGGAAGCGCGCCCGAAGGCGCCACGATCGGAGGAGACGAAGATGAACAAGCTCGTGCGAACCACATCGTTCCTGTCGGTCCTGCTCTTGCCCGTGCTGTCGGCATCTTGTCGCAGCAGCGACTGGGGCGCCGATAGCGGACCGCAAGCGCCGCCGCCGCCTGCCGCGTCCGCACCGGCCCTGCCCAAGGTGCAGACGCATGTCGTGGGCGCCCCTGCCAACCGCACCGAAGGGGCCGCGGAGCGTCCGGCCGACCCCGGGCGGCCCGTGCTCGCCACCTATCCTCTTCCGCGCGGCCTGGGCGAACGGGTCGTCGGGCTGCTCCGCGATCTGCTCGTCGAAGGCGAGCACCCGATCGGCCGCGTGACGCTCGCGCCGGGGGATCGCGTGATCGTCGTCGCGCCCGAGTCGATCCAGGAAGGTGTTTCCGAGACGATGAAGTCGCTGGCCGACGCGCCGCCGCCGCCCCCTCCCGCGACGATCCAGCTCCACTACTGGCTGGTCCTCGGCCGGCCCGCCGCGCAGGCCTCCGGCATGGAACGGCTGGGCGAGGGCGCCGTGGCGATGGATGCGATCATGCGCAGCCAGGGGCCGTTGGACCTGCGGCTCGTCGACGAGGTCCGCCTCGCGTCCATGGAAGGCGAGTGGGCCGAGGTCGGGGGACGCAAGGCGCACATCGAGCAGCGCGTCGCGCGCATCGGCGATCGCGTCATCGCGGACCTGAACGTCGGCGCCGTCGGCAATCTCCGCACCCGCGTGCAGCTCGAGCCGGGCAAGTTCGTCGTCCTCGGCCAGGTCGGCTACGACGAGCACGAAGCCGCCCTCGCGTACGTGGGCCCCGGCGCGCCCGAGCCCGTCCAGGACGCGCTGCTGTACTACGTGGTCCGCGCCGAGATCATGGGCTCCGCCGACTGACGGGCCGGGATGCTCGCCGAGGCCGCCATCCCCGATCGCTCCGTCGCGGCCGCCGCCGCGGACGCCCCCGCCGCCGAGACGACGTCGCTCGACGCCGCACGCCTCGAGTCCCTCTACGCCCGCCTCGAGAAGCCCATGTTCAACGTCGTCTACCGCTGGCTGTGGAACCGCGCCGACGCGCAGGAGGTCGTGCAGGACGCCTTCGTCCGCGTCTGGCGCCGGCGCGACGTCGTGCGGATGGAGACCGTCGAGGCCCTGCTGTACCGCACGGCGCTGAACCTCGCTTCCAACCGCCTGCGCGCGCAGCGCCTGCGGCGCTGGCTGTCGCTGGAGGCCCTGTTCGAGCGCGGTGGCGAGGCCGAGGCGCCGGCGACCGGGCCGGACGATCGTGCGCGGGATGCGGCGATCCGCGCCGCGGTCGAAGCGCTGCCCGACCGTCTGCGGCGGGTGGTGATGCTCTGCGAGTTCTCCGAGCTGTCCTACGACCAGGTCGCCGCGACGCTCGGCATCCCGCCCGGCACCGTCGCCTCGCGCCGCAACAAGGCCCTCGCCGTCCTGCGCGAGCGCCTGGGAGATGAACGATGAAGCCCCGTTGGAACGCCGCCTTCGAACGACTGGACCCGCCGCCCGGCGGGCTGGAGCGCCTTCGCCACCGGCTCGGCGAGCAGGACCCTCCCGCGCGGCCCGTCTGGCCGCTGCGCCTCGCCGTCGCCGCCGCAGCGGCAGCCGTTGCCGCGATCCTGCTCTGGCCGTCCACCGGCCCGGACCGCCGCGCGACGGACCCCGTACGAACTCCTTCAGTCGAAGGCCCGAACGATGTCGTCGTCGCCGCCGCCCCCCTGTCCGACAACCCCCTGCTGATCGCCGCCGGCCTCGCGCCGCTCCCCGCCGAGCCCGTGGAGCTCAGGTCTTCCGCGGTGGCGGGTGCCGCGCTCTCGCACGTCCCCATCGATGACCCGGACGTCGTCTTCTACCTGGTGGCCGCCGCCGTGCCGCACCGAGCAAGCAGTGATGGGCGGCAGGAGCGGTGAGGTGGTGCGGGCTGCATCGAGGCGACCTCATTCGGACTTGGCTGCAGATCCCGCATCTTGCGAGTTCGTGCCACCCGCAGGAGCGGGGTCGGTCTTCACGCCCCCTGTCCCCCGTGCCCCGACCGGACGATTGCCCATCTTCGACCGCTGCGGGCTGCGAGAATCCCTACCTACTCGCCCTGCCACGCGCATCGGAAGCCGCCGCCCGATTGCGGAAATAGCACCGGTGGCGAGAAGTCTCGGGTCCAGAGTGGTTCCGTTCCACCGAAGGTATCGCCGCGTTGCGCCTTCGTCGCGCCGCTGTCGGTTCCTTCCGGGTCCACGCGCACTCCGTCCGGGTCGGCGCCGAGATCCCAGTAGTCGTCTCCGTCCGTATACCAATCGGAGTTCCACTCCCGGACGTTGCCGATCAGATCCAGTGCCCCGTAGAGCGACGCGCCGGCTGGGCGCAGGCCCACGCGATCCGTGTCGCCCGAGCCTGTCGGATCCCCGACGCACGCCAAGCGTTCCGGACCGCCATCCCTCTCGACGATGACGGCGGCGTTTGCGTGGTCACACGTCGGATCGGCGCTGCCCCAGGGCCAGTCGACAGCGTCTTCAGTCGTGCAGTCGGAGCCAGCACGTAGCTCGCAACCGCCGCGGGCCGCCTTCTCCCACATGGCCTCGCTTGGAAGTCGCCCGCGAACCCAACGACAGTAGGCATCGGACTGGTACCAGTCCACGAAGATGACGGGGAAGTGGCGGTAGTCGGCCGCTCCAAAGTAGTCCTCGCGAGTGAGGCTACGAGTCTCGTACGGTGCGGTGCAGGCACCAGCGGCTGCGCACGCTGCGTACTCGGCATTCGTGACCTCGCAAGCGGCGATGCGGAAGGACGACAGCGACACGCGGTGCATCGGAGACCATCGCGGTACGGCAGGCGGACGCAGGGAATCTGATCCCATCATGAAATCGCCGGCGGGGACGAGGACTGACCGCGCGCATGGAGCGGGGACGCATACTCGAGCCGTGCCGCACGCCTCGCCCTCGCTGCATCTGCCACAGGACCCGCCACATCCATCGTCGCCGCAATCTGCCCACGGTTCGCATCCGGGCTCGCAGTCGTGCCGTTGATCCAATTCCTCGCCCGGATCCGCCGGAACGTCTCGGCCCTCTCCGGACGAGGAGTAGCATTGGACGGCGACTAGCCCCACAAGCACAACGCAGACGATGGTCGCGGGGAGCCGGCGGCTCGTAGGCCGGGGATGATCCTTCCGGCGACGGGCGAATGGCATCGACTAGTACCCCACCATGTAGACCACGATGCCGCGGTAGCCCGGGTCGATCAACATCATCTCAGGATCGTCGAAGGTGCCCGCCGACGCGCAATCGTCGGCAAGGAACCAATCGAATCGCCGGCCGTGTGCGGCCGGGGCCGGCGTTGCGCGGTACACCAACTCCTCGGTGGCAAGGGGATCATGGAACGAGTCGATCGAAGCCAGACAACGAGCCCATGCCGAGGGTGTCGTGCACCACGGATCGTACGGGTTCATTACGCCCGCTGTCCATCGGAAAGCCCGCGCGACCGTTGACCCCGCACCGATCCGCCAGTCCTCGCAAACGGCTCGTATTCCCACATCGAGCTGCGGATTGGCCGCATCCAGAAGCACCGACCCCGTCCAGTCCAGCCAGACGACTCGGTGGTCGCTCGCGAAGACGATGTTCTGGGCAGGATTGCGCGGATTCGCCGCATGCGACAGGAATATCTCATGGGGAAGGTCGGGCAGTGCGATGGCGCCGTGGAATCGTCGGCTCTCCCCCTCGAGACACGGCCCCAACGGCGTGCCGTCGGTCTCGACTCGCGTGCCCACGACACACCCTATCGAGATTCGCGGGTCACGCAGTACGACACCCAGCAGGTACCGCCCCATGCCGGGATGCCACACCAACTGAGGCAGTTCCGGCACGGGGTGACCTGCCGGCAGCCCTTCGTCGCAGGCAACGGTGTCGGGCCAGCAGTTCTGGATCCCGCCGAGGTTCGATCCATCCCCAACTCGACGGACGCGCCAGAAGGCATTCGAACCGGCCGAAGCAGCCACGACGAACTCACCGTTCCGCGCAGCCATGGCAGGGCCGTAGATCCAGACCCGCTCGATGCGGGGGTCGTCCCAACGGTTGCCGAACGTCACGTCCGCGTTCCCGGCGGGCCAGGCGATGGTGCCATCAGGACAGATCGCGCCGCTGCCGATCCGCTCGACGACACACCGCCGACCCGACGGGGTGTCGTCGCAGGACTCGGGCGGGTTGACCTCGTAGCGCCACGCCAGAATCGCGCAACCGTCGCCGGACTGCGACGGTGCCGCCCGCAGTCCTCGGATCTCGTGTCGCGTCGGTTCGGCGGCACTTCCCAGGTTCCGCCAGATCTCCACTCCGGCAGGGTCAGAGATGACGTGGCCGTACGACGCGCTCGCCGTACTGTCACCTTCGATCACCCAGAAGACGACGCGATGGGCCTCCGGCCCTCCGGTGGCCGGGCTTCCCCGAAGCACGCCGACCACGCCGTACCGATCCTGGGCGAGGAAGCGAACAGCCACGGCCTCGCGAAGCGTCCAGCCGCGCTCGATCCGAATCGACGCCGTGGGCAAGGACGGAGCAGGAATCGCCATCGTCGTGCTCGCCATGCGCAGCTCGACGGAGTCGACGAGGCATGATGGCCACCCGGGAACGTCCGTTCGGACCTCCTCGTCCCTGCTGCACGGCGATCCGGTGCCATGACCGATGTAGCTCCGGACCAACTCTACGCGGACGTGAACAGCGAGTTGCCTCGCCTGCGGTACCAAGGATCCGCCGCTGTCCCGGCCGTCCCACACGGTCACGACCTCGCCGCTGACGACGGAGTCGTCCCGCCCGTGAGTTGGGTTCACCGCTCCACTTGCGTTGATCGTCCGGAGTTCGGCGCCCGTTCTTGCATCCTCGACCGTCCAGTGTGCGCGGAGCGTAAACGCGTGATTCCGCGTGGAGCGGCCTCCCAACGCGTGCACCGCGTCCGACTCAGCGCGGAGCGAAAACTCGACATTCTCGACCCCCGCGATGAAGGGATCAGGATCGTCCCGCAGCTCGACGAGCCGCAACTTCCCTCGACCTCCGACGACGGGCGCCGCGCCCTCGACAGGCTGCACGAGAATCCGAATCTCCTCGGACGGGGCCGACACCAAGCCCCAGCTGTCAACCGACTGAGCCACCAGGGAATGCACTCCGGCGGTGAGCGGGCCGACGCTCTCCGCGGACCATCCCCTCGTGTCCTCGACAGGAACCGAGGTCATGGCCAGCCCGTCTACCAACAACCTGACCTCCGCGGCGGCGGTCGCGGCGCCTTCGACCGCAAGTTGCGATGTGGTGATCAGCTCGAGTGGACGTGGTGACAGGATCAGAGGAGGAGACGGGGGCACCGTGTGGACCGTGAAGATCACCAAGTCGCACGTCCCGGACACGTTGCCCGCCGCGTCCGCGGCATCCGCCTGTAGGCGGTGGATTCCGTCGGCAAGTGCCCAGAACGTCGACGTGAACTGACCGTCCACCTCCGCAGCTGCCGACGCGAACAACGTGTCGTCCAGGAACATGCGCACCATCGCGCCGGACTCCGCGGTCCCGCGCACCACGACGTCTGAGGTCGTCAAGATGACGCCCTGCGCAGGAGAACTCACGATCGGAGGTGCCGGCGCCGTCGCGTCGCATGCATCGCCCTCTCCGATGCCGTCTCCGTCCTCCTGCCCCGGGTTCGGGACGTCGGGACAGTTGTCCGATGCGTCGGGCATCGTGTCGCCATCGTGGTCGCCCGTGCAGCCCGGACCGCCGCCCGCAGCCCATTCGTCGCGTCCTCCATACGCGTGGCTATCGCGGACGTTCAGGGTCGAGGAATCGATTCCCGGCCAAAACAACGGGCCCGGGCACCCATGGCCCCACCAGTTTCCGCGCCCCGCATCCGACAGCTCCGCCGGCCCGAAGTCGGCCCAGACGGCCCACTCCGCGGAGCCATGGATGTTGTTCCACCAAACGCGATTCGGCCAGCCGTCGGGGCCGAGCCACAGCGCGCGGGCGGCGCCGTCGATCTCGTTCCCCGTCAGCTCGTTGTCCTTCGCCGCCACCAAACCTATTCCCAACGTCCCACCCACGATGCGGTTGTCACGAACGCTGATCCGCGAGGTGAAGTTGGTCGACGAGCCGGGCTTTCCGCCCTTCAGCACGATCGCGCCCGGCTCGATGCCGCCCGCGAACTCCACCCGGTTGTCCGAAATCACGCCGTCGGTGGAACCCTCATACACCTGGATGGCGTAGTTCCCGGCGCCCTCGAAGCGGTTGCCCAGGAGCCGGGCGCCGTTCGCCGCCTGCAGGTAGATCCCCAGCATGTTGTCCTCGAACACCGAGTCCGCGATTTCCACCCCGGGCGCGCCGACGACGTCCACTGCCTGGAAGAAACCCAAGCCCGGCGCCCCGATGCGACAGTTGCGGATCGCCACGTTAGAGATCGGCCGCTGGAACGCGCTCACCAGAACGCCAATCCCCGATTCGGGCTTGAACGGATCCTGCGTGATGCGATGGCCCGCACAATCCAGCTCCTGGCCGGCGGCCTCGATGCTGATCGCCCCGACCACGTCCCGTGTCAGGGTGCACGTGTTGCCGGCGCGCACTCCGACCAGGTGGCATTGGTCCCCGGCGCCGCCGAGGAACGTGGTCCCAGGTCCCGGCTGGACCCAGAGGAAGTGCGGCCGCGCGCTGTCGAGTTCCACTGTCGCGACGCCGCCGGCGGAGGGCGCCACCACGACGTGCGTGCCGTAGCCGTCGACATAAAGGTGGTTGGCCTCGTCCGTCGGGAGTCCGGACAGCGTCAGCGTCATCGGGCCCGCCGCGTCTGCCTGGACGAACATGCTGATCGCGGCCGGCGAGACGTACAGCCTCCCCCACGCGTCGGTCGACGTTTCGGCCACGACACCGTTCGCCTCCCACCGCGTTCCCGTCCCCTCGGTTTCCCGCGGATCCGGCACGATCCCGTACGTGCTGAAGTGCAGCACCGTGCCCACGACTTGCTCCTCCGCGCCCTCGCGGCCCGGTCTTTCGAGCGCGCGCCACCGCGGACCGTCCCGCACCGCCAGCCGAAGCGACGACGCCTCGATGCCGGGCGGAAGCGAGCCGGGATCGTAGGCGACGGTGAGCGTGGCCGGGATGCGGAACAAGAGGCCGTCCGGTCCGAACTCCCATGCGGAGCCGACCGCCCCGTGCGGTGGCCCCTCGACCTCCTTCAGCGTGATGGTTGTCGGGCCGGAGAGCGCGCCCTCGGGGACGACGAGGCTGACCGAGCCGTGCACGAAGGTCCCCCCGGCACGGTCAAGCGTCAGCGAGGCTACGGTCGGATCCGTATCCCCCCCCCCCCGGGCAAAGTCGGCTGGCCGATCGGCGCAGCCAATCGCCACCGCGAGGAACCCCAGCCGCAGCGTAGCTCGGTTCATGGCGTCCTCCCCGACTCCGCGCTCCGGGAGGTCACCCCGACTCCCCTGCGCGCGAATTCCCTGATTGAAGGAAGTCTGCGGGACGAACACGCCGCGCGCAAGGACTATCTTCCGTCAGCGGCGGGCCGCACGGAGCGCCCCCGCCGCCCGCCGACCCTCGACCGCCGACCGCCGACCGCCGACCTACTGCGCGTTGCCGGCCACGGGATCGTGCGAATGCGGGCCGAAGCCGGGGCGCCCGGACTTGTCGATGTACGGGCCGACGCGCCAGTCGGTGTGCAGCGTCATCGAGCCCATCGCATCGATGTCCATGTGGTAGCCCTCGACGTCCGCGCCCTCCTTGGCCGGGGCGCCCGGGCCCGTGGCGTGCAGCGCCAGCTTCGCCTGGGGGCCCAGGTAGAAGTTGAACACCACGCTCTGCCCGCTCGCCGGAAGCACCAGCGACCGGTCCGGGTGCTCGCCCGCCGGCCCCTCGGCCGGAACGGGCGGACCCTCCGAGACGACCCTCCCGCCTGCCGCACGCGCCAGCTCCTTCACGCGCTCCGGCGGCACGACGTAGCCGTCGAGCACGTCGACCGGCACCTCGCAAATCCGCCCGTCGGGATGGTTGACCAGAACCTTCTTCGTCTCGCTCATGCTCCACCGCCTTCTCCGGCGCCCTCGCGGCGCCGCGCGAGCAGCTTCCCGTAGGGCTCGCAGGTCCGCGCCAGCTCGTCGTGCGTGCCGCGCGCGGCCACCCGGCCCCCCGAAAGAAACACCACCTCGTCGGCTTCCAGCAAGTCCGGCCGATGCGTGACCATCAGGCACGTGCGTCCGCTCGCCGCCGCCCGCACGTCCTTGAGGAGCTGCTCCGCCATCGCCTGCGGCAGCCCGACCTCGGGCTCGTCGAGCAGCAGCACCGCGGGATCGCGAGCCAGCACCCGCGCCAGCGCCAGCCGCCGGCGCTCCGAGCCCGACAGGTTCGCCGCGCCGGGGTCCACCGCCGCGTCCAAACCGCCGCCCAGCTTCGCCAAGAGCGGCTCCGCGGCGGCCGTCCGGCACGCGGCACGGAGCTTCTCGTCCGAAACCGTCCCCGCACCCATCCGCAGGTTCTCCCGCACCGAGCGCGCGAACAGCCGCGAGTGCTGGCCGAGCATCGCCACTCGGCGGCGCAGCTCCCGCAGCGGCACGTCCCGCACGTCCCGGCCGTCCAGCGTCACCGCGCCCGCGTCGGGATCGTGGAAGCGCAAGAGCAGCTTGAGCAGCGTGCTCTTGCCCGACCCGCCGTCGCCCACGATCGCCACCGTCCGCCCCGCCGCGACCTCGAAATCGGCCCCGTCCAAGACCGCCTTCTCCGCTCCGGGATAGGCGAAACGAAGCTCGCGGAAGCGCAGCGCCCCCCGGACCTCGAGCAGCGGCCGCGCCCCCGCCGGATCGACAATCCCCGGCTTCTCCGCCAGAAGCTCCGCCGCGCGATCCAGCGACGGACGCGTCATCCGGACCTGCGTCCACAGTCCCGTGGCGGAGCCGATCGCCGCCTGGAGGAACGTGAGGCTGGGCAAAACGACCGCCAGCGCCGCGGCCGGCGCGTCCAGCAGCGTGGCGGTCACGACCAGCGCCGGGACCGCCACGACCACCACGACCTGCGTCAGCGAGCCGCCCAGGGTCCCCCAGGCCGCCACGCGCTCCTGCCGCGCCGCCATCTCGGAAATCTTCGTCGCCAGCCGCTCGGTCTCCTCCTCCTCCGCCGCGTTGGCCTGGATCTCGTCCGCGGCGCCAAGCGTCTCCGTGATCGCCCCGAGCGCCGCGTCGCGCGCCTGCTGCGCCTGCACCTGGCTGGAGCCCGCCCGCCGTCCCGTGAGCCGTGCCGCCAGCCCGTTGGTCACCCCCAACACCACGAACACCGCGCCGACCACGAGCGCCGCGGCGCCGGTCGCCACACCCGCACCCGTCAACCCTCCGCCCAGCGTCAGCGACCACACGATCGCCCCCGAGACCACGCCGAACGCCGCGGGCAGGAGGTTGCCCAGGTGCAAGGCGATCATCTCGGCGTCCGCCGTCAGCGCGCCCAGCAGCGGCCCGGGCCCGACGCGCTGGTGATACGACGGCGGCTGGCGCAGGAGGTGCTCGGTCAGCCGGATGCGCACGTCCGCCGCCAGCCGCGCGTTCAGCCGCGCCACCAGCATCCCCTGCAGCAGCGACAGCACCGCCGCGAAGAGCCCGATGCCGACGAGCAACCCGAGCAACGCGCCCAGGCTCAGCATTCCCCCACCGCCCCAGGGAACGACCACGCCAAGCCCGACCCCGTCGTCCGCCGTCACCGCCGCTGCCACCGCCGGAATCGCCCGCACCGGTGTCGAGGCCACCACCGGCACCACAATCGCCAGGATCGCCGTCCCCACAAACAGACCCGCCCGACGCCGCACCAGCAGCCGCACCAGCCGCCGCCGGGCGTCCCCACTCACGAGCCCCCTCCTCCACTATCTGTGTCCATCTGTGTCCATCTGTGGTTTCCCCCTTCCCCTTCCCCTTCCCCCCTATCGGTGTCTATCGGTGTCCATCGGTGGTTTCCTCTTCCTCCCCCGCGGCAGTCCGCGCAAGGCCTCGTCGACCGCGGGACCCTCAGCCGTCGGCCCCGCCGGCCACAGGGCCCGGACCGTCGCTTCTCCCGAAACCACCGCGGTCGCAACCCCCGGCATCCGTCCGCGCATCGCCTCGGCCCGCGCCGCCGCGTCCGGACCCGCGAAGAGGGCCACCGCCCGCCTCGGCGGGAACCACGCCAGCACCCCGCCCTCCGCCGCCGCCGCCCGTGCCGCGCGCTCCGCACTTTCAACGGTACCGACCGCGACGGCCACCGCCGTCCACGCCGCCGGCGCTCCCGCGCGATCGGCCAGCATCGTCTCGACCCGTCGCAGCCCGGCGAGCACCTCGAGCCGCTCGTCGGCCGCCCCCGCCCTGGTCGCGGCCAGGAGATCCAGCGCCGCGCGTCGCAGGTGCGGGGTGGCCCGCGCCAGACGTTCGACGAGCGGCAGCACGCGGTGCTCCGCGGTCGCCGCCGCGCGGTCGGTCTCGCCCCGCGCCCGCTCGATCCGGGCCTGCAGGAGCAGCGCCTCGGCCGTCTCCTGCACCGCGCCCAATCGCGCGAAAACCGCGCGCGCGCCGTCGAGCGCCTCTTGCGCGGCGGCCAGCGCCCCCGGCACGTCCCCCTCCCCGCGCAGCAGCTCGACCTCGGCCAGCGTCAACCGCGCCAGCGCGGACCCGTACGGATCCCGCAACGCCTCGAACCCGGCCAGCGCGCGCTCGCGTGCCGCTTCCCGGGCTTCATCCAGCAGTCCCTGCGCGAGGCGCACACGGGCCAGCTCGCGCCAGGCGAACCATCTCGCCCGGGTCGCCGGAACGGACGACGACGTCTCCGCCAGCTCGATCGCCGTTCGCGCCTCGCGCTCCGCCCCGCCGATTCGTCCCAAGCCGACCAGCGCCCCGGCCAGCCGGGCGTGGAGCCCCGGCAGCACGTCGAGCGCCCCGATGCGCTCGGAGAGCTCGAGATCGCGTGCCAGCGCGTCGCGAGCCTCGGCGTGGGCGCCCAGGCGCGAGTGCAGGAATGCCAGGGCGCCGTAGGTGGCGGCTGCGCCGTACAGGTCCTGCAGCTCGAGCTTCAGCTCCAGCGAGCGCTCCAGCAGCCGGCGCGCCTCGTCCGCGTCGCCCCACGCCTCGAGCTGGAGTCCCCAGGAGTTGAGGATGCGCGAGCGTTGTGCCGGGTCGCCGTCGGCCAGCGCGTAGGCCCGCCGGAGCTGCGCTACGCTCGTGGCCGGCTCCCCCCGGCGCGACGCGAGCAGGCCGCGGTAGTGGGCGATGCGGCAAGCGGCCGCCGCCGGCAGGCCCTGGCCCGGGTCCGGGAGGCCGGCGCGGGCCGCCGCCTCGTCGAGCAGCTTCTCGGCGCGGTGCAGGGCCTCCGTGTCGCGTCCGAACAGCTCCAGCCGTGCCGTCTCCGCCAGCGCCAGCGCCTCCGCCCCGCCGTCTCCGGCGCGCCGCGCGTCCGCCAGCGCCTCGTCCAGGAGTGGACGGGCCGCCGGGGGCCCCTGCGTCTCCAGGAGCAGCTCGGCCGCCCGGACCAGCGCGAGCGCGCGCGCGGCGGGCTCCGGCGCGCGTTCGGCCAGCTCGCGGGCCTTGCTCGCCGCCTCGGCCAGGCGTCCGGCGCGCTCCAGCGCGTCCAACTCGGTCGCCGCGTCGCGTTCGTCGCTCATGCCGCCTCCCGCGCGGGGCCGTCGCGCCGTGCGTGCGCCAGGCCGATGGCGTAGAGCAGGGTCTTGACGTGGAACGGCCGCAGTCCGGGATTGGCCGAGAGCAGGCGCGCCGCGTGGCCCGCCACGTGGGGGCACGCGAAGCTGGTGCCCGTCACGATCTTCTCGCCGCCGCCCGGCCAGGCCGCGCGAACGTAGATCCCGGGCGCCTCGATCTCGCTCTCGCGCCCGAACCGGAAGTAGAATTTCTCGGGATCCTCGATCGCCGCGCTGTCCACCGCGATGAGCGAGCTGAAGATCGCGGGGTAGCTGCGCACGTCGGGCAGGTTGCTCGCGGCCGCGACGACGATGGCGCCCGCGCGGTACGCGCGGTCGATCCGCGCCCGCAACGGCTCGGCCAGTTCGGGACTCCGCGTGCCCAGGCTGACGTTGAGCACGTCGGCGCCGGAGGCGATGGCCCAGTCGAGCGCGGCGAGCAGCGCCGAGCCCTGGCCGCGCGCCGCCTCGCCCAGGATGCGCACGCTCCAGATGCGGCACTCGGGCGCGAGGCGCACGGTGATCCCCGCGCACGCCGTGCCGTGGCCCGCGGGATCGCCGGGCTCGACGTCGACGACCTTCCAGGCGGCGCCCTCGCGCTGCACGGCGACCGAGCGCTCGACCCGCCCGGCCAGCGCCGGGTGTGCGGCGTCGACGCCCGAATCGACGATCGCCACCCGGACCCCGCGGCCGTCGCCCCGCGCCGCGAGCAGCTCGGGAGGGATCGATTCCAGGAAGAGGCGCAGCGGCCCGGTTTCCGTCACGGCAGCTCCAGGTCCCGCCGCCGCGCGCGCTCGCGCCGCGCCACGGCCGACAACACCTCCGCCGCCAGCCGTGCCCCGTCGTCGCCGGTGCGCAGGATCTCGCGGATCGATTCCACGGTCTCCAGCGCCGCGCGCCACGCCGGCGTCTGGCGCAGCCCCTCCAGCCACCGCCGCAGCTCGTCGGAGACGCCGGTCCGCGCCGCGTCGTCCCCCGGGGCCAACGCGCGCGGCAGCGCGGCCGCGAACAGCGCGAAGAGGAACCGGTCGCCCCTCCAGTCCTCGACCGCGGCCGCCGCGATCCGCGCCAGCTCCGCCACGCGCGCGATCGTCTCCGGGTCGAAGCCGCGCTCCGCCTGCGTGTTGCGCAGCTCCAACACGCCTGCCGGCGCCCCGTGCACCTCGAACGGCACCGCCAGCAGGTTGCGCGTCGGCACGCCCATCAGCCTCTCGACCGGCGTGTCCATCCCCTCCTCGCCCTCGCCCGCCACCGCCATCGGCTCGCCCGCCGCCAGCGCCGCCCCCGCGATGTCCGAACCGGGAGCCAGGTGCGTCCCGCGCAGCGCCTCCGCGCCCGGCCCGACGGCCGCCGCCGCCCGCAGGTCGCCGCGGTCCTCGTCCACGAGCAAGAGCACCCCGGACTCGGCGTCCGCGATGCGCGCCGCCAGCGCCACCAGCCGCTCCAGCCGCGAATCGTCCGTATCCGCGCGCAGGAGCTGCCGCGACAGCTCGACGGTCGACAGCAGATCGCGCAGCCGTTCGACGAAGTCCGCGGGAAGTCGGCCCAGCACGCCGGTCCCCGTCTACGGCGCCGAGCCCAGGTCGATCGAGGACCACTCCTCGGGCTGGACGAAGACCTCCAGCACGTCGCCATCGACGACCGAGTAGACCGCGTTCGCCGTCCCCTCGGGGCTGGTCTCCGCGTCGGCCATGAGCGGCGTCGCGCCGAAGGTCGAAGCGACGATGAACGTGAGCCCCACGCCGTCCGCGGGGCGGGTCGAGAGCCCGCCGGCCGCCAGGTACTCCAGCCGCACCTGCAACAGCAGCAGGTACGGATCGCCGAAATCGAGCTGCGTGGACTCCAGGGTCGCGCGGTAGCCCGCGAACGCGACGCCCTCCACCCGCGCCGACGCGGTCGCCGTCGTGCCCGCCGTCGGCCCGGTCCATGTCGCGGTCAGGGCGTCGGTCGTGTCGCCGGCCGCCCAGCGGAAGAGGGCGTAGCCGGCGAAGCTGCCGCCGGGGCACGACGAAGGAAGGGCGCCGGAGGCGGCGAGCACCGGCTGTGGGACGGTATCGAGCAGCACGGCGTCGGTCGCGGTGTTCTGGAGCCGGATCTGGCCCTTCGCGCTGTTGGTCGCGACGCAGATCTCGTGCACCAGCTTGCCCGGCACGAAGTCGATCGCCGTCGGAGTCCCGAATTCCAGCAGGACGTCCTCGAAGTCGATGCGCACCCAGTCGGCGGCCGAGCCGCCCGCGGAAACGACCGCGGGCCCGCGCGTGGCCGAGATCAGCCCGACCACCGCCGTGCCCTCGATGGAACCCGGGGCATCCGCCACGAGGAGCAGCGACGCGTGCCCCGTGAAGCCCGGGGCCACGAACGTGCCGCGCGACGTCTCCACCTCGACGATCTGGCCCGCGAGACCCGTCACCGTCAACGGCGTCTCGGTCGCCCCGTCGGCGACCCCCGTCGCCGGAGCGTGGATGGCGACGTCGGACGCCGTGAACTCCACGGGGATCGACTCCGACGCGCCGCCGAGGACCACGGTGATCTGGGCCAGCCCGGCGGACGCCGGCGGCAGGACCGAGATCTTCACCGTCCGGTGGTCGGTGTCGATGATCTCCAGCGGCACCGTCGCCTCCACGATCTCGCTCGTCCCGCCCGCCTTGCCGCAGAAGTACGAGTCCGGATCGTACCAGCCCGGGCAGCCCGTGAGACAGGGATCGTCGTAGCACACGCACGCGGGGTCCCAGACGTCCACGTCGCACGGACAGCCGGAGGCGAACGGGTCCGCGGCGCACGGATCGCCCCCGCCTCCCCCGTCGCCACCCGTCCCCGCCACGGTCGTGCCCCCCGCAAGACCGGCACCGACCGCGCGCACGATCAGCGAGAGGGGCGGGGTCGTGCGCACGGCCCAGTACGTCACCGACAGGACCGGCCCGTCCGGCAGGCCCAGCGGCCAGAGGGCCGCGTCCCCCGCCGCGGGAGGTCGCAGCACCTCGCCGGTCGACGGATCCAGCAACGACAGCTCGATCCGGTAGGGCGTGTCTCCCACGCCCGGCAGACTGGCCTCGGAGCCGCAGCCCGCGCCGGCCGCGGCGAGCGGGGCGAGGAGCCAGAGGCGAATGTTCTGTGCCGTCATCTCGTCACCTCCCCGGCCGGGCCTAGCCCCCGTAGGGCGTCGAGCGGATCACCGGCAGGTTGCCGAACTTGGCCCAGATCGCCCGGAACGCCCGCTCGAACAGGTCGTAGTCCACCGAGACGCCGAAGGCGACCCCCGTGATGAACTGGCTCTCCGAGCCGAAGACCTCACCGAGCGTGGGATCGACGCTCCCCGTGAACTCGAAGATGTCCCCGGCGCGCACGCCGATCGGGATCGAGCGCTTCTCGAAGTGCGCCAGGACCGTCAGCGAAACGCCGCTGTACACGGGGAGCGAAAGGCCCGCGTACATGTGGTCCCAGGGGATGCTGATCATGCTGAACCCGAGCAGGATCGCGACGTCGTTCCAGTAGTGGCCGCCCTCCAGGTCCCAGAAGCGGTAGTCGAACGCGTAGGGATCGCGCCCGAAGGGGTAGATCGCCAGCAGGAGCGGCACGTCGAACTCGAACACGTTCTCGCTCTCCGCGACCACCTGCCAGGCGTTGCCGCCCGCGCGCAGCGCGTCGGGCGTCTGGCGCGGGATCAACCGCTGCACGGGGAACCACGAGCCCATCAGCGCCGCGCGGATGCCGAAGTAGTACTCGCCGTGGACGTAGATGTACTCGGACAGGACCGTCGTCGCACGCGGGTCGCCGCAGGTCGCGATCCCCGGACCCTCCGCCGCCGTGCGCCCGGCGCCCCAGTCGGGACGATCCGTGGCGTACGTGCACACCCGGACCGGGTACTCGAAGAAACCCGACGGATACCCGAGGCGCAACACACGGGAGCCGGGATAGCGGGCGCGGCGCGGGACCAGCGGCTGATCGACCGACGCCTCGGAAGGCCGCACGTGCGCCCCCGGCGGCACCCGCGCCTGCCGCTGCTGCTCGGCCTGCGACAGCTCCGCCGACTGGCCCAGGAGCGGCGGCGGCACGTAGCCGACGTACTGCGGGTTCTGGCCGCTCTGGTACTCGACCCGCACCGCCCCCGCCGGCTCGATGTCGCGTACCCAGATCATCAGCGCGTCGCCCTGCGTCACGATCCCCGTCTCGCCCAGCCGCCCCGTGTGGAACGACATCGGGATGACCTTCTGGCCCTCGCCCCCCACCGGCACCTCGTGGTCGACCACCGGAACGTACGCCCGCGCGATGCGGCACGCGTCCGGCGTGTCGGACGACACGCCGTTGACCCGCAACGTCTCCGCCAGGGAGATGCCCCGCGCCTTCCCGCGAACCTCGATCCCCATCACGTCGCCCGGATCGACCGGCCCCGGCAGGTACTGCCCGATGAAGATCGGCTCGCCCGGCCAGACGCGCATCGGGCGCGAGCTCTCGTCATCCAGCCGCACGGTGACCATGAACGGATACTCCGGCGCGAAATCCGAGACGTCCACGCACAGCGTCGCGGCCGTGCGGCCGTCGTCCGAGGACAGGCCGCCCGAGGCGTGGATGCCGCCCCGCTCGTCGATGTACACCGACGCCTGGCGGCAGGAGTCCGAGACCCGCTGCAGGAGCGCGTACTCCTTGCACAGGCCGACCAGCACGCCCGTGGGCGACGTGCCGTCGCTCCCGTCCTGCCCCTGCGTCTCGCACCGGTAGTCGCGCGCCAGGTCGCTGTTCAGGGCCTCGACGTCGAAGTTGCCGCCCGTGATCAGCCGCACCTGCCGGATCGCCTCCTGGACCTCGCGCGGCATCGGCGCCTCGAGCCAGAACGACGGGCGGGCGCCGCTGGGCGGCGCGTGGGGCGCGATGGCCGTCGCCAGGCTGGTGCAGGCCGCCCGCACGTTCGCATCCAGACCCATCGCGCCGTCGCACAGGCGCAGCGCCAGCACGTACTCCGCCCGCGCCAGCGCCTCCCGGTCCAGCTTCCGCAGGTCGGAGATGTTCTGCCGCATCTCCTGGCAGATCCCTTCCTGCTCGTTCCACATCCGGATGGGATCGATCATGCACGCTTCGAGGTCGGACGCGCCCTGGAACAGCTCCAGCGCCCGGTACTGCGACCGCTCGACCGCCTTGCGCAACCCGATGCACTCGCCCTCCGCCGCCTCGCCGCACCGGTCGGGGTCCAACGCGCGGCCGACGACGTTGATCGTCCGCGTCAGCTCGTGCAGCCGCGCCAGCCGCGCCGGCCCGGTGTCCTCGCGCTCCTCCTCCAGGGAGTAGCGCACCCCGTCGCAGTACACCGCATCGGCCAGCCGGACCTGCGTTCCGGCCGTCGCCTCGCCCGGAGCCGCCGCCGCGAACGCCGTCGCCAGGAACCCCGTCGTCCCCGGCTCCACGGCCCCCGTCCCGGTCTCCCACGTCGAGGGCTCCGTCCCGCCGGTGTCCCCCGTGTCCCCCGCGTCCCCCCCGTAGCCGTAGCCGTAGCCGTAGGCGCTGGGATCGTAGCCGCCGTACGAGCCGCCCGAATAGTCGCCATAGTCCTGCGCTTCGAGCCCCGCGGGCGCGAGCAGCGCCGAGCACACGATGACCCAACTCCCGCCGGTGCGCGTCAAGATTGCGCCTCCTCTCCAGACCCGTCATCCCTGGGGTCTGTGCCCGAGCCGGCGAGGATCGCGGCCCAGACCGCAGGACACGAGCCGGACTTAGACGGTCGCGGCCCGGATTTCGTCACGGCGACCAGATCCACTCGCATCGCCCGTCACCCGCCCCCGCCGCCCCGCCGGAACAAGCCACCTGGCGAGCCGCCGTCAGGAACCGCAGCAGGACCTCGGTTCCCTCCGCGCACGCCACCCGCTCGCCGTCCACGCCGACGCAGCCCGTACGGTCCCCCCACTCCGCCTTCGGGTAGCGCAAGGCCACGACCCCCCCCAGGATGATGTGCTGCCCGCCGGGTCCACGCGGGACCGCCAGCGCCGTGGCTCCCTGGTAGTTTACCTCGACCAAGGCCAGCATGTCTCCCGCGTCGCCGAACGGCAGCGGCGGCGCCAGCTCGAAGTGCACCACCCGGCCGAACTCGTCGTACCGCGCCGCCAGGTCCGAAACCCACTCGAAAGGCACGATCGGCAGCCCGCCGGCGTCGTAGAACGCCTCCCGCGTCGGATGCCCGGCCGCGTCGTGCTCCCACACCGCCCGCGCGATTCCCTCGAGCCCCCCGTGGAGCGCCCCCGCCGCGTCGAGGAACTGCTCCTCGACCGGATTCTCGCCGTCGTAGCGGCGGATCCGCGCCGCGATGCCCAGGCCATCGACACGCGGCGTGCCGTCTGCCCCGAGCGTCCGGTACTCGATCGCGTGGCCGCGGTCGTCGTAGGTCCACGTCCGCCGGGCGCAGCGCAGGCCGGCGTCGATCTCGGCCTCGACCGGCAGGCCGTCGGCGCCCAGGTACACCTCCTCGATCGGCCCGTCGGGGCTCCAGCGCGTGCGGATCGAGTGCACTCCGAGCCGGTTCGTCGCCGGCCGCTCGTCCGCCCCGAAGTACCGCAGCTCCAGCACGTGGTCGTCGGCGTCCTTGACCGAGACGACGCGGACGATGCCGCGGCCGTGCGCCGCGGACCACGTCGGCTCGCCCGTCCCGTCGAAGTACCGCGTCTCGATCACCCGCCCCCGCCACGGCCCCTCGCCCGTCGTCTGCGGATCCGTGCACCGGACCTTCCCCGCGTCGTCCGTCCAGCAGGCCTCGCCCTGTCCCAGGACCGCGAAGGCGCGGGTGAGCCGGGCGACCTGGTCCGCGCCGCCCACCATCGGCCGCTCGTCGGCGTCCAGGTACCACTCCGCGGTGGGCTGGTTCAGGTGGTCGAACTCGCGACGGACGACGAACTCGCCCGTCGCCGCCGGCACCGGACGCCCCCGCGCGTCGAACGCCCGCTCCTCGACGATGTTGCCGTCCGCGTCGTAGCGCCGCGTGCGCCGCGTCGAGTCCGGCCACTGGGTGTCGGGCAGGGGCGGATCGTGCGGCGCCGGTTTCTCGCGCTCCTCCGTGATCCGCCCCATCGCATCGACCTCCCAGCGGATCTCGGCGGCCTCGTAGGGACTGTTCACCGGCCGGCCGCGGACGTCGGCGAACCGCCGCGCGATCGGGAAGCCGTAGTCGTCGTACTCGAACGTCACCGACGACACCCCGCGGAACTCGTCGCCCGTCGTCGTCGCCGGCTTGCCGTCCAGGCCCTCGTACCACTTCCGGGTCATCTGCCCGTGCAGGTCGTACTCCCAGCGGATCACCGCGAAGCCGGCCGGCGCAACCGGCCGGCCGTCCGCGTCGAGACTGTGCTGCGCGGCGAGAAGACCGCGCCGGTCGTACTCGTAGGAGCGGGCGCGCACGACGACCGGCTGCCCCTTCTCGTCGCGGATCGTCTCGTCCACCCACCGCTCGAGGATCTTGTTCCCGGCATCGTCCCAGGTGCGGCGGACCGTCTCGCGTACCGGCAGGTCGCCGCGCCCCAGCGCCCGCTCCACCGCCGGCAGTCCGCGCGCGTCGTACTCCCACTCGGTCCGCATCACCTCGTCGTCGTCCGGACCGGGCAAGCCGTCCGGACCAAGGCACTCGTCCCGGACCATGTTCCCGGCCGCGTCGTACTCGTAGCGCAAGGCATGACAGCCGAACAGCGGCGCGGGCTCCCCCGCCGGACCCCAGTACCGCTCCACCGTCGCCCGATCCCGGTCGTCCCACTCCCGCACCACGCGGTGCACCCCAGGCCACGCCGACTCCTCGGGAAACCGCACCGGCTGCCGGCCCCCGTCGAACAGCGCCAGCTCCACCTCGTTGTGCCGGGCGTCGAACGTGCGTCGGAGCACGCGCGTCGACTTCTTCGCCGCCCCGCCCCCGTCGCCGTCGCCGTCCCTCGCCGCCGGGCCGAGGATCTCCTCCCGCTCCTCGACGACCCAGCCGTCCGCGTCGTGCTTGCGCGTGACGGCCACGCGGCCGTAGCGGTCCGGCTGGGGCTTGCCCAACGCGTTCAGATACCGCGTCCGGTCGCCGTACCCCCGCTCGTCCAGGTCGTACGACTGGATCGAGATGCGGTCCCCGTTCCAGGTCACCAGCTCCTCGTGGCCCGGAACCACGACACGCCGCGTGCGCAGATCGCGACCGATCTGGAGCACCGCCAGCGGCACGCACTCCACCTTCTCCCCGCCGCAGCGCAGCGCCGTCAGACGCTCCACGGTGCCGTTCTCGCGATACTCCGGGACGAAGGTCGTCGCCCGCCCCCACCACTGGTCGTCGTCATCCGGAAGCGCGGTCGGGAAGCGCGACGCGTTGCGGTGCTCCAGGCGCACGAGGCGTCCGGCACGGTAGGTGAAGACGAAGTACGCGGGCCGACCCCCCAGGTCGTCCGCGGCCACCTCGCCCAGCGGCGTCGGGACCTGCTGCCGCAGCACGAAATGCCGCGCGTAGCGCACCTCCTCCGGCGGAGACGGCGCGTCCTCGCCCGGCACCGCGTCCGGCGCCGCCACCGCGGCGACGTCCTCACCCGCCGGGACCACGGACCCGCCCGTGTCCGTCGCCACCCGCGCCGAACCGCCGTCGCCCGCGCGCTCGGCAGGTCCCGACGCCGCCCCGCCACGCAGGACGAGGTACGACGCGGCCGCGCCGGCGGCGAGCAGGAGCAGGAGCGCCGCCCACAGCCACCGCGCGGCACCACCCGCCCGGGCCGGCCGCATGCCATCCAGGTCCGTGCCCGGCGTCCGCAAGTCGCGGATCACCTCCCAGACCGGATGCTCGACCCGCAGCCAGCGCCGGATGATGTCCATGCGGTAGCGATACGTGTCGCGCGGGTCGCCCGGCTCGAGATCCTCCTCCTCGACCATCTTCTCCAGCGCGCCCCGGATCGAGGCCCGCCGGGCGTCGAACCCGTACTCGCGCCGATGCGACGCCAGGTCCGCCTCGATCGCCCCCGCCGCGACGTACGTCTGCGGCTCCCGGGCCGCGGCCGCCAGGAGCGAGCCGACGACGCGCGAAAGCAGCGGCATGCTCTTCCACCAGTACACCATCTGCGGCAACGGACTGTCCGCCAGCCCCTCCGCCACCGCGTCGACGTCCTCCACCTCCACCAGCGACGTCCGGCGCTCGTTCATCCGATCGACCAGCGACTGGCACAACACCTGCGTGTAGAACGGATGGCCCGCCGTGAGACGCAGGATCACACGCACCGCGTCGTCCGTGTACTCCATCCGCCCCCGCACAGGCTCCCGGATCAGCCGCTCGGCATCCCCCAGCCCCAGGAAGCTGATGCGGCGGTGGATCGCCTTGCCCATCAGCCGGCTCCAGACCGCCGGGTCGCGCTCCTGCACGCGACGCGAGCCGGTGAAGAGGAACGAGAGCGGCAGGGCGGAATCGAGCAGCGCGGCCATGACCAGCGTCACGTCGGTGGTCAGCGTTCCGTGGTGGATGTGCTCCTCGATCAACTCGTACTCGTCCACCAGGATGAGCGGCTTGCGCGTGCCCAGCCGCTTCGCCACCGCCTCCAGGAACCGCCGGAACCTCGCGTGCGGCTCGGTGCAGCCCCCCGCCGGAGGCTCCAGACCCCCGACGTCCATCCCCTTCTCCGCCATCCGCTCCGTGATCCGCCGCGCCACCGCCGCCCACAAATCCGCATCGCAACGCAGCTCGGCAAGCTGCTGCATGTCGACCAGCACCGGCAGGAAGCGTTCGCCCAGCCGGCCCTCCAGCACCTGCAGCAGGATGGACGTCTTGCCGGAACGCCGCCCGCCGCACAGGACCACGATCTCACGACCACTCGTGTCGAGCCGATCGTGGAGGAAACGCAGCTCCTCCTGGCGCCCGAAGAACATGGTCCGGTCGCGAATCGGATTGCCGACGATGTACGGGTTCGGCTGGATGGGCCGGAAGTCGTCCACCGATCCTCCCAAAGCGCCCGATCCTAGCCCAGCGCAGCCGTCCGGGACAACGGCCGGGAAGCTCCCGGCCGAAGCCTCGGCTCCACACCCCCGGACCAACGACTCGTTCCAAACGACCAACCGCAAACTCGTCCCGGACAACCCACCAACAACGACCCAATCGTCCCACCCCTAACCCCCAGTTGCGTCCCGCCTCCCGCCCGCCTAACGTGTACCCGGCCATCGCGGAGCCGGCGCGGACCGGACGCCGGGAGCGCGGTGCGGAGACGGGGATGCAGTGCCCGCGGTGCGGCAGCGAGATCGCGGACGGAGCGCCGTGCGCGCGTTGCGGCGCCCGCGTGCGCCACGTGCGCCACGGCGCCGACCCCGACTTCACCGTCCGACGCGTGCGCCTGGACACCCCGCCCCACCTGCGACAGCTCGCCGGCGGCCTCCCGCGCCTGCGCCGCGAGGCGGCCGAACAGCAGACCACCGGTCGGGCGAAGACCTACGTCGTTGCCCTGGGCGCCGCCGCAGCCCTCGTCGCCGGGTTCGGCCTCTTCCTCGCGTACGGCGGCGGCTCCGGCGACACGCCGCCCGGCGCCGCACCGCCCGAGGCCGGCGCGGCGGAGCGCGGCGGCGGACCCGAAGGGCGACTCGTTCCGCCCGCCACCCTCCCAGGTCTGCCGGCACCCCCGGGAGCGCTCCCGGCCGCGGACGGCGGCCTGCCTCCGCCGCCCGCCGCCGGCGGGCTCGACGCCGCGGGCGGCGCGCCGCTGAACGTCGGCGTCTTCCCGTCCGCCGACGGCGGTGCGCCCGTCACCGTCCTGCCGATGGGACGCATCGGCGTCGCGGTCCCCCCTCCCGGGACACCACCCCCGGGTTCGACCGACGGCGGCGTGGCACCGGCCGTACCGCGCATTCCGGACGCCGTGCTGCGCATCGCGGCCGTCCCCTCCGCGCCGGCGGCGGCGAGCTGCAAGCCGGCACCGTGCACGCCCGATGCCGGCGGCTGGGCCGTCGCCGACCGCGCCCGCGAGCTCATCGACAGCGACCCCGCCGCTGCCGCCTGCTGGGCCGAAGAGGCCGTGCGCCAGGGACGGAAATACAACGTCCCCGCCATGATCGCCTCCGGCTACTTCCACCTCGGACTCGCCTTCCGCCACATGGACTGCCGCGAGAACGCCCACGGTGCGTTCCTCTCCGCGCTATGCGAAGGTCGGTCCACCGTCCGCCCGTCACTGCTGGAAAGCTACCGGCAGGGATGCGAGCGCACGGGCGAAGGCTGCGACGCGCCGTGCCGCGACGAGCGCTACATCGTCTCGGGACAGGGGGCCGCGCCATGACGGATGCCCCCGCTTCGGCCGGATCCGGAGGGAAGAGGGAACCACAGATGAACACAGATGAACAGAGATTCCGGGCATCCGGACCGGCCTGGCTTCCAGGCTTGACCGCGCTGGCGGTGCTCGCCACCGCCGGGGCGTGCCGCAGCAGCGCGACGAGCGCACCGGCGCGCCGCGCCGACGCGGCCTCGACCGTCGTCGAGGTCGCAGCCGCGCCACCCGTCGCCGAGGCCGGTCCCGCCGAGGCCGTCGTGGAAACGGTTCCGATCGCGGTGATCGAGCCGCCCGAGGACAAGGTGCCGGAAGGGACCGACCCTTGGCTCGCCTTCGCCGATACACCCGTTACGGTCACCGACACCGGCGGCACGAAGGTCGCCGCCGAAGGCGACGCGGTCCTGCCGGGCTCCCTCCTGACGCTCGAATCGTGGGGCCAGGCCGAGCTCGACCTGCCGGACGGCTCGGCGCTCCGGCTGGACGAGCTGCTCGAGCTGTTCCTCCGGGCGGTCGTCGTGCGGGGCGGCCTGCGGCAGGTTGAGCTTACGGTCTTCGACGGGAACGTGCGCGCGATCGTCGCGGCGTCGTCGGAGCCGGGTTCCGTCTTCCGCGTGGCGACGCCCGTGGGGGTCGTCGAGGCGCAGGCGGCGGACTTCGCGGTCGAGGTCGATGGCGGAACGGGGGCGACCCGCGTGCTCGTGCTGGGCGGCAGCGTCCTGGTGCAGTCGGGGCCGGAACAGCGCGAGGTCGCCGGAGCGGGATCGACGCCGCGGGCGCTCGAGATCCCCGCGCCGGGGCTGCTCCGCGACGTGGACGTCGCGCCCGCGTGGCTGTCGCGGTGGGCGGCGTGGGACGAGCGGCAGGCCGATCGGTTCCTGAACGCGTACGGGATCGATATCGCGAAGCCGGAGGAGCCGGGGTCGTCGGCCTTCTCGGTCGAGTCCCATCCCCTCTGGGCCGCGCAGATCCGGCAGCGGCGCGCCAACATCACGGCACGTGCCAAGGCGTTGTCCGACGCGCTGGCCGCGGACGGCCGGCCGCTCCCGGACGAGCCCCGGGCGAAGCTGGCTGCCGCCCGCGACGTGTGGAGCGGCGCGACCGGCAACCCCCACGTCGCGGCACTCGAGGCCCTCCGCGCGGGACGCGCCGACCTGTGGGCGGCCCGCGCCGGGACCCGCGCCGAACGCCTCCGCGCCCTCGGCGAAGCCATGACCCGGCTCCGCCAAGCCTACCTCGAGAGCCCGCCCGCGCCGTGAAGGGAGGGAGGGGTCGAGGCTCTCCCCTGCGGCCCGGCCGGACCCCGGCCCGGCCGGGCCCGGCCGGACCCAGGCAAATGCCCGCGGTGGGGGCGGAAGCCGCTCGGCGCGGGCGGCGGCGCCGGCCGGGAGTGAGTTGCTCAACACGGATGGGCCCGCGATTCGGCCTTGCGGGCAGGCTTGGGAGGTTGGCAGGTACACCGCCGCCGACGCCGGAGGGCCGGCGGCCGGACCAGGGCCCCCGTCGAGGTCAACTCGGGGCGGCCCGGCATGCCGCGTGATGTCGGACGGACATCAGCCAGGTGCCGAAGGGGAATACCGCGCCGTGGTCACCGTCCAGCCAGCGCAGCCACGCTTGCCGATACTCCTCGAGGAATGCCAGCCAGCGGCGAATGGCGCCGACGCGCACGTCGGCGTCCTTGCCGGCTACTCGCGGGTTGATTCCCCGGCGCGGCTCGTGCGTGCCCGGCCGGTCGGTCGGGTCGACGCGCATCACGCCGTCCATCCCGAGGAACGAGCGGCCGGCCTCCCGGAACTCGGCGCGCACCTCGGTCTCGCGAGCGATCAGTCGCTCGCGCACCACATCGTCGAGCCGCCCGGCCGGAAGGTCCTCGAAGCCCGCCAACGGCGCCA
This sequence comes from Acidobacteriota bacterium, assembly GCA_016213675.1. Taxonomy (GTDB): domain Bacteria; phylum Acidobacteriota; class Thermoanaerobaculia; order Thermoanaerobaculales; family Thermoanaerobaculaceae; genus JACQZW01. The sequence continues at coordinate 8,089 of JACQZW010000018.1, read as the reverse complement.
ACGTGAGCCGCACCTTCCCCGGCGGGCAACCGTCAGGGTCGAAGAAACACTCCGTGGGTCGCACGAACTCGCGGGTCTCCCCGAACGCCCACCGCGCGCTGATCGCCCCTGCCCAGTCCTTGGCATGGTCGACCAGCCCCGCGGAGACCGGATTCGCCAGTACGTAGATCAACTTGTCGAGGACATCGTCCGCGGTCTCCAGCCGCACCGCACTGTAGCTCCCGGGCGAGAAGAAACACTCCCAGTGGCCACGGTAGGCGTTGAGCGCCCGCGCCACGAGCGTGTTGAAGCGCTCCATGAACACGGGCAGGACGCCGGACGGATCGGTCACGACCAGGTGGTAGTGGTTGCTCAGGCAGACGAAGCCGTGGACCAGAACGCCGGTCTGCGCGGCGGCACAGGCGAGGCAGAACAGGAAGACCCGGGTGACGAAGTCGTCGGGACGTAGCAGGAACATGCGTTCGAGGGTCCTGCGGCTGATCAGGTAGGTCGAACCGGGGAGGATCTGGCGCGGCAGGGACAACGGCGGCCTCCATGGGCCAGCGATGCACCCGGCGTGCCTGGACGCACCACGCGCCAGGCCGCGAAATCACGGGACTCTGCACGCGCTCCGCCGGCGGCCGCCGCCACCCCGCCGGCGGACCGCCACTCGGGGGCGTACAGAACGCCGTGATTTCGCGCACCGGCCGCTGGCACGCGTCGTGCTCTTCCCGTGGATCGATGCCGTCAGCTCTGCACGAGCAGGTTCTCGACCTCCTGCGGGGCAAACCTGCTCCCTTCGACCCTTCGACTCGCTTCGCTCGCTCAGGGCTCAGGGCAGGCTGGGGCGCCGAACTGCCCGGTCGCGCCGGGGGCCTGCCGATCGCCCCCGAAGCCGCAGCCACGGCCCACGCCGTTGGCCAGACTTTCGCCCAGCTCCGGCCGGCCGAGTACCGGGCCGATCTCGTCGTCGAAGTCGGTGCGCCGTGCACCGAGCTGGCGATCGTGGTGGAGGTGCAGCTCGCCACGGACAAGGACAAGCACCGATCCTGGCCCCAATACGTCGCGGCGCTGTGGGGCCGCCTCCGCTGCCCGGTCTGGCTCCTGGTCGTGGCGGTCGATGACGTGGTCGCGGGCTGGTGTGCACAGACGATCGAGATGGGCGGGATGCGGCTCCAACCGATCGTGGTGGGGCCGAAGAACATTCCGCTGGTCACGGATCAACAGGCGGCGCGTGCGGCTCCGGAACTGGCCGTGCTCAGCGCGCTGGCGCACGCGAGGGATCCGGAGGGGCCGGCGATCTGCAAGGTGGCGACCGAGGCGGTCCTGTCTCAGCGGCCGCCGGAGCGCTATACTCACATCGACCTCATGCTCAGCCTGCTCTCCATGGCCGGCCGGCTGGCGTTGGAGGAATGGATGAGCACGAACCACGAGTACCAGAGCGAGCTTTTCCGGAGGTTGGTCGACCAAGGTCGTACCGAGGGGAAGGCCGAGGCGATTTTCGCGGTGCTGGCGGCGCGCGGTCTCACGGTGCCCGAAGCCTTGGCCGCGCGGGTGCGCGCATGCCGCGACCCTGACGAGTTGGATCGGCTGCTTCGTCGAGCCGTCCTGGTGCGGCCAACGGAGGAGTTGGCGGGCTAGCCTGGCGGAGGATCGATGCTCGCGACACGTTACTGCTCCTTTACCCTCGCCCTGCTCCTCCCGGCGGCCCTCACCGTCGCATGCTCCAATCCGCCGGGCGAGCCAAGTGACGGCGGGGACGGCGAAGCGCTCGTCGACGGCCTCGCGGATCTCACGGGCGACATTGTCGCCGACGACGCCTCCGCCGTCTGCGCGTGCTCGCCCGGCCTGCACAACGATCGGATCTTCGTCGTCTCGGACGACGGCGAGCTGTGGAACTACGAGCCCGCCGCCAACGCGTTCGCGCTGGTCGCGTCGATGATCTGCGGCGGGGGCGTCCAACCGTTCTCGATGGCCGTCGATGAGCGCGGGACGGCGTGGATCCTGGACGTCACTTCGCGCCGCATCTACACGCTCGACGTCAACGAGCCCGGCGGTTGCGTCGACTCCGGCTACCGCCCGGGCTCCGTCTTCGGCCTGTTCGGCATGGCCTTCACCGGCGACGGGCCGGGAAACGCCTGCACCCACCTCTACGCCTTCTCGTACTCGGGCTCGGGCCCGTTCCGCGAAGGCCCGGGCCTCGGCGCGCTCGGCGTCCTGGATCCGGACACGATGGAGCTGCGCCGCCTCGGGCCGCTCGACTTCGACGGCGGCGAGCTGGCGGGCACGCGGAGCGGCCGCCTGTTCGGCTTCGGCGGCGCCCTGCCGGCCAAGGTGCTCGACCTGGACAAGTCCGATGCGACGGTGCTGGACATGTTGAGCCTGGACGGGTTCGCGCAGACGAGCGCGGCGGCTTTCGCGTTCTTCGGCGGCGACGCGTACCTCTTTACCGAGGCCCCGCCGGCCGGCTGTGAGGCGTGCTTCGACACCTCGTGCCCCGGTGTGTGGGACTCCTGCCGCGCCGACCCGGTCTGCTCGACACAGCTCGACTGCGCGCTCGAGACCGGCGACGTGACCGACGAGTGCGGCGGCGGGATGTCCGCCGAGGCGCTGGACTGCCTCGCGCGCTCCTGCGGCGAAGCCTGCCTCCTCTCCCCCCGGGCCCGGGTCAGTCGCGTCACGCGCCTGGACCACGACGCCAGCGACTCGCCCGACCGCGACCTCGTCGTGCTCGTTCCCGAGGCCCCCATTCGCGTTGTCGGTGCGGGCACCTCGCCCTGCGTCCCCGAAGTGCCGCTGTAGCCGTGGCATTCAGTTGAGCGGCTCGACGACGCGCGGTCCGAATCGCGTCAGGTCCCACAGCAGGACCGTCCCGTCGCTTCCGGCCGACGCCAGCGTCATCGCGTCGCCGGAGAAGGCCAAGGAGGTTACGGCCGGCTGGCCGGTTGCGAACTCCGCAACGGACTCGGTCATCGTCGAATCGAACAGCTCCAGCCGGTCGCTCGCCCACGCGATCGCCAGCCACCGCCCGTCCCGGGAATACGCGGCGGCCGCTGCCGTGGGGCCCCCCGTGGCGCCTTCGGACACGACGCTACCGGTGTTCGGGTCCCATGCGGCAAAGCCGCGTGCCCCGCCCCACGACACGACGGACCCGTCGCCAGGAGAGAAGGCGATTCCCCGGATCCGCTCGCCGGCCGGCCGGCCCGTCCGGATGGGCAGAAGGCCGCTTGCCGTCCATAGCTCCAGCTCGCCGCCTCTGCCGATCGACGCCAGCCGCCGTCCGTCGGGGGAGAAGACGAGCCGCTCGATGGCGTACGCGTCGCTCGTCACCTCGACCGCCACTGCCCCGGTCGCCACGTCCCACAATCGAATGACCGGCTTCGGGGTTCCAGGGCCCGGGCCGTGCGCCGATGCAAGGAACTCGCCGTTCGGCGTGAAGGCCGCGCACGAGGCCGTCACGATGGAACGGTCGGGGGCCAGCACGCGAACGGCGTCGTCCGATTCGGGTGGTCGGATCCCCAGCGGGAGATCGCGGTTCACGACGGCCACGAGGCGGCCGTCGGCGGAGAAGTCGAGCACGCGTTCCCCCGGGTCCAGGTTGACTCCGCGAATCACCGGTGCCGCCGTCGTCGCGGCGTGGATCACCGCGGCAGAACCGTCGACGTCGATGGCCAGGAGGTCGTCGCCGGCCGACGACCAGGCCAACCGCGAGGCCACGAGCTCGAGGCCTTCGTCGCTGCGCAATAGCTCTTCGCCGGTCGTGGCATCCCACAGCCGGATTCGCCCGACCTTCGAGCCGCTGGCCAACAGGCTGCCGTCCGGGGAAAGCGCGGCGCACGCCAACGTTTCGCGACCGCCCACCTCGAAAACCATCCTGCCGGTGACGGCGGACCAGAGGCGCAGCCGGTCGCGGATCTCCGCGACGGCGCGTCCGTCCGAAGACACGACGAAGTTCCCGGGATGGTAGAACCCGCACGTGCTGTCCCGCAGCTCCTGTCGCACGGCGCATAGCAGCGTCCGCCCGGCCTCGAGATCGCGCACGCAGATCGAGTGCGCCCGACTCTGCCAGGCGACGATCGCGCCGTCGCGGGCGAAGACCGCCGACGCCACAGGGTCGTCCCCCATTCGTTTCTCGACGGGGGCCTCGGCACCAGTGGACAGATCCCAGCTCCGCACGAAGCCGTAGGCGTCCATCGCCCGAAGGCTCCGGTTGTCGCGCGTGAACGCGATTGCTTTCGCCGGTTCGGGCCGATCCCACTCAAACGGCGTGGATTCGCCATCGAGCCGGACGTCGCGGACCGGATCGCCGGAAGACGCGGCCCAGACCCGGATCAAGGGCCCATCGGCCGCCGAAGTGGCCAGGAGACGGCCATCGGGCGAGAAGGCCAACGGCCCCATCCAGTGCTCGTACGCCCGGAACTCGAGCACCCGCTCTCCCGTCCTCGAGTCCCACAGATTGACGTAGCCGTCGGCTCGCCCCACCGCGAGGAGACGGCCATCCGGCGACCAGGTGATGGGCGTAACGCCTGCCGACCCTTCTCCGTGCGGAATAGCGACCTCCGCCTGCCCAGTCCCGGTTGCCCACACGCGCACCCTGCCGTCGCTCCCCACCGTCGCGAACCGCCGCCCGTCGGGTGCGAACACCAGGGCGCCGATCCCCTCGTGCCGCATCGGCGTCGCACCCAGCCACCGCAGCGCGCCGCACGGCAGATCGTCCCGCGCGGCGTCCAGCCGCGGCGGGACGAAGCTGCGCGCCGTCGCGTCGCCGTCCGTCGGCCGAGCTTGTCCGCGGCCGCACGCTGGCGCCAACGGGCCGGATGCGACGAACGCCAGCATCCATGCGAGACCCCGCCCGGTCGCCGTGCCGGTCCGCGGCAGCCCTGACACCATCCTCGGCAAAGCTAGCCGAGACGAGGTTCGGCGGCAACCGGCGTGCTCCGGTCGAGAGTGCGCGGTAGCGCCGGCCAGCCGCATGCGCTACCTTGGGCCGCGCCACTGGCGCCGGGAGGGAATGTCATGAGCAGCTTGATCGTCTCCGTGACCCGCATCTCGAAGATCCGGCCGCACCCGAACGCCGATCGGCTCGAGATCGCCGAGGTGCTCGGATGGCAGGTCGTCGTGGGCAAAGGCCAGTTCCGGGACGGCGAGAAGGTCGTCTACTTCCCACCGGACTCGATCCTGCCCCCCGACGTCTCCGACCGCTTCAACGCCACGAAGTACCTGGCCAAGGGGCGCGTCAAAGGCGCCTCCCTGCGCGGCGAGTCGTCGTTCGGACTCGTCGTCAAGCCCGACGACGACTCCTGGGCCGAGGGGACGAACGTCGCCGAGCACTACCGGGCCACGAAGTACGAGCCGCCGATCCGTCCCGGGGCCGGCGACGCCGAAGTGGACCATCCGCTGTTCCACCGCTACACCGATATGGAGGACCTGCGGAACTTCCCCGACGCCTTCCGGCCCGGCGAGGAAGTCGTCGTCACCGAGAAAATCGACGGCACGAACTGCCGCGTCGGCCTGGTCGAGGGGGAATTCATGGCCGGATCCCACGCCCTGCGCCGCAAACGCCCGCCCCCGGACGCCACGACGGTCAACCTCTACTGGTTCCCCCTGCTCTCGATGGAGCCGGTGAAGGCGCTGCTGGAGTCGTACGGCTCGGCCGCCCGCCGCGTGATCCTCTTCGGCGAGGTGTTCGGGACCAAGGTGCAGGACTTCGACTACGGCCGCAAGAACCGCATCGACTTCCTGGCCTTCGACCTCGCCGTCGATGGCAAGTACCTCGGCTACGACGACTTCCACGCCGCCTGCGAGCGCCACGGCATCGCGACGGTGCCCGTCGTCTACCGCGGCCCGTTCTCGCTCGACGCGATCCGTCGCGAAGCCGATGCGCCGTCGTCCGTCGGAGGCGACCGCTACCGCGAGGGCGTCGTGCTCCGCCCCGTCGCGGAGCGCTTCCAGGAATTCGGCGGCGGCGTCCGCCGCGTCGTCCTCAAGTACAAGGGCGACAAGTACCTCCTGGGCGGCCACACCGACTACACGGATTCCTAGCGCGCGGTCTCCAGGGCTCTTGCCCCCGCCCCCTCCCCACCTCTCCCGCCGACCTCCCCACCTCTCCTCGCCCGGTCCGGAAAGGCTGACGCGCCGTCCCAAGCCGCAGGACTCGCAGCTCAGTAGTCCTTCCTGCGGAACCACCAGGCCCCCAGCGCGAACCAGGCGAGGGCGGAGACGGCGACCTGGAACAGCGCGGCGGTGTCCTCCAGGGTCCCATGCCGGATCGTCTGGAACAGCGTGTAGCCGGTCTCGGCTGTGCGCGGCAGGACGTTGTACAGCACGGCGAAGAGCGACGCCCAGATCGAGTCGCCCATCAGCGTCTCGCCGATCCAGGTCTGCGCCGAGTAGAGCAGCGGACCGACCATGATGACGTAGAGCGTCACCATCAGCGCCCCCAGCACCGTGGCTCGGCTCGCCAGGGAGATCACCGCCATCATCGACAGGAACGCCAGGTAGGCCGACACCGTGGCCGGGATCGTGAGCAGGAAGCGCGGCTCCCAGAACCCCGTCTTCCAGCCCAGGACCAGGAAGTTCCCGCCGAAGAACACCGCGGCGACGAGCAACGCGAGGACGGCGCAGCCGGCGTAGCGCCCGGCGAACAGCGCGACCCGGCCGATCGGCTTGGACAACAGGAGGTCGATCGTGCCCCGCTCCTGCATCCGCGGGAAGAAGCTGGCCGTGACCCAGCACATGAGCAGCAGCCCCGGGTAGTAGAAGACCCCGGCCAGACCGCCGTAGATGGAGCGGATCGTTCCCTCGCCGCCCCCCGAGGCCTTGATCAGCGAGCCGCCCAGGGTGATGAAGCCGGAGGCGGAGCCGATCAGCGCCGCCGTCAGGATCAGGTCGAGGACGATCATCGCGAGCATCGCCAGCAGGAGCTTGCGGTGCAGCGCCTCGCTCAGCGTGTGCCGCACGACGGAGAGGAACCCGCTCACGACGCGCCCTCCCGCCCGTGCTCCACGATTTCCAGGAACGCCTCCTCCAGCGACGCCGAGACCGGGGCCACCTCGCGGATCACGATGCCCGCCGCGCGCAACCGATCGATCGCCGCGTTCATCTCCAGCGCCGACGGCGCCGAGAACTCGACCGCGCCGCGAACCACCTGCGGCTCACGCTGTCCGTCCAGCGCCGCCAGCGCCGCGCCCGCGTCACCCTCGACCGCGATGCGCCAGCGGTCCGTGCGCCGCGTCAGCTCCTCCACCCCGCCGACACGAAGGATCTTTCCCCGGTCGAGGATCGCGACGCGGTCGCAGATCAGCTCCACCTCGGACAAGAGGTGGGAGTTGAGGAAGATCGTCGTGCCCGTCCCCCGCAGCTCGAACAGGACGTCGCGGATCTCCTTGCGCCCGATCGGATCGACCCCGTCGGTCGGCTCGTCCAGCACAACCAGCCGCGGGCGGTGCAGGAGCGCCTGCGCCAGGCCCAGCCGCTGCGTCATGCCCTTGGAGAACGTGCGCACCTTGGAACGTCGGCGGTCCAGCAGCCCGACCCGCTCCAGGAGCACGGGCACCGCCTTGCGCCGCGCCTCCGACGGCATCCCGGAGAGCCGCCCCAGGAAGTGCAGCGCGGTCTCCGCGCTCAGGAAGTCCGGCAGGCGCAGGTTCTCCGGCAGATAGCCGACCTCGCGGCGAGCCCGCGCGTCGCCGACCCGGCGGCCCATCAGCCGAGCGTCGCCCGACGTGGCATGGCAAATCCCCAGCAGGACCTTCACCAGCGTCGTCTTCCCCGCGCCGTTCGGCCCGAGCAACCCGAAGATCTCGCCCTCGCGCACCTCGAGGCTGATCCCACCCAGGGCCTCGATGCGCCGCGACTTGCGCCACGCCCGGTACGTCTTGCGCAGCTCGGTCACCGCAATCGGCGTCACGGGAGCGTCCATCGGCGGCAGCATGAATCCAGTCGACCGCGTGACGCAAGGGCCTCGAGCCGGTAATGAGCCGGGACATCGTGGACCACCGTTCGGTGCTCGCTGATCGGAAGCACGTTGCCAAGTAGTTGGGGGAGCGGGCCGAGCTGATCGAGCAGGATGGTCGGGAAGAGGGCGACGTCGCGGCGGAGTTGGGGGAGG
>JACQZW010000014.1 GCA_016213675.1 Acidobacteriota bacterium | reverse complement strand
GTTCCCTCCCGATCTTCCGTTTTCCGGAAGAAAGGGGCCGAACGACCCGGTCGTTCGCCCCCGATCTTCCGTTTTCCGGAAGAAAGGGGCCGAACGACTCCGGCGGGACCGCTCCGGCCCCTGGTGTAGAGCAGGGGGAGATCTGTTGACGCTACAGGGGTAATTGGGCTCCGCCCAGCCACCCTACGGTTCAACCAGGCTGGGCGGATGAATACCCATGCTTTCCTACCCTCCTCCTCCCTCCCTGTCCACCCTGGACGAAGGCTGCTGGCGGCTGGACCTGGTCGCCGAGTTCATCAGGCGGCCCGACCACCACACCGCGGCCCGGGTCGCCGATCGGCACGGGACCAGCCCGCAGCACCTCTACGAGCTGGCCAACCGGGCGGCGGATGCCCTGCGACCGCGGCGAAGCGGTCCCCGCCCCGGCAGCGGCGATCTGGCGCGATTGAGAGCCGAGAACGCCGTGCTGGAGGCGGAGGTCACCAGACTGCGGAACGAGGTCGCTGAGCGCGACGCCCGACTGGCACGCTCGGTGGAGGTCACCGAGCGGAGGCTGCAGCAGCTCGAACTCGTCTCCTTCCGTGAGAACGCCTCGCTGCGCGGCATCCGGGGGATCGTCGCAGCGGCCTACGGGGCTGAGCATCGCCCGCGCCTCGCCACTCTCCAGGCCGACATGAAGGAGCACGGCCGGGTGGCCCGGGAGATCGTCGACCGGGCCCGTGCGCAGGTGGCCGACCGGCTGCCGTGCGTGATGGCCGACGACATCTACTTCCACCGCAGCGACGTCAAGGTCGTCGCTGAGCCGTGGTCGATGGCCCTGCTCAACGTCGGCCGCTGGGACGGCTCATCGGGCCTGGACTGGATGGTGTGGCTGGAGGAGTACGAGATGCTGGCGGTGCTGGCCAGCGATCTGGCCAAGGATCTGGTGGGAGCGGCCACGCAACTCGGCCTCGACCAGGCTGCCGACTACTTCCACGAGATGTGGTGGTTCGACCGCAAATTGCTCGACCCCCTCTCCCGGGCCGAGGCCCACCTGCGCGATGAGTGGTGGGCGGCGCTGGACCGGGGCACCCGACCCGAGGGGCCGGGGCGTCGGCTCTCCGAAGGGAAGGTGAAAGGCGCCCTTGCCGACGCAGAGGCGGCCGAGGCCGCCTTCTTCACCGCCATGACGGCGGTGGACCGGCTGCGCGAGGTCTACGAGCCCATCAACCCGGCCACGGGCCGCCTGTGGACCGAAGCGGAAGCCGGGGCCGCGGTCGATGGGGCGATCAAGCTGCTGTCTACCATCGAGAGCCGCCCCGGCCAGCGCGCCGTGCGGCACGTGCAGGAGCACCGCCGCCGCTACTTCGGCCACCTGAAAATGTACGGCACCATCGACGTCCCGCTACGGGACGGCAGCACGTGGTCGCCCCGGACCGTGATGAACGGCATCATCAAGCTGGGCGAACTCCGACGAGGGCTCAACGACCCCGGGGCGTGGACCGGCTGGCGCGCCTGGCTCGACAACCGGCGCCTCGCCGACGACCTGGAACGTCGACTGCGGCGCGAGTGCCTCGACTTCGACGGCGTCGTGTTGGCGCTGTACCGAGAGCTGCGGTGCCCGAAGCGGTCGTCGTCCGGGGTCGAGTCCCTGAACAGCCGGCTGCGCGTGCTGCAGATGGTCCACCGCACCGTCAGCGACGAGATGCTCGGCCTCGTCGCCCTTGCCTGGAACCTGACGCCCCGATCTCACCCGGGCCGCCCCAAGGGCAAGAGCCCCTACGAGATGCTCGGCATCGAGATCGGCCAGGGCGACAAACCCTGGTACGACGTCCTCCTGGACTACGAGGAGTCACACAAAGCCGCTGCGTAGCCGAGTCTCAGCCGGCGGCGGGGGGAAGAGGGGGACGGAGAAGTGCGCCCTCAGGTCGTGTCAACAGAACTCGACGCGCGGCAGCACGCGATCCGGAACGGTCCCCACGTTCGGCTACGGCATCCAGGTGTCCGGGGCCGCCTCCCTGCTGGCCGAGG
>JACQZW010000011.1 GCA_016213675.1 Acidobacteriota bacterium | reverse complement strand
GTGACGCTGTCGGTGGCCACCGGCGGGGTCACGACGACCATGCTGGCGACCGGTGCCGCCGACGAGGCGAGGATTCGGGACGGCGCCGTGACCTCGGCGAAGATCGCCGACGGGGCGGTCGGCAACGCCGACCTCGGCGCCAACGCGGTGACCTCGGCGAAAATCGCCGACGAGACGATCGGGACGGCCGACATCGCCGGCAAGGCGGTCACCCAGACGAAGCTCGGCGCCACCGGCACCTCCACGGCCGGCAAGGTCCTGGGAACCGACGGCTCCAACCTCATCTGGACGAGCGCCTCGGGCCTCACGCTGCCCTACTCCGACGGCTCGAACGTGGCCGCCGACCTGTTCGCCGTCGCCCACACCGCCGCCTCGGGCACCAAGGCCGCCATCTTCGGCACCGCGAGCTCGGGCACCGGCTACGGCGTGCGCGGCGAGAACACCGCGAGCAGCGGGGGCGGCGCGGGCGTCGCCGGGTCCTCGCGCTCGACGAGCGGGATCGGCGTGTGGGGCCAGAGCACGGCCACGAGCGGGACGGCGTTCGGGGTGGAAGGAAACAGCTCGAGCCCGACGGGCGCCGGGGTGCGCGGCATGACGCTCGCCTCGAGCAGCGGGATCGGCGTTCTCGGTGAGGCCGCCACCATCGGCGGCACCGGGGTTCGCGGCTATTCGTACGCGACCTCCGGCGCGAGCTTCGGCGTCTCCGGTGAGAATCGGAGCGCGTCCGGCGCCGGCGTCAAGGGCGTCTTCAGCGGGACCGGCAACGGCACGGCCGGGCACTTCACCTCGACCGGCCGCGGCGTCTACGCGGAGGCCGCCGGGTCAGGCGGCTCGAACTCCGCCGTCTACGCGATCAACACCAACTCCAACGGCATCGCGCTGTGGGCCACCTCGTCGAGCTCGGACTCGACCATCGTCGGCGTCAACAAGGGCTCGGGCGACCTGCTGCGGCTCTTCTCCGAGCCCACCGGCGGCAACATCAGACTGAAGGTGACCAACGTCGGCAACGTCCTCGTCGACGGCGGCTTCTTCACCGGCGGCGTCGACGTCGCCGAGGCGTTCGCCGTCGAGGGCGACGTCCGCGACTACGAGCCCGGCGACGTCCTGGTCATCGCACGGGGCGGGGAGATCCGGGTGGAGAAGTGCGCCGAGGCGGCATCGACCCGGGTCGCCGGCGTGGTCGCGACCAAGCCCGGCATCGTGCTCTCCCGCCGTGGCGCCGAGGATGATCTGTCGACCGCCGTGCCGCTCGGGATCCTCGGCGTCATCCCCACCAAGGTAACGGCCGAGAACGGTCCGATCGCGGCCGGGGACCTGCTCGTGACCTCGGCCACCCCGGGACACGCCGCCAAGGCCATCCCCGTCGTGATCCAGGGCGTCGCCATCTACCCCGCGGGGGCCCTCATCGGCAAGGCACTGGAGGCGTTCGAAGGGCCGGGCAGCGGCCTCGTCGAGGTGCTGGTCAACGTCAAGTAGCGCCGGGCCTCCACCCCGGCACCACTCGGCAGGTATACTTTCCGGGATCTCCGATCCGCCACCCCTACAGGCTCGAGCCCACGGGACGGCGGACGGCGGGTCGGGCCGGCGACGAGCCGGCCTCGACCCCGAGGGTCGGGCGGGAAACCGCGCGGCCTCCCGATGCTGGAAAGGAGATGACGTGGATCCTTCCCGTACTGAACAGGTTCCGAGTCCCGGGTCCCGGGTCCCGGATCAGGAATCACGGCTGTTGCGGCTCTCGGTCACCGACCGCTGCAACCTGCGCTGCCGTTACTGCATGCCGGTCGAGGGCGTCGCGTCCGTGCCCCACGACGAGCTAGCGACCCTCGAGGAGCTGCGCGATGCGGTGGCCTGGCTCGCCGCCCGCTGCGGGGTCGACCGCGTCAAGCTCACCGGCGGCGAGCCGCTCGTCCGCAAGGGCGTCGTCGGCCTCGTCCGGGCGTTGAGCGCGCTGCCCGGCGTCCGCGAGGCCTCGCTGACCACCAACGGCACCGGCCTCCCCGCGCTCGCCCGGCCGCTCGCCGAGGCGGGGCTGGCCCGGGTCAACGTCTCGCTCGACACCCTCGACGCCGATCGCTTCGCCGCGTTGACCCGGGGCGGCGACGTCGCCGAGGTGGTGGCCGGGATCGACGCCGCGCTGGCGGCGCCGCTCCGGCCGGTCAAGCTCAACGCCGTGCTGCGGGCGACCGCCTGGCGGGAGGACGTGCCCGCCCTCCTCGACTTCGCCGCCGAGCGCGGCCTCGAGATCCGCTTCATCGAGCTGATGCGCACCGGCACCGAGGTGGCCTGGGCGCTCGGCGAGTTCGTGTCGGCGGTCTGGGTCAAGGCGCTCCTCGAGGCCGAGGGGCGACTCCGCCCGCTGCCCGCGCCGGCGTCGGCGCCGGCCCGCCGGACGCTCGCGACCTGGCGCGGCCGCGAGGTCGTCGTCGGCTGGATCACGCCGGTGTCGCACGCCTTCTGCGACGCCTGCGACCGGTTGCGCCTCGACGCCCGCGGCCGGCTGCGCCGCTGTCTGATGGACCCGGTCGCGCTGCCCCTCGTCGAGCTGCTCCGCGCCGGCGACGAGGCCGGCGCCCTCGCCGGCGTGGCGCGCTACCTCGAGGGCAAGCGGGCGCCGGGCGCGATGGACAGCGGCGCGCCGATGATCGCCATCGGGGGGTGAGCGATGGACGAGCTGACCCACATCGACGAGGCCGGCCGGGCCCGCATGGTCGACGTGAGCGGCAAGGCGACGACCTCCCGCCGGGCGATCGCCGGCGGCGAGCTCGTCGTCGGCCGCGAGGTGATGGCCGCGATCCGCGCCGGCGCGACGCCGAAGGGCAACGTGTTCGAGACGGCACGCCTGGCCGGCATCATGGCGGCCAAGCGGACGGCCGAGCTGATCCCGCTGTGCCACCCGCTCCCGCTCGACCACGTCACCGTCGACTTCACCACCACCGAGGACCGCATCGCGATCCGCGCCGAGGCGGTCACCCGCGCCGCCACCGGCGTCGAGATGGAGGCGCTCACCGCCGCGGCGGTCGCCGGGCTCACGCTCTACGACATGCTCAAGGCGCTGTCCAAGACGATGGTGCTCGGCGAAGTCCGCCTGCTCGTCAAGACCGGCGGCGCCTCGGGCGACTACCGCGCTCCCGGGGAGGCGCGATGAGCGGCGAGATCGCCTTCGTCTGCGTCTCCGACCGCACCGGCATCCCCAAGCACGCCGTCGACCGCGTCGAGCTGCGCGCCGGCCACGGCGTCGTCGGCGACGCCCACGCCGGCGGCGGCCACCGCCAGGTCTCGCTGCTCGACGAGCGCGACATCGAGACGATGCGCGCCCGCGGCCTCACCCTCGCGCCGGGGGCGTTCGGCGAGAACCTCGTGACCCGCGGCTTCCCCCTCGACGACCTCGGGATCGGCTCGGTCCTCACCGTCGGCGCCGCCGCGCTCGAGGTCACCCAGATCGGCAAGGTCTGCCACACCCGGTGCGCCATCTACGTCGCCAGCGGCGACTGCATCATGCCGCGGGCCGGCGTCTTCGCCCGGGTGCTGGAGGGCGGCGACGTGGCGGCCGGGACGCCCCTCGCCGTCAGCGCGGCCGTCCCCCGCGCGGTCGTCCAGGCGGCCGTGCTCACCGTCTCCGACCGCTGCGCCGCGGGCGCCACCGCCGACACCGCCGGCCCGGCGACCGTGGCGGCGCTCGCCGACCGGCTCGGCGCCCACGTCGCCTGGACCGGCATCGTGGCCGACGAGGCCGAGGCGATCCAGGCAGACCTCAGGCAGCTCGCCGACCGCGGCCTCGACCTCGTGCTCACCGTCGGCGGGACCGGCCTCGCGGCCCGCGACGTCACCCCGGAGGCCACCCGCGCCGTCGTCGACCGCGAGGTGCCGGGCTTGGCCGAGGCGATGCGCGCGGCGTCGGCGCGGATCACGCCCAACGCGTGGCTGTCCCGCGCCGTCGCGGGCGTGCGGCGGTCGACGCTGATCGTCAACCTGCCGGGCAGCCGCCGGGCCGCCGTCGAGAACCTCGAGGCGCTCGTGCCGGTCCTGCCCCACGCCGTGCGCATGCTGCGCGGCGACACCGCCCATCCCGAGGCCGACCGCGGCCGGGAGCGCGGCGACGGGGAGGCCGTCGAGGCCTGTCCGTGAAGACGCAGCGGCGGAGTCCCGGGTCCCGAGTCCCGGGTCCTGAGTCCAGGGCGTCAGAACTTCCAGGTAAGTTGGGTGTAGAGCCAGGTGCCGTCGGAGTGGACCGGTAGCGACGCCTCGGCGACCTCGCCGCCGAAGAAGAAGCCGCCGCCGGCCTCGACCGCGAACGCCTTGGAGATCCCGTAGGTGGCGATCAGGTCGATCTCGTCGCCGATGTGGCTCCCCGCGTAGCTTCCCGTGCGCGTGACGTAGCCGAGGTTGGCGTCGTCGTACGGTCCGGAGCCGAGGACCCAGGCGTCGCGGCGCTCGGTGAGCTCGAGGCGGTGCAGCGCCAGCTCCACCTGCAGCCGCGGCGCCGGGAAAACCAGCGCGTGGACGTAGGTGTTCGTCAGGTTGGAGAACGCGGCGTAGTCCATCGCCCCGTACCACTTGTGGTTGGTCGGCACGAGGTTGAAGAAGGTCGCGCGGTCGCCGGTCCCAGGCGAGCCGTCGCCGGAGGACATCGCCACCCCGGCGCGGACCCACGTCTTCAGGGGACAGGTGAGGAACTGGTGACCGGCCTCGGCCACGACCGCCCAGGCGGCCTGGTCCGTGGCACCCCACGAGCCGCGCTGCATCGCGCCCCAGACCAGCCAGTCGGTGGACGCGTTGCCGCCGAGCAGCGAGGCGCCGAACGTCTGGAACGAGAGCGACCCGCCCGCCGCGCCGGCGATCGCGGCGCGGTCGTCGTGGGTGCCGACGTCGAACAGGCGCAGCTCGCTGTGCGTCATCAGGGAGCCGCGCTTGAAGGTGTAGGTGGCGCCGTAGACGTCGACGGCGTCGAGCTGCTCGAGCGGCGACGCGAGGTTGACCCCGCCGGAGAGGACGCGGAGCGCGAAGCCGGAGAGGTTGCCGCCCTTCCCGTCGACGGCGAACGTCGCCCCGTCGAAGCGGCGGCCGACCGCGGTCCACTCCCAGTTGCCGACCAGTCGTTCGGCCAGCCGGGTGCGCTTGACGACGTCGAGGCGGTCCAGGCCGGTCGGCGTCTCGAACCCGTCGCCGTAGGCCTGGCGGCCAACCGTCAGGCGGAAGCCCGGCACCTTGTAGGTGAACGAGAGCTCGAGCAGGCCGGCGGTCTCGGGGTCGGTGTCGCGGTCGCTGGCCAGCCAGTACGAGCGGCCGATGCCGAACGCCGCGTTGTCCGGCAGGCTCCGGGCGGCGGCGCCCTGGCCGGTCGCGTGCAGCTTCCACGTCGAACCCTCGAGATCGAGGGTGAGGCGGGCGCGGGCGTGGGTGAAGTCGTAGTCGGCCGCGGCGCTGGCGGAGGGCGTCGAGAGGTCCTCCCAGCGCAGCCGGACGTCGCCCGAAGTCGAAAACTTCGGTCCGGACTGGGCGACGGCCGGCAGCGCGGCCAGCAGCAGCGCGACATGCAGCACAAGAGTCTTCATGGTCCGTCTCCTGTTCGGCCTGCGCCGCTCAGCGGGCCAGCGCGGCGGTCTTGACCGCCACCGCCGCCGGTGACGGACGGTAGCCGGCGTCGCGCAGCGCGATCTGCCCCTGGCGGGCCAGGTTCATCGACTCGGCGAGGATGCGCGCCGCTTCCCCGGGGGCGTGGAACCCGGTCGAGTTCTCCGCCTCCACGAAGTCGAGGCGGAATTGCGCCTCCCGTTGCGCCTTCTGCGCCGCGACGAGTGCCGCCTCGGGCATCCCGGCCGCGCGCGCCGTCTTGAGGTCGCCGATCAGCTCGACGACCGCGTCCATCGCCTGGTTGCGCAGCCCGAAGGTGCGCGCCTGGATCTCCTCGGCGCGCCCCTTGAGCTCGGCCTCGGGAACGTTGTGGCAGGTCTGGCACGCCTTGTTGATGTTGAGCAGCGGCGAGCGGACGTGGTGGTCGGAGATCTTGAACGCCCCGACGCGGGTGTACGGCATGTGGCAGTCGGCGCAGGCGACGCCGGCCCGGGCGTGGACCCCCTGGTTCCACATCTCGAACTCCGGGTGCTGCGCCTTGAGCGCCGGCGCGCCCGACTCCTTGTGGGCCCAGTCCTTGTGTCCGACCTCGTCGTAGTACGCCTGGATGTTCTCGACCTTGAGGCCCTTCGACCACGGGTAGACGAGCCGCTTCTCCTTGCCCTTGAAGTAGTACTCGACATGGCACTGCCCGCACACGAACGCGCGCATCTCCTGGCGGGTCGCGTCGCGGTTGACGTCGTAGTCGGCGACGCCCTGCGACGCCTTGAGCGCCTTCATCCCCTCCATGAACGCGGGCCGCGTGATCCGCAGTTGCATGGTCGCCGGGTCGTGACAGTCGATGCACGCCACCGGGTGCTCGACGTGCGTGCGGGCCTCCTGGTAGGACATCGCGTTGACCGCCTCGAACCCCTTGACGAGGTCGCCCTGCCCGAGCTTCTTGTAGGTCGTGTAGATCGACGCGTGGCAGTTCATGCACGTCCCCGGCTGCTGGACCACCTGCTGCCGCTCGGTGAACGTCTGGTCGTCGAGCATGTAGGCGTGGCCGCGCTCCTCGCGGAAGTCGACGGCGAACGCGTAGCCGGCCCAGATCGTCTTCAGCCGCGGGTCGTCCTCGAGACGCGAGGTCGAGACCAGCGAGCGCGGGTCGGCCTGGCTCGGGGTCCGCTGCACCGCCTCGGAGCCGCCGAAGCGGGTGCGGACCATGTCGACGGTCTTGCGGTAGAGGTCGAACTGGAGCGGGAAGTTCTTGCCCCACACCGCCGGATCGTCGATGTCGTCGGTGATCTCGACGACCCGGAAGAACGGGTTCTTCGCCTCCTGCTTGTGCTTGACCACGGTCACCAGCAGCGCGGCGGCGCCAATCGCGGCGACCACGGCGGCGGCGGCGAAGAGGACGAGGAGGTGGGTGAGTCGGGTGCTTCTGGTCGCGGGTGCGGGCGTCTCGCTCATGACATCTCCCTGATGTGTCCGACGTTGGCGTGGCATGACAGGCAGGCCACCGCGTTCTTTCCGGAATGGTTGGCGTCGATCGCCTCGACGATCGGGGCGTGGCAGCGGCGGCACGCGCCCTCGGTCACCTCGCGGTTGCCCGGCTTGATCCGCACCGGGTCCGGATAGTCGCCGGAGGTGAAGGCGAACGAGTGCCAGAACCCGTTGTTCGCCTTCACCGCGTACTTGCCGACCAGGTCGTGCGGGGCGTGGCAGTCGTTGCACACCGCGACGTGCCGGTGCGGCGACTTCATCCAGGCGTCGAACTGCTCCTTCATGATGTGGCAGTTGGTGCAGGCCACGGGATCGTTGGTCAGGTACGAGCCGCCCCGGGCGTAGACGAAGGTGTACCCGCCGAGGCCGGCGGCGAGCCCGAAGGCCACGCTCACGGCGAGCCCGGCGGCGAAGTAGCGGCGGTCAAGGGTCATCGCACCCCCTTCTCGGGTCCCGAACCGGTCCTGAGACTACGCCGATTCCCGGGACGCTCCTTGACCTCCGTCAAGACCGAACGGGTCGCGGGTCCCGGAACGCGGGACTTGGGACCCGGGACTATCTGAGGGAGCCGGGGCGGTAGGGGAAGATCCGGGCGTCCCACATGGCGCGACGCACCAGGTCGTCGATCTCGCCATCCTCGAGCAGGCGTCCGAGGCCGGAGTCGCGCGCCTCGAGCGCCACCTCGCGGGCGACGGCGAACGCGACCTCGCGGATCTGCTCCATCCGCGGCAGCAGCAGCCCCTTCTCGAGCTCCTCGGGCGTGACCATGGCGACGAGGGCGCGGGCGGCGCGGACGAACATCCGGTCGGTGACCTTGGAGGCACGCGAGACCAGCGCGCCGAGGCCGATGCCGGGGAAGACGTAGAGGTTGTTGCACTGCGAGACCGCCACCTCGCGGCCCTTCCAGTGCACGATCGGGAACGGGCTGCCGGTCGCGACCAGCGCCTTGCCGTCGGTGAAACGGACCGCCTCCTCGGCGGTGCACTCCGAGCGGTCGGTCGGGTTCGACAGCGCGAGGACCACCGGGCGTGGGGTGTTCTCGGCGAGGAGGCCGAGCAGCTCGGCGTCGAACAGGCCGCGGGTCGCGGTGTAGCCGACCACCGCCGTGGCCTTGACGTTGCGGACCACGTCCTTCAACGACACCCGGGCCGGGTCCTCGAGCGTCCAGCCGGCGACCGCCGCGCGCTCCTGGGCGAACGGCCGCTGCTCGTCGGCGAGGCGGGGGTCGTCGGCGAGCACGAGCCCCTGCACGTCGACCGGCCAGATCCGCCGGCGGATCTCCTCGGGCGGCAGCCCGTCGGCGGCGAGCACCGCGCGGACCGCCCACGCCGTGCCGACGCCGGCCTGACCGAAGCCGCAGATCACGACGCGCTCGTCGGCCAGCGCGTGCTTCTTGATCCGGCAGGCGGCGAGGAGTGCCGCGCACGCGGTGGCGCCGGTCCCCTGGATGTCATCGTCGAACGACAGCACCCGCTCGCGGTAGCGCTCGAGCAGGCGGAACGCCTTGTGCTTGGCGAAGTCCTCCCACTGGATCAGGGCGTCCGGGAAGTTGCGCTTGACGCCGACCACGAAGCGCTCGACGAAGCGGTCGTAGGCCTCGCCCTCGAGACGCGGGCGGCGGACGCCGAGGTAGAGCGGGTCGGCGAGCAGGCGCTCGTTGTTGGTGCCGACGTCGAGGCAGACCGGCAGGCACACCGCCGGGTGCAGCCCGGCAGCCGCCACGTACAGGCTGACCTTGCCGACCGGGATGCCCATGCCGTCGGCGCCGAGGTCGCCGAGGCCGAGGATGCGCTCGCCGTCGGTGACCACCATGAGGCGGACGCCGGGGTACGGCACGTTCTGGAGGATCTGGTCGATGCTGCCGATATTCTCGGCGTTGACGTAGACGCCGCGCGGGCGCCGCATGATGTGCGAGAGGAGCTGGCAGGCCTTGCCCACGGTCGGGGTGTAGACGACCGGCAGCATCTCGATGAGGTTCCCCGCCAGCAGCCGGTAGAACAGCGTCTCGTTGCGGTTCAGCAGGCCGAGGAGGAACAGGTAGCGCTCGAGGTCGTCGGGCTTGCGCCGGTAGCTGTCGAGCGCACGCTTGACCTGCTCCTCGATGGTCGACACGCCGTACGGCAGCAGGCCGGCAAGGCCGAGGGCGCCGCGCTCCTCGATGGAGAAGTTCGACCCCTTGTTGAGCAGCGAGTCGGCGAGCAGTTGCTGCCCGCGCAGGTAGACCTCGTAGTACTCCTCGGCGGTGAGCGGATCGATCTTGAACTCGAAGGTCTTCATCCCGAATCTCCCCCGCGGGCATCCCCCGCCGCGGTGCTTTCAGGATACGCCGCCGACCGCGGGAGTCTGGAACCTCCGCCTCGCGTCGTCCGAAGAGGCGGCGCCGACGCAAACCCCGCCGCTCCGACTGTCACCGGTCTCACCACGCCTTACCGGGCGATCGGCCTATACTCTGCCGCATGGCGGCAACCACGCTCCGCGGGCCGGTCGTGACGGCGCGGGCGCACCCGGCGCCGTGCCGCGCCGCGGCATCGGCCGGCGGGAAACGGTCAGGCTCCATTCCGGGGCGCTCGTTGCTGCGCGTGCTGGCCAGGCTCGGGCGCGCCGTGCGGACCCGGCTCGACCCGCCCAAGGTCCGGCTGGTCTACGACCCCGCCTACGAGCGCGCCATGGCCGGCGTGCCCCTCGACCCACTGCGCGCCGACCGGGTCCTCGCCTTCCTCGCCAACGAGCGACTGGTCCGCCGCGAGGAGATCGAGCTGCCCCGCCCGGCGGCGATGAAGAACATCGTCCTCGTGCACACCCCCGAGTACGTCGGCTCGCTGCAGCGTGCCGACACGCTCACCGCGATCCTCGGCACCAGCGTCGACGAGCGCGAGGCGGAGCAGGTGCTCGACCTCCAGCGCCTGATGGCCGGCGGCACCATCGAGGCCAGCCGCCTCGCCCTCGCCAGCCACGGCGTGGCGGTCAACATGGGCGGCGGCTTCCACCACGCCGAGGCCGGCCGCGGCATGGGGTTCTGCGTCTTCAACGACGTCGCGATCGCCATCGCCCGGCTGCGCGGCCGCGGGTTCGGCGAGAAGATCCTCGTCGTCGACCTCGACCTCCACGACGGCAACGGCACCCGCGCCATCTTCGCGTCCGACCCCACGGTCCACACCTTCTCGATCCACAACGACCACTGGGGACCGACCGAGGCCGTGGCCGACACCTCGATCGCCCTCGGCGCCGACGTCACCGACGAGCTCTACCTCGGCACCCTCCTACAGGCGCTGCCGCCGGTCTTCGAGTCGCACCAGCCGCGACTGGTGTTCTTCGTCGCCGGGTCCGACGTGGCGGCGGACGACCGGCTCGGCAACTGGAAGGTCTCCCCCGACGGGCTCTTCGCTCGTGACCGCTTCGTCATCGAGCAGGCGCGCTCTCGCGGCGTCTCGCTCGCCATGGTCCTCGCCGGCGGCTACGGCGACGGTGCCTGGCGCTACCCGGCCCGCACCCTCGCGTGGCTGTTCGCCGGCAGCGCGATCGAGCCGCCGAACAACGAGGAGCTCACGCTGCTGCGGTTCCGGCAGATCAAGGGCCGGCTCGACCCCCTCCACTTGACCCAGACCGGCAGCGGCGGCGGCTGGGAGCTCACCGAGGAGGACCTCGTCGGCATCCTCCCCGGCGTCCCGACCCAGACCCGCTTCCTGTCGTACTTCTCCAAGGTCGGCATCGAGCTGATGCTCGAGCGCTTCGGCATCCTCGAGCAGCTCCGCGCCCGCGACTTCCGCCAGCCCACCCTCGGCTTCGACCTCGACCACCCGCTCGGCCAGACGCTGCGCATCTGGAGCGCGCCGGACCGCCGCGAGCTGCTCGTCGAGATGCGGGTGGGACGGTCGAGCCGGGCCATCCCCGGAATGGAAGTGCTCGCCGTCGAGTGGCTGCTGCTGCAGAACCCGCGCGAAGACTTCACCGCCGAGCGCCGCCGGCTGCCGGGCCAGGCCCACCCCGGCCTCGGCATGCTGCGCGAGTTCTTCGGGCTGCTCGTCATCCTCTGCGAGGCGCTCGAGCTCGACGGCCTGATCTTCAACCCGGCGACCTACCACGTGGCGGCGCTGTCGGCGCCGATGATCAGCTTCCTGAAGCCCGAGGGCGAGGCCTACCTGCGCGCCCTCCAGGACGCCCTGCGCGGCCTCGGCCTCGACGAGGCGTCGCAGGCGGTCAGCGACCTGCGGGTCGTCGACGCGGACAGCGGCGCGCCGGTGGCGTGGCAGCCCTGCCCGATGGTGCTGCCGGTGTCCGAGCGGTTGCGCGAGCTGGTCTCCGGCGACGACTACGAGGCGGCGGTCCGCGCGGCCCGCGCCTCGCTGCGCTACCGGCTCGCCCCGCCGGCCACGGGCTGACCGCCCGCCTTGCAATCGCTGCACGCATTCCCGATCATGGGCGCATGCACGCAACGACCGTCCGTCGCCTCCCCGCCGTGGCCGCCGGTGTCGCGGTGCTCGCCCTCGCCGCGTGCGGCGGCACGCCCGCACCGGTCGCCCAGACGTACACCAGCGCCGCCAGCGGCTACAGCTACGTCTGCCCGCCCGGCTGGAAGGTCATCCGCGGCGAGGTCCGCTCGTCCAACGACTCGCTGGTGACGATCCAGGTCCTCGACCTCACCGACGCCCGCGAGGACTGGGAGAAGGGGCTGCCGGACTCGATCACGCCGCAGCTCGAGCAGTGGTCGAACTACTACTTCCGGGTCGTCGAGAAGGGCACCCGCACCGACGCGACGCTCGGCGGCGAGCCGGCGATGCAGCTCGTCCACCCGGTCCGCATCCGCCCCTCCGACGGCCCCGGGCAGGTGCTCTACCGCGTCGCCCGCCACCTCTCGAAGCTCTACGTCGTCCGCGTCTCGATGCCGGCCGGCGCCGCCGACCGCGACGCCGCCGGCCTCGTCGCCTTCTTCAACTCCTGGAAGTTCGTCGAGCCCAAGCCGGCCCCCGGCGACGAGCCCCCGACCGGGTTCGTCCTCACCGTCCCCGGCCGGCCCTTCACGCCCTGAGCCGGCGCTCACCGTCATCCCGAACACGCACAGCACGGGACCTCCTGTGCCCCACCGTCATCGCGAGGAGCGACGCGACGAAGTGATCCCGAGGCGCTTGGAGGGCTTGCGCCACGGCTTGCCCTGAATCACGGACCCAGGTCCGTCCCCGACTTGCCCACCCTGCGGTTGGGCGGGGGCGCCCTCTCCCGGCGGGAGAGGGTCGGGGTGAGGGCGTGCCCGTCGACTTCGCCTCGTCATCGCGAGGAGCGGAGCGACGAGGCGATCTCGTCTAGCTTGGCGGGCCAACCCCACGGCTTGCCGCACGTCACGGACCAAGGTCCGTCCCCTCATCTGGCCCCTGGGGTGCGCGGCCCCCTCGATCCGGCCTCGCTCCCGCGAGGCCGGATCGAGACTGCTCCGCTCGCGACCGGACAGCGCGATCCACGGTGGGGCCCCTCGGGTTGCGTACAACTACTCGACCATCGTGGTCGACCAGCATGCACAGCCTCCTCCCAACCACCTCGGCTCTGGGCGCAGGCCCTGCATGCCGCTTCACGCCCCCCTCCCAGCCTCCGCGCGGTCACTCGTCGCTGACGCTCCTCGGGCCCCCGATACCCCACCGCGGCTCGCGCGTCCGGTGACCCGCTCGCTCCGCAGAGATGGGCCGCGCACCCCAGGGGCGGGCTTTTCTCCCCCACCCACCCATGCGCCACCCGACCGTCCCCCACCCGTGGCCGACGCGTCGGGTCGACCCTTGCGCCCGTTGCTTCAATTGGGCTGGCGAAGGCCCTAGACTCTCAGCAAGATGCCCTGGAGTCGCGTTTCCGAACGCTGCGTCCACTGCGGCAGTACCGAACACGAGCACTGTGCGCGCGGCCTGTGCGTGCTCTGCTACAAACTCTGGCTGAAGGAGCGCTTCGACGTTCCGCCAGCGCCGAAACGGTGGTCGCGCCAGCATGAGCGCTGCGTGGAGTGCAGTACGACCGCACGACCTCACGTGTCCCGAGGCCTTTGCCGGTCCTGCTATGAGGCAGCCACGCGAGCACGACACCGCCCTGAGGGAGTCCGCCACGGGCAGCGGGGACTGGCAGAGGCGCTGACCCGGGAGGTGCTCGAGAACCTTTATCTGGATCAGCAGCTCTCGCTGACCGACATCGCCCGGCTTTTCTCCTGCACGCGGCAGAACGTGTTGGCCCGCATGAGGAGTCACGGAATCGATACGAGATCCCGGCGAGACGCTAGGGTTCTGGCACTTGAACAGGGCAAGCTCACCTCCGAGATTCACAAGGCTGGCGGCGCGACTCAGTCCCGAGTCCTTCGACACTGGACGGTGAATGCAAGGTTCTTCAGGACTTGGTCAAGGGGCATGGCCTGGGTTCTTGGCATCGTCTGCACCGACGGCAACCTCTATTTCGGCAGGCCCCGGACCGACGAACACGCCGGTTCCGGCATGCGACTCAGCATCGCCCAAAAGGAGCCGGAGCTGTTGCGCAAGGTCGCACGCCTATTGACTTGCGACATCCCGCTCAGGCATTCGGAGAGAAGTGGCATCCGTGGCGAGCTGTATACGCTCCAGATCGACGACCAGAAGATCTGTCGTGACCTTCTCCTCTTGGGTGTTCACCCCAGGAAGAGCAAGACCCTGAAGTTCCCCCAAGTCCCTCGACAGTACCTCCGTGACTTCATCCGAGGCTGTTGGGACGGGGACGGCACTGTCTACACTGACGAGCGGGGTCGGGGGTATGCCGCCTTTGGGTCGGCTTCGGCAGAGTTTCTCGATGCGATGCTCGCGAACCTGTGTCAGTTGGGGATGCCAATGCCGGCGGTCCACGCCGACTCAAGATCACCCGACTACCGCTACTTCCGCTACTCCGAACGAGACTGCACCCGCCTGTTTCACCTGTTCTATGACGAGACAGAGAACGAGATGTTCCTAGAACGGAAGTACGTCGTGTTCCAGGCGATCCGTGATTCGGTCTCACAAAGGGGGACTGGTGAAGCGACTGACGTCTGATGACCTACGCGAGATGGTGGAAGTAGGAGCTGCCGAAAGCCGCCACCTTAGCTTCAAGGAGGAGCTGCCAGGCCAGTTGGACTCAGATAGAGTCAGGTTTCTGGAAGAAGCGGCATCGCTCGCCAATGCCGGAGGTGGTCACCTAGTCTACGGAGTCAGCGACAAGCGTGGCCCAGGTGGGGAACCAACCGGCGTGGCAGGTGAAGTCGTCGGCGTCCAGGTAACGAGCGTCGAGAACACGCTGTTGCGAATGGAGAGCTTGCTCCGCGCCGGCGTTAGGCCTCGGATCCCAGCGTGTCAACTCTATGCCGTGGAAGGTTTTGACCGAGGTCCAGTGATCGTCTTCCAGACCCCCAGGAGTTGGGTAGGCCCTCACATGGTCAGTCTCCAGGAGCAGCAGCGTTTCTGTTCGCGCAATAGCGCTGGCAAGTTCCGCCTTGATGTGGACGAACTGCGGGCGGCCTTCGGCGAACGGGAGGGCTTCTCTAGCAGGTGGCGCGCGTTCCGCGATCAGCGTTTGGCCCGCGTTATTGCTGGCGAATTGCCCGTGAAACTGATTGAGCAGCCGAAGGTCGTCGTGCACCTCATGCCATTCTCTGCATTTGCAGACCAGCTTCGTGCCACACCTTCCGACTTGATCGAAAAGAGCCCGTTCTTTGGGCTTGCCCCGACCTGGCATCTCCAAAGGCTGGTCAATATCGACGGAGTTGTGTTCTTTGGTGGCACCGGCCACGCGGGCTTTCTCCGGTATTTGCAGATCTTCCGCTCAGGTGTCGTTGAACTCATCCTGGCCGACATGGTGGACGATCATGGTGGCGTCAGGCTCATCCCTACAGTTGCGCTCGAGGACAGCCTGACCCATCTGGTCAGTTCCTACTTGCAGGGCCTTGTCGCCCTCGGTATCGAGCCCCCGATTGTCCTTGCCGCGACCCTCGCCGGGTTCCATGGTTTCGGCGTCCCTGGCGATGACGAGGAGTGGGAAGACTGGGCCGACAGTCCACCCGTCATCGATCGTGACTTGGTGCTCCTGCCCGAGGTTGTCCTAGAAGACCTGAGCACACCTACGCCTATCTTCCTCGCCCCAGTATTCGACGCAGTCTTCCACGCGGCCGGTCGGCTTCACCGGCCTACTCGCCCCACTAGTCCCACCCGCTTGTCTTGAGGGGTCTCGCTGAGTCCTGACCACTCCCGAACAGAATGAGCACGACCAAGACTGACCACTTCACGAGTTGGGTTGGTGTGTGGGCGGGGGACGGGCGGGCGGCGCCTGGGCGGGGGGGAGAAAAACCCCGCCCCTGGGGTGTGCGGCCCATCCCTGCGGAGCGAGCGGGTCACCGGACACGCGAGCCGCGATGGGGTGTCGACAGCGCGACGAGCGAAGCGACGAGTGACCGCGCGGAGGCTGGGAGGGGGGCGTGAAGCGGCATGCAGGGCCTGCGCCCGGAGCCGAGGTGGTCGGGCGGAGGCTGTGCATGGAGGGCGACCACGATGACCGGGTAGTTGTACGAAATGGCGAGGGGCCCCATCGCGGATCGCGCTGTCCGGTCGCGAGCGGAGCAGTCTCGATCTGGCCTCGCGGGGGCGAGGCCTGATCGAGGGGGCCGCGCACCCCAGGGGCCAGATGAGGGGACGGACCTTGGTCCGTGATTGGCGGCAAGTCGTGGGGTTGGCCCTCCAAGCGCGACGAGATCCTTCGGTCGCTCTGCTCCTCGCGATGACGGTGAAAGCAGGAGATCCCTCGCTGCGCTCGGGATGACAACCTGAGAACGGTTGTCAGCTCATGCCATCAGACGTGATTGCGGAGCATGAGCTCCTTGGGGTGCGGCTCGAGGTAGGTCTGGCCGGCCAGGTAGGCGACGCCGTGCGTCCGCACGTGGTGGCGGATCAGGGTGACCGGGACGACGAGCGGGACCAGGCCCTTGTGGTAGTCGCCGATGAGGCCGAGCAGCTCGGCGCGCGCGTCGGCGTCGAGGAGCTTCTTGAAGTAGCCGAGGACGTGCTGCAGGACGTTGGTGTTGCGGCGCGCGGTGGCGAGCACCTTGAGGCCCGGCATGAAGGCGTCCTCGTAACGGCGGCGGACCTCTTCGCGTGGCAGCGCCTTGGCCTCGGCGACGAGGCGGCCGAGCGATGAGTAGGCCTCGGGCGAGTGGGCCATGAGCTGGAGCTTGTGGGCGGTGTGGAAGGCGACCAGGTCGCCCATCTTCCAGCGCGACGCGAAGAGGTCCTTGAGGCGGCGGTAGGCGAACACCCGCTCGACGAAGTTGTCGCGCAGCGGCGGGTCGTTGAGGCGGCCCTCCTCCTCGACCGGGAGGTTCGGGAAGCGCGCCAGCAGCTCCTCGGCGAACAGGCCGCGCCCCGACTTGGTCGGCATCCCGGTACCGTAGACCTTGACCCGCTCCATGCCGCACGACGGCGAGTCCTTCTTGAGCACGTAGCCGCACAGGTCGAGCTCGACGAGGCCCTCGACCCGGCGGGTCGAGTACGTGCGCATCCGCTCGCTCCAGTCGGCGCCGGAGCGGGGCGCGACCATGTGGATCTCGTCGCCCTCGCGGACCAGGCGGACCGACTCGCGCGGCGTGCCCATGCCGACCTCGATCTCCGGGCACACCGGCGTCCACTCGACCCAGCGGCCGAACGTCGAGACCAGGAAGTCGTCCTTCTTGTGCCCGCCGTCGAACCGCACCTTGCAGCCGAGCAGGCACGACGAGATGCCGATCCTGATCGGGGTGTCGCCGGAGGCCATCCAGGCCGGACGCGGTGCGCTCATGGCTTCTCCATTCCCTCGGCCCGCAGTCGCGTCGCGGCCGCCGCCGCCTCGGCGCGTGCGGCGTCCCAGGTCCCGGCCGGCTCGATCCAGCCTTCGAGGCTGCGCCGGGCGACCCCGGCGAGCGCGGCGACGTGGTCGGCCCGCTCGTTGAGCGCCGGCACGTAGCGGTAGCGCCGGCCACCGGCGGTGAGGAAGACGTCGCGGTTGAGCAGGGCGATCTCCTCGAGGGTCTCCAGGCAGTCGGCGGCGAACCCCGGGCAGGCCACGTCGACGCTGGCCACGCCGGACTGCCCGAGCGCGCGCAACGTGGCGTCGGTGTACGGCTGCAGCCACGGCTCGCGGCCGAAGCGCGACTGGAAGGCGACCGGCACGCGGTGCTCCGGCCAGTCGAGCGCCTCGCGGAGGAGCCGCGCGGTCTTCTGGCAGTGGCAGAAGTAGGGATCGCCGGCGAGGAACGCCTTCCGGGGCAGGCCGTGGAAGGAGAGCAGCAGGCGGTCGGGCACCCCCTCGCGCTCCCACAGCTCGCGGATCGCGGCGGCGAGCGCGGCGACGTAGGCCTCGTCGTCGTGGTACGAGCCGACCATGCGCAGCTCCGGCACCCACCGCCAGGTCGCCAGCTCGGCGGCGACTCCATCGAACGTCGAGCCGGATGTCGGCGAGGCGTACTGCGGGAAGAGCGGCAGGACGACGATCCGCCGGCAGCCCTTCGTTCGCAGCTCCCGCAGCGCCGAGCCGATCGACGGGCTGCCGTACCCCATGCCGAGGGCGACGTGGAGCGGCGTGCCGATCGCCGCGCGCAACGCCGACTCGACCCCGGCCGCGATCCGCCGCGAGATGACGAGCAGCGGCGACCCGTCGGGGGTCCACACCTTGGCGTAGAGCCGGGCCGAGCGGCGCGGCCGCAGCGGCAGGACGAGCAGGTTGAGGATCAGCCACCACAGCGGCCGGGGCAGCTCGACGACCCGCGGGTCGGAGAGGAACTGCCGGAGGTAGCGGCGCAGCGCGCGCGGCGTCGGCGCCTCCGGCGTGCCCACGTTGGTGAGCAGGACCCCGACCGCGGCGATCTCGCCGTGCACCTCAGTCCCGACGCTGCTGAATCGACCCATCTCGCGTTTCTCCTCAAGCCCCAAGCCTCAAGCCCCAGGCCTGCTCCTAGCCTACCTCAGGCGGCTGAGCCGGCGGCGCTCCCACAGCGCGCCGAGGAGGAACCCCGCGAGCGTCATCGCCACGGTCGCGCCGCCGTGCCAGACGAGCACGTGGCCGAGGTCGCAGACCGGGCAGGCCAGGTGCCAGACGCCGTCGGCGACCAGGCCGGCGCCGAGCCCGGCGAGGGCGCCGGCCCAGCGCGGCCGCACCGGCAGCGCCCGGACCAACAGCCACACGGCGAGGGCGAGCGCCGGCAGCCCGAGCATCCCCTGCATCGCGAAGCACGACGCCCCGCCGTGCGCCGCAGCGTCCCCGCCGGCCGGCGCCCGCATCCAGGTGAGCACGGCGACACCGACCTGGACCGCGACACCGCCGAGGAGCGCGAGGCCGCGCCGCAGCGGCGACAGCCCGCCCCCGGGAATCCCCTCGGCCATCGCCACGGCGACGACCAGCAGCCCCGCCGCCACCTCGGCGATCCCGGCGCCCCAGGTCATCAGGAGTCCGAGCGCCGCGGCGTCGTCGCGCACCCCGAACAGCGCCGGCACGAGCAGCAGGGCGGCGGCAGCCCAGACGCCGACCTCGGCGGCGCGCACCCAGGGGGCGGGGAGCGGTCGCACCGGCTTCAGGTCGGCGGCGACCGCGCGGCGCAGCTCGTCAGGGATTCGCGGTGTGCTCATGGGTCCTCCGCCGGCGGCCCGAGCCGGGCGCGCAGCTCGATCATGCCGCGGTGGGCGCGCAGCTTGGCGGCGCCCTCGCTGACGCCCTGGACCGCGCCGACCTCGCGGAACGACAGCCCGTGGACGTGGTGGAGGACGAGCGCCTCCCGGCGGTCCTCGGGCACGTGGACGAGCGCACGTCGCACCGCGTCGCGGTCGCCCAGCGACTCGGCCTCGGGCGGGACCGGCAGCTCGGGCAGCTCGTCGTCGGCGAGCGTCTCGTGCCGGCCGCGCCGGGTCGCCGCCCGCCGCGCCATCAGGAAGACGTTGCGGGCGATCGCGTAGGCCCACGGCTTGACCGGGCGCGGCGGCAAGTACGTACGGCGGGCGCGGTGCAGTTGCAGGAACGTCTCCTGGAGCAGGTCCTCGGCGCGCGCCCGGTCCCGGGTGAGGGCGCGCAGGTAGCGGCCGAGCGGCGGCGCGAGCGCCGCGTAGAGCGCCTCGAACGCCGCCATGTCGCCGCCCTGGTAGGCGGCCATGCGGGTGGCCAGCTCGTCGTCGCTCACGATCCCATCGACCGCCGTTGCCGGCCGTTATGCCCGGAACGGCCGCCAGGTTACCGCACGCCGTGCCGCGCGAAGGCGCCTAGCCGACGCGGACGACGATCTCCCAGCGCTCTCCCACCTGCCGCGCGGCGATCTCGTGCCCCTTGCCGCGCAGCGTGTCGACCAGCGGCGCCGGGTAGAAGCCGGCGCGCAACCCGAGGACGGTGCCGGGGGCGGCGGTCGCGGCGGCGGCGGCGAGCGGGCCGCCCGGGGTGCCGCCGGCGGCGAGGACCGCGTCGGCGGCGAGCCACGACGGCGGCGCGGCCGCCTCCGCCCACGCCGGCCACGCCGGCTCGTCCGGCGCCGCGTGGGCGTCGCAGCCGCCGGCGGCCTGGCCGAGCGCGACGCGCAGCGCGTTGACGACGTCGGGCACCGGGAGGCCGCCGACCTTGGCGACCTGGGCGAGGGTGGCGACCCGGGCGACGGTGCGGCGCAGGATCGGATTTCTGAGGCGCCGGAACTCCGGCGACAGGCCGATGAGCACGTCCTCCAGCTCGGGGTGGGCGTCGAGCAGCGGCCCGACCCTGGTCTCGGGGTTGACGAGCATGCTCACCTCCCCGCCGCCGGCGCCTCGGCAAGCAGCCTGCGCTCGCCGGTCAGGGCCCGGATCGGCGTGACGTCCTGGGTCGCCTCGAGGCAGCCGAGGTAGCGGCCGTCCTCGTCGCGGACGGCGAAGTAGCGGATGTGTACGAAGCGGCCGTGCAGCTCGATCCAGAACTCGGCGACGTCGCGCGCGCCGGCCCGGAGGTCGTCGACGATCTGCTGGACGACGTGCATCGAGGCCGGCGGGTGGCAATCCTGCACCCGGCGGCCGACGATCGCGCGGTTGCGGGCGAACACCCGCTCCCGGCCCTCGCTGAAGTAGGCGACGCGGTCGTCGGCGTCGACGAAGGTGACGTCGAGCGGCAGCGTGTCGAGCATCGCCCGGAGCTGGCGCGGCGTGAGGTGGCCCGACGGGAACGCCACCGCGTCGTCGCCGGCCACCGCCGCGACCTGGGTCGGCGCCGCGGCCGGGGTCGGCCGCCACCCCGCCTCGGGCTCGACGAGGCCGGCGCCGAACTCGCCCCACTGCGAGAGCACCGCGCCCCAGTCGGCGTCGGCGAGGTGCTCGAGCGCCATCGGCCACAGCACCTTGTCCTCCTTCTCGACCATCCCGTCGACCGCGGCGAGCATCGGCTCGAGCACCACCTCGCGGACCAGCGCGAGCTCCTCGGCGCCGAGCTCGCCGGCGCTCGCCAGGGCGTCGCCGCCGGCGGCGAGCAGCTCGCGAACCGAGTCGTCGACCCCCCACATGACCTTCGGCGGGGCGCCGATCCCGGCCTTCTCGAGGAACGGGAAGACCAGGTACTCCTTCCGCTTGTAGTGACCGTCCACGGCCGCGAGGCGACCGTGGAGCGCGGCCGCGGCGGCGAGGTCGCCGGCGGCGAGCGCGGCCCGGGTGGCGGCCGTCAGCTCGAGGATCGCCCGGTTCTCCGCCATGAACGTGTGCACCGGGTGGCCGGGCACGGTGTGCGGCGCCGGCCGCTGCTCGAGGGTGTCGCGGAACACCGCGACGTGCAGCTCGCACATCCGCCGGATCTCCTGCTCCGGCATCCCCTCGGCCATCAGCTCGCTCTCCATCGCCGAGATCTCGGCGGCGCCGGCGTGGTCGAGCACGGCGCGGAAGCGGCCCTTGAGCTCCTGCGGGTCGGCGCCCGCGTGCAGCTCCGTGATCATCGTCTTCAGCGCCTCGATGCGGTGGCGCCGGTTGTCGATCAGCTCGCTCACTGGTGACCTCCCGAGTCGAGACGGCATCTCGGCTCGAGGGTCAGGGTAGGCCCGCTCCGGCCGGCGCGCGTTGACGCCGGTCAACTCGCCGGCGCCCGGCCGCTACACGGTCACGTCGCAGCGGGCGCCGACGCGGAGGGTGCCGCGGCCGTCGTGGACGAGGTTCTGGCCGAAGAGGATCTTGCCGTCGCGCAGCCGGTAGGCCGCCAGTGTGCCGAGCGGCTCGTCGCCGCGCGCGCCGGTGCGCTGGTCAGTGGCGGTGACGACGCAGCGGGCGCACGGCTTGGCGACGCGGAAGGTGACGCCACCGGCGACGAGTGTCCGCCAGCCGTCCTCGGCGTGGGGCGCGCAGCCGTCGACGACGAGGTTGGGCCGGAAGCGGTCCATCGGCAGCGGAGTCACGAGCCGGCGGTTGAGCTCGTCGAGGGAGCCCTGCGAGACGAGCAGGAACGGGTAGGCATCGGCGAAGCCGACGAGGTCGCCGGGGCGGGCGCGGGCGGGGTCGACCCGGCGCGGCACGGCGGCGGGCATCCGGACGAGGTCGCAGTCGAGGCCGAGGAACGCGGAGAACCACGCCGCCGCCTCGGGACCCGCCGACACCGCCTCGACGGTGTCGCGCCAGATCGTCACCGGCCGCGCCGCCGGCCCGCCGCCGTCGAGCGGCACCGCCAACTCGGCCATCCCGGGCGCACCGAGAACGAGCCGTCCGTCACCGAGCGCGACCTCGATCAGGGCCATGCGCGGGTGGGTGCGCTGCGACAGGAAGCCGCCGTCGGGCCCGACGACCATCCACTCGCGGTCGCCGACGAGCCCGCGCGCGCCGACCTCGGCAGCGTCGAGCGCCAGGCCGCGGCACCCCTTGACCGGGTAGACGAACAGCCCCGCGATCCGCACCTCGTCCATGGCCGCCAGGGTAAACCACGGGGCGGGAAGGTGCGTACACTCGGTGCGGTTCAGACGTCCGCACCGCGACCGGCCCCGCCGGCCGCGGCGAGGTCCGTTCCGACGCGGAGGAGGAATGATGAGCAAGCTCGCGCAGGTGGTTCCCTTTGTCGCGGTGGCCGTCCTGGCCGCCGGCGTGGCGTTCGCCCAGCCGGCCAAGGTCTCGGCCGCGACCCCCGACATCCAGTTCCAGAAGTACGTGCTGTCCAACGGCCTGACGCTGATCGTCCACGAGGACCACAAGGCGCCGATCGTGGCGGTCAACGTCTGGTACCACGTCGGCTCGAAGAACGAGAAGCGCGGTAAGACCGGCTTCGCCCACCTCTTCGAGCACCTCATGTTCAACGGCTCGGAGCACTTCAACGACGACTACTTCAAGGCCGTCGAGAAGGTCGGCGCCACCGACCTCAACGGCACCACCAACGAGGACCGGACGAACTACTTCCAGAACGTCCCGGTCCCGGCGCTCGACTACGCGCTGTTCATGGAGTCCGACCGCATGGGCCACCTGCTCGGCGCCATCGACCAGGCCAAGCTCGACGAGCAGCGCGGCGTGGTCCAGAACGAGAAGCGCCAGGGCGACAACCAGCCGTACGGCAAGGTGCAGTACCTGATCTCCGAGAACGTCTACCCGGCCGGCCACCCCTACTCGTGGACGGTGATCGGCTCGATGGAGGACCTCACCGCCGCCTCCCTCGACGACGTCAAGTACTGGGTCCGAACTATCAACGGCCCGAGAAACGCCGTCCTGGTGGTCGCCGGCGCCGTCGAGCACGCCGACGTCAAGGCGCGGGTGGAGAAGTACTTCGGCGACATCCCGCCGGGCCCGCCGATCGCCAAGGTGTCGCGCTCGATCGCGAAGATGACCGGCGTCAAGCGCGGCGTCATGCAGGACCGCGTGCCGCAGGCGCGCCTCTACATGGTGTGGAACACCCCGGAGTGGGGCGCGCTCGACTCGACGCTGCTCGACATGGCCTCCGACGTGCTCGCCTCCGGCAAGACCTCCAGGCTCTACAAGCGGCTCGTCTACGACGACCAGATCGCCACCGACGTCAACGCCTTCCAGGGCGAGAGCGAGATCGGCAGCAACTTCCTCATCGTCGCCACCGCCAAGCCGGGCGGCGACCTCGCCAAGGTCGAGGCGGCGATCAACGAGGAGCTCGCCCGCTTCCTCGCCGGCGGCCCGACCGCCGACGAGCTGTCGCGGGTCAAGACCCAGAACCGCGCGGCGTTCGTCCGCGGCATCGAGCGGATCGGCGGCTTCGGCGGCAAGTCCGACATCCTCGCCTCCAACCAGGTCTACGGCGGTGACCCGGGCTTCTACAAGGTGCGCATGGCGCAGCGCGACGCCGCCACCGCCGAGGCGGTCCGCAAGGCGGCGTCCGCCTGGTTGTCCGACGGCACCTACGTCCTCGAGGTCCACCCCTTCCCGCAGGTCGAGGCGGCGAAGACCGGCGTCGACCGCTCCAAGCTCCCCGACCCCGGCCAGCTCCCCACCGCCACGCTGCCCGCCACCGAGCGCGCCACGCTGGCCAACGGCCTGAAGCTCGTCGTCGCGCGCCGCGACGGCGTGCCGGTCGTCAACCTCGACCTCCTCGTCGACGCCGGCTACGCGGCCGACGGCGCCGCGCCCGGCACCGCCACCCTGGCCATGAACATGCTCGACGAGGGCACCGCGACCCGCGATGCCCTGCAGATCTCGGACGAGCTCGAGCGCCTCGGCGCGAACCTCAACACCGGCTCGACGCTCGACACCTGCACGGTCTCGCTGTCGGCGCTCAAGGAGAACCTCGACCCCTCGCTCGCGCTGTTCGCCGACGTCGTGCTCAACCCCACCTTCCCGCCGGCCGACTTCGACCGCCTGAAGAAGCAGCAGCTCGCGGCGATCGGCCGCGAGAAGGTCAACCCCAACGCGATGGGCCTGCGCGTGATGCCGGCGCTGCTCTACGGCCAGGGTCACGCCTACGCCGTGCCGTTCACCGGATCGGGGACCGAGGCCTCGGTCGGTACCCTCACCCGCGACCAGCTCGCCGCCTTCCACCGGGCGTGGTTCAAGCCCAACAACGCGACGCTCGTCGTCGTCGGCGCGACCTCGCTCGCCGAGGTCCAGCCGAAGCTCGAGAAGCTCCTCGCCGCCTGGAAGCCCGGCGAGGCCCCGAAGAAGAACGTCGCCGCCGTCGCCGCCAAGACCGCCGACGAGGTCTACATCATCGACCGCCCGGGCGCGACCCAGTCGGTGATCTTCGCCGGGACGACCGCGCCGCCCAAGAGCAACCCCGACGAGGTCGCCTTCAACGTCGTCCAGGAGATCCTCGGCGGCTCGTTCACCTCGCGCATCAACATGAACCTCCGCGAGGACAAGCACTGGACCTACGGCGCCCGCATGGTTCTGCCCGACGCCCGCGGCCCGCGCCCCTACATCGCGATGGCCCCGGTGCAGGGCGACAAGACCAGGGAGGCGGCGGCCGAGATCGCCAAGGAGCTGTCCGGCATCGTCGGGACCGCGCCGATCACCGCCGCCGAGCTGGCCAAGGCGCAGGGCAACCTGACGCTCACCCTCCCCGGCCGCTGGGAGACCAACCGGGCGGTGACCGCCTCGCTGTCGCAGATGGTCCAGTTCGCCCTCCCGGTCGACTACTTCGACACCTACCCGGCGAAGGTGCGCGCGCTCGCGCTCGCCGACGTCGACGCGGTGGCCAAGAAGCTCGTCCGGCCCAAGGGCGTCGTCTGGGTCTTCGTCGGCGACCGCGCCAAGATCGAGGCCGGCGTGCGTGCCCTCGGCTTCGGCGAGGTGAAGTTCCTCGACGCCGACGGCAAGCCGCTGGCCGCGAAGTAGCTCTGTTCTTTCGGTTCGAACCGAGTGGGCGCGGGCGACCGCGCCCACTCGTCGATTCCGGCCCGGGTTAGAGTGGCCGGGGAGGGACACGTGGCCGACTGGATCGACGTCTCGCTGCCGGTTCGCACCGGCATGACGCACTGGCCCGACGACCCGCCGCCCCGCGTCGAGCGTGTCCTCGACCTCGCGCGCGGCGACGCCTGCACCCTCACACACCTCGACCTCAGCGCCCACACCGGCACCCACGTCGACGCCCCGGCCCACTTCGTCGCCGGCGCGGCGACCCTCGACGACCTGCCCGCCGACGCGCTCGTCGGGCCCGCCCTCGTGCTCGACATCGCCGACCCGCGCCGCGTGACCGCCGCCGAGCTGCGCCGGGCCCGCCTCCGCCGTGGCGCGCGGGTACTCCTGCGGACCGCGAACTCGGCCCGCGGCACCCTCCACGCCCCGTTCGCCGCCGACTACGTCGCCCTCGACCTCGGCGCGGCGCGTCTCCTCGCCACGCGGGGGGTGCGGGCGGTCGGCATCGACGCGCTGTCGATCGGCGCCCCGGGCGAGGAGGGGGACGAGGTCCACCGCGTGCTGCTCGCGGCCGGGATCTGGGTCATCGAGGGGCTCGACCTCGTCGCGGCGCCGGTCGGCCGCGTCGACCTCGTCTGCCTGCCGCTGCGCCTGGCCAGCGCCGAGGGCGCCCCGGCGCGGGCGATGGTCAGAGCCCGCCTACCCACCCGGTCGAGCGTCGAGGGTTGAGCGTCGAGCAAAGAGATGACTGCCAGCAGCTCACAGTTCTCCCACGCCCACCCCACACGGCAAGGCCACCGCACACCCGCGTCCGCCCACCCAAGCCTGTCGATGGGCGAGGGGACGAGCTGTCGGCTGTTGGCTGTCGGCCTGGTCGCAGCCGGCAGGCTCGGAGAGCCACCGGCGCGGGCCTACTCGGTTCCCGCGCCGCGGAGGGCGGCACAGCGGGCAGCGCCAAGGAGGGCGACGCGGGGGTCGAGGATGACCCGCACCGGCATCGCCTCCATGAGCGGCCGCATCCGCCCCTTGTCGCGGAACGCCGGGAGGAAGCCGTCGGCGAGCGCCGGCAGGATCTTCGGCGGGATGCCGCCGCCGAGGTACACGCCGCCGGTCGCCATGACCTTGAGGGCGAGGTCGCCGGCCTCGGCGCCGTAGAGCCGGACGAACAGGCCGAGGGCGCGAGCCGCGAGCGGCGAGCGGCCGGCCTGCGCCGCGCCGGCGATCGCCGCGGCCGGGTCGCCCGCCGCCATCGCCCCCGCGAGCTCGGACTCCTCGACGGCGCGGCCGGTGTCGCGCAGGAAGCGGAGGATGTTGACCAGCCCGGGACCCGAGACCACCCGCTCCCAGCTCACCCGGCCGAGCTCGCCGCGCAGGAAGCGCAGCAGCTCGACCTGCTCGTCGTCCCGGGGCGCGAAGTCGGTGTGCCCGCCCTCGGTCGCAAACGGGTGGTGACGGGCGCCGTCCCAGAACAGACCGGCCTCGCCGAGCCCGGTCCCGGCGGCGGCGATGGCCGCGTTGCCGGCAGCGCCCGGTGCACCCTCCTGCAGCACGGCGAGGTCGCCGGCCGCGAGGAGCGGGACTCCGAAGGCGGTGGCCTCGAGGTCGTTGATCAGCGTGGCGTGCCGGAGGCCGAGCCGGGCCGCCAGGCTGCGCTCGTCGAGGCGCCACGGCAGGTTGGTGGTCGCGCAGCGGCCGTCCCGCACCGGCCCGGCGACGCCGATGCAGGCGTGCTCGACGGCGAGGCCTTGGTCGGCCACGAACGCCGCGACGATCTCGTCGAGGCTGGCGAAATGGCGGCTCGGGTAGGTGCGCTCGACCGCGAGGGCGAGGCCGTCCGGGCCGGGCTCGAACCCTGCCAGCCGCGTGTTGGTCCCGCCGACGTCCCCCGCCAGGATCATGAGCCGTGGCCTCCTCGGGCTGACTTTCAGTGTAGCGCCACGACTCTGCGGGACTCATGCCCGCCCTTCTCGCCTCCCCGGCGAAACGGGTGTATGATCTCGGGCTCAGCCTTTGAGGCTGCGCCTGGCTCCAGGCCAGGCGGCGAGGTCAGCCATGAACGACGAAAAAACTCCCACCCCCGACAACCAGCAATCGTTCGCCGAGGCTCTTGCCGAGTCGTTCCGCTACGAAGAGTTCTCCAACGGACAGCTCGTTTCCGGCCACATCATGGCCGTGCACGGCGACATCGCCCTGGTCGCCGTCGGCGGCAAGACCGAGGCGGTCATGGACCGCACCGAGCTCGGCGAGCTGCGCCCGGGCGACGGCCTCGACGCCGTGGTCATCGCGACCTCGCCGGAGCTGCGCGTCTCCCACCGGCTCGCCATCGAGCGGCGCGAGCGCGAGGCGCTGCGCGGCGCGTTCGCGAACGCCGTGCCGGTCGAGGGCAAGATCACCGGCCGCAACAAGGGCGGTTACGACGTGTCGATCGCCGGGATCCGCGCCTTCTGCCCGATGTCGCAGATCGACCTCGGCTTCCCGCGCAACGTCGACAGCTTCCTCGGCAAGACGTTCCGCTTCCGCATCACCGAGCTGGCCGAGGACCTCGGCTCGCTGGTGGTGTCGCGAGCCCTCGTGCTCAAGGAAGAGCGGGACGTGGTCGCCGAGGCCGCGTGGGCGAACATCGCGGTGGGCGCCGAGGTCGAGGGCACCGTCAAGTCGATCCGGGACTTCGGCGTGTTCGTCGATCTCGGCGGCGTGGACGGCATGATCCACCTGTCCGAGCTCACCCACCAGTTCGGTGCGCGGCCGTCGCACGTCGTGAAGGTCGGCGACACCGTGCGGGTCAAAATCCTCGAGGCCGACCGCGAGAAGAACCGCATCGCCCTGTCGCGCAAGGCGCTCGAGGCCGATCCCTGGGCCGAGGTGCCGGAGCGCTTCCCCGCCGGCGCGCCGTTCGAGGGCAAGGTCGCGCGCAAGGCCGAGTTCGGCCTGTTCGTCGAGCTGCTCCCCGGTGTCGACGGCCTGATCCACGTCTCCCAGCTCCCTCCCGGCATGACCGCCGACAGCCCCGAGCTGGCGGCCGGCTCCCACGTCACCGGCTGGGTGCGCGAGTGTGACGTCGAGCGTCGCCGTCTGTCGCTGACCCTTCGCGAGTTGGCGATCGGCGACCCGTGGGCCGAGGCGGCCAACCGCTTCCCGGTCGGCACCCTGGTCGACGGCCTCGTCGAGCACGTCGCCAACTTCGGCATCTTCGTCCAGCTCGAGCCGGGCCTGGTGGCGCTCATCCCCAACTCCGAGTCCGACCAGCCGCGCGGCGCCGACATGAACGCCGCCTTCCCGCCCGGCAGCAAGGTGCAGGCGACCGTGCTGTCGGTCGAGCCCGAGCGCAAGCGCATCTCGCTGTCGCTGAAGAAAGCCAAGGACACCCGGGCCACCAAGGAGTTCAAGAAGTGGGCCGAGCAGAAGCAGTCCGAGCGCAAGCCCGAGCTGACCGCGTTCGGCGCCGCCCTCATGAAGGCCCTGAAGAAGTAGCCTCCCCTGTCCCAGAATCCACCACGGCCGCCCCCCCGGGCGGCCGTCGTCGTTGCGCGAGACCTGCCTGAGCTCTTCCCGTTTCTTCTCTCCCCTCTTCGCTCTCCTCTTCTCCCATTGACCGGGATCAAGGCGGCGGCCGCGACCCGGGACGATGCTACCCGATGGAGGACGTGATGGCTCGACGCGAGCGGTTCCCGATCGTCAGGGCGCGCAGGTGGGTGCAGGTCGCCTTCCTGGTCGTCGTCGTCGCGATCGGCGCCCAGTTCACGCACTGGGCGCTGGCGCTGCTCGCCGGTCGGCAGCCGGCGCTCGGCCGCCCCGGCGGCGTCGAGGGGTTCTTGCCGATCTCGGCGCTCATGTCGCTGCGCCTGTGGCTCGCCGGCGACGGCGTGCACCCGATCCACCCGGCCGGCCTCGCGATCCTCCTCGGCGTCGTGGCGATGAGCCTGGTCCTGGCCAAGTCGTTCTGCTCGCACGTCTGTCCCGTCGGGCTGCTCTCCGAGTGGCTCGGGCGGCTCGGCCAGCGCCTCCTCGGCTCGAACCTCGCCGTGCCGCGCTGGCTCGACTGGCCGCTGCGGGCCTTGAAGTTCCTGCTCCTCGGCTTCTTCGTGTGGGCGACCTGGGTCGTGATGGACCTCCCGGGCACCCGGGCGTTCCTCGATAGCCCGTACAACAAGGTCGCCGACGTCAAGATGCTGCTCTTCTTCGCCGAGCCGTCCCGCCTCACCATCGCGGTGCTCGGCGTCCTCGTCGTCGGTTCGATCTTCGTCCGCGACCTGTGGTGCCGATACCTCTGCCCGTACGGCGCCCTCGTCGGGCTCCTCGGGCGGTTCGCGCCGCTCAAGGTGACCCGCGACCAGGCGACCTGCACCGACTGCGCCAAGTGCACCAAGGTGTGTCCGGCGCGGCTGCCGGTGCATCGCCTCGTGCGGGTCGCATCGGTCGAGTGCACCTCGTGCCAGGACTGCGTCGCGGCGTGCCCGATCAAGGACTGCCTGGCCGTGCGGCCGCCGCGCTGGGCCTCGTCGCGGGTGGTGCGCCCGATCCGCGCCGTCGCGCTCGCCGCGCTCGTATGGGTGGCGGTGGCCGGGGCGTTCCGCGTGTCCGGACACTGGCGCTCCGAGATCGGCCAGGACGAGTTCGCCCGCCGGTTGCAGGAGATCGACTCGCCCCTCTACACCCACGTCGGCGGCCTCGCCGCCAGCGAGTCGCCCACCCCCCCGGAGCTGCGCTCCAGCCACGCCCCGCGCTGAGACTGTCGCCTCGATCCGCCCAGCCCCCGGGGTGACGGGCGTCACGGTCAGTCGAGACTTCGTCGCACTAGATTGAACGCGTCCCCCCCAGGGAGGTGTTGAACGCAATGCTCACGCGACCTTTCTCGCCGCGGCGGGTGTGTTGCCAGCGCCATCGCCGCACCGCCTGAACACGCTCGACAGAACGGAGGTGAACGATGAACACGCGACCATCCGTGATGGCTCGCTTCTCGCTTGGTGTATCCGCGCTTCTCCTGGCCGCGCTCGGCGCCGAGGCCGGCGGCGGCGTCAGCTCTCGTGCCGTGGCCTCCGGGCTCGGCCGACCGACCGCGATCGTCGCCGCCGACGGTGACGTCCTGCTCGTCGGCCTGCTGCCCGCGAAGCCGACGACGACCGAGCACGGCAGCATCGCCGGGCTCGACGTCGAGGTCGGCGACCTCGTGCTGCGCTACTCGGGGCCGCTCGCCCCGGCCCAGGTCGCGCTCGATCGCGACGGCAACCTCTACTGGACGAGCCGCTCGGGAGGCGCGCTCTGGCGGCAGGACGCCAAGGACGGGACGGTTCGGCGCATCGCGTCGGGCCTCCATCAACCGAGCGGCATCGCGGTGGATTCCGAGGGCCGGGTGTACTTCACCGAGGGGTCCGGCCGCGACGGGGAGGGGTTGAGCGGCAACGTCTCGATGCTCGACGGGGACGAGGCGACCGTGCTGCGGGCGAGCGAGGCGGAGCCTGCCGACCTCGCTGCCGGGAAAGGCGGCGACCTCTACTGGACGAACGCCGACGCCGGGACCATCGCCCACTTGACGACGGACGGCACGCTGGAAATCGTCCTCGCCGGCCTCGACCGGCCGCAGGGGCTGGCCCTGGACGAGGCCCGCGACCGGCTCTACTTCACCGAGGTCCCGACTCCGGGGCTGACCGGCAGCGGCGGCGGGCGGAACACCGTCAACGCCCTCAACCTCGCCACCCGGGAGCGCACCGTGCTCCACCGCGGCGACTCCGAGCCGGCCGACGTGGCGGTCAGCCCGTCGGGCCGCGTCTTCTGGACCTCGACCCGGACGGGCCAGGTCTTCGAGGCGAGCGCCGAGGACGACGACGAGGATGACGGGAAGGTCGAGCTCGAGGCCCGCCTGACCGGCGAGCAGGAGGTGCCCCCGGTCGAGTCGGAGGCCTCCGGCCGGGTCAAGCTGAAGCTCATCGCCCGCGAAGAGGACGACGATGACGACGACGTATCCGCCGGGCTGAAGGCCGGTGGTGCGTCGGCCGAGCTTCGCCGCCTGCGGGGCCGGGTCCACCGCGACGACGACGACGAGGACGATTCACCCCGGCTCGAGTACCGCCTCAAGCTGAAGGACATCACGGGGGCGAACCAGGGCCATCTCCATCTCGGCGCGCCCGGCGTCAACGGCCCGGTGGTCGCCACGCTGTTCGCCCTCCGGGAGGGACCGAAGCCCGACGGGAAGCTCAACATCGCCGGCGTCGTGAGCCCGGACGAGCTCGTCGGCCCGTTCGCGGACGACTGGGACGGCTTCGTCGCGGCGCTGCTCGGCGGCCAGCTCTACGCCAACGTACACACCGACGCCAACCCGGGCGGGGAGATCCGCGGCCAGGTCCTGCCGAAGGGCACCGCCCAGAACCGCCCGCCGAACGGCGTGATCCTCACCCCCGCCGGGAACATATCGGTCGAGGCCGGCATCCCGGTGAGCTTCGCGGGGAAGGCCACCGACCCCGACGGCGACATGGTCACCGTCGTCTGGGACTTCGGGGACGGGACCGGCTCCACGGACCTCGTCCCGCCGGCGCACGTCTACGCCGAGCCCGGCGAGTACGACGTCAAGCTCACGGCCACCGACTCCCGGGGCCTCGCGGACCCCTCGCCGGACCGCCGGGAGATCACCGTGACGCTGCTGCCGCCGCCGACGCCGTCGCCGTCGCCGACCGCGACGCCGCCCGCGCCGACGCCGACACCCACGGTGCCCGGACCGACCGCGACACCGACGCCGACGGTGCCGGGGCCGACGGCAACACCGACCGTGCCGCCACCCACGCCAACACCGACAGTGCCTGGGCCGACCGCCACCCCGACGCCGACGACCCCACCACCGACCCCGACGATGCCGGCGCCCACGCCGACCCCGACGATGCCGCCGCCGTCGCC
The DNA here is from genome assembly GCA_016213675.1 of Acidobacteriota bacterium. GTDB lineage: Bacteria > Acidobacteriota > Thermoanaerobaculia > Thermoanaerobaculales > Thermoanaerobaculaceae > JACQZW01. The sequence goes on along the minus strand of JACQZW010000011.1, from coordinate 8,471 downwards.
GACCCCGACGACGCCACCGCCCTCGGTGACGCTGTCGTCGCTCCAGACAACCGTCTTCACGGCGAAGTGCATCGGCTGCCACGGCGGATCGTCCCCGGAGGCCGGCATGAACCTGTCCGCCGGGCAGAGCTTCTCGAACCTCGTCAACGTGCCGGCGACGACGCAGGCCGGAGCGATCCGGGTGGTGCCCTTCAGCCCGTCGACCAGTTACCTGTCGATCTTCCTCGCGGCGGGGCACCGCTCCAACAGCGTGACGGTGCAGGACCGCGCCGATATCGACAGTTGGATCCTGGCCGGCGCCCTGAACAACTAGCCGACGACGGGGTCCCGGGCGCGCCCGGGACCCCTTGCCTCACGGGAGGACCCGGCCGGGGGGGCCGGGTCCTCCGCTGTCCGGCCGACCCGGGGTGCGTCGGGATCCCGGGAGGGGTAGGCTTGCCGCGTGAGGTGCACCGTGGAGGGTCGGGATCGCTGGGCGGCCGTGGCCGCGACGTTGCCGCAGGCCGAGAGGAGGGCGCGGGAGCTGCCGTTCTGGAGCGCCCTGGCGGAGCGGTGGGGGTGGCGCCGGGTCGCCGACGCCGGGTGCGGCGCCGGGTTCCACCTCGGCCTGCTCCGGGACCTCGGCGTTGGGGCGCTCGGCTTCGACCTCGCCGTCGCGGCGCTCCGTTCGGCGCCGCGGCATTCGGTGTGCGCCGGCGACGTGCTCGCCCCGCCGTTCCGGCCCGGCGCCTTCGACGCCGTGCTCTGCCTCGGCAACACGGTCTCGCTGCTGCCGGACCGGGCCGCGCAGCGCCGCGCCCTCACCGTCCTCGCCGCCCTGCTCCGCCCCGGCGGCGTGCTCGTGCTCCAGGGCGAGGACGCCGCCCGCAACGTCGCCGGCGGGCCCGTGGTCCGCACCCGCCGCATCGACGCCGAGACGGTGCACGTCCGGGTCTTCGAGCGGCGCGGCCGGCGCGTGCGCATGCTGGCCTCCGTCGCCCCGGCGGGCGGCGAGGCGCCGGTCGAGGAGACCCTGCTCCTGCCGACCACCGCCGCGACGATCCGCCGCACCGCCGGCCCGCTGGGCCTGAGCCCGGTGGACATCCCGGCACCGCCCCCGGGAGGCGGTGCGGCGTGGTGGGCGGCACTCGAGAAGAAAGGGTAGAGGGGAGAGGGAAGAGGGGAGAGCCCCCGCCCGTCACGCGGCGGGGACACCCCAGGGTTGGCGCCGTCCGTCCGGGGAGAGCGCTAGGCGCGTTCCATCCGGCGGATCTTGAGGATCAGGGCGACCATCGCGAGCGCGATCACCGCGAGCGAGACGAACAGGCCGGTGCGGCGGAAGCGGATCTCGCCCTCGGCGGCGGCGGCGAGGCCGTCGGCGACGCCGGCGGCGGCCAGCACCTCCTTCGCCTGAGTCTCGACGCGTGCCGGGTCGACGGAGTGGATCTCGACCTGGGCGAGCACAACGCCCTGGTGCGCCTCCTCGAGCTTGACCTGCGCCTCCTCCATCAGCATGCCGGCCCGTTCGGCCTTCTTCACCCGCGCCTCGGCGGCGACGAGGCGCTCGTGCATGCGCGCGAGCGCGGCGGCGACCGACTCGGCGGCGGCGGCGCCGGCGTCGCCCGCGGCGTGGCAGGAGCCGCACACCTGGCCCTGGCCGACGCCGATCCAGGCGTCGCTCGGCGAGAGCACGGCGTGGTTGGAGTGGCACGCCTCGCACGCCGGCTGCTCGATGGCGGCGAACGCTTCCTTGTGCGGCGACTCGTCGAAGCGCTCGCGCTGGGTCAGGTGGCACGTACCGCAGACGTTCGACACCGACGAGATTCCCGGCGGCGTCGCGCCGTGCGAGCCGTGGCAGTCGTTGCAGGTCGGCGCGGAGAGGTCGTTCTTCTGGGTGAGCGCGGCGTAATGGACCGACTTCTTGTACTCCGCGAGCTCGTCGCCCTTGATCCCGTAGCGCGCCATCAGCGTCGCGTCGCCGTGGCAGGCGCCGCACGTCTCGACGATGCGGCTGGGATAGACCGGCGAGCGGGCGTCGGACGGGGGCAGCACGCCGTGGGCGCCGTGGCACGACGAGCAGACCGCGACCTTGACGTCGCCCTTGGCGAGCGCCTGGCCGTGCTTGGAGGTCCGGTACTGCGCGAGCTGGTCGGTCGGAATGTTCGGCGCATAGCGCAGCATGAAGCTCGCATCCGAGTGACAGGAGCCGCACATCGCGGGGACCTGTGTCGGCTCGAGCTTGCCGAGGAAGCCCTTCTTCGGGTCCATCGCGACCTCGGGCTCGTCGGAGGTGGGGTCGCCGCCGTGGCAGCCGGCGCACGTCACCCCCTGGGCGTGGTGGGTGTCGTTGCCGACCGCCAGGGCCGGCGCCTGGAGGCGCGCCTCGTCGAGCTCCCGGTGGCAGGCCGTGCAGCGGTCGGCGGCGCTCTTGCCGGGCGGGCCGACCACGCTCGCGGCGAGCGGTCCCGCCGCGGCGACCGCGGCACCGAGCGCGACGGCGACGATGGCCAGCGTGCCGAGGCGGACGACAGCGGCGCGCGGATCGTTCGTGGATCGAGGTCCCCGGTTTCCGGGGTGGCAGGCGGGGCCCGGGCGACGCGGCGTCATTGGAAGGCTCCCAGGAAGCTCAGCACGGTGAACGAGACGAGGTAGGCCAGCACGCCCCAGCCGAGCGCGAGGAAGAGGCGGCTGCGCCGGCCGTGCGCGCTCGCCCGGTCGAGGACGGGGACCAGGAACCAGACCAGCCCGCCGACCGCGAACGCCCCGAGGCCGATGAGCTCGCCCTCGATGCCGAGCACCGTCGCGGGGATCAGCTTGAGCGCCTCGAACATGAACAGGAAGTACCACTCGGGCTTGATGCCGGCCGGCGCCGAGGCGAACGGGTCGGCCTTGTTGCCGAGCTCCCAGGGGAAGAAGGCAGCGAGGGCGGCGAGCACGGCGAGCCCGAACAGCCACACCACTCCCTCGCGCAGCACGAAGTTGGGCAGGAAGCGCAGCGGCTTGCGCGTCCGCGCCTCCTCGGCGAGGTGCCCCGGGACGTGCATGCCCTGGCGCTGGATGAGGCCGAGGTGGAGTCCGAGGAGCCCCGCCGACAGCATCGGCAGCACCGCGACGTGGAAGCCGAAGAAGCGGGTCAGCGTCGCACCGGTGACCTCCTCGCCGCCGCGCAGGAAGGTGAGCAGCCAGGGGCCCGCGAGCGGGACCTTGCTCGTCATGTCGGTGCCGATGCGGGTCGCGAAGAACGACAGCTCGTTCCACGGCAGCAGGTAGCCGGAGAAGCCGAACCCCATGGCCAGGCCGAGGAGCAGGAAGCCGCTCCACCACGTCAGCTCGCGCGGCTTGGCGTAGGACCCCAGCAGGTAGACCGAGAACATGTGCACGAAGGCGGCGAGGATCATGAGGTTCGCCGACCACGAGTGGACCGAGCGGACCAACCAGCCGAACGGCACGCGCGTGACGATGAACTGCACGCTCTCGAACGCCGCCTCGGCGGTCGGCCGGTAGTAGAGGAGTAGCAGGATGCCGGTCGCGACCTGCACCGCGAAGAAGAACAGCGTCAGCCCGCCGAAGTAGTACGCCCACGAGTGGCGGTGCTGCGGCACCTCCTTGTGGGTCGCGAACTCGACGAGCGGAGCGAGCTCGAGCCGCTCGTCCAGGGCCTTCCAGAGCGTGTCGAGCAGGCGCATCGATCAGGCCCCCTTCGTGACGTAGACGTCGTCGCCGGCGATGTCGACCTTGTAGACCTCGAGCGGCCGCGGCGGCGGGCCGGAGAGGTTCTTCCCCTGCAGGTCGTAGTGCCCGTTGTGGCACGCGCACCAGACGTGCTGGAAGTCCGGCCGGTACTGCACCGTGCAGTTCAGGTGGGTGCACACCGCGGAGAACGCCCGCACCTCGCCGGTGGCGGTCCGCACCACGATCCCCGGCTTCGAGCCGAAGCGGAAAACCTTGCCGGCGTTGAGCGGCAGCTCCGACAGCTTGGCCGCCAGCACCCGGTTGACCGGCGCCTCGGCGACCTCCGGCGGGATGACGAAGCGGAACACCGGGTAGAGGGCAGCCGCCAGCGTGGCGCCGAGCGAGGTGCCGAGCAGCCAGTTGACGAAGCTCTTGCGCGAGATGCCGGACTTGCCGGGAACGGGGTCCATTGCACCCTCCCGTGACGAGTGTGAGGGCATTCTCGTCGACTGCTTTGACGGAGGTCAAGCTGGGCCGGCCGCTCGCGGTCTGGCAGAATGGTCGGCGTGACCCACGACGAGCTGACCAAAGCCCTGCGCCGCGTCCCGCTGCTCGGCGCCCTCCCGCCGCCGCTGTTCGACGAGATCGCCTCCCTGGTCGGCGTCCGTCCGACCGCAAAGGGCGAGTTCGTGTTCTCCGAGGGCGACGCGGCGAGCTTCCTGCCCATCGTCCTACAGGGGCAGGTCAAGCTGTTCAAGACCGGACCGGACGGCCGCGAGCAGGTCCTCCACCTGGTGCGCGCGCCGGCCTCCTTCGCCGAGGCGGCGGTGTTCGGCCCCGGGATATTCCCCGCCGACGCCCAGGTCGTCGAGGCGGGCCTGCTCGCCACCATTCCGCGGCCGGCTCTGCTCGACCTCCTCAGGCGCCGGCCTGAGGTCGCGCTCGCGCTGCTGGCGTCGATGTCGTTCTGGCTCCGCCGCCTCGTCGACCTCGTCGAGGGGCTGTCGCTGCACACCGTCGAGGAGCGCGTCGCCGCCTACCTGTGGTCGACGTTCGCCCGGTCGGGGCGGCCGCTGTTGGCCGGGGAGCGGGTGCGGCTCGAGGATCCCAAGCACCTGATCGCCGCCCTGTGCGGCACGGCCCCCGAGGTCCTGTCGCGTACCTTCCGCAAGCTCGAAGCCGAGGGAGCCGTGCGGGTGGACGGCCCGGTCGCCGAGCTCCTCGATCCCGTCAGGCTGCAGGCGCTCTCCCACGCCGGCGAGTCGGGGCTGCTCGGGCGCTGAGCAGGGTGGGCTTGGAGAAAGGGCCGGCCGCCCACGGGCGGCCACACCATGCTCACTCGCCGGACGTCGGGCATCCTGTATCCTTGCCGGCGTCATTGAAAGGCGGTCCGAGTGCGCATCCTGTTCGTCGGTGACGTGGTCGGCAAGGTTGGGCGCCGGCTCCTCAAGGAGCAGCTCCGCCGCGCCCAGACCGAGTCGGGAGCCGATTTCACCGTGGTCAACGTCGAGAACGCCGCGGGCGGCTTCGGCGTCACCGCGAGCGTGTGGGACGAGCTGCGCCGGCTGCCCATCGACGTCTACACCTCCGGCAACCACATCTGGGACAAGAGGGACACCCTGGCGCTGCTCGACTCCGAGCCGCGGCTGCTCCGGCCGGCCAACTACCCGGCCGGCAACCCGGGACGCGGCCACTGCGTGGTCGCGAGCAAGGGCGGGGTGCCGGTCGGCGTCGTCAACCTCCAGGGCCTGACGTTCATGGTCCCGGTCGAGAGCCCGTTCGTCGTCGCCGACCGCGTCCTCGCCGAGATCGGCGGCCAGGCCAAGGTGATCTTCGTCGACATGCACGGCGAGGCGACCTCCGAGAAGCAGGCGATCGCCTGGTACCTCGACGGCCGCGTCTCCGCGGTGGTCGGCACCCACACCCACGTGCAGACCGCCGACGAGCGCGTCCTGCCCAAGGGCACGGCCGCGCTCACCGACGCCGGCATGACCGGGCCGTACGAGGGGATCATCGGCTTCAAGCCCGAGGAGGTGCTCGAGCGCTTCCTCTTCGCCACCCCGCGTGCCCTCGAGCCGGCGACCCGCGGCGGCGCGCTGTGCGGCGCGGTGATCGACGTCGACGAGGCCACCGGCCGCGCCCGGTCCATCGCCCGCGTCAGGATCGAAGAAGGCCCCCGGACGTGACCTCAGGGGTGGGCGGCGGCCGGACCCCGGACCCCGAGCCCCGGACCCCGTTGTCCGTCCTGATCACCGCGCGCGACGAAGCCGAGACGCTCCCGGCGGCGCTCGCCAGCGTCGCGGGCCTCGCGGCCGAGACCGTGGTCGTCGTCGACCCCCGTACCACCGATGCCACCCGCGAGGTCGCGGCGGCGGCCGGCGCTCGGGTCCTCGACCACCCGTTCGAGAGCTGCGCGGCCCAGCTCGCCTGGGGTCTTTCCGCGTGCGGCCACGACTGGGTCCTCATGCTCGACGCCGACGAGCGTCTCACGCCTGCGCTGCGCGACGCCGCCGTCGCCGAGCTCGCGGCGCCGCGACACGCCGCCTACGCGGTCCGCCGCGCCAACCTCGCGTTCGGCCGCCGGCTGCGCTTCGGCGACTGGGGCGGCGACCGGGTGACGCGCCTCGTCGACCGCCGCGCCGTCCGCCTCGACGGCGGCATGCACACCCGCGTCCAGGCGCCGTCGACCGGCCGGCTCGCCGGCCTCGTCGAGCACCACACGCTGCGCTCGCTCGACCAGTACCTGCCCAAGTTGCACGCCTATGCGCGGCACGGCGCCGCCGAGCTGGTCGCCCGCGGCGTCCGGGCCGGCCTGCCGACCGCGATCTCGCGCGCCGAGTGGCGGTTCCTGCGCGCCTACTTCATCCGGCTCGGCGTCCTCGACGGCATGCCCGGCCTGGTCGTCGCGATCCTCGCCGCCCACGGCACGTTCCTCAAGTGGGCGGCCGTCTGGGAGGCCACCGCCGCCCGCCGCCCGGGCGCCGGGGCGGCATGAGGGCGATCTCGCCGCTGCTGGTGGACACGCCCAACTGGCTGGGCGACCTCTGCCACACCCTGCCCGCCATCGAGCGTTTGCTCGCCGCCGCCGGGCACGAGGCCGTGACCCTGCTGGTCCCACCGGCCCAGCAGCCGTTGGCCCGGCTCCTCGCGTCGCACGTCGTCGTGCGGCCGCCGCGGGCCGGCTTCGCCTGGGCGCGGCGGACGCTCGCGCGCTTCGGCGTCGCCGTCGCGGCCCGCCACTCGACGCGGGCCAAGCTCCTCCTCGCCGGCGTGCGCGCCGACCTCCGGCTCGCCAGCCGCGGCCGCGGCGCGGCGCTGCTCGGCCTGGCGACCTTCCCGGTCGACCGCGCCCGCCACCAGCGCCACGACCTCGACGCCGCGCTGGCGCGGCTCGAGCTTCCCCCGGCCGACGACGCGCCGACCCGCCTGCCCATCCCCGACGAGCTGCGCCGGCGTGGCGAGGCGCGCCGGCGCGAGCTGACGCCCGCGCCGCGCGCGGTCGCCCTGTTCCCGGCGTCGCACGGGATGCCGGCCAAGCGCTGGCCGGCCGAACGCTTCGCCGCCGTCGGCCGGGCCGTCGCCGCGCGCGGCGCCGGTGTGCTCGTCGTCGTCGGCCCCGGCGAGGAGGCGCTCGGACAGGCCGTCGCCGCGGCCACCGGCAGCCGCCTCGTAGCGGGCGAGCTCACTCTCGACGAGGTCGCCGCGCTCCTCGCCGCCTGCGCCGTCGCCGTCGGCAACGACTCCGGCCTCACCCACCTCGCCGCCGTCGCCGGCTGCCCGACCGTCGCCCTGTTCGGCCCCACCGACCCCGCCCGCACCGCCCCGGTCGGCGGCGCGACGATCCTCCGCCCCCCCACCGGCCGCCCCCTCGCCGACCTCCCCGCCGACGAAGTCGCCGCCGCCGTTCTGAGGTGCCAGGTACGCCCTTAGCCGACTTGTGCTAGCCTCCGGGCGAGGATCCACACATGCCACGGCGACCGAGGCTCTTCGTCGAAGGGTTGATCTACCACGTCTACAACCGCGTCGGGCGGGGTGAGGCGCCGTTCAAGCTCGACGACGAGGCGGACCGCTTCGTGAGCCTGCTCGGCGACGTGAAGCGCCGCGACGGCCTTACGGTGTTCGCGTGGTGCCTGATGCCCAACCACTTCCACCTCGCGGTGCGCACCTCGACTGTCCCGCTGTGGCGGTCGATGCGCTTCCTCCAGCACCGCTACGCCCAGGCGTTCAACCGGCGCTGCAGGGTCTTCGGCCCCCTCTGGCAGTCGCGCTACAAGGCGCGCCCGGTCACCGAGCAGGTCTCGTTGCTCCGGCTCCTCGCCTACATCCACCTCAACCCTGTCGCCGCCGGGATGGTCGACGACCCCGAGCGCTACCGCTGGAGCGGCCATCGGGAGCTCGTTCGCCGCGCACCCGGGGGGCTGGTCGATGCCGACGAGGTCTTCGCCTTGTTCGGCGGCACCCGCCGGCAGGCGCTCACGGCGTACCTCGGGCTGCTGCGCCAGGAGCAGGCGGCGTCGTGGCTCGGCGCCGCGGTCGAGGCGTTGCCGTGGTGGGGCGCGGCACCTGAGGCCGACGGGCCGCCACGGAACCTCGACGCCCTCGGCCGCAGCCCCGCGCCGGCCCGCCGCCGTCTCACGGCCGCCGAGTTCCTCGCGCACGTCACGCCGCTGCTGGGCGTCTCGACGGACGAGCTTGCCAGCCCGCAACGCGGGCCGGGGCTCGTCGAGGCGCGCGAGCTGCTCGGGGCGCTCGCGGTCGAGCGCTGGCAGATCGGGGTGAAGGCGCTCGCCGACGCGCTCGGGAAGAGTCGGGACGGCGTC
>JACQZW010000013.1 GCA_016213675.1 Acidobacteriota bacterium | reverse complement strand
GCGTAATGGTCGCGCACCCGGTTCTCGAACCCGATCGCGATGTGCAACGCCTCGTGGAGATCCATCGCAGCCTCCCGGTGTTGCGGCCGGCCTGCGCCCGGCGGTGCACAGGATACCGCAGGCCGCGCGGGCAGGACGAGCGGCCTCCCGCCGGCCCTGTGCTAAGGTCCGCCTGCGAGGTGGGAATGGCTCGCCGGAAGGCCACAGAGACGCGGATCTACAAGGTCATCTTCAACAACCAGGGACAGGTCTACGAGGTGTTCGCGCGCCACGTCAGCCAGGGCGGCCTGCTCGGCTTCATCGAGGTGGAGCACCTCCTCTTCGGCGAGCGCTCGCAGCTCATCGTCGACTCCTCCGAGGAGGCCCTGAAGACCGAGTTCGCCGGCGTCAAGCGGATCTTCATCCCGATGCACTCGGTGGTGCGCGTCGACGAGGTCGAGAAGCCCGGCGCCGGCCGCATCCGCGCCGGCGAGCGCGGCTCGGGGAAGGTCACGCCGTTCCCGTTCCCGGTCCCGGTGCCGGGCAAGGAGTAGTGGCCCGAGCGCCGTGGTCCGTGGCCCGTGGTCCGTGGCCCGTTCTCGTGGCGGGAGCGACGGGAGTTGTCGTGGGCGCTTCGCAGCGGCATCTCACTCGTGACCTGACCTCCGCGGCACCGCTGGCGGATGTTGATTGGGATGAGGGCGGTTACGGGGGATCTCCAGCGTTCCACCAAACGGCAGTAGATCCCTCGCGTCGCTCGGGATGACAGATAGCGATAGGGCTCGCTCCCGCCTCTGGCGATAATCCCGGGGAGCTCGAGCGGCGAGCCCGACCTAACCGTCGTGGCTCGTGGGGCGCGGGCGGGGCCCGCGCGTTTTCGGCAGCGCTTCCGGAACGGCTGGCGACGGCGCGCCGGCCCCACGAGCCATGCAGTGACTGGCAACTGCGCGCGGGATCGGGAAAAAGAAACGGCCGCCCGAGAAGGGCGGCCGTTTCATGGATCGCGGGTACGAAGCTACTCGACTTCGAAGCGCATGAGCTCGACCGGCACCGTGCCGAACCAGCCGATGTCGCGCATCTGCTCGAGGGTGAGGTCGAGGGTGTGGTTGAGGTCCGAGTTGATCGCCGGCTCCATGAGGAGGTTCGGGAACGCCGACGTGTCCCAGTGCGACACCGAGGACCCGGCCGCGAAGGTGCTCGGGGTGTACATCATCACCCGGCCACCCGCGTTGGTCCCGGCCCGCGGCATCGTGTTGAGGCCGAGGTCGGCGGTGGCGGGCAGATTGGCGCGGATCAGGTTGCCCTGCGTCTGGTCGACCATCGCGGCGACGAGCGTGACGGTCGGGTCGGTCCCGGACATGCCAATGACGCCGGCCGCGTTGTTGACGACGACCATCCCTATCGCGCCGGCCGCCTGGCAGTTCTGCGCCTTGATCAGGAAGGTGCAGTTGCCGCGATTGACGAGCGCGATATTGCCCGCGACGGCGGCTCCGTTGGTGATCGCCTCACAGCCGTCATCGGCTGACACGCCCCCAGTGTCGGTGGCGGCGACGATCGTCTGGCCGACGAGACCTGGATCGGAAAGCTGCGTTCCGAACGCGGCGGTTCCGACCGGGTAGGACCCGACGGCCGGCGCCGGCGCCGTGACGATGAGCCGCGGCTGCCTGCCGAGGAACGACGGGATGTTCGCCGTCACGTTCGGGCCGGTCCACGTGAGGTTGGTCATGCTGATCGCGCCAGCCTGGCGGTTGGCGATCGTCTCGGTCGGGTCGGACCACAACAGACCGGTCGTCTCGTCGAGCAGGAGGTGGTCGTACGCTGTAGGTAGTTGCGGATCGGGGTCCGGGCAGCAATATTCTCCGCTAAGGCCACTCGTGAAGGTCGAAAAGCCGAGTCCGTGGCCCATTTCGTGTAGGAGGACGGCGACGAAGTCGATCTGCGTGCCCTCATTGGCGTCGAAGCCGTAGTACCAGCCCGTGCCGGTAAGGCACCCCGCGTTGCCCAGGTTGATGTTGAAGCGGGCGCGCATGTCGCTAACTCCCGGATCGATGTCGATACCGGCGAGGCGGTTGGCCAGCGCGACGTGAAACCACGTCGACGTGAACAGGGCGTTGGGAAAATCAGCGAACGCGTTCAAGGGCCCGCAGGAGCCGAGGACCGCCGAGGTCGCGGTGCAGGTGAGCGGCTCCCAGGTTGCGAGCACGTTGATGGTGACGGTGGAGGTGAGGTTGGCGCCCCAGATGTTCGCGGCGTGCACAAAGGCGTTCAGCCGCTGCTCCCCGATCGTCGTGCCCGGATTGCCGCCGACGGGCGCGGCCGGTGTTGGATCGTTGAAGCCGACGCCAGCGGCGTCGCCGTTGGTGATGACGAACGTCGCGGCCCCTTGGGCCGTCGCCGTCGCGAGGGCCAGGACAAGGGCGGTGAGTGCGAGTCGAGAGGCCAGACGCGACATCGGCTACCTCCCCTCGGCCTTGGCTGGCGCAGGTGCCGGCTTGGCGTGAACGAGCCCCAGGAACGCCTTGGCCGGCTCGGGCTCGTCGAAACACCCCGTCTCGATGGTGCCGTCGGCGTTGCGGCGAGCGACGGTGCCGTTGGCGAAGTTCCCGGTCATCGACCGTGCGGTCGAGCCGTCCGGCAGCCGGACCACCTTGCTGGTCGTCTTGCCGCGACCGAGCAACTGGTCGATCTCGCTCGCCATGGCCTGGATCTCCTGCGCCGTAGCGGCGCGCAGGAGGCCGGTCTGGACGTCACGGACGATCAAGGCGATCGGCGCGGGCGGCACCATCGCGCCGGCCTGCGGGCGGTTCGGCGGCGGCGCGCCCGGTTTGGTCGGGTCGGCCGCGACCGCGGCGAGCGCCAATCCCAGGGCGCACACGGCGATCGCAGCAACGCGGAAGTGGTTCGGGGAGCTCGGCATGATCGGTCACCTCCTGGCGGGGCTCGGACAGTCGAGCCGGCGCACCGCGCT
>JACQZW010000012.1 GCA_016213675.1 Acidobacteriota bacterium | reverse complement strand
TTGAAGCAAAGGCGCAGGACACGGGGCTTTTTCCCGCTTCGGCTTCAAGCCTGGGCGGGTGGTCGGGAGGGCAAGCCTGGGCGGGTGGTCGGGAGGGCAAGCCTGGGTGGGTGGTCGGGAGGGCAAGCCTGGGTGGGTGGTCGGGAGGGCAAGCCTGGGTGGGTGGTCGGGAGGGCAAGCCTGGGCGGGTGGTCGGGAGGGCAAGCCTGGGTGGGTGGTCGGGAGGGCAAGCCTGGGTGGGTGGTTGGGTGGGCAAGCCTGGAGGGGTGGGCGGGTGTGCAGCCCTACTCGTGCCCGACCATGACGTGCCAGGCGACGAGGCGGTCGTTCATCGTCCGGATGCGGCGGCACAGCAGGGTGCACAGGAGGGTGAGGAACTGCCGGGCGGCGTCGGGGTCCATGTCGAGGACCTCCTCGAGCCGGTGGCGGTCGACGGTGAACACGGTGCAACCTGCTGTGTGGGCGCGGGCGTCGGCGCTGCGCGGCTGACTGTCGATCAGCGCCATCTCGCCGAAGACGTCGCCGCGAGCGAGGATCGTCAGCGCCTCCTCGCCCATGCCCGGAAGCCGGCGGGAAATGCGGACCTGGCCGTCCATCACGATGTAGAGCTTTTCGCCGGGCTCGCCCTCGGCGAAGATCAGCGCCTCCGGGGCGAAGCGCTCCTCGTTGGAGTAGGTCGCGAGGAGGCGGAGCTCAGAAGCCGAGAGCCCCTGCTCCTTGAGCAGGTCGAGCTTGGCGGCCTGGTCGACAAAGACGCGCTGGCCGGGCTGGCCGCTGCCGTTCCGCCGCACCGCCGCGCCTGGGGTGATCAGGTCGGTCATCGCGGCGTTGGCGGCGCGCACCTTGCTCGACAGTGAGTGCCAGAACGACCACAGGAGCGCGACGCCGAGCTCATTGCTGCCGAGCGCGTACTGGTCGAGGTCGCGGGCGGGGATGCGGAGGGTGAGGCCCGCCTCGACTCCGATCAGCGTCGAGGAGCGCGGCTTGTGGTCGAGGAAGGAGATCTCGCCGGCGAGGTCGCCGACGCCGATGCCGGAGAGGACCTGGGTGCCGATCGGCGTCCGCCGGCAGGCGTGCAGCTTGCCCTCGAGGACGACGAAGATGTCGCGCTCGTCGACGCCCTCGCGGGACAGCACCTGGGCGTGGCGGAACGACTCCCGCTTGCCGGTCTGGGCGAGCTGGACGAGCTGGGGGTCGGAGAAGTGTCGGAAGACCTTGAAGCGGCGCAGGTCGAGCGCGACCCGGAGGAGGTCGTCGCGGGTCGAGACCGGCGTGGGACGCGAGACCTTGTGCTCGGAGAGGGCGAGCGTGGAGAACAGCCGGGCGCGCGTGAGGGCGACCTGCTCGGTGGCGCGCTGCATCGCCCCGGCCCGCTGGCGATGGACCTCGTCCAGGTCTGCGCGGCTCATGCGGCACAGGGCGCCGAGTGTCTCGACGCGCCGCCGCGCGGCGACCTCGTCGGCGTCGCCGAGGCCCTGGCTGAGGAGGAGGGCGTCGCAGGCGTGGCGCAGGGCCTCCTGGTAGTCCTCGAGCTCGAGGGCGACGCGCGCCACCTCGATGGCGAGCTTGCGGTCGAGGGGGTTGAGCCGACGAGCCTGGACGAACTCCTCGAGCGCGGCCCGGAGATCGCGGCGGCGCAGGTGGAGATAGCCGGCGCCGGCGTACGCGAGGTAGTGGAACGGCGCGCGCAGCTTGGCGAGGTCGAACATCTCCTGGGCGCGCGCGAGCTCGCCGCGGACCTCGAGGACGCGCGCCATGCCGACGGCGTGCGACGCTTCGAGGTTGTGCTTCTTGTGGTCGCGCTCCGGGTCCTCCATGACCTTGACGCCGGAGCGCCGTAAGGCAGCCGACTTCTGGCGGAACGGCTCGCCGCGATGGGTGAGCGAGGCGGCGATGTCGTAGACCTCGGCAGCGGCCTCGGTCTGGCCGGCAGCCTCCAACCGCTCGGCAAGCGCCGCCAGGCGTTGGGCGAAGACTGGATGCGGCTGGATCTCGCTGCTCATCTCCCGAGTTCCCCGGAACTCCTATGCTACGCGCGGCTTAGAGGTCTGTCAATCGAGATCTTGCAGTCGTCGGCGGGTTTCCCGCTGCGCCGGCAGGCGCCTCACCCCGCTGCCGCAAGCCTCAAGCCCCCAAGCCCCAGGTCCCAAGCCCCAGGCCGCAAGCCCCAAGCCTCCCAGCCCCTTGCCTGGTACCGCGCGCCTGGTAGGGTGGGGGTCGGAGGTGCCGCATGGTCGAGGCCGAGGGGCAGAGGTTCGACTTCGACGGGCTCGAGGCGATCCGGCCCGAGCTCCTGGAGACGTTCGACTACGAGTACCCGGGCCGCGAGGCCGAGGTCGACATCGTCACGGACGAGTGGAACTGCGTCTGCCCGTTCTCCGGGCTGCCGGACTTCGGAACGCTCCGGATCCGCTACGTCCCGGCCGGGGTGTGCCTGGAGCTGAAGTCGCTCAAGTACTACCTGACCACGTTCCGGACCGTCGGGGTGTACCAGGAGCACGCGGCGAACCGCATCCTCGACGACCTCGTGGCGGCCTCCCGGCCGCGGCGCATGGAGGTGACGCTGGACTACCGCCTGCGCGGCGGCCTGCACACCGTCGTCACCGTCCGCCACGCTAGCTGACAGCCAACAGCCAACAGCCGATCGTTGACAGCCAACAGCAAGAAGGCAGTGGAGCCGTGGAGCTGTGAAACCGAAGACCCTCTTCTGCTTCACGGCTTCACAGCTACACTCCTCACGGCTGTGTGGGGGAGCTGTTGGCTGTCGGCCGTGAACTGTGAGCTACTTGGAGCGGTGCCGGTGGACCAGGATCCACGCGCCGTCGTCGCGCCGCTCGAAGACGTCGCTCGACCACCCCTCCTCGCGGGACCGCGCGCCGGCGTCCTTCACGACCTTGCGGTAGCGGTAGCTCGCCACCGCGCTGGCCCCGTAGACGCGGATCACGACCTCGTCGAAGCGCAGCTCGCTGACCTCGCCGTCACGGGAGCGCATTCGGCGTATCGGCTCGAGGTAGGCGAACGATCCCGAAACGCGCGAGCTCCGCTCGACGAGGGTGAACGAGCGGGCGATCGCCGGCTCGAGGCCGTCGGCGTCGAGGAGCAGCTCTCCCTTGCGGAGGTCCTCGAGGGTGGCGGCGACGACGACCTCGGCGACCTCGGCGGGTTCGGAGGTCGGACCGGACGGCGCGTCCGCGGGCGGCAGCGCGAGGAGTAGGGCGGTGGCGAGCGTGGTGAGCATGACGGCATTGTAGCCAGCGCGCGGATGCCCGTATCCTGCGCCCGTGGCGGCGGCCGACAGCCGGGGACGCGAGCGCGCGTGGTGCCTGTACGACTGGGGCAACTCGGCGTTCGCCGCGGTGTGCATGACGGCCGTGCTGCCGCCGTACCTCGCCGGCCTGGTCAACCGCGAGCTCGGGTCGCCGGCGGGGACGGCGATGTGGGGTTGGGCGGCCGCCGCCGGGCTGCTCGCCGGGGCGCTGCTCGGTCCGCCGCTGGGCGCCTGGGCGGACGGACGCGCGGCGCGGCGGCGACTGCTCGCGGTGTTCGCCCTCGGCGGCGCCGCGGCGACCGCCGGCCTGGCCGTCGCCCTGCCCGGGAGCTGGCGTCTGGCCGTCGTCCTCTACGTCGTGGCGGCGACCGGCTTCACCGGCGCCAACGTCTTCTACGACGCGCTCCTGCCCGGGCTCGGCCCGCCGCAGCGGTGGGACGCGATCTCCTCGCGCGGCTACGCCTGGGGCTACGCAGGCGGCGGCCTCGTGCTGGCCGGGGCAGCCGCCCTGGTGCTGTCGTGCGGTGAGGCGGGCGTTCGCCTGTCGTTCGTGGTGGTGGCGCTGTGGTGGGCGGTGTTCACGATCCCCGTCGTCACGCGGGTCGCGGAGCCCGTGCCGGTCGCCGTGGGGGGGAGCTGGGCGCGGCTGCGGCGCACCCTCGGCGAGGCCCGCCAGCGCCCCGAGCTGTGGCGCTTCCTCCTCGCCTACTGGGTCTACAACGACGGCATCGGGACCATGATCAAGATGTCGGCCGCCTACGGCGCGGAGGTCGGCGTCCCCCTCAAGCACATGCTCGGGGCGCTGCTGGTCACCCAGTTCGTCGGCGTGCCGGCGACCATCGCCTTCGGGCGGTTGGGCACAAGGCTCGGTCCCCGGCGTGGCATCGAGTTGGCCCTGTGTGGCTACCTGCTGGTCGCGTGTCTGGGGTTCTTCATGCGGCACGCCTGGCAGTTCTGGTTCCTGGCCGCCATGGTCGGTCTCGTCCAGGGCGGCGCGCAGGCGTTGTCGCGCTCGCTTTACGCGCGGCTGGTGCCGGCCGGACGCGAGGCCGAGTTCTTCTCGTTCTTCGACGTGTCCGGGCGGATGGCGGGAGTCGCCGGTCCCGCCCTGTTCTCGGTGGTGGCGATCGTCACCGGGAGCGGGAGGGGAGGAATCGTCGGGGTGGCGATTTTCTTCGTCGCGGGCGCCCTCCTGCTGCGCCGAGTCCGGGTTTCGTCCGATAGCCATTGACACGTGAAAGTTCGTGTATGATTCAAGCCAGTTTTTTCCGCGGCTTGACGAAGGCCGCACTCGGAGTGGAGCCGGGGGGCTCGCGCACCTGACCGCCGCCAGGCGGGCAGCGAGAGGGCAACAGAAACCGCTTCTTCGAGGGAGGAGGGAGAGAACGTCATGCAAAGTACGGCACAACTGATCTTCTTGGTCATCGGCTTCAGCATCTTCGGGTTGCTGGTCGCCGCCTACCTCGCCAGGTGGGTGCTCAAGCACTCGACCGGCAGCCAGGCGATGCAGCAGATCTCCAACGCGATCAAGGAAGGCGCGGAGGCCTTCCTCCGCCGGCAGAACCGCACCATCATCCTGCTCGCGGGGCTCTTCGCGGTCATCCTGTTCGTCGGCTACGGCTTCGTGCGCAGCCACCGGGAGTTCGACCCGGTCGGCAGCTCCCTTGCGCTCGCGAGCTGGATCACCCTGTCGTTCGTCGTCGGCGCGCTGTCCTCGGTAATCGCCGGCTACGTGGGCATGTGGGTGTCGATCCGCGCCAACATCCGGACCGCGACGGCCGCGCTCTCGAGCCTCAACGTGGCGCTCCGCATCGCGCTGCGCGGCGGCGCGGTTTCCGGGCTCCTCGTCGTCGCGATGTCGCTGCTCGGCGTCGCCGGGCTCTACGCCCTGGTCAGCGCCGTCGGCGGCGTCGAGCCGACCAAGATCCCGCTGCTCATCGTCGGCTACGGCTTCGGCGCGTCGTTCGTCGCCCTCTTCGCCCAGCTCGGCGGCGGGATCTACACCAAGGCCGCCGACGTCGGCGCGGACCTGGTCGGCAAGGTCGAGGCGGGCATCCCCGAGGACGACCCCCGCAACCCGGCCGTCATCGCGGACCTCGTCGGCGACAACGTCGGCGACTGCGCCGGCCGCGGCGCCGACCTCTTCGAGTCGACGGCGGCCGAGAACATCGGCGCCATGATCCACGGCGCCTCGCTCGCCGCCACGGCCGAGAAGGCCGGCATGGGCTTCTCGGCCGGCGTCGTCGGCGTGATGATGTTCCCGCTCATCGCCCGTGCCTTCGGGATCGTCGCCTCGGTCGTCGGCATCCTGTGGGTCAAGAGGGACAAGGAAGAGAAGATCGACCCCATGGACGCGCTCAACCGCGGCTACTACGTCGCGGTCGTGCTGGCGATGGCGGCGTTCGGCGG
>JACQZW010000009.1 GCA_016213675.1 Acidobacteriota bacterium | reverse complement strand
ATGAGCGGCCAGCCGCGCTCGGTCTCGGCGGAGCTCGGCTTCGACCTCTCGCAGCTCGACGCCGCCGTCCTCGGGGCCGCCCCGCAGCCCGCGGCCGCGGAGCCGCCGGCCCGGACCCCCCGGCGGCGGGTGCGGGAGGGCGCGTGAGCGACCCCGGGACGCGGGACCTGGCGGCGCCGGGCGCCGCGCTGCCGCCGCGGCTGCCGGCGTGGGCCGTCGACCTGATCGCCCAGTACGAGAGCGGAGCGACCTGCCAGTTCGTCCTCCACGGCAACGTCCACGACCGGATGCCGGTGCCGCGCGAGGGCGCCGCCGCGCTCGGCAGCCTGCGCGACTTCCTCCTCCAGGTGCTCCTCCCCCCCTTCGACGTCGTGCTCGCCTACGACCTCGGCAACGGGATCCGCGTCGAGAAGGGGGGGGAGGTCTTCTCCCGCTGGCCGGCGCTCGGCGGCGGCGGGGCCGAGCTGCCGAAGGGCCCGCGCGCGGCGGTCGAGACGCTCACCCGCTACTTCCGCTACGCCGCGAACCTCGCGCGCCTCGGCCGCCCGGCGCCGCGGATCGGGTGCATCGTCGAGGCCGCCGAGCTGATCGCCCCGGCGGGGGAGGGGGGGCTCGCCGCGGACACGGGCGCGACCGTCCTGCTCATGCGGGAGTGGGCGAACGACTCGCTCATCGCATCCCACCCGATCGTGACCTTCCTCGTCGCCGAGAACCTCGCCGACCTACACCCGCTCCTCGCGAACAACCTCCATGTCGGCCGCGTGCGGGTGCCGCTGCCGGACGCGGCCGCGCTCGGGGCGGTCTTCGCCGACCTCGCGCCGGCGTACGCCGCGGCGCTCGCCCCCTGGCAGGGGAAGCTCGACGCGCTCGCCGGGCAGCTCGTCGGGGCCACGCTCGGCTCGATCGAGCAGCTCCTCAAGGCGACGCGCCACGCCGGGAGGACGGTCGACCCGCAGGACCTCGTGCGGCTCAAGCGCGACCTCGTCGAGCGCGACTCGGGGGGGCTCGTGAGCTTCGTCGAGTCGAAGCGCACGCTCGACGACATCCACGGCCACGCGAAGGTCACCGCCTGGCTCCGGCAGGACATCGCCCTCTGGCGGCAGAACGACCTGAAGGCGATGCCGATGGGCTACCTGCTCTGCGGGCCGGTCGGCACGGGGAAGACCTTCTTCGTCGAGGGCCTCGCCGGCGAGGCCGGGGTCCCGGTCGTGCGGATCCGCAACTTCCGCGACAAGTGGGTGGGGAGCACCGAGGGGAACCTCGAGAAGATCTTCCGGCTCCTCCACGCGCTCGGGCGCTGCATCGTCTTCGTCGACGAGGCCGACCAGGCGCTCGGACGCCGCGACGCCTCGGCGAACGACTCCGGCGTCTCCGGGCGGATCTACGGGATGATTGCGGAGGAGATGAGCGACACGAAGAACCGCGGGAAGATCGTCTGGGTCCTCGCCTCGAGCCGCCCCGACCTGATCGAGGTCGACCTGAAGCGCCCCGGCCGCATCGACGTGAAGATCCCGCTCTTCCCGACGCTCGACCCGCGCGAGGGGTTCGACCTGATCCGCGCGCTCTGCCGCCGGGTCGGCATCGAGGTCCCGGCGGAGGCGTTCGCGCAGCTCGAGGCGAAGGTGCCCGAGCTGCTCACCCCCGGCGCGGCCGAGGCGCTCGCCGTGAAGGCCTACCGCCTCTCGCGGACGCAGGGGCTCGAGCCGCTTGCGGCGCTCGCCGCCTGCCTCGAGGGGTACCAGGTCCCCGTCCCCCGGGACGTCATGGAGTTTCAGATCGGCCTGGCGGTGCGGGAGGCGACCGACCTCGACTTCGTGCCGCCGCAGCTGCGCCCGCCGCCGGCCCGCGTGCCGTAGAGTTGGTCGTCCGCAACCAGGCGAAACCACGTCGTCGTCCAGGAAGATTCCAGCACGTCGAGGGAGGGTTTGACAATCCCCTCGGGCCCGAGTAAGAGTTAATCACACCACAGACAAGAGCAACGGCCTGCGAAAGCTGGCCGGCGCAAAGCCATCGGCCTACGGTGCTCGAGAGCACTATGGCCTGGAGGGTTGCCGAAGTGGGGATTCGCAGATCAGGACTCGACCTTCCATTTTCATCCGGCAGGAGCAGTCCGCCGCGGTCTCCCGTGCCGAAAGAGACACCCCGCAAGATTCGAGACGGGATTCGTCCGCCGGTACTCGGGATATCCGGAGATCAAGCCAACGTCCAACAGGGGGGAAACGCGCCGTGACAAGAGCAGGACGCCTCAAGAGCCTTTCGGTAGCGCTACTCTTTCTCCTCGCGCCTCTTGTCTGGCATGCGCCGGTCCAGGCCGCGGCTGCCGACTCGCCCCGCTACCTGATGGGGCTTCAGGCCGATGACGGCCTGAGCGCCAGCGTGTTTCTGCACAACAGGGGAAGCGAGAGCGCCTCCATCCTGCTCGTCGCGTTCGATGTCGACGGTGCTCGCACCGGAAGCGTGCTCCGGCTTGCCCTTGCAGCCGGCGAGAAGCGGTCGATCTCCGGGCGCAGGTTCCCCAGCGCCGCCGCCGTCGTGAAGGTGCTGGCCCCCGTCGCGGTGCGGGTCGCCCTGCGGTATGAGCGTCGTGAGCCGCCGGGGAAAGAGGACGTCCTGGCACAGGCAGAGGGTGCGACTCGGCTCGAATTCCCCCGCCTTCTTGATGGCGACTTTGCCGCCAAATCAATCGTGATCGTGAACCTGACGGAGTCCGCCTCGGTCATCTCGGTAACGGCCCTCGACGATTTGGGATACGTGCTGGGTTCACGGGAACTGGGGCCGCTTGAGCCTCTCGGCAGCCTGCGTTTCTCCGCCTCGGAGATTTCCGGGGACGACCCCAGGGCCGTTCATCTCAGGGTTGAGGCCACGGGGCCTGTCGCCGGCTTCCAGATGGTGAACCGCGATGACGTTGATCTGGTTTCGCTGCCCGGGTTGGCCCGAGCCTCCGGATCATGGGAAGCGACCTTCACGACGTTAGCCGGAGGCGACGCTATTTGGTCGGCATTGAGCATCTACAATCAAAACGATGAGTCTGTAACCTGCAGCCTAAAAACGAATTCCACCAGCACCGCTGAACTGGAAGACTTGCTTGATGTGTCCAGCAGATCATTGTTCACCCGAGCTAGCGTTGAGTCAGTTGATATACACGACTTCACCGAGGTCTCTTGCACTCAAGTTGTCCATGTATTTGCCGTTTATGGGTCCAAGGCCACGGGATGGATGTGGGCGGATTCCGGCCAACCCATGGACAGCATGTCTGGATTGGAGGCGTCGGGAGCAGGAGCGACGCCGATCACTTATGACGCTAGCCCGGATTTCACAAGTGCCAGGGAGGAGGGGGGAATCCCGTCTGCCTTGCTCATGGCGCCCCTGCCGATTAGCCAGGTTCCTGAGGCGACCTCCGGTTTTACTTATCCGCTTCCCTACACCTTTTCGAACAATGGCGGCTACTCATTCCTTGATTCTGCTAGTTACTCGGGAGGTCCGGTCAAACATCCCGGGGAGGATTGGAACGTTCCGGGTGCTCCCGGGGGGGCTGGCGACGGGGACCTGGGGTTGGATGTTCTTGCTGCTGCCAAAGGAGTGGTTGTTTATCGCAGCGACGCGACTTGGGGCGGGGTCGTCATTCAGCACAATTACAAGGGGCAGACTTGGTACTCACAGTATGGGCACGTACAGAAAATTGTGGTCAACCCCAACGACCCCGTCGAGAGGGGGCAGAAGATAGCGGAAATCGGACGGATAGGGGTAGTCGGTTCAACGGCGCACCTCCATTTCGAAATCAGAGAGTCGGATCACCCGAATCCGACCTACGGAGATTATTGGACGTATGGGACTTCCGGGCTGAACAGCGTCACGAATGTCGAAAATTGGTACGAGGCCCCCAACCTTTTCATTCCCGCACATCCTTCATATTCTGCTTGTATCGCGACTGTGGGTGCAGGCCGTTGGAAAGGCGAGTACTTCAACGTCTCCAAGGGCTTCACGGGCTCGCCGATCATGGTTCGGGACGACGGTGTCGAACTCGACCGGAATTTCGGCGCCGACAGCCCGAGCAGCACATGCGGCGTCAGGTCCGATGACTTCTCCGTGCGGTGGAAGAAGACGGAGACATTTGCTGCCGGCAGCCACCGGTTCTCGGTCGCGAGCGACGACGGGTTCCGGCTCTACGTGGACGGGACGCTGAAGCTCGACAAGTGGTACGACCAGCCGTTCCCCTCCATTCCCTTCACCGTCGACGTCACGCTCGCGGCGGGATCGCACACCGTCAAGGTCGAGTACTACGAGAAGGGCGGGGTGGCGGCAGCCCGGGTGGCTTGGGCGCCTACCCCCGGCAAGGTCGCCGGCACGCTCCACGCCGCCTGGGCTGGAGGGCCGCCTTTGGCCGGGGCCACGGTGAGGTGCGGCGGCATATCGGGGCAGACCCTCGCCGACGGATCGTTCCTCCTCAAGGGGGTTCCATCCGGGAGCCAGACCCTGAGCTTCTCCATGAGCGGCCATGCCGATTTCTCGACAACGGTCAAGGTCCCGGTGGGTTCCACGTATCAGGCCGGTGACCGCTGGCTGGTGAACAAAGCCTGCATTGCCTCGGTCGGTTCGGGCAGCTGGAAGGGAGAATACTTCCCCAATCGCGACCTGACGGGTGCCACCATGATCAGGAACGACGGCGCGGGGGCGCTTTCGTTCGACTGGGGAACCGGATCTCCGAACTGGAGCACGTGCGGTATCCCCGTCGACAATTTTTCGGTCAAGTGGACCCGGTCGATCTTCTTCGGGGCCGGCAATCATCGCTTCACCACCACCACCGACGACGGGGTGAAGCTGTACGTCAACGGGACCTTGGTCATCGATAAGTGGATCTATCAGGCACCCAATTCCTATGCGGCCACGGTCAATTTCACCACCGCCGCCAACCGCCTCGTGGAGATGCGGTACTTCGAAGGGGGCGGTGGCGCGGTTGCCAAGCTCGCTTGGGCCGACGTGAGTGCGGGCGGGGTCACCGGGAGGCTGCACGTGGGTTCGGCGACCGGCGCCGTTCTTTCCGGCGCCACGGTCACCTGCGGGGGCAAGACGATCACCACCGACGCCAACGGCTACTACACCCTGACCGGCATCGGTTCCGGGGCGCAGACGCTGGCCTTCACGAAGCCGGGGTACGATCCCTTCTCGCGGAGCGTGACGATCACCGCCGGCCAGACGCTGAACGCGGGGGACAACTACCTGACCGCGACCCCCACCACCGGCGGGGTCACCGGGAGGCTGCACGTGGGTTCGGCGACCGGCGCCGCCCTTTCCGGCGCCACGGTCACCTGCGGTGGTAAGACGATCACCACCGACGCCAACGGCTACTACACCCTGACCGGCATTGCCTCCGGTACCAAGACCCTGGCATTCTCGAAGTCCGGCTATGTGCCGTTCTCGAAATCGGTCACCATCACCGTGGGGCAGAACCTGAACGCCGGTGACAACTACCTGACCAAGCCAACCATCGCTCAGACACCCTCGTCCGGGTCAACCGGGACCAGGTTCGTTCAATGGGGAACCGGCTTCAGCCCGGGCAGCACCGGGACGTTCCACTGCAGGAAGCCCGACGGCACCGAGTACACGCCCTGGTCTCAGCATATGGACGCTGACGGCCACTTCGAAGTCAGTTACACCGTCGATGCAGGCAAGCCTCGGGGGACCTACCGGTGGTGGATCATCGATGGGCCGACCGGCATCAAGAGCAACGAGGTGACGTATACGGTCAACTGAGCAAGCGCGATCGCGGTCGATCTTCGTCGAGCGGGCAGCGGCGTAAGACCCCGGGGCCGCCATGGGATAGAATGGCGGGCATGAGGCTCGCCGGCAGCGGGGTCCTGATCACCGGCGGGGGCTCGGGGATCGGCCTCGCCCTCGCCCGGCTCCTGCTCGCGCGCGGCGCCCGCGTCCTCGCTTGCGGCCGCGACGGCGCCCGGCTCGCGGAGGCCGCCCGCGACAGCCCCGGGCTCGAGATCCGGGTCTGCGACGTCACCGACCCCGCCGCGGTGGATGCGCTCGCCGCCCACCTCGCGGCCGCCGGCTTCCCCCTCGACGTGCTCGTCAACAACGCCGCCGTGGGGCACGCCTGCCTCCTCGCGGAGGGCGAGGCGGCGGCGCGCGCGGTGGAGGAGGACGTCCTCATCGGCCTCGTCGCCCCGGTGCGGCTCACCGGGCGCTTCCTCCCCCTCCTGCTCGGGCGCCCGGAGGCCGCGGTCGTGTGCGTGACCTCGGCCTTCGCGCTCTGCCCGGCCGCCGCCGTCCCCGGCTACGCTGCGGCGAAGGCCGGCCTGCGCGCCTACACCCAGGCGCTGCGCCTCCAGCTCCGGGGGACGGCCGTGCGCGTGGTCGAGGTCCTCCCGCCGCTCACCGACACCCCGCTCGTCGGGAAGGTGCGGGCGCGCAAGCTGGCGCCCGAGCGGGTGGCGGGAGCGATCGTCGACGCGCTCGAGCGCGACCGGGAGGAGGTCCTCGTCGGTCAGAGCCGCCTGCTCGCGCTCGGGATGCGGGTCGCCCCCGGGATCGCCCGGCGCATCCTCGCCCGCTACCCGATCCCCTTGGCGGCGGTCAAGTAGCCGGCGCATCGGATTGCCGCGTCGGCCTGCGGCCTCCTCGCAATGACGACGGTTGCGGTCACCGCGAGGAGTGCAGCGGTGTGGCGATCCGATGGGCCTTGGTGTCATCGCGAGCGGAGCGTGGCGACCCGAACGGCCTTGGTGTCATCGCGAGCGGAGCGTGGCGATCCGATGGGCCCATGCCCGCAGGTCGGATTGCCGCTTCGGCCTGCGGCCTCCTCGCAATGACGACGGTGGCAGTCGGTCAGAGATAGCCATAGCGTCGCAGCTCCTCGCGGCAGATCTCCTCGACGACCTCGTAGTCTCCGTACGCGTTCTTGTGGCGGAGCTGCCCGACGCCGGCGATCCGCGCCTGGAAGGCGGCGTTGTCCTCCCGGAAGGGCGCGAGCTCGCAGAACTCGGCGATCCGGGCGATCTCCCGCCCCGGGGCGGCGAGGATGTCCTCGTAGCGCACCTCCAGGAAGTGCGGCAGCTCGCCGCGGATCCGCGCGACGTAGCGCGCGCTCTCCGACCAGAGGTGGGCGGTCGTGCGGATGTCGTCGGCGCCGAAGCGCTCGAGGTACCCGGCGAGGCCGGGGAGGTACGGGTAGGCGACGAAGGGGCGCGCCTCGGCGGCGAAGCGCGGGACGCGCGGACGGATCCGCTCGAGCTGCTCGCGGCAGAGGCGGTTGAGCTTGAGCAGGGAGTTCGCCGCCGGGCGGGCGTCGCGGACGAGGTGGACGAACTTCGCGTCGGGGAAGAGACCCCGGAGGACCCGCGCGTAGGGGAGCAGGGCGGGGGTCTTGCACTCGTAGCGCGTCGCGGCGCCGCCGAAGCACCAGAGCACCCGGCGGATGCCGTCGCGGATGCGGTCCCGCTCGGCCGGCGTGAAGTCCGCGAGGGCGGGCTCGCGGCAGTCGACGGAGAAGGGGTCGATCTTGAGCCACTCCGCCCAGGTGCCGACCGGGTCGGCGGGGCTGCCGGCGCCGACGTCGACGCTGTCGGCGAGGAAGCGCTCCCCGCGCGCGTCGAGCCGCGCGAGCCGCCTGAACCGTTCCGCGGCGCAGAAGCCGCGACGGAAGGTGTCCATCATGTTCGTGATGTAGCCGACGTCCGGGTGCGTGCAGAGCAGGTCCTGGAGCATCGAGGAGCCGCAGCGCGGGAGCGAGAGGACGAAGATCGGCCGGTCGACCCGGATCCCGGCGAGGTCGACGCGCATGAGGCGCTCCGCGGCGCGGAAGAGCGCCCCGGCGAGCCGCGGCGGCTCCCGGATCACCCACTGGTCGCGGAACTCGCCGGCGAGGAGGAGGCGCGAGAGGAGGTTCGGGTAGGTCGGGGGGGCGCTCACGACCCGTGATCTCAGCGCGTGGCTGGGGAAAGAGCGGGCCCGCCGTACCGCGGGAGACGGCGGGCCCCGTCCTTATTTTTCCACGACGATGTTCATCGCCCCGTTCGTTTTGAGGCTGGCGTTGAGGACCAGGGTCTTCTCACGATCTCCATCGTCGACCGACACGGCGGCGGTATTCGGCTTGAGGCTGCCCTCGTTGTGCGCGAAGAGCAGGATGTAGTTGTAGCCGCTGTGCAACTTGAAGGGGTATGCCTTCTTCCTGCCGGTGAGCGTGTACTCCGACGCCACCGTCTTGCCGTTGACCACGAAGGTGACGATGTCGCCGTCGATCTGCTGCGAGTCCCAGAGGTAGAAGGTCACGCTCGTGTTGCGGACGGTATGCGTTCCTTGGTCCTCGACCGGACGGTCCGCGAACGTCGAGGGCATGATCGGCTCGTCGTAATTCGGCCCCGAGGAGGAGCAGCCTCCGGCGATGCCAAGACAAACGATCGCGAGCGCCGCCGTCATTGCCCGCCACGGGTGCATACCACGCATGCTCCAGCCCCCTTCGCTCTTCCGGTCCCGGTTTGGTTCGCCTGCCTCGACCACGACGATCGAAGCCCGAATAAATATTTCCTTGCCTGTGTATCAAGATTCGGGGGGCGCCGTCAAGCACCGCACGGCAGGCCGCGGACAGGCGGCGCCCCCGGGAAGGTGAAGTCCGATTTCCGTCATGTGCTATCATAAGCGTAAATAGCAGGAGGAAGGCTCGGCCGGTCACGCTGGGCGAGTGATCCCGCATGCAATTCGTGATTGGGAAACCAGCCGAGCCGAGCGCGTCCGTGATGGAGCTCACGGAGCAGGGGGAAGACCGCTTCCTCCGGAACCTCCAGGCCTTCCCCGAGCCGCGCTCGCGCATCGCCGGCCTCGGCGTCTCCCTCCCCGGGCGGGTGGTGACGAACGAGGACGTGGCGGACTCGGTCGAGGCGCCGCCGGCGATCAAGCGGCGCCTCGCGCGGATCATTCATACGATGACCCTGATCCGCACCCGGCGCTACGCCGAGCCCGGGACCTCCCCCTCCGACCTCGCGGCGGTCGCGGCGCGCGAGGCGCTCGGCCGGGCGGGGGTCGCGGCGGCGGACGTGGACACGCTGATCTTCGCGGGCACCGACATCGACATGGTCGAGCCGGCGACGGCGAACATCCTCCAGAAGAAGCTCGGCCTGCGGATCGCCAACTCCTTCGACGTCTCGAACGCCTGCAACAGCTTCCTTCAGGCGATGAACGTGGCCAACAGCCTCATCGCCACTGGCGCCGCACGCCGGGTGCTCGTCGCCGCCGGCGAGGTCGGGAGCTTCTGGGTCAACCGCACGGTCGAGAGCATGGACGACCTCGCCGTGAAGATCGGCGGCCTCACCCTCGGCGACGCCGGCGCCGCCATCGTCATGGAGCGGGCGTCGGGGGGCGCGGCCGGGGGCAACGGGACCGGCGGCGGCCGGGGGGCGGGGATCCTCGAGGTGAACCTGCTGACCCTCGGGGAGCACTGGGAGCTCTGCCGGGGGCCGGAGCGCCTCGGCTGGCGCAGCCCCGGGGACGGCCGCCTGCACGGGTGGTTCTACCTGGACATGCCGGGGCTCGCGAAGGTCGCCCGGAGCGCGTCGGTCGAGTACTTCCGCGGCTACGCCCGCTACCGGGAGGCGGTGCACGGGGAGCGGCACATCCAGGAGTCGCTCGAGCAGGTGATCCCGCACCAGATCTCGCGCCGCTTCATCGAGGAGATCGTCCGGACCGTGCACGCCGACCTGAACGGGGTCGCGATCACGGCGGACGTCTACGGGAACACGGCGAGCACGGCCATCCCCCTCGCGCTGCGCACCCTGTACGAGCGGGGCACGCTCTCACCGGGGTCGGGGCAGGAGGTCATGCTCTACGGGGCGGCGAGCGGCTTCGGCCTCGGCCACATCCGCCTCCGGCTGTAGGGGCCGCCCGCGGTGGCGGCCCGGCCGGGATCATGTCGGGGGCCCACTCCGGGGCTCCCCTACGCGGTGCTTTCCGGTTCAGGAAGCACCGTTGACGTGGCATCCCGGATGCATTCGCGCCCGGGCTAAGCGAACGGGAATGGGCGTAGGGGCCGCCCAGGGTGGCGGCCCGGCCGGGATCATATCGGGGGCCCACTTCGGGGCCCCCCTACGCTGTGCTTTCCGGTTCAGGAAGCACCGCTGAGGTCGATCACGGCCCAGGCCCGAGCGGAGGGGTGGCGCGGAGTACCGCAGCGACAGGACCCCGCAGCGGGCACGGGCATCGGCTTTTCGGCCGCGGGGGTCAGCGCTGCCGGTAGCGGTGCTTCAGCACGAGGATCGCGAGGCAGAGCCCGAGGGTCACGAGGTTGAAGAAGACGACCACGGGGGAGTCGATCAGGAGGCCGTAGGCCGCCCAGAGGGCGATGCCGACGCTCATGACGGCGAAGGTTCCCGCCGAGACCTCCTCGGCCGCCTTGAGGCGCACGATCCGCACGACCTGCGGGACGAGCGCGACGGTCGTGAGCGTCCCGGCCGCGGTGCCGAGGAGGGTGGCGGAATCCATGGCGGGCGCCACGATAGCACAGCCCGGGCCGTCTTGCTTTTCGCGGTCGAAGGTCGTATAAAAATCCCAAAACAACAGCGCCCCGGAATGGGCCGGGGCCGGCGGTCCGTACAACCAAGGCACCGAAAGGAGAGTGGTACCATGAAGAAAATGTTGTCGATCTTCCTCGCGCTCGCGGCGGTCCTCGTCATCGGCAGCACCTCGGCGATGGCCGAGGAGGGGATGTTCGGCCCGATCAAGCTCGGCGTGCAGGGCACCTTCGCCGACGATACCGACTTCGGTGTCGGCGCCCGCGTGGAGTACAGCCTCCAGGAGATGATCAGCCTCCCGATCGACGTGGTGGCCTTCTTCAACTGGTACTTCCCGGACGGCTTCGACTTCTGGGAGATCTCCGGCAACGCCACCTACAGCATCCCGATGGACATGATCGTCCCCTACGCCGGCGCGGGGCTCTACTACGCGAGCTTCGATGCCGGCAGCTTCGACGACAGCGAGATCGGCCTCAACATCCTCGGCGGCGCGAAGTTCGAGCTCGGGATGGGTATGACTCCCTTCGCCGAGTTCCGCCTCACCATGGGCGACTACGACCAGTGGATGATCTCCGGCGGGGTGCTCTTCTAGAGCGCACCCGACGCGGCGCAAGCCACGGCCCGGCGCCCTCGCGGCGCCGGGCATTTTTTTTCGCCCTGCCTGGGCGAGCCGCCCCGATCCGCTGGGCGAAAACCCAGTGAAAAGCCCGGAAATATGAGGGTTTTTCGTTATTGACACCGGCGCCGCCGCCGCGTAATGAACATCCTTGCATGGGCGTCATCGACAGCTCGATCGGCAGGAAGGCGGCGATGGCCGCGAGCGGAGCGCTCCTCCTCCTCTTCCTGGTGGTGCACGCCCTCGGCAACTCGACGATCTTCGCCGGCTGGCTCAACACCTACGCCGAGCACCTGCACTCCTTCCCGGCGGCGGTCTGGATATCCCGTCTCGTGCTGCTCGCGCTCTTCGCCGTCCACACCTGGTACGGCGTGACCCTCACGCTCGAGAACCGGGCGGCCAAGCCGCACGGCTATGCGGTCGCGGCGCACCGGCGGAGCACGCTCGCCTCGCGGACGATGATCTGGACCGGGCTCGCGATCGCCGGCTTCCTCGTCTACCATCAGCTGCACGTCACCTTCCAGGTGATCCACCCCGAGGCCGCAGCGCTCGCGAACCGCGATGCGGCGGGGCGCCCCGACGTCATGCGGATGATCCTCGTCGGACTGAAGCACGCCGGGACGGCGGCCGTCTACCTCCTCGGCATGGTCGCGCTCGGCACGCACCTCTTCCACGGCGTCGCCAGCTCGGTGCAGACCTTCGGCCTGAACGGGGAGCGCAGCTTCCCGCGGATCGTGGTCGCGGGCCGCGTCTTCGCGGGCCTCCTCGCCCTCTCTTTCATCGGCATCTCCGCCGGCATTCTCGCCGGCTTCATCGGCTAGGGGGAGCGGCGTGATCCTCGACGGCAAGGTCCCCGGCGGCCCGATCGCCCAGAAGTGGGAGCGCCGCCGCCACGAGATGAAGCTCGTCGGCCCGGCGAACAAGCGCAAGTACCGGGTCATCGTCGTCGGCACCGGCCTCGCGGGGGCCTCCGCGGCCGCGAGCCTCGGGGAGCTCGGCTACCAGGTCGACGCCTTCTGCTACCAGGACTCCCCCCGGCGCGCCCACAGCATCGCCGCCCAGGGGGGGATCAACGCCGCGAAGAACTACCCGAACGACGGCGACAGCGTCCTGCGGCTCTTCCAGGACACGGTGAAGGGCGGCGACTTCCGCGCCCGCGAGGCGAACGTCTGGCGCCTCGCCGAGGTGAGCGGCGCCATCATCGACCAGGCGGTGGCACAGGGCGTGCCCTTCGCGCGCGACTACGCGGGGTACCTCGACAACCGCTCCTTCGGCGGCGCCCTCGTCTCGCGCACTTTCTACGCGCGGGGGCAGAGCGGGCAGCAGCTGCTCCTCGGCGCCTACCAGGCGCTCCTGCGGCAGGCGCGGGCGAAGACGGTCCGGATCCACCCGCGCACCGAGATGCTCGACCTCGTCGTCGCCGATGGCGTCGCCCGCGGGATCACCGTCCGCGACCTCGTCACGGGGAAGATCTCCTCGCACGCGGCCGACGCCGTCCTGCTCTGCACCGGCGGCTACGCGAACGTCTTCTTCCTCTCGACGAACGCCCAGGGGTGCAACGTGACCGCGGCGTGGCGCGCGCACAAGCGCGGCGCGCTCTTCGCGAACCCCTGCTATACGCAGATCCACCCGACCTGCATCCCCGCCGCCGGCGAGCACCAGTCGAAGCTCACCCTCATGTCCGAGTCGCTGCGCAACGACGGCCGGATCTGGGTGCCGAAGAAGGCGGGGGACGCGCGCGAGGCCGGGGCGATCCCCGAGGGCGAGCGCGATTACCTGCTCGAGCGCAAGTACCCGAGCTACGGCAACCTCGCCCCGCGCGACGTCTCCTCGCGGGCGGCGAAGGAGGTCTGCGACGAGGGGCGCGGCGTCGGTCCCGGCGGGCGCGGCGTCTACCTCGACTTCGCCGACGCGATCGGCCGGCTCGGAGCGGCGACGATCAAGGCGCGCTACGGCAACCTCTTCGAGATGTACGAGCGCATCACCGGCGAGGACGCCTACGCGGTGCCGATGCGGATCTACCCGGCGCCGCACTACGCGATGGGCGGGCTCTGGGTGGACTACAACCTCCAGAGCACGGTCCCCGGCCTCTTCGTGCTCGGCGAGGCGAACTTCTCCGACCACGGCGCGAACCGGCTCGGCGCGAGCGCCCTCATGCAGGGGCTCGCCGACGGCTATTTCGTCGCGCCGTACACGGTCGCCGACCACCTCGCGCGCGTCGCGCCCGGCGCGGTGGGCGCGGAGCACCCGGCCTTCGCGGCCTCGCGCGCCGAGGTCGAGGGGCGGACGCGCCGCCTGCTCGCGGTGCAGGGGCGGCGGACGATCACCGACTTCCACCGCGCCCTCGGGAAGATCATGTGGGACCGGGTCGGCATGGCGCGCGACGCCGCCGGGCTCGCGAAGGCGCTCGCCGAGATCCCGGCGCTGCGCGAGGAGTTCTGGGCCGACGTGCGCGTCGTCGGCTCCGGCGAGACGCTCAACCGCGAGCTCGAGCGCGCCGGCCGCGTCGCCGACTTCCTCGAGTTCGGCGAGCTCATGGCCCGGGACGCGCTCTACCGCGACGAGTCCTGCGGCGGCCACTTCCGCACCGAGCACCAGATGCCGGACGGCGAGGCGAGGCGCGACGACGAGCGCTTCTGCCACGTCGCGGCCTGGGAGCACCGGGGCGAGAACGCCGCGCCCGCGCTCCACGTCGAGCCGCTCGCCTTCGAGGCGATGCCGCTCGCGACGAGGAACTACCAGTGAAGCTGACCCTGCACGTCTGGCGCCAGGCGGGGCCGGCGGACGCCGGGCGGCTCGTGCGCTACGAGGTCGACGACGTCTCCCCCGAGATGTCCTTCCTCGAGATGCTCGACGTGCTCAACGACGGGCTCGTCCTCAAGGGCGAGGAGCCGGTCGCCTTCGACCACGACTGCCGCGAGGGGATCTGCGGCGCCTGCAGCCAGGTGGTCAACGGGCAGCCCCACGGCCCGCGGGTGCGCACGACGATCTGCCAGCTCCACATGCGCGTCTTCCGCGACGGCGACGAGATCTACATCGAGCCCTTCCGGGCCCGCGCCTTCCCCGTGGTCCGCGACCTCGTCGTCG
Organism: Acidobacteriota bacterium; assembly: GCA_016213675.1. Taxonomy (GTDB): domain Bacteria; phylum Acidobacteriota; class Thermoanaerobaculia; order Thermoanaerobaculales; family Thermoanaerobaculaceae; genus JACQZW01. The sequence goes on along the minus strand of JACQZW010000009.1, from coordinate 88 downwards.
ACCGCTCCGCCCTCGAGGCGGTGCTGGGCGCCGGCGGGTACGTCTCGGTCCACGCCGGCGGGGTGCCCGACGGCAATGCCATCCTCGT
>JACQZW010000010.1 GCA_016213675.1 Acidobacteriota bacterium | reverse complement strand
GTTGAAGGGTTGAAGGGTTGAAGGGTTGAAGGGTTGAAGGGTTGAAGGGTTGAAGGGTTGAAGGGTTGAAGGGTTGAAGGGTTGAAGGGTTGAAGGGTTGAAGGGTTGAAGGGTTGAAGGGTTGAAGGGTTGAAGGAGAATTTGGGCGAATCCTTAACCTAGCAGTTCTTCAACCCTGGGTGGGTGGTTGGGAGGGCAACCCTGGTCGGGTGGCGGGGCGGGCAACCCTGGAGGGGTGGTCGGGAGTGCAAACCTGGTTGGGTGGGCGGGTGTGCACCCCTGGGCGGTTGGCCGGTCGTGCAGCCCTTCCTAGTCTTGCACGGGGCGGAGGGCCCTCAGGTCGTCGTCGACCTTGGCCTGGGCGGCCAGCTTCGGGTTGAGCTCGACGGCCCGCTTGAGCGCCGCTGAGGCCCCCTCGCGGTCGCCGGCGGCGAGCCGGATCACGGCCAGGTCGTAGACCACCTCGGGCAGCATGCTCGGGACCTTCTCGGCCCGCGCGGTGCACTGTTCCTGCCAGCGCAGCGCGTCGGCGAACCGCTTCTCGGTGAACGCGGTCCAACCGCGGTTCCACAGGTCGTTCACCATGGCCAGGCCGAGCAGTCGCTCGATCTCGCCGAACGGGTCGGCGTGGTCGTCGACGCGGACGTCGACGGCACGGTCGCTGAAGCCGCCGTACCCGGCCTTGTCGCGGGCGACCAGGATCGCCGCGGACTGCCGCCCCCGGGCGTCGCCGCCGGCGGCGTCGCCGGCCTTGAGGGCGGCGAGCAGGCGCTCGCCGAGGGGCTTGCCGGCGCTGTCGAGGAACGCCCGCTCCATGGCGTCGACGACCGCCTCGCCGACCAGGATGTTGCCCTGGATCGCGTAGCCCGGCCCACGCCTCCCGCCGGCCCAGGCGTTGCAGCCCTTGCCGGTGTAGGTGGCGGAGTCGCCCTTGGCGCTGACGATCCCGACCTGGCGGCGGTCGCGGCCCTCGTCGGAGCGCACCAGCACGTCGAGCGCCTCGGTGGGCGACACGCCGCGATCGAGGAGGTCGAGCCCGCGCGGGCCGAACGTCGTGTTGCAGAACGCCTGGGTGGCGATCGCCCCGACCCCGGCGCGGGCGTGGGGGACGACGGTGCCGACGGCGAAGAAGCGCGACGCGACGGCCACCCCGACCTCTCCGTTCGCCGGGTCGGCGGCGGCGATGGAAAACGTCGACGGGTCGGGCGGTCCGGCGAGGGTAGCGGTCGCGACGAGCAAGGCGGCGAGGGACAGGATCCGGTGCATGGAAGCCTCCGCGGCCATCGTAGCCCAGCCACCGGGGACCCTTGTCATCCCGAGCGGAGCGAGGGATCTCCTGCTCCTGGTGGAAGGCAGGAGATCCCTCGTGGCGCGTCGCGCGCCTCGGGATGACAGCGAAAAGCAACGGAGCGAACCCGGCATCTCTCGCTTTCTTGGGCTCGCGGAGGCGGGAAGTGATGCGCGCCGGCTCCCGTTGCGTACAATCGGGGCGGAGGTGCGCGATGTCGAGGTTCACAGTCACCTGCCCGCACTGCCAGTCGCTGCTCGAGCTCGACGCCGACGCCGAGCTGGTTGCCAACTGCACGCCCCCGGTGAAGCCGAAGTCGACCACCAGCATCGAGGACCGGCTGGAGGCGCTGGAGAAGGAGAAGCGCGACGCCCGCGACAAGATGGCCGAGGCGTTCCGCGCCGAGCAGTCGGGGGCGGCGCTGCGCGAGGAGAAGTTCAAGAAGCTGCTCGAGACGGCCAAGGACGAGCCGGTCACCAAGCCGATCCGCGACATCGACCTCGACTAGCTGGTGCGGGGCTCGTCGGCTGGCGGCGGGGCGAGCTCGACGACCGTCGCCCCCCAGCCGCCGCGTTCGGGCGGCGCGTCGTAGGCCCGCACCACGTACGGCAGCCGGTGCAGCAGGCCGTGGATCATCGCCCGTTGCACCCCGTGGCCGCGGCCGTGGATCACCCGCACCTCGGCGATCCCGGCCTCCCGGGCGGCGCGCAGGTACTCCTCGACCACCGAGACCACGTCCGACGGCTTGAAGGTGTGCAGGTCGAGGGTGTCGCCGATGGGTAGCCGCCGGACCGGGACGTCACCGGCGGTCATCGCGGTCCCTCCGGCGCAGCCGGCGGTTGAGCAGGAACACCCCCGCGCATCCCTCGAGGAGCAAGAGGCCGCGCAGAACCTGCTCGAACTCGCTGCCGGGCACCCAGACGAGCAGGATCCCCATCGCCACCGCGACCAACCCCATGCCGATCATCGCCCACAGCAGCACGTCGGCGGGAATCCCTGCGCGGCTGCCCTCCCAGATCAACACGACCGCCATCAGGCCGGCGAGGACGACGAGGACCTGCGGGGACAGGAAGACGAACACGCTGTAACCTTAGGACCACACCGCGCGGCGGGCAAGGCCGCCGGAGGTGACGGGAGGGCCGAGGGAGTGAGAGTCTCGGTGGTCATACCGGCCTACAACGAGGAAGGGACGGTGGCTGCGCTCCTCGACCGCGTCGTGGCGGCGCCGTATCCCGCCGAGGTCGCCGAGGTCGAGCTGGTCGTCGTCGACGACTGCTCGCGCGACGGCACCGCCGCCGCCGTCGAGGCGTACGTCATCCCGGCCGGAGCGCCGCGGCCGACCACCCTGGAGCTCGCCCGCCACTCGGTGAACCGGGGCAAGGCGGCGGCGCTGCGGACCGGCTTCGGTCGCGCCACCGGCGACGTCGTGATCGTCCAGGACGCCGACCTCGAGTACGACCCGACCGACTACCCGGCGCTGCTCGCGCCGATCATCGTCGGCCGCGCCGAGGTGGTCTACGGCAGCCGGTTCCTCTCCGGGCCGCACCGCGTCCTGTTCTTCTGGCACTCGATCGGCAACCGGTTCCTGACGAACCTGTCGAACATGCTCACCGATCTGAACCTGTCGGACATGGAGACCTGCTACAAGGTGTTCACCCGCGACGTCAAGGACCGCCTCGTCCTCAAGGCCGACCGTTTCGGCTTCTAGCCGGAGTTCACCGCCCGCGTCGCGCGCCTCGGCGTCCGCATCTACGAGGTGCCGATCTCCTACCACGGGCGGACCTACGCCGAGGGCAAGAAGATCGGTTGGAAGGACGGCTTCGAGGCGATCTGGTGCATCCTGCGGTACAACCTGTGGGATAACTGACGAGAAGAAGGTGAGAGGGAAGAGGGGAGAGGGGAGAAAGGCAAGGCAAGACGGCGCTGTCCCTTCCTCTCCCCTCTCCGCTCTCCCCTGCCTTATCCGGGGTACTTGCCGGTGATGTAGTCGGTGAGCATGCGGATGTGGAACTCCTGGTTGCGGCTCTCCCACCGCACCAGGTCGCCGATCGAGATCACTCCGGCGATCTCGCCGCCGTCGATCACCGGCAGGTGGCGGCAGCGGCGCTCGGTCATGATCGCCATCGCCTCGCTCGCCGGGGTGCCCGGCTCGATGCAGGCGACGTCCGCCGTCATCACCGACACCACGTTGGTGGTGGCCGGATCGAGCCCGCCGAGGATGACCCGGTTCATCAGGTCGCGCTCGGTGAAGATGCCCGCGCACTGCAGCCCGTCGCAGATCAGCACCGAGCCGACGCGCCGCGCGCACATCGCCTCGACGGCCTGCTTCACGGTGGCCTGGGTCGACACCTTGAGGACGTCGCTTCCCTTGTCCTTGAGGATCACGCTGATGTTGTCCATTGCTACCCCCCCGGGCTGCTTCGTTCGTTACGGAGAATGTAGCACGGCCACTGGGTCCTCGGCCGGGCGCTCGAGTCGGTACAGCGTCACTGGCCGGCCGTCCCCGTGCGCGAACGTCCCGAGGGCCTGCGCCGGCCAGTCGACCAGGCAGGGGTGCCACGGGGGATCGGCGGTGCGGGCGACCAGGACCACGAGCTCCGGCTCGTCGCGGAGCTGGGCGACGAGGCCGTCGCAGGCGCCCTGGTCGCGGATGCCGTAGGTGTGCCGGAGGCGCGGCTCGAAGTACTGCGAGAAGTCCCACAGGTTCTCGAGGCGGGTGTCGCCCTCGGGAAGCTCGAGGTAGAGGCCGGCCCCTGCGGCCTTCGTGTCGGCGGGCAGGGTGGGCCGAAGCCACTCGAGGAACACGTTGGTGAGAAGCGGCTCGCACCGTCCCAGGAACACCGACTGGAAGGCGAACCCGATCGGCAGGCTGAGGGCGGCGACCACCAGCAGTGCCTTGCGGCTCTCGCTCCAGTGCGCGACCCTGAGCCGCCACAGGCAGGCCATGAGGGCGAGGACGACCGGGAAGGCCACCGTCGCCCGGTGGACGCGCATCGGGATCTCGTACCAGGAGAAGCCCTGCGTCACCACGGCGGCGACGAACACCGCGCAGGCCCAGGCCGCCACCGCGAAGCCCCGCCAGCCGGCGGCGAACGCCAGGGAGGCCGCGAGCGTCACGAGCACGACGCCGAGGAAGTAGGCGGAGACGAAGTTCTCCGCGCCGAGGGGAACGATCACGACGTGGCGGAACGCGAGCAGGAGGTCCGCCCACAGCTCGGCGAGGCTCTTGCCGCCGGCGAACAGGAGGTCGTGACGGTAGGCGAGCGACGCGGCGAGGCTCACCGCGCTCCAGCCGGCGATGACCAGCAGCGCCGGCCGGCCGCCGGCCCAGGCGGGCCGCCGGGTGATCGCGACGACGACGAGCGCCACCTCGACGAGGACGAAGGGCGCGAGACCCGGGGTGTAGCCGTGGATCAGCGTGAGGTTGGCGATTCCGAGCAGCCAGGGCAGCCAGCGCGGGGACCTCTCGTCGAGGCTGAGGGCGATGCCGACGACGATCATGCCGGAGAGGAACGGGTAGATGCTCTGCTCGAACAACAGCATGAAGTGGTTGAAGAAGTAGATGTGCGGCACGAAGGTGAGCACCGTGGCGACGAGGAGGTCGCCGTCCCAGGTGTCGCCGAAGCGGTCGAGCAGCCCGCGCACGAAGATCGACAGCGCGATGAGGAAGACGATCGCGCTCCCGAGGTGGAGGGCGAGCACCGAGCGGCCGAGCAGCAGCGAGGGCAACGCCGGGACGAGGAACTGCCGCGCCGGGTAGCCGAACAACGCGGTGCCGGTGAAGCCCCAGTCCGGCGCGGTGCGGAGCTGGTCGAGCGCCTGCGCGAGCTCCTGGGTCGTCTCGTGGTGGATCGACGCGACGTCTCCGACGCGCACCAGCACCATGGCCGCGAGGAACACCGCGGCGGCGAGAGACAGCGCGCCCGGCCGCCGTCGCGCGACGTCCCGGACCGTCCGCCCCAGCGAGGCGACGGCCCAGGCCGCGAGCGCGAGCCACGCCAGTCCCCACAGCACCATGCCGACGGCGCCGAGCGGGGGATGGGCGAGGGTGGCGAGGTCGGCGACGGGCAGGGCGAGGAACAGCGCGACGATCAGCACCGTGAGCACCGCGTCAAAGTACCAGCTCGCCGGCCGCGGTCAAGTCTCAGCGGAAGAAGGCGCGGACCGCGGCGACCGGGTCGTCGAGGCGGAGCGTGGTCGGGATGCCGCCGGTCCAGTCGAGGGGGAGCAGCGAGGCGTACGGTTCGCGCAGGAAGCGCTTGCAGACGAGCACGATGGCGCCGCGGTCCTCGGCCGAGCGGATGAGCCGGCCGGCGGCCTGCACGACGCGGGTCATGCCGGGCACGAGGTAGGCGTACTCGAAGCCGCGCTCGTAGCGGTCGTTGAAGTAGCCCTTGAGCAGCTCGCGCTCGGGGCCGACCTGGGGTAGGGCGGGGGAGACGACGATGACCTCGGAGAGCATCTCGCCGGGGTAGTCGACCCCCTCCGCGAAGACGCCGCCGAGCACCGCGAGGAGCAGCACCGGCTCGTGGTTGCCGCGCAGTCGGGCGAGGATGGCGCGGCGGGCCGCGTCGGAGTCCTCGCCGCGCTGGATCTCGACGCGGTGGCCGGGGGCGTGGATGCGGTCGGCGACCTCGCGCAGGAACGCGTACGACGGGAAGAGCACGAGGGCGTTGCGCTCCGGCGGCGCCAGCTCGCCGACCAGCTCGGCGATGCGGCCGTAGTGGCGGGAGCGCTGCTTGTACGAGGTGTCGACCTCCTCGATCACCGTCACGAGGCGGTTCTCCGGCGGGAACGGCGAGGGCAGCGCCAGCGTGTCGGTGCGGTCGGGGTCGAAGCCGAGCACCTCGCGATAGAACTCGAACGGCTCGAGCGTCGCCGACATCGCGACGCAGCCGGCCGAGCCCTCGAGGACCGCGCCGACCCAGCGCGAGGCGTCGAGGCAGTACAACCGGAGCAGCTCGTCGCCGTCCGCGGTCCGCTCGACGAGGGGGACGAGCTCGGGCGCCTCCTGCTCGAGGAGGTCGACGAGGCGGGCGAGGGAGAGCAACACGTCGATGACGGGGTCGTCGGCGAGCCACAGCTCGACGTCGCGCTTGAAGGTGAAGAACGGCGCGATCAGGGCGTCGAGCTCCAGGCGGACGGCGGCGAGCGGCGCCACCTCGAGCTCGACGCGGTCGACGCCGGTCTTGCCTTCGAGCGCCTTGGCCACCTTGTCGCCGATCACCTGCTCGAGGCTGTCGAGCACCGCGTCGAGGTCGCGGCATACCTTCTGCCGGTAGCCCTCGAGGAGGCGGCGGGCCTCGCCGACGCGCCGGCGCGACAGCCGCGGGGAGAAGTACTCGCGGGCGCGGTCCACGAGGTTGTGCGCCTCGTCGACGATCAGGTAGGTGTCCTCGAGCGACCCCGACTCGGCGAGGCCGAACAGCGCGATCGCCGGGTCGAAGACGTAGTTGTAGTCGCAGACGATCGCCGTCGTCCCGTCGATGAGCTCGAGCGACACCTCGAACGGGCACACCTCGGCGGCCTTGGCGACCTCGAAGACGCGGTCGGGGTCGAGGTGCGGCGCCGAGGTCCGCAGCGCCGGCAGCACGCCGCGCTCGTCGAGCTTGAGGCCGTAGTCGCGGGCGAAGACGCAGAACTCCTCGTGGCAGATCACCTCGTCGTTGGCGCACATCCGCCCCTTGGCGCGCACCTGCAGGGAACTCCAGCCTCCCTGCTGCATGCGCTTGAGCGTCTCGACGGCGAGCTGCTGCTGCAGCGTCTTGGCGGTGAGGAAGACGACGCGGCGGCCGGTGGCCAGCGCCAGCTTGACCGCGGGGTAGAGCGCCGCGGCGGTTTTGCCGACGCCGGTCGGCGCCGACAGGAGCAGGTGGCGGCCGGCCTCGAGCGACGCGAGCACCGCGCCGATCGCCTCGTCCTGGACGGGGCGAGGGGCGTCGAAGGGGAAGGGGAGCTCCTCGCCGGCCGCCCGCCACACCGCGCGGACGCGCTCGCGCTCGCGCTCCGCCGCGACCATCGTGTGGAGGCGGCCGCGCAGGTAGGCGTGGACCTCGCGCGGCGACCACGGCACCTCCTCGGTGCGCTCGCGCTCGCCGCCGAGGTCGACGAGGCGCAGCCGCGCCGACGCCTCGCCGTCGGGGAAGAGAAAGGCCGCGTAGATCCGCGCCTGCCAGCGGTAGCGCTCGAGGCGCTCCTCGGCGAACAGGTGGTGGAGCTCGGTGCGGAAGTGGAGGGTCTTGATCTCCTCGAGCACCGGCGGGCCGTCCGGCGGGCGGCTCACCCCGTCGGCGCGGCCGATCACCCGCAGCGTCCAACCGTCGACCGCGAGCGTCGCGTCGACCGAGACCTCGGGCGTGAAGTGGGGGTCCGCGGCCTGCATCCGGGCCTGGACCACGCGGTGCAGCTCGGCGCCGACGGTGAGCCGCGACAGCCCCTCGCCGGGCGTGCCGATCGACCGCCGCAACGGGTCCGAGAGCAGGTCGTGCACCGAGCACACCACGCTCTTCCCGGCAAGATCGACGCGCACCGCCATGGCCCGCGATTCTACGCGCCCGCACAGAGACGGCCGCCGGCGGCGAAGCTGCGCGCAGCACTCCAAGTGATGTTGGGAAGGTGTAGCGAGAATCTGCTGCTCGTCCTACAGCTCGTCGGCCGGTCCAGGCGCGCCAGCGGCAGTTGCCTACCAACCGGGATCTGTATACAATTCCGCATGCATGGAGGGACACATGGCGGTGACCGTGCGGATCAGCGGAAGAAGCCACAAGGCACTCGCAGAGCTGGCCGAGAAGGATGGCCGGAGCCTGCAGGCGACCCTCGACGAGGCGATCGAGGGCCTCCGGCGACGGCGGATCCTCGCCGAGACGAACCAGGCTTTCGCGGTGCTCCGTGCGGACCGCCGGGCGTGGCGCGAGGAGACGGCCGAGCGTGAGGCGTGGTCCGCCACGCTCGCCGACGGACAGGAAGCGCCGTGAGCGCGGTGCTGCCGTCGCGGGGCGAGATCTGGTCCGTCGACCTCGATCCGGTGCGGGGCCGCGAGCAGGCCGGAAAGCGGCCGGCCCTCGTCGTCTCGACCGATGTCTTCAACCACGGCCCGGCGGAGCTGGTGCTGCTGTTGCCGATCACGACGAAGGACACGCGCATCCCGCTGCACATCCCGGTCTCGGCCGCCGACTCAGGGTTGCGCGAGCGAAGCTTCGTCAAGTGCGAGGACCTGCGTTCGGTGTCCCGCGACCGCCTGACCAGGCGCCTCGGGGCGGTCGGCCCGGACACGCTGGCCGAGGTCGAGGACCGGCTGCGGATCCTCCTGGAGCTCTGACCGAGCCGCCGTAGGGCCAGCCCACACGGCCGTAGTGCGCGACTCGTGGGGGCATTACTCCGTCGCCGGCTTTTTCGGGAGCGCGCACTACCGGGCGTGGCACTTGACTCGCGACGTCGCCGGGTGAAGAATCGCCTCACCGTTCCACGCCTCTCGTCCGGGAGGCGATCAATGGTCACACCGAGAGATGCCATCGAGCGCGTCGCCGCGCTGCAGCGGCGTGCGGGCAGCCCGCGCCTGCTCGACCGCCTGCGTGAGGCGCTGCGCGTCCGTCACAGGTGCCTGGTACGTACTTGCAGTGCTTCATCCGTCAACCAGCAAGGTCCTGGCGCCACCGGAATGACGACCTGCTCAGAGGGCAAGTGCGTACCTGGCACCTGCACCTGCGAGGCCTACGCGGCCTGGGTCCGGCGCTTCATCGTGTTCCACGGCATGCGGCACCCGGCCGTGATGGGGGACGTCGAGATCAACTCGTTCCTCTCGCACCTGGCGGTCGACGGCCACGTCGCCGCCTCGACGCAGAACCAGGCGCTCGCGGCGCTGCTCTTCCTCTACCGCGAGGTCCTCGGCAAGGACGTCCCGCGGCTCGAGGGCCTTGCCCGGGCGCGGCGGCCGGAGCGGTTGCCGGTGGTCCTCTCCCGGGCCGAAGTCAGGGTCCTGCTCGGTCGGCTCGAAGGCCAGTACCGGCTCATCGGAGCGCTGCTCTACGGAACCGGGCTTCGACTCCTCGAGTGTCTCCGCCTGCGCGTCCACGACATCGACTTCGCGCTCAACCAGATCCTGGTTCGCGAGGGGAAGGGCGGGAAGGACAGGCGCACGATGCTCCCGGCGTCGGTCAAGGAACCACTTCAGGAGCACCTCCTGAGTGTGCGGAGGGTCTTCGAGGCCGAGGTCGCGATCGGGCGCGGGGGCGTCACGCTCCCCGCGGCGCTCGCGCGCAAGTACCCGGCGGCGCCGCGCGAGTGGGGCTGGTGGTACGTGTTCCCGGCGAGCGGGCGCGTGGTCGACCCACAAACCGGCGACGCGCTGCGTCACCACCTGCACGAGACGGCCGTCCAACGGGCCGTGAAGGAGGCGGTGCGCGCATCCGGCCTCGCGAAGCACGCGACCTGTCACACGCTGCGGCATTCCTTCGCGACGCACCTGCTCGAGGACGGCTACGACATCCGGACGATCCAAGGGCTCCTGGGGCACAAGGACGTCGCCACAACGATGATCTATACTCACGTCCTGAATCAGGCAGGAGGACGCGGTGTTCGCAGCCCCCTCGAGTCCCTGTAGCGCGGGAGCGCCGCCTCGAATTTGCGGCCTTTCCCGGAAGGCGATAGGCGGCCATGCGCGCAGCCTATCGCCTGTGCCCGACGATCAAAGCAGACGCGGCTTCGCGAGGGGATTCAGGGACTTGCACGACTCGGCCGGCCCGGGGCCGTCCGCCAGGGGCTGCACCCCGCGCAGCGTCTGCCGTTTCAGTTTCGGCCGCCGAATTCGCGTTAGGCGCCTCGGCGCAAGGAGATAGCAGGTAGGGGGAGTCGATATTGGCCACGGTACTTGCGTCCAGCCCCTTCCTCCTACCTGCCCTCTTCGTGGTCGGCGGCTTTCTCATTCTCGCGGGAGGGTGGGCCTTCAGAACCCACCCGAGCAACCGGGCCAGAATCCATCCCCTGCTACATCCAGCCTATGAGGCGATCGTGATTGGCGCCTTCATGGTGGCACTGGGTCTCATCCAGCTCGCGTGGCGGATCGGGAAACACCTTGGGGCAATGCGACAGTAGGTGGCGGCCTAGTTCACCTGCGCGGCCCCAGGCGGCGACAGCGAACAGTCCTCAAGCTCGGTCAGCACTGCCGGAGGCTACTGTCGCCCCTTGCCTGTTGTCGATGCCTTGGCTCCGCCCCAGGTCAGGGCAAGATGCTGGCTCGGCGGCGCCTAACGACGGTTTGGAGCGATCCGCGCTCGCCAGTCCCGCTGATTCAATGAGTTATGCTTTTCCCGTGAACCTCAGCGTCCAACCTGGCTTTGTGTCACTCGCGCCGTCGCTGAAACCGAGCGTTAGCTAGCTCGACGGCGTCCATGCTTGACATGTACATACGTTCGTGCATATAGTGGTGACTGTGGGCTTCGAATGGGACCCTGCGAAGGCCGAATCCAACTTGGAGAGGCACGGTGTTGACTTCGCAGACGCTGCGGTGGCCCTCGAGGATCCGCACGCACTCACTCTTCGCGACCCATACAGCGATGAGGAGGAGCGTTTCATCACGGTCAGCGTTGATCCGGGCGCGCGCACCTTGGTTGTTGTCTACACGTGGAGGTCCGAGAGACTCCGGATCATCTCGGCGCGCCAGGCAACACCACGCGAACGCCGCGAGTACGAGGGGGGATGATGCGTAAGGAATACGACTTTTCGAAGGCGAAGCGCGGTGCTGTCGTCCCTGCACCGCCTGGCAAGACGCGCATCACCATCAGGCTCGACAGCGATCTGCTGGACTGGTTCAAACAGCAGGTTCATGCCGCCGGTGGAGGGAACTACCAGACGCTGATCAACTCGATTCTCCGTGATTACGTCGAAGGGGAGAAGGAGCAGCTTGAGGCGACCCTCCGAAGGGTGATCCGTGAGGAACTCAAGAGAGCCAGCTAGCCAGGCGCTGAAGCTGACACGGCTCTCGGCCTGCCAGTCCGGCGGATCTGGCCTCGTCGAGGGCGTCGTATCACATCGGCCCTGCCTCTCATCCGCCGTGCAGCTTAGCGCCAGCGTCAGGCCCCCCTTGGAGGCTGGTGCTAGACTCAGATGTGTCGCCAACGGTCCGCTCGATTGGTCCGTATCGGCTCTTCTTCTACGCAAGCGACTTGGGCGAACCTCCTCATATCCACGTCGAGCGCGAGCGGGCCACAGCAAAGTTCTGGCTGGATCCCGTGGTACTGGCTACTTCGCGCAGATTCCAGCCCACGAACTTCGGCGGCTCGAGGAGATGGTACGAGTGAACGTCTCTGAGTTCTTGGAGGCCTGGCATGAGTTCCACCGCCGCTAGACACCAGCCTCTTGCCTACGATGTGCAGGTAACGGAGGACGAACTCATCATCTCCCTTACCGATGGTCGCCGCGTTTCTGCACCGCTTGTGTGGTTTCCTCGCCTTCTCAACGCCTCTCCCGCGATGCGAGCGGGATGGAGGTTTATTGGAGATGGTGAAGGTGTCCATTGGCCAGAAGCAGATGAAGACATCAGCGTTGAGGCGTTGCTGCTCGGGGTTCCGTCCAGTGGATTCGCGCAGCCTCAAGGCGGGGGGGCCTAACCAGGCGTTCAGGCTGCCGCGGCTCTGGGCCTGCCAACGTGGCGGTCCTTGCTCCGCCGAGAACGCTGCTATGCATTGGCCCTGCACCCAATCCGCCGTGCGGCTTAAGGCCCGCGTTAGGCAGGCGGACTAGATCATGGATACGTTGAAGTTCTACGACATCACTCATCGTGAGCACGTGGTCTGCAATCCCACGAGCGAAGAGAAGCTGGCGCGCCTCGTGGGCCTCCTCCGGCTTCCCGAGGATGCACGCGTGGTCGACATTGCATGTGGGAAGGGTGAGTTCCTGGTTCGTCTCGCTGAAGCGTACGGCATCCGGGGAATCGGAATCGACATCTCACCGTTCTACATCGGCGATGCGCAGAGACAGTTGGAGATGCGAGTTCCGGGGTCGAAGGTCGCCTTCAGAGAGATGAACGGTTCTGACTACAGGCCCGACGAGCCACATAGCCTTGCTCTGGCATCCTGCATCGGTGCCAGTTGGGTCTTTGGTGGGCATGCAGCGACGCTGGAAGCGCTCTCGGACATGGTTGAGCCCGATGGCTGGGTCGTGGTCGGGGAGCCCTACTGGCGCCAGGGACCATCCGAGGACTACCTCGAGGCCTCCGGACTCACGAGACACGACTTCGGGACACATTCCGGGAACGTCGAGGCGGGGGAGCTGCGAGGACTCGACCTGGTTCACACCTTCGTGAGCAATGAGGACGACTGGGACACGTACGAAGGTCTTCAATGGTATGCGACGGCCGAGTACGCCCGGTCTCATCCGGACGACCAGGATCTGCGCGAGCTCTCGGAGCGAGTCGCCAAGGCAAAAGCAGCGTACCTTCGATGGGGGCGAGACACCTTGGGTTGGGCGATGTATGCCTTCAGACGTCGTTCATCTCAGGGTACCGTCTCGGCTGCCTGACATGGCGTCGAGCCCTACGGTCGGCCGCGGCCGGCCGTCCACGGGTCGACGCCAAGGCGGCAAGCGTCACTCGAGAGGAAGGCATGACGATGACCCGCGTCCGAGTTGAGGGCTTTACCATCTCGCTTGACGGATACGGAGCTGGTCCGAATCAGGACATCAGGAATCCGCTCGGCGTGGGCGGGACGGATTTGCACCGGTGGCTACTCCCGACACGCACGATCCAACGGACCCTGTTCGGCGCCGACAGCGGCACAACGGGGATCGATGACGACTTCGCTGCGCGGGGCTTCAAGAATGTTGGCGCCTGGATTCTCGGCAGAAACATGTTCGGGCCGATTCGCGGTTCCTGGCCCGACATGAGCTGGAAAGGCTGGTGGGGGGACAACCCGCCCTATCACGTTCCAGCTTTCATCTTGACTCATCACGCGCGTCCGCCCATCCAGATGGAAGGCGGAACGACGTTCCACTTCGTCACGGGCGGTATTCACGAGGCGCTTGACCGGGCGCGCGACGCAGCCAACGGAATGGACGTGCGCATCGGCGGCGGACCTGACATGATCCAGCAATATCTTCGTGCGGGCCTCATCGACGAGCTGCACGTCGCGATCTCGCCGGTCCTGCTGGGCGGGGGAGAGCGACTGTTCGAGGGGATTGACGTGCGCGCTCTGGGATACGAATGCGTTCAGTTCGTTGCGTCGGAGAAAGCCACCCATGTTGTGCTCCGGCGCCAAGGGCACGATGACGCCTGACAACCGGTTGCAGCGGACGGTCCGCTGCGCTCGCCGCTGATGCCAGACGTTGGGCCGCACCGCGCATCGTCGCGATCTGTGCCACAAAGGAGACATCCGTGAGTAGACAGATATTCATCAACCTCCCGGTCGCCGACCTCGCGAGGTCGATGACCTTCTTCAAGGCACTCGGCTTCTCACACAACCCGCAGTTCAGCGACGACAATGGTGCGTGCATCATCGTCAGCGACACGATCCTTGTCATGTTGCTCACGCACGCTCGGTTTCGTGACTTCACGCCCAAAGCCGTCTGCGATACGAGCAAGGCCGTCGAGGTCTTGCTCACCCTCAGTTGCGAAAGCCGTGAAGAGGTCGATGGCCTCGTCGCCAAAGCGGTCGCTGCAGGTGGCTCGACCTACGACAAGCCGGAGGACTTCGGTTTCATGTATACGCACAGCTTCGTCGACCCAGACGGCCATGGGTGGGGGCTCGTCCACATGAGCGCCATGCCGGCACAGGAGTGACTCGTGTGGATCAAACACGAAGACCATGCGGCCTGACCCCTCAAGGCACCCGATGGCACCGCAGCGCGCTGCCGCGGGTGATTCCGGGCGTCAGGCGGCGCCTTCCGCGCCGAGGTAGCACATGAGCATCACTCCACCCCACGTGCTCAGCGCAGTCGCAATCGGTGTCGGCGCCAGTCTCCTCATGGACGCCTGGAATCTCCTCTTGAAACGAGCGTTCGGCATACCGTCGCTCAACTACTGCCTGCTCGGCCGTTGGCTTCTCCACATGCCTGAGGGGACCTTCATCCACTCGAGCATCGCGGCGGCGCCGCCAAGACGTTTCGAGTGCGCAGTGGGCTGGTTCGCCCACTACACGATCGGCGTCGTGCTCGCGCTGGTCTTCCTCGCTCTCGCGCCCGGTGACTGGCCGGTGCGGCCAACCGTACTTCCTGCACTCCTGTATGGCATTGGCACAGTAGTGTTCCCGCTCTTTGTCCTGCAGCCTTCTCTCGGTCTCGGCATCGCCTCTTCGAAAACGCCCAAGCCCGTGCAAGCCAGGCTCAAGAGCCTCGTGACACATGTCGTCTTCGGAGTAGGGCTATATCTATGTGCAATGGCCCTGAGCCGTCTGCAGATCGCCACCTGACGATCTAACGGTCCGTATCGCCTGCAGGACGGCGCGCGCCCTGTCGTTGCTGACTTGCGCCTCACCTCTGATCCCCAGCGCTGGATGGCGGTAGGTGGGGACTGCAAGTGAAGGGTGAGGGTCCGCGACGTATTCACGCTTTTGGAGGTGGAGGGTGAGGGCTGGTTCCTGGTTCGGATTCGCGACAGACACAGCCGGTTTCACCCCCCGAGATCGAGCTTGTAGGGATGGCCGCCGCCTGATGGGGCGTTGAAGCCGGAGCGGCGCTGCGCCTGCTTGCCCGCGGCCCTGCCTCCGCGCACAATCTCGCCATGTACCGTCCCTGCAGCTCATCCGCCGGCCGCCTCGGTGCGAGCGTTGGCCGTCCCCGGGGCGCTCGATGCGGATAGCGCTCGTTTCGGACATCCACGGCAATCTTCCCGCACTCGAAGCCGTCGTCGAGGACATCGGCCGCCGCGGTGTGGATGCCGTCGTGAACCTCGGCGACAGCCTCTCCGGGCCTTTGCTTCCACGCGAGACAGCACAGTTCCTCATGGCACGCGACTGGCTCCACCTCGCGGGCAACCACGAGCGGCAGCTCCTGACACTGCCGCCGCGAGAACACGGCGCCTCTGATGCCTTCGCGTACTCCCAGCTCACCTCGACCGAGCTTGCGTGGCTTGCATCCCTTCCGCCTCACGCGTCCTTCCGCGACGACGTTTTCCTGTGTCATGGCACGCCGGAGAGCGACTCCGAGTACTTCCTGGAGACAGTCGAACCCTCTCACGTTCGTCCGGCCACGCCTGCCGAGGCCCTCCGTCGCCTCGGTTCGGTCGGCGCGGCGCTCATCGCCTCTGGCCACTCTCACGTGCCGCGCTCGGTCCGCCTGCCGAACGGGCAGCTCATCGTCAATCCCGGTAGCGTCGGCCTGCAGGCGTACGACGACGTACTCCCGTATCCGCATGTCATTGCCACCGGGTCGCCCGATGCCCGCTACGCCATCGTCGAACGCAACGCCTCCACCTGGGTGTCGGCACTCATCTCCGTACCTTACGCGCACGAGGCGATGGCCGCTCTCGCCCTGTCGCGACAACGACCGGACTGGGCCTCGGCGCTGGCGACCGGGTACCTGTCGGTCTGATGTGCCGCCCATGCTGGTTGTCTGCGAGGGTCGTCGAGTACGCCGGCAGCGTGGTGTTCGACAGCGCGGCCCTGCGGGCATGATTCGTGGATGCCTGCCGTTTCCATGGACGCGAAACGGGATCATCATCCGGCACGATGTTCGAGCTGAGGAGCGCACGTGATGAAAGTCTGCATCGTCGGGGCGTCAGGGAAGCTCGGCAGGTACATGGTTCAGCACGCCCTCGACCGGGGCTACGAGGTCGTCGGCGTGTGCCGGGAGCGCAGCGTCGGGAAGCTCGATCCGTTCGAGGGACGCATCACGGTCGTTCCCGGAGCGACGAACGACCGCGAGGTGATCAAGAAGGCGGTCGCGGGGTGCGACGGGGTGCTCGCGGTGCTGGTTCCCTGGGGGGTGCAGCAGTACTCGACAGGAACGGCGCAGGCGGTGCTCGACCACGCACGCCCTGGCGCGCGCCTGGTCTTCTCCTGCGGCTGGCACATCTCGCGGGACGGCCTCGATTCGTATTCGAGGAGGCTCAAGCGGATAGAGCGCGCCGCCAGATGGATCGGGCGTCTCACGCGACTCCTGGACATCGACGATCAGATCGAGGCGTGCCGGCGGGTGTTCGCCAGCGACACGCGGTGGACGGTCGTGCGCGGCAGCGACCTCGAAGAGGGTCCGAGCCAGGGCCTCCCGGTGTGGAGCCGACACGTGGGCGATCCGATTCTCGAGAGCAACCTGACGCGGCGCGTGGACTTCGCCCTGTTCATGGTCGAGGCCCTCGTGAATGACGAGTTGATCTGCGAAGCCCCAGCGATCGTCGGATGCCGCACGCCCTCGGCCGTCGCCCACGCTGCGGACGGGGGCGCCGCCGCCCTTGGCGTGTCAAGCCAGCGCTGTTGAGTCCTTTCCGGGCTCTCGAGGAACGGGCAACGCAACCTGCGCGGGTGGCGTGTCGACGACCGTCGTGGCCAGCGCTCCTGCAGCCCTGAGAGTTCGCTGTAGCTGCAGCGACGGGCCGGCGCGCACCGTCGGCGCGCAGGCATTCGGCATCGCGGTCGCTGGAATCGAGCATCAGGCGGCGCCTTTTGGAAGGACGCGGATCCGCATTCGAACTGCGGCGAGAGTTCCGACCCATGCCCGTCCGAGGAGGTCCCATGAGCCGACCGGGAACGAAGGGAACGCAGGAGTCCGCCGACATTACCGCCGGGAAGGCCGCGAAGAAGGCGACCGCGCGCCCCGGCCCGCGTGCCGACCAGGCGAGCGGGGAAGCCGCCGTGCTCGCGAGCATCGCCGCGATGCCGGCGCCGTATCGGGACATGGGCGAGCGGCTCCACGCGCTGATCAGAGCCAGCGCGCCGGCCCTGGCGCCGAAGGTCTGGTACGGGATGCCCGCGTATGCCAGGGACGGCAAGGTCGTCTGCTTCTTCCGCGGCGTGATCTTCTCGAAGACCGAGCGGTACATGACGGTCGGCTTCACCGAGGAGGCGACCCTCGACGAAGGCCGCCTGTGGCCGACCGCCTTCGCGTTGAAGGAGTTGACTGCCGCCGAAGCGGAGCGGATCGGCGCGCTCGTGAAGAAGGCGGTGAGCTGAAGACTGACCTCGCCGGTTCGACGCATCGCCCCATCCGCACCTCGCGAGAGATCGCTCGCACGAACGCCAGGAACTCCCGCGCGACCGCCGGCCTGCTCGTCCGGTATCAGGAAGCGATCATCGGGTGCTAACCTCTCTCAACGAGGAGGCCCTGTGATCATCCCAACCGGCATGGTCCACGATGCGGCGATAACAGCGGAGGGGATCCGCGAGCTTCAGTGCGAGAAGTGCCACCGGCCGTTCTTCCTCCGCCTGGCGCGCACGGGCAAGGGACGCTCGACCGCCAGCTTCTTGGAGAACCAGGAGAAGGCCGCGAGCCAGGCCGCCGATCTGGCGCAGGCCCGGCTGGAGTGGAAGCTGGCCTCGGGCGTCGACCCCGTCCCGTGCCCTCACTGCGACTTCTACCAACCGCAGATGGTGAAGGAGGCGCGGGCCCGACTGTTCCCGTGGTCGATCGGCATCGCGGCGGTCGCCATCTGCCACTTCGGACTCGGCTACCTCCTGTCCGTCGTGCTCCCGTCCGCACCCGGCCTCGTGTTCTTCCTGCCCGGCATCATGGCGCTGGGCGTGTTCCTCCTGCTCCGACAGGCGTTCGACCCGAACCGTGCACCCTCGGCTGCCGCGCGCCTTCGCAAGCGCTTCCCGCAGCCCTCCTACCGCACCCTGGAGGTCGCCCAAGCCGCCAGCGCCCGTGTCCGGGAGCACGCGCAGGCTTGAGGCCCGTGCACGGCAGGAGGTGATTCATGGAGGTCGTGCTTTCCCTCTGGTCCGATGCTGCTGCGCTTTGCCTCTTCGACCCTGCCGCCTGCGCGGCGGTCGATCCGGCCGCTCTTCGGTTTCCGTTTCACCTCAACCCGGCCGTTCGCGACGGACAAGCCGTCATGCTCGCGCTCCCCGGTGACGGTTGCTTCACGGTCCGCCTTGCCGATCGGGCACCGACCGTCGAGGAAGCCCGCGCGATTCACCATTCGGTGAGTCGCCTCGGTCTCGAAGTGAAGTCGGGCTCTGTCTAGGTGTCTGGCATGGATCGACCCGGCGAGTCTGCCGACCTGCTCAGGGAGTCAGGCGCCGGAGCGTTCGTGGAGCTCGAGCCCGGGCGCTATGACCTCGATGCACACGTGCTGCTTGCCTCGCACCCACCAACTGAGTCGGAGCCGACTTTGCCTGATTACCTCATCGTCATCAGGCCCCGAAGCGGTTCCTTCGCTCCGCTCGAGGAAGAACCGCATCTGCGTGATGTCACTGAAGACGATGTCGCCGAGATCATCGCTCGGGCCAGTCGCGAGATCACGAGCTAGCCGGGCCCCTCGGTGGGGCGTCGAAGTCGACACGGCTCCTCCGGGCCTGCTTGCGCGTCGAAGCCGTCATCGGGGAAGATCGCGGCATGCACCGGCCCTGCACCTCATCCGCCATGCAGGCTGACTCCGGCGCCAGACCACCCAGAAGCCGGAGGTCGGGATGAGCACGAACGAGAGGTCGATCGTGGTGTTCGTGACCGATCAGTTCGACACCGCCCCGCCTCCCGACGACGAGCTCGGTCTTGCACCGCCGTCGGGCCGAGATTGCGCCGACTTCCTCATCGCCGGGCTGCGCGAGCGTGGTGCCATTGTGGAAGGCCCGAACGCCGATGTCAGCCTGAACCTCTGGGCGTTCGTGCTGACACTCGGTTCTGCCGGGTACCGGGTCCATGTGCAGTGGATTCCTGGGGCAGAATCCAAGCTCGGCAGGGGTCGACCTCCGGTTGGCCATGCGGGGTGGTGCGTCTCGGTCAGCAGGAAGGGCTGGGGAGCGCTCGTCAAGGAGCTCTTCATGGGCTCTCGCCCCGGTGTTGCAGATGCGTGCGCGGCACTCAGCTCGGTTCTCGCGCGCGAACCGCGAATCCGCCAGGCTACCTGGCTCTCGGAGGGCGAGCTCAGATCGTGGCTGTGATTCTCACGTACGGGTGCGTTCAGCGGCGGCTCGGTCGGCAATGTCTTTCTCTGGTCCACGTTTCTCCACCTGAAAACGTGCCACCTGCGCCGTCGCCGAAACCGAGCGTTGCGCGGCGCACCTCCAGCGCAGCGGCCGGCGGCACGGGACTTCAACGACTGGCTTGAGTGGGAGGATGCCGTGCGGACCACGCCACCCGATGACGAGCGCTTTCTGCGGCAGGACGTCGAGGAGCTCACCCGACTCCTGCGGTCCGACCCGGCTCTGGAAGGGCTTCGCGCGGCTCTTCGCGGCCGTGGGTTCGAACCCGACCAGCTCCGCCTGGCCGGATTCCTGGAGGACGAGGAGGAGAACGAGTACGGCGCCTTCGTGACGGCTGCAGGGGAGGTCTTCGAATACGAGCGGCGGACGGCGTTCTCGGCTCCCCCCGCATTCACCAGCCTGGTTCTTGTTCACGATATCCAGGATCTCGTCGATCACCGCTATCCTGCCGTCCGTGTGGCTCTCGAAATGTGCCGTGGCGCCTCCTAGGCCAACGCTCTCCTTCGCCCAAGAGACGCCGTCAAGCGGCGGTCGGCAGCGATCGTCGTCGGCCAGCCCTGCCGGTTCCATGGGAAGATGCTCACTCGTGCTCGGAACGTGCCAACCCGCAGTGGTGCTGCTCGCGCCGTCGCTGAAGTCCGCCGAGAGGCTGCTCGTTCGCTGTCATCGCCGGAGACGCCATGCACGTCTTCCGTAGCACCCGGCTCACCAGGCGGGGAGATGCGTTCGACCACAGGCTGGACGCCGTCGTGGCTCCGGTTCTCCAGCGCGAGGGGTTCAGCGAGGTCGAGCCCTACTGCTGGCGTCGGAACCTGGGTTCCGGCCAGGACGTCGTCTACGTCAACGTCACTCCCGCCTTCTTTTTCGTGCATGTCGCGCATAGGCCGAAGTACATCCTGGAGATCGACGAGCTCTACGACTTCCCCGACGCCGAGCCCGTCTTCGGCTACGCCCACCTGCTCACCCCGAAGGGTGTGTTCGGCCGAACGAGTGGCACCTTCAAGTGCAGCCGCGCGGCAGACCGCGACCGGTCTCTCGCGGCCGCCGCGGACGCCCTCACCGCGTTCGCCTTCCCGTGGCTCGAGGCCATGTGCGACCCCTCGGCCTTCGCCGATGCCGTATCCCCGGCTGCGGTGATGTACAAGGCGCGAGCGGCCGAGGTCTCCGGCGACATTGCGCGTGCCCGTGCCGGCTACGGGGAGATGATGCGGAGAATCCGCGAGGTTCGTGCGGCGTGCCGTTCACGCCGGCTCTTTCTGGAATCCGAGGCCGTGCGGCCGTTCATCTACCTCTGCCTGAAGCTCCAGGAGGACCTTGCGCTCTGTTCCGAGGTGCAGGAGCTCGTCGGCTATCGGCCACGGATCGTGCCGCTGGGTCAAGGATGAGCCTTCGCAGGCACGCGGAGGGGGCAGTGATCTTCGCTGGTCGCCACGGGTTCTCAGCCCCTTGGACTCCTGCGACGGCTGGAGCGACTATGGCGGGCAAGGTGTCACCGGCGTGGCGGCTGAGACGGGCGCCGGGCCGCAGATCGCGGAGCAAGAATGAGAACCCTTCCACTCAGTGCCTCTGACGACGAGCTCCTGGCCGCGGTGGCCGAGTGGACCGAGCTGCTCGCTCGCGGGGACTACGGTGACGCAGTCGAGATGCTGTACTGGCCTCCGGAGGAAGGCGATCCGCTCCCACCGGCGGACCTCGAGACCCTCGTGCGCAACTACGGGTCCTACGAACCGATGAGAGATGGGTCCACCTACCACGTGACCCCAATCGGCACCGCACGACTCGAACCCGGTGCCCGGCCGCCGACCCATAGCGTCGATCGCGACGCGCCATCGGCGAGACGCGACACCGATCCCGGCACTCGCGGCGGAATCTGGTTTCAACTGCCACTGAATGGGTTCTGGAGCGATCTGGTCGCCAGGTTCGGCATCTACGAGCACGAAGGCGGCCTGGTCCTCGCCATCGAGGGCCTCGATGTTCCGTAGATTCCGCAGCGCCGCCGCCCGCGCAGCCAAGGAGGTGCCGGCCTGTTCCGCGTGATCATCGACCATGCCGCTCGGGCCCCGATCCGGGACCACTGGTACGGCGATGGCGATGCGGTGAGGATGCCGGCTATTCCAGGCCGACAGGAGCGTTTCTACAACGTTGTCTCACTTGACCCGTCCCGGCTCCCGATCCGCATCGCAGCGTCCGTCCCGCGAATCTACCTTCCACATCGCTTTGATTCCGACTATGGGATCGAAGACCTCTTCTTTGCGGTGCGCCCGGGCGAGGTCGAGTACCTGGCGCCGATCGCTCCTGGGATTCCTGTTTACCGAGACAGGATGGACCATCGGGCGCGGGACGTGTCCTTCGAGAAGCTGGAACCCGTCGCCGATCCTGCCTCGCCCCGGTTCGATCGCGGCGCCGTGAGCCACCCGCATCATCAACTCGGTGGCACTCCGCTCTTCATCCAGGATTCCCCGCACCGACTGAGCTGCCTGCGCTGCCAACGCCCGATGACCTTCCTGCTCCAGTTTCACAGCGACCACGACCTCGTCGACTTCGAGGATGGCGGCTGCGCCTACTACTGGTGGTGCAGCTCCTGCAGTGTGGTCGGCTGTCGCACCGACTCCCTGTGAGCTCCCGCAGCACGTGGGCCGCCTGGCCTGCGGGATGCGGCTCCTGCTCAGGGACCGAGCCGCGACGTTGCCGGGGGGCGGTCCTTCCGCTCACCGGGAACCATGATGTTGGCAGGCCAGTCGCGAGGCTGTTGCGCGTACGAACTACTCTCGACCCAACTCGCCGCCAGCCCGGCGGGTCCGGTCCTCCGTTCGGGCTTTTCGGTGTCGGCCCCGTCTTGGTCGGCCCCGACTACGGTCGGGAACAGCAGGCCTCGTGGGTGGCCGATCGTGAGACGTGGCCGGGAACAGGCCCGACGCCGAGGGCGGTTTGCACCGGGTGACGCGTTCCGTTTCGCCGGGGCACGCGCGGCGCTCGTGCCGCAGTCAGAGCCGGCCGCACCGCCACGACGGTGCCGTCGCCGGACGCCCGGGTGCGGGGTCACGGGCTCGCGACGGGGCGGGTCGCGAGGGAGGGACATGGTGATGTCGCAGCGTTCGAGTCCAGGAGACGATGCCACGTTTCGCAGCCATCGTGTGATGGCGGTTCCCCCCGAGCGGGTGTTCTCGGCGTTCGCCCGACCGGAGCTCCTGGCGCGCTGGTGGGGGCCGGCCGGCTTCACGAACACGTTCGAGGTCTACGAGTTCAGGCCCGGCGGCCGCTGGAAGTTCGTGATGCACGGGCCGGACGGCACGAACTACCCCAACGAGAGCGTCTTCCTCGAGCTGCACCCTGCGTCCAAGGTGGTCATCCAGCACCTGTCGCAGCCACACTTCGTGCTCACGGTCACGCTGACCGCGCACGACGGCGCGACGTCGGTCGACTGGGCGCAGGCGTTCGAGGACGCCGCAGTCGCGGCCCGCGTCAGGAGCATCGTCGAGCCGGCGAACGAGCAGAACCTCGACCGCCTGGAGGCCGTGCTCATGGTCGAGGAGTCATGACGCCGCGCGAGGGACCGGAGTAGCCGTTCTGCATCGACGCCGGCGGGAGCGAGGAAAGGTGTACGCTTGAAGCACCCTGCTGGATTGTGCGCGAAAGGAGCGACGATGCGAACACCCCCCGTTCTCCTGCTCACCGCGATGGTCGTCACGGCGGCGCCGGTCCTCTGCCAGGACCCGGCCGAGGCCCCGATCCGCGAGGCGGTCCAGCGCTACGTCGCGGCGTTCAACGCCGGCGATGCCGACGCGGCCGCCGCCACCTACACTCCCGATGGCATGCACACGTACGCGCTCGGCTTCACGCACCATGGGCGCGGCGAGATCGCCGGCGGGCTGAGGGAGCTCCTGGGCGGCCCCATGAAGGGCGCGAGGATCTCGATCACCACGCTGCGGGTCCGGTCGCTCGCGCCGACGGTCGCGGTCGAGGAGGAGGCGTTCACATTGGAAGGCCTCGCGGCACCCGACGGCCGGCCATCCCCTCCCGTCAAGGGCCTGTGCCTGGTCGTCCACCAGCAGCAGGGCCAACAGTGGCTCGCCGCCGCGGTGCAATGCCTCGTCCCGCCACCGGGGCCAGGTCCGAACTAGCGTCCGGCAGCTCGGCCCTGACCGGCGCGGGCAGCCCAGGCCGGTTCGCCGAAGCGCGACGCTGCACCAGGAGGCCACCGTGTTCATCTCCCGTAGCTCGATGTCGCCGATCGACTTCCACGGTCTTCGCATCTTCGACTACACCGCGGGGCAGTCGCTCGGGTCCTCGGTGGCCGTGATCGAGGTCGCGCCCGGCGTCCGGCACACGGAGGCGTGGTCGCGGCGATCGGACAAGTACTATCTCGTCACCCGTGGCCAGGTTCAGTTCACTCTGGACGGGGAGCCGCACGTCATAGGCGCCGGGGATTTCTGTCTCGTGAGGTGCGGTCGGCACTTCAGTTACTCGAACGAGAGCCCTGAAGCGGCGACGCTGGTTCTCGTGCACACGCCGGGCTTCGACCTCCGCGAGGAGGTCTTCGCCGGCCAGTAGGATGGCGCGACGCTAGCGGCCGGCTCAACAGGGGCCGCGGCTCGGTGGGTGGAGCGCGAGCGCCATTCCACACGGAGGCCAGGTCATGGTCGATCAACCCAGGAGTGGTCTGCTTCGCAGCTCTGTTGAGATCGCTGCCTTCGTGGCGATCGTCGTTGCGGACGCCCTGGGCCTGGTGCCACTGACCCAGACGCTGTTCCTGGTCCCCCTGATCTGGGTCCTGCTCCGGCTCAGGCGCGAGCGCTGGTCGACCATCGGGTTCTTCCGGCCGACCGACCTGCGGCGCTCGATCATCGTGGGTGCGTTCGCCGGCGTGCTCATGGAGCTGCTCGCCGTCTACGTGACCACGCCACGGATCAGCGCCTTCTTCGGCGTCGAACCTGATTACTCGGACCTCAAGGTAGTTCAAGGCAACCTCATGATGCTGTTCGTCTTCCTGGTGCTGAACTGGACGATCGCGGCATTCGGCGAAGAGATCTGCTTTCGAGGCTTCCTGATGAAGCGCCTGGCGCAGGTCTTCGGCGAGGGTCGCTGGGCCTGGGGCGCGAGCCTGTTCCTGTCCAGCGTCCTGTTCGGCCTGGGACATACCGAGCAGGGGGTGTCCGGCTGGGTTCAGGAAGGCTTGAGCGGTCTGTTGCTGGGGATGCTGTTCCTGGCGACCAAGCGAAACCTCGCCGTGCCCATCGTCGCGCACGGCGTCTCGAACACCGTCGCGTTCGTCCTGATCTACCTCGGAAGATATCCTGGCCTCGGTTAGTTTGAGCTTGATGACTCAGCTAGTCGGACGGCTTCGCCGCCGCTGAATTCAGGTGTCATTTGGGAACTGCTTCCGGACGGTAAGGAGGAGAGCATGGAACTCGGGACGTTTTCGATCAGCCTGGCGGTGAAGGACCTCGAGGCTTCGAGGAGCTTCTACGAGAAGCTCGGGTTCGCCGCTTTCGCCGGGGATGCCGCGCAGAACTGGCTGATCCTGAAGAACGGCGATCACGTGATCGGGCTGTTCCAGGGAATGTTCGAGAGGAACATCCTCACCTTCAACCCCGGCTGGGACAGCAACGCCCGGAAGCTCGCCTCGTTCACCGACGTCCGCGAGCTGCAGCGTCGGCTCAAGGCACAGGGAGTGCGGTTCGAGCAGGAGGCCGACGAGAGCACGGCGGGCCCGGCCAGCTTCGTCGTCGTGGACCCCGACGGCAACCCGGTCCTCTTCGATCAGCACGTGTGAGCAGGGCGGCTCTAGCCCGGACTATTCATGAGGCATCTACTGCGGCCGCGGATACGGCCGCCCTGGCGGGCGTACTCGGGGTTCGACCCCTCGACGTACGGTGCGCAGTACGCCTTCGGGCTCTCACCCCTACGTGCGCCCGCCATGACAGCCATCTCCGCGCCCTCGCAACGATGCCCCACGAATAATCCGGGCTAGCCGCATCGCGTGGCGCAGGATCTGGGTTCGTTGGAGGCCGCATGAGTGAGACGGTTGTGCTCGTCAGCTACCAGGCACTGCCCGGGCGGGCCGAGACCGCCAGGCGGGAGCTCGGAGACCTGGTCGCCACCGTGCTGGCGACCGAGCCGGACTGCGGCGGCATCACGCTGCTTCAGGGCTCGCACGATGCGGCGCGCTTCACGCTCATCGAGCGTTGGCCGAGCCAGGAGATCTTCCTGGGGCCGCACATGCAGGAGCCTCACATCCGGTCGTTCATCGAGCGAGCGGGTGCGTTCCTGGCCGGGCCCCCGGACATCTCGTTCTGGCACGGGTGAACGAGGCCCATCCCTGGTGGCGCGGCCGCGGCGAGCCCCGGCGCCGGCCCGGGCGCGCCGTGGGCTATGCTCCAGGCATGTTTCCGGTCGCTCGACCGCCCGCGACGGCCGCCAGGAGGCCGCATGACCCGCAAGGACAGTGAACCGCCTGCCGCCACCGCCCGCTGGGGATGGCGTTTCCACCACCTGGGTGTCCCGACCGATCGCCCCCGTCCGGACGAGTGCTACCTCGAGGCGTTCAAGGTCCACGTGTCAGGCTTCGAGTCGAGCCCGTACGGCATCCAGTGGATGCGCTACGAGCCGGGCAGCCCGATCCACGAGCTGATCCGGAGCGTGCCCCATCTCGCCTTCGAGGTCGACGACCTCGACGCGGCCCTGGCCGGCAAGCAGGTGCTGACGCCGCCCAACTCGCCCTCGCCGGGCGTCCTCGTCGCGATGATCGTCGACGACGGGTGTCCGATCGAGCTCATCCAGTTCAGCGGGACCTGAGCGCGCGGGGCAGCACGCGCTGTTGTACTATCGAGGCCGCTGCCATGTTCCGATTCCGCGCCGCGCCGTGGCCGACCTCCCTGAAAGCGATCTCGCTGGTCGCGACCGTCGTGCTCGGCGGCATGGGGTACCTCCTCCTCACCAAGATCCCCCACGGCACGAAGGCCCCGTTCGCCGAGACGTTCGGCACCGTGATGGCGTTCGTCCCGCCGCTCATCGCCCTGGTGGCCGCGCTGTTCGTGGTCGTCGCCTACGACGTCGACGGGACGGAGCTTGGTGTCCAGCGGCTCCTGTGGTCGACGCGGATCCCGCTGACCGGCATCGCGGCGGCCTGGCACGACCCGAACGCGATGAAGTGCTCGCTCCGGCTCTTCGGCAACGGCGGGCTCTACTCGATCACCGGGCTCTTCCGGAGCAAGGCGCTCGGGAGCTACCGGGCCTACGTCACCGACCCCGGCCGGGCCGTCGTGCTCCGCCTGCCGGACCGCACGGTCGTGGTCTCGCCGGATGACCCCGGCGCGTTCCTCGAGGGACTCCGCGCCGTGTTCCCTCGGCTCGACGGCGCCGCCGCGCCTGGCCGTCGCTGAGTCCCGCCCGGGGCGCACTCGCACCGAGCGGTTCGGCCGTGGCCGACGGGAATCCCCAGGACTAATCCGAACCGATTCGACGTTTCCACGGGGCGTGGACTCCGATGGCGGGCGGCTTTGCCCCGGGGATGCGCCATGACGTGGCGGCACCTGATCTACGGCAGCGAGACGCGCGGCCTTTGCGGTCGGTCCGACGGGCGCGTTCCGCCGCGTACCCTCTCGCGCAGACCTCCCCCCACCCTTATCAAGCCACCAAACCTCTCGCGAGCCCGGCGGCGAGCGTCAGCCGCGCCCCGGCCGCATACCCGCCGGCATGCCGCCGGCGGGAAACCAGCAGGAAAGGGGGAACGAACCATGAACAGGAGTGATCCGCGCCGGCGGCCCGTGCTGTCGGCGATTCTCGTGTCTCTTGCCGCCGCCTCGGTCGCGGCGGCGGACGTCGTCACCGACTGGGACCGCACGGCCTGCGACCTGGTGGTCGCCGCCAACGTCGGGCCGGCGATGGGAAACCGCGTGCTCGCCATCGTCGACACGGCCGTGTACGCGGCGGTGAACGCCATCACGGGGCGCTACATGGCGTCGGAGGTGAACCTCAGGCCGGCTCCCGACGCGTCGATCCCAGCCGCGGTCGCCGCGGCGAACCGTGCGACGCTGGCCAAGCTCGTCCCGTCACAGGCCTCCGAGGTCGACCGTGCGTACCGGGATGCGCTGGCGGCGATCCCTGGCGGCGCCGCCAAGAACGCCGGGATCGCCGTGGGCGAGGCCGCTGCGCAGGCGATCCTGGCGCTGCGGGCCGACGACGCCCCGGCCTCCGGCGAGGCGTACCGCCCCTTCACCGAACCCGGGGCCTACGTCCCGACGGTCATCCCGTACGCGCTGCAGTGGCCGCAGCGGAAGCCGTGGGCGATGACGGACGCGGCGCAGTTCCGGCCGGGCCCGCCGCCAGCCCTGTCGAGCCCGGCGTGGGCCCGCGACTACCAGGAGATCAAGGCGCTCGGCGGCAAGAACGGCGCACGGCGCACCAGCGAGCAGACGGCGGTGGCCCGCTTCTGGGAGTCGACCGCGCCGCACCTCTACCACGGCTTGGCCCGCTCCGTCGCCGAGTCGCCCGGGCGCGAGGTGACGGACAACGCGCGCGTGTTCGCCGCCGTCTCGCAGGCCACCGACGACGCGCTGATCGCCGTCTTCGACGCCAAGTACCACTACGGCTTCTGGCGGCCCGTCACCGCCATCCGCAACGGCGACAACGACGGCAACGACGCCACCGAGCAGGATCCGGCGTGGATGCCGTTCATCGAGACGCCGCTGCACCCTGAGTACCCATGCGCGCATTGCATCGTGGCGGCCGCGGTCGGGGCCGTCCTGGAGGCGGAGGTCGCTGCAGGGCAGATGCCGCCGCTGAAGACGGCGAGCCCTTCAGCCGGGGGATCGACGCGCACCTGGACGCGGGTCGAAGACCTGGTCCGGGAGGTGTCGAACGCCCGGGTATGGGACGGCGTGCACTTCCGGACGTCCACCGAGGTCGGGGCCGACATGGGCAGGAGGATCGGCGCACTGGCGGCAGCGAAGGTCCTGGGCGCGAAGGCGGATCCCGAGGTCGCGGCGGGCGCGGCCCGCGACACCACGACGCCGGCGGTGAAGGGCGCCTCACTCCCGTGAGTCGCACCGCTTCAGGCTGATCCGGGGATGTACTCGGCTGACGCATGACTCGGCGCCGGAGGCGTGCGGCCGCATCGGCCGCACCTCCGGCGCGATTGTCGTCGCCGGCGCCGGTTGGTACGCTCGTCGGGCTTCTTCGACTGGAGGACCCGTGGAGAACACCCGCACGATCACCTGGGACGACCCGGCCGAGCTGGGCCGGAAGGCGCGCGAGCTGTCGGGCCTCGACTACATGCGCCACCTCATCGCCGAGGGGCGCCGGGTGCCGATCGGCGCGACGCTGGGGTTCACCCTCGTCGAGGTCGGCGAAGGCCACGCGGTGTTCGGGGCCGAGGCCGGGCCGTGGGCGTACAACCCGATCGGTGGAGTCCACGGCGGGTGGTACGCCGCCGTGCTCGACGCGCCGCTCGGGGTCGCGCTCCACACGCTGCTGCCCATCGGCGTGGGCTACACGACCCTGGAGCTCAAGGTGAACCTCGTCCGGCCGGTCCTCCCCGACACCGGAGTGCTGCGCGCGGTCGGCCGGGTCGTCCACAAGGGCCGCCGCACGGCGGTGACCGAGGCGCGGATGGAGGACGCCGCGGGGCGGCTGTTCGCCCATGCGACCGCGACGTGCCTCATCGTTGAAGGCTAGCCCGGATTTTTCGTGGGGCATCGTTGCGAGGGCGCGGAGATGGCTGTCATGGCGGGCGCACGTAGGGGTGAGAGCCCGAAGTCGTACTGGGCACCGTACGTCGAGGGGTCGAACCCCGAGTACGCCCGCCAGGGCGGCCATATCCGCGGCCGCAGTAGATGCCTCATGAATAGTCCGGGCTAGAGGGTGGAGGGGACGGTGGCGATCCGCGTGGTCCGCCTGGGCAGCCCGCGACGGGCCGGGGAGGGGATGCGCATCGGCACGGTCCGCCGTCCGCCCCGCGGTGTGCCGAAGGCCGAGTTCGCGTCCCGCGACTTCTACGACGTCTGGCTGCCCGAGCTGGCGCCGAGCGAAGAGTTGCTCAAGCAGGGCCGGACAGCCGACGACGAGCGCTCGTGGCGCGCCTTCGTCCGGCGTTATCGCGCCGAGATGAGTGCGGTGGATCGCCGGCACCTCCTCGACCTCCTGGCGGCGCTGTCGCGACAGACGGACCTTGCGGTCGGGTGCTACTGCGCCGACGAGGCGCGGTGCCACCGTTCGGTGCTCCGCGAGCTGCTCGCCGAGCGCGGCGCGGAGCTTGCATGAGCCGATGGACCGTTGCCGGTTGACCGCGCCGTCGGGCGCGGGCATGATGACCGGTTGAGGAGAGTCGCATGAACGTCGTGTCCCGCCTCGCCTGTTTCGGCCTGTTCGCCGCCGTGACGTGCCCTGCATTCGCGGGGGAGCTCAAGGGGAGCTTCGACTTCCCGGAGCAGAGCGGCTGGGCGAAGCCGCGCGAGCTGGTCTTCACCGTCGCGTCGTTCGGCAAGCTCACGGTCCTCGGCGAGATCCGCCCGTACTGCGAGTGCGGCCGTGGCGGCTTCGGCTACCTGCAGTTCGAGCACCGCGCGAAGGGCAAGTCGGAGTGGAAGCCAGGCGTGCCGAAGGAGATGTCGATCACCGACCACAGCCGCCGTCCGGCCCCGTGGGTGGACGGCCAACCGGTCACCGACGTGTTCGAGCTCCATGCCAGTGCCGGGGCCGTGCAGTACGAGTTCCGCGTCGTGGTGAGGGCCAACACGCGCTGGGCTTCGGGCGCCTACATGACGCCGGCCCAGACGATCGCGGTGACGATCAGCGGAGAGCATGTCGCCGGCGTCGCGACCGCCTCCGAGACCCCGACCCCCGCTCCGACGCCCGCGACGAGCTGACCCTGCCATGCCGGCGCCGATCTCCGGCCGGCGCGAGATCGAGGATCGACCAGCGAGATGACGAGCCCACCTGCGATCCGTTGCGCGACGCCGAGGCTCGACCTGGTTGCCGCGACGCTGGAGCACCTCTCGGCCGAGCTCGAGTCGCCGGCCCGGCTGGCGGCCCTCCTGGGTGCCGAGGTCGAGGAAGGCTGGCCGCCCGGCGAGTACGACCGCGAGGCGCAGGTGTTCTTCCGCGACCGGCTGACGAAGGGCGGCGACGCGGTGGTGGGGTGGTTGGGCTGGTACGCGGTCCGGCGCGCGACCCCCGACCGGCGCGCCGTCGTGGTGGGCGCAGGCGGGTTCCTCGGACCGCCCGACGACGAGGGCGCGGTCGAGATCGGCTTCTCCGTCGTCGCCTCGTGGCGGGGACACGGCTACGCCAGCGAGATGGCCGAGGCGCTCGTCGGCGTGGCGCTGGCCGACCGGCGCGTCGTGAGGATCGTTGCGCACACGACCGAGGCGAACGCGGCCTCGTGCGGGGTCCTGCGGAGGGCCGGCCTGCACCGGGTGGGCGCCGGTCCGGAGCCGGGAAGCCTCCGCTTCGAGCTCGTCAGGCCAGCCCGGCCCGCGTCGCGCCGGTGACGGGACCTCGCGCGCGGCCGGCCGTCTCGGGCGTGATGAGTCGTGGGTCGGAGGTCGAGATGTCAGCGAGGCGGATCATCCAGTCGTGCGTCGTGCTCTTCGTCGTGGCCCTGGCGTGGAACGCCCTCGTGCACCTCGTGGTGCTGCGGGAGGTCAACGAGTCGGTGCAACACCTGCGCCGCCCCGACATGGTCGACCTGGCGTGGCTGTCCGTCGTGCTCACGGCGGGGGTTGTCGCCCTGTTCGTGGCGGGATGGACGCGTTTCGCCCGGAGCGGGACGGCACTCGAGGGCCTGGCCTACGGAGTGTCGTTTGCGGTCCTGGCCGGTCTGCTCGTGGACCTCAACCAGTACGTGCTCTATCCCATCCCGGGGAAGGCGGCCGCGCTGTGGTTTCTCGGCGGCCTGCTCGAGTTCGGACTCGACGGGGTGATCGTCAGCCGCCTGCTGCCGGTCGGGCCGAAGCCCGTGACCGGGGGTAGGCCGCACTGATCCGTTGCTGCGCGTCGGCGCCTCACGCCTCGCGCGAGGCGTGAGCCCGGAGTAGCATCGACTGGCACGCGAGGGATCGCGGGCGGTGACGAGAGGAGACAGGGACGCATGCGGTTCGTCCGGTTGATCCACCGGCGGGGCAAGACCGGGACGGAGCGGGTCGAGCGGCTCCGGGCGCTCGGCTACGACGTCGACGACGAGCCGTTCGCGGGTTTGAGCTCGCTGGTCCGGATGGCGGCGGCGCCACCGGACGTGGTGGTGATCGACCTCGGCCACGCGCCGTCGCAGGGACGCGACCTGGCCATCGCGATTCGCGAGCGCAAGGCGACGCGCTGCGTGCCGCTGGTCCTCGTCGACGGCGAGCCGGCCAAGGTGGACGCGATGCGGACGCTCCTCCCCGACGCCGTCTACGCGCCATGGGAGAAGGTCGACAAGGCGGTCGCGCGGGCGATTGCCAGGCCGCCGGCGCACCCCGTGGTGCCCAGCTCGCGGTTCGCCGGGTACGCGGGGGCGCCGCTGCCGAAGAAGCTCGGCATCAAGGCCGGGCTGCGGGTCGCCCTGATCGGCGAGCCCGGGCTGATCACGGCCAGCGTCGGCGAGCTGCCGTCCGGCGTCGAGCTGCTCGGCACCGCGGACGGGGCCGACCTCGTCGTGTGGTTCGTCCGCTCCAAGGCCGAGCTACAGGAGGGCATCGAGGCGATGGCGGCGCACGAGCCGTCGCGCGGGCTGTGGATCGCGTGGCCGAAGAGGACGTCGGCGCTGGCCGGCGATCTCGGCCAGCGGGACGTGCGCGCGGCCGGCCTGGCGGCGGGCCTGGTCGACCACAAGGTGTGCTCGGTGGACGTGACGTGGTCGGCGCTGAAGTTCGCCCGGCGCCGCGACCGGGTGTAAGACCCGCAGCGCGCTGCGGGACAGGGACAGGCCCCTCGGGTGATGGGCGGCGGACGGGGCTCAGCGGCCCGTTTGAGCCGCGGCGGCTCGATGCTGCCAGCGGGCGAACAGGGCGGCGAGGATGGCGCCCTTGGCGATGCAGGTGGCCGCGATCGCGAACCACACCGCCTCGACGCCCCAGCCGCGGGAGACGAGCCACGCCGCGAGCGGGACGCGGAGCGCGGTGAGCGAGACTTGGACGGCGGCCGGGAGCGCGGTGCGGTGGGCCCCGGCGAAGGCCCCCATGAGCACAACCTCGGCGGCCATGAACGGCTGCGACAGCCCGACCACCAGGACGTAGGTCAGGCCCGTCGCGACCACCGCGGGCTCGGTCGAGAAGACGGCGACCGCGCGGGCCGGCATGCCGACGAGCACGGCGGTGACGGCTCCGACTGGGAGGAGCGTGAGGAACAGCGTGCGCCAGGCGCCTCGCGTCGCGCGCCGCGGCTGCCCCGCGCCGAGGTTCTGGCCGACCACCGTCGTCGCTGCGCTGGTCATGCCGGCGCAGACGAAGAAGTTCAGCATCTCGAGCTTGTGCCCGATGGCGAGCGCGGCGACGGCCGGCGTCCCGAACGTCGTCGTGACCCGGGTGAGCAGCACGTAGATCGCCGAGAAGAGCGCGCCCTCGGCGCCTAGCGGCAGGCCGACCCGGAGCGCCCGCCAGGCGGCCGGCGACGGCGTGAGCGCCTCGGGGAGCTCCGGACGCAGGCCGAGGCGGGAGAGCCGGATCCAGCCGAGGGCGGCCGCGAGCGCCCAGGCGCCGACGGTGGCGAGCGCGGCGCCCGCCGCCCCGAGGCGGGGGAACGGGCCGGGGCCGAGGATCAGCACCGGGTCGACGACCAGGTTGAAGGCGGCGGCGAAGGCGAGGAGCCGGAGAGGCGTGCGGCTGTCGCCGGCGGCGCGGAAGGTCGCGGCGACCCAGCAGAACGCCCAGTACGCCGGCATGCCGAGGAGGACGATCCGCAGGTAGTCCGATCCGGCGGCCGTGACGTCGGGCGCGGTGCCCATGAGGGCGAAGATGCTCCGGGTGGCGGCGAGGCCGGCGGCGGCGACGACAACTGAACCGGCGAGCGAGAGACCGAGTCCGGCCGCCGCCGCCTGCCGCGCCCCCGTCGGATCGCCGGCCCCGACGGCGCGGGAGAGGACGGCGCCGCTCCCGGTGGCGACGCCCTCGCCGAGCGCCTGGGCGAACCACATGACGAACCCGGCGGTGGAAGCCGCGGCCAGGGCCCATGGCCCGACCCGGCCGAGCCAGAAGGCGTCGACGACGAGGAAGCCGGCCTGGAGGAGGGCCGCGAGCACCGCCGGCGTCCCGAGGTGCAGGATCGCCCCGTCGAGCGGACCGTCGACGATCCGGTCGCGGTAGCTCAGGGCCCCGTCGCTCACCGCACGGAGCATAGTCGACCGCGACCGCCGCGGCGTTGACACATCCCCCGCGGCGTGCTCGCATGGGCCGGGGAGAGCCGGACGTGCCACGTGACGGAACAGCCGACGAGCGGGCCCCTGCCCTGTGGATCGTGAGAGGCGCCAGGGCCGCCGAGGCCGTCCTGCTCCGCGAGGTCCTCGCGCTGGCGACGGCGGCCGAGGCGGACCCCCGCCTGCTCGGCCGGCCGGTGCTCGTGGTCGTGCCGTCGGGCAGCCTGCGCGAGCACGTCGCGGCCGCGCTGGTCCGCGCACGCGCACGGGCCCTGGCTGGGGTCGAGGTGCTGACCCTGTACCGCCTCGCGGCCCGCTTGCTGGAGGCGGCCGGCGAGCCGGCCGCCGGGTCCGACCGGCTGCTCCCGATCCTGGCCCGGCGCTTCGGCCGGCAGGAGCCGCTCCTGCGCGCGGCGCTCGACCCGATGCGCGACGGCTGGCGGGTCCTCGCCGCCACCCTGCGCGACTTCCTCGACGCCGGCTTCGAGCCGCCCCACGCCGAGGGTTGCCTCGACGCCCTCCGCGAGCTCGGCGAGGGCGCCGAGATCGAGCGCGCCGCCGCGATCGTGCGGGTGGCGGCCGCGGTGGCGGCGACGGTCGCCCTTCCCGGCCTCGGCCGCCGGGCCGACGTGGTCCGGCGCGCCGCGCTGCTGCTCGCCGAGCGGGGAGGGGAGCTGCTCGGTGCGCGCGCGGTGCTCGTCCACGGCTTCGCCGAGACGACGGCGGTGGCCGGCGACCTCCTCGTGGCGCTCGTCCGGCACGCCGGCGCCCGCGTCGTGCTCGACGAGCCGCCCGACCCCGCCGATCCCGGCCGCGACGAGCCTCATGTCTTCACGGCCCGGGTCCGCGAGCGGCTGGGAGCCGGTGCGACGCACGGGCCCGTGGGCGCCGCGCCGGACCGGCCGGACGAGCTGGCGCTGGTGCGTGCCGCGGGCCCGTCGGCCGAGGCGCGCGAGGTGGCCCGCCGGGTCCGGACGCTGCTCGACGGCGGCGCGACGCCGGAGTCGATCGGTGTCGTCGCCCGCGACCTCGCGGCGCTCGAGAGCCCGATCGCGCGGCACTTCGGCCGGCTCGGGATCCCATTCGCGGTGCGCGGCGGCCCCGGCTCGGCGGGCGCGGCGGTGCGGCGGCTGCGCGCCCTCGGTGAGCTCCTGGAGCGGGGGACGGAGACCACCGCCGACTCGTTCCTGTCGGCCTGGCATGGCCTGGACGGGGCGGTCGAGGTCGAAGGACGGGTGGGACTGCGGGCGAGCGGCGCTGTGCGGCTCGGCGAGGTGGCCGGGCTCGACGCCGCCGCCCTCCTCGGCGGGCGCTCGGGCCTCCCCCTGCCGCTGGTGAAGGGCGCGGCGACCGACGACGACGAGACCGCCGCGCCGCCACGCCATCGCGTGCTGCGGGCCGGGACGCTCGAGCTCGTCGTGGCCACGGCCCGGGACGTCTGCGGCCGGCTCGCGACCGCGCCCGGGCGCGCCCCGCTCGCGGTGCCCCTCGAGTGGCTGCGCGGGCTTCTCGCCGGGGGGCTCGGCTGGTCGCGGGAGGACCCCGGCGCGGTCGCGGCAGAGGAGGCGCTGGCCGGGCTCGAGGCCGAGGTGCCGGCCGAGCTGGTGGTCGAGCGAGACGAGTTCGCGCTACTGGCGGCCGACGCATTGGCGGGGGCCGGCGCGGTCGACACCGGCGGCGCCGGGGCCGGCGTCCAGGTCCTCTCGGTGATGGAGGCCCGGGGACGGACCTTCGACCACCTGTTCGTCGTCTCGCTGAACCGCGACGTGTTCCCCCGGGTGCTCCACGAGGACCCGCTCCTGGCGGACCGGCTGCGAGTCCACCTGGCGCAGCGGACCGGCGTGCTCTCGGACCTGCCCGTCAAGCGCCGCGGCGGCGACGAGGAGCGCTACCTGTTCGCCCAGCTCGTCGCGGCGAGCCCGCGGGTCACGCTGTCGTGGCGGGTGAGCGACGACGACGGCAAGCCCTGTCCCGCCTCGCCGCTGGCGGAGCGGGTCCGGCTCGCACTGGGTGCGGGGGAGGTCGACCTCGCGGGTGATCCGTGGTCGGCGGACTCCGGCGACGAGCTGCGTCCCGCCCACGAGCACGCGGTGCTCGCCGGGCTCCACTCCTCCCGCAGGCGCTTCTCGGGGACGTTGGCGGCGGCGCTGGCCGCGGGCGGGCTCGGCCGTGACGAGGCGGTCCTCGTCGCCGGCTGCCACACCCGGGTACTCGACGAGCTCGACCCTGATCGCCGCGTTCCCGAGGGCCGCCGCCGCGCAGCGGCGCTCGGCCCGTGGTTCGGCTTCGTCGGCCCGGTGCGCAGCCCAAGCGACCGACGACACGGCGACCTCTACGTCACGCATCTCGAACGGGTGGCCGCCTGCCCGTGGCAGACGTTCCTCCGCCGGCTCCTCCGCCTCGAGCCGCCTCCGGACCCGCGCGCGTCGCTGCCTGGCATCGACCCGCCGCTCGTCGGCCAGCTCGTGCACCGCGTGCTGCAACGGGTGTGCGGCGGGAAGACCGACGCCCGCGCCGAGCTGACCGAGGTCATGGCCCGCGTGCCGCACCGGCCGCCGTGGCCTGGCCCCGGGCGGCTCTCCGAGCTGCTGCGGGAGGAGGCCGACACGCTGGTCCGGGAGGCCGGGCTGTCGCCGGCGGGCCTGGCGGCGCTGCTCGCCGCGCGCGCCGCCGTGGCGCTCGAGGTGGCGCGGTCGGTCGACTGGGCCGCCACGCCGCCGGACGTCCTCGGCGCCGAGGTCGTGGGGCGCGTCGTCGTCGGCGGCCGCGCCGTCTCCTTCGTCGCCGACCGCGTCGACGCTCTGGGGGAGGGAGTCCGACTGACCGACTACAAGACGGGACGGTCGCACTCGACGAACAAGACGCCGGCTGCGCGCGAACGCGACCTGCGCCGGGAGGTGGCCGCCGGCCGGAGGCTGCAGGCCGCGGCCTACGCGCTGGCGGTCGCGGACCGCCCGGCCGAGGGCCGGTACGTCTACCTGCGGCCCGACGAGGAGCCCGAGCACCGGGTCGCCTGCCTCAGCAACGCCGACGCCGAGTCAGCGGACGCGTTCGCGACGGCGGCAACAGCGGTCTTCGCGGCGTGGGACCTTGGCGCTTTCCTGCCGCGGCTGGTCGGGCCGGAAGGTCGAAAGGAGTACCAGGGCTGCCAGTGGTGCGAGGTCGCACCGGCCTGCGTGCGCCACGACTCCGGTGCCCGCGCGCGGCTGAACGCGTGGTTGGCGGACGCCGAGGCGGCGAAGAAGGAGGGCGCGGCTGTTGCGGCGGCCCGCCGGGTGTGGATGCTGGCCGCCAAGCCAACCGGTGACGGCGGGAGGGAGTCGTGAGCCGAGACGCCCGTCTGGTCGAGCTCCGTCGCGCCGACGCCGCGGCGCGGGTCGCCGCCCAGCGCGAGTTCGCCTCGCCCATGGTGCTCGAGGCCGGGGCCGGGACGGGCAAGACCGCGGCGCTGGTGGCGCGGGCGGTGACCTGGTGCCTGGGGCCGGGATGGGAGTCCGCGGCATCCGCGGCGAGTGCCCTCCAGCCTGCGGCCGGGACCGACGAGGCGACCGCCGCCCGCGTTCTCGAGGGCGTGGTCGCCATCACCTTCACCGACGCGGCGGCCGCCGAGATGGCCGAACGTCTCGCCGAGGCGCTCGCGCGGCTCGCCGTCGGGGATGTCCCGGTTGGGGTGGCGGAGGCCGAGCTGACCGTCACCGGGCCCGAGCGGGCGCGCCGCGCGCGGGCCCTCCTCGTCGCGCTCGACCGCCTCCAGGTGGGGACGATCCACGCGTACTGCCGCCGCCTGCTGGCCCGCTTCCCGCTGGAGGCGGGCGTCCACCCGGCGTTCACCGTGGACGCCGACGGGTCGCTGCGCGAGGCGGTCGCACGCGATGTGGTGGAGGCGGGGATGCGCGAGGCGCTGGCCGGCGAGCCCGACGCGGGGCTCGTGGCGCTGGCCGCCGCCGGGATCGGCCCGGCCGGCCTCGCGGCGGCGCTCGTCGAGCTGCTCGCGGAGGCCGTCGAGCCGGAGGCGCTCGCCGCCGACCCGTTCACGCCGGAAGTCGCCGGCGGGCTGCGCGACGCGCTGCTGGCGGCGCTGCGCGACTTCGAGGAGGCCGGCGCCGGAGCGCTGACGTCCGTGAAGGGCGCGAACGCGGTGGCCCCGCGCGCGATTGCCGCGCTGCGCGCTCTGGCCGACACCGCCGCCGTGACGCCGGCCGACGTCGCCGGACTGGACATGCTGTGCGCGGCGGCGGGAGACGGGGAGAGGCTGGATGCGGGCGCGCGGCTCGCGAAGTGGGGCAGGGGAGAGCCGACGGGCGCCGAGGCCAACGCGCTCGGCGAGTCCGCCGCCGCGGTGTGCGCGGCCGCGGGCCGGTTGGCCACCGCCCTCGGGCACCTTCGATCGCTCCAACCGGTGCTCTACGGCCACGCCCGGACCGCGCTGTCGGGCCTGCTCGCCGAGGCGCACCGCGAGCTGACGCGCCGGGGCGTGGTGGGCTTCCAGGCGCTGCTGCGCGACGCCCGCAACCTGCTGTGCAGCCACGATGGCATCGCCGCCCGGCTGCGCAGCGAGATGCGCCAGCTCCTCGTCGACGAGTTCCAGGACACAGATCCCGCCCAGTGCGACGTCCTGCGCGTCCTCGCCCTCGACGGGGAGGTGCGGCCCGGGCTCTTCCTGGTCGGCGATCCGAAGCAGTCCATCTACGGCTGGCGCGAGGCCGACCTCGAGTCGTACGAGCGCTTCGTCCGCGGGCTGGAGTCCACAGGCCGGACACGGCAGCGGCTGTCGGTCAGCTTCCGGTCGGCGCCGCCGATCCTCGAGGAGGTCGAGCGGCGGCTGGCGCCGGTGATGCTCGAGGATCCTGGAGTCCAGCCGCCGTTCCAACCGCTCGTCCCGTGCGTGGAGAAGGAGCGCGCTGAGGGGTTCCGGCGCGACCCCTGGGCGCCGATCGAGTATTGGGTGTGCTGGGACGCCGCGCCCGGCGGGGACGGGAAGTCGCCGAGGACGGTCAACGCCGTCGGCGAGGAGATCGAGGCGGACTGGCTCGCTCGCGACCTGCGGGCGCTGCACGACCGGTCGGGCGTCGCGTGGAGCGAGGTCGGTGTCCTGCTGCGCTCGTTCGGCAACGTCGAGACGGTGCTCCGGGCGCTCCGCGAGGCCGGCGTGCCCTACGCGGTCGAGCGCGACCGGTCGTACTACCGGCGGCGCGAGGTGATCGAGGCGGCGGCGCTGGTCCAGACCATCCTCGACCCCGGCGACCACCTCGCGCTGGTGACGTGGCTGCGCTCGGCCCAGGCGGGCGTGCCGGACGCCGCGCTGCTCGATCTCTGGCTGGGCGGCCTGCCCGGGCTGCTGACCGAGCTGGCGGGGCCGGACCCGGTGCGGCTCGAGCGGGTGCGGGCGCTCGCCCGGGGGGTCGCGGCCGGTCTTCCGACCGAGGAGATCCCCGGCCTCGACGGGGTGCGCGGCTGGGAAGAGGGCCTGGCGGCCGCCGTGTCACGGCTCGCGGGCCTGCGCGCGGCGTTCCGGCACGACAGCGCCGCGGCCTTCGTCGAGCGGGTGCGGGTCGAGTCGCTCATCGAGGCGACCGAGGCGGCCCGCTTCCTCGGGGCGTGGCGACTCGCCAACCTCGATCGCTTCTTCCGCCAGCTCGAGCAGTCGCTCGAGGCGGCCGGCGGCGACGTGACCGAGGTCCTGCGGGCGCTCCGCCTGGCCATCGCCGAGGAGCGCGAGGCCGAGGAGGCGACGCCGCGCGAGGCGGCGGCGGACGCGGTCCGGGTCATGACCATCCACAAGGCCAAGGGGCTCGACTTCTCCCACGTCTACCTGCTGCAGGCGCACAAGCAGCCGGGCAAGGGCCACGACCGGCCGAACCAGGTGGCCAGGATGCCGGGCGGGGCAGTCGAGCTCCGACTCCTCGGCGCCCCGTCCCCGGGCTGGGTCGCGGTCGAGGAGCGCAGGCGGCGGGTCGAGGCGGCCGAACGGGTGCGCACGCTCTACGTCGCGATGACGCGGGCCAAGGAGCGTCTCGTGGTGTCCGGGTCCTGGCCGCAGGGCGGGAGGAATGCGGCGGGCTCGCACCTCGAGCTGCTGCTCCGGTCGTGGGACGGCGAGGCGCCGGAGGCGATCCACCGCCGCCTCGTCGAGGCCGGAGGCTGGGACGCGGTCATCGACGGGGCGCGGTGGGTTTTCCCGTCGCTCGCGCCGAAGACGGCCGCGGTCGCCGCCCGCGATGACGAGGTGGCCCTTCCGGAGCCGGACGAGATCGAGCGGCAGGCGGGGCGCCTCGCGAGGCTGCGCGAGGAGGCCGGGACCCGCATGGCCCGGCGCTACGGCGGACCGGCGTCGGCCGAGGCCCACCGGCTGTTGCGCGAGCGTCACGAGGAGGACGAACCCCGGAGCCGGCGCCGAGACGTCGAGCGCGACGGGGCCGCCGGCGCGGCGACGGCGGCCGGCAGCCTCGTGCATGGCGTGCTCGAGCGGCTGGAGCTGGGCGGTGACCCGGCGGCGGCGCTCGGCCGCGCCCGACGCGGCCTCGAGGCCCTGGTCGACCCGCGGCCCGCGGAGAACGTGCGGGCCGTGGCCGTGGCCAGGGCAGGGGAGACGCTCGACCGCTTCCGCGCCTCGCGGCTCTGGGACGCCTTCTCGGCGATCGCGCCGCACGTCGTGGCTCGCGAGCTGCCCGTGCTGCTTCTGCCCGACGAGGACGTCGGACCGGTCGGCTTCGTCGCCGGGACGATCGACCTCCTGTACCGCGACCCGGCGACGGACCGGCTCGTCGTCGCCGACTACAAGACCGACGAGGTCGCCGGCGCCGCGCTCGAGGAGCGCGCCCTGAGCTATGCCTCGCAGGGGCAGGCCTACGTCCGGGCGGTCCAGGAGGCCCTGGCTCTCCCGAACCCGCCGCGCTTCGAGCTCTGGTTCCTGCACGCGGGGATCGTGAAGCAGGGTTGAAGGCCTGCACACCCGCCCTCCCGCCCAGGCTTGCCCACCCGCCCGCCCACCCAGGCTTGCACGCCCCCCCTTCCACCCCGGCTTGAAGCAACGGCGCAGGACACGGGGCTTTTTCCCGCTTCGGCTTCAAGCCTGGGCGGGTGGTCGGGAGGGCAAGCCTGGGCGGGTGGT
>JACQZW010000094.1 GCA_016213675.1 Acidobacteriota bacterium | reverse complement strand
GTCGATGTTGACGCCGATGCTGCGCAGCGTGAAGAAACGCGGGTGCCGGCCGGCCATCCGGTCGATCAGGAGCTTGAAGGAGGCGTCGGCCCCCTCGAACTGGTACCCCTCGCTCTCGAGGTCCTTGAGCCGCGCGAGGACGCGGTCGACGGCCGGATCGTCGGGCGCCAGCTCGATGCCAAGCTCGCGCGCCTTGAGCACGACCGTCGCGCGCCCGGACAGATCGGACACGAGGACCCGGTGGCGGTTGCCGACGGTCTCGGGATCGATGTGCTCGTAGG
Source organism: Acidobacteriota bacterium (assembly GCA_016213675.1). Lineage (GTDB taxonomy): Bacteria > Acidobacteriota > Thermoanaerobaculia > Thermoanaerobaculales > Thermoanaerobaculaceae > JACQZW01. Next base: position 7,498 of record JACQZW010000094.1, on the reverse strand, counting down.
TGCGCGGGTCCTTCATCACGGCGCTGGCGTGCACGCCGCCTTTGTGGGCGAAGGCGCTGCGCCCGACGTACGGCTGGGACATGAACGGCTTGCGGTTCGCGATCTCGTCCACGGTGCGCGCGACGCGCGTCAGCCTCGCGAGGCGGCCGGCCGGCAGGCATGGGATCCCCATCTTCGTCTCGAGGGTCGGCACGATCGAGACGAGGTTGGCGTTGCCGCACCGCTCGCCGAGGCCGTTGACGGTCCCCTGGACCATCGTCACCCCCGCCCTCACGGCCGCGATCGAGTTGGCGACCGCAAGCTCCGCGTCGTTGTGGGCGTGGATCCCCAGCGGGCGGGGGACTTCCGCGAGCACCCGTGTCACCGCCACCGCAATGTCGTGCGGCATGGTGCCGCCGTTGGTGTCGCACAGCACGATGCGATCGGCCCCTCCGGTGACGGCGGCCGTCAGCGTGGCAATGGCGTAGGCGGGATCGGCGGCGTAGCCGTCGAAGAAATGCTCGGCGTCGAAGATGACCTCGTCGACATGGCCCTTGAGGTACCGGACGCTCGCCTCGATCAGATCCAGGTTCTCCGTCGGCGAGATCCCAAGGACGTGCGTGACGTGGAACCCGCTCGACTTTCCGAAGATCGTAAGCGTCCCGACGCCCGCCTTGAGCAGGGCCTGGATGTTGGGATCGTCGTCGCAGGACCTTCCCGATCGGCAGGTCGAGCCGAACGCCGAGAGCCGGACATTGGCCAGCTTCAACCTGACGGCCCTCGCAAAGAACGCCTCGTCCCTGGGGTTGGATCCCGGCCATCCGCCCTCGACGTACGCCACGCCGAGGTCATCGAGGAGCGCCGTGATTGACAGCATGTCGTCGACGGAGAAGTTGATCCCTTCGCCCTGCGCCCCGTCCCGCAGGGTGGTGTCGTAAATGGACATTCGCGTCATCGTCGCTTCTCCACCAGCCCGCGCCCCCGGGCGTATTCGAAGAGGCCCCCGGCGCGGATGATCTCGCCGGCTGCCCCCGGTTCGCGAAGGGCGCACTCGCGATTCTTCGTGATATTGCGCAGCGCCGCCGCCCCAAGGTCGAGGACCGCCTCGTCGCCGGTGGCGAACCAGCCGGTCAGGTCCTCCTCGCTCTCGAGCGGGGGGAAGTAGCCGCCGTCGATCGCGTTGCGGTAGAAGATCCGCGCGTACGAGCGGGCGACGACCGCCCGGAGGCCGGCCTCGGCCAGCGCGACCGGCGCGTGCTCGCGGGACGACCCGCAGCCGAAGTTTTTGCCCGCCACGATGATCGCGTACGGCGATCGGCTGCTTATGGTGTCGGAGAACGGGCGGTTTCCGCCCGGCAGCCCGGCCTTCTCCAGCGGGACGCCGCTGAGCGCCAGCCCCCCATACCGCGCGCGCTCCGCCGCATCGTCGAGCGAGATGGCGAGGTGACGGGCGGGGATGATCTGGTCGGTGTCGACGTCGTCGCCGAGGACGTACACGCGCGCGGTGATCGCCTGTTCCATCGTCGCCGGCCTCCCTCAGCCCGAGAATCTTCCCGGGTCGGTGATCCGTCCCTCGACGGCCGACGCGGCGACCGTGTACGGGGACGCGAGGAACACCTTCGAGTCGGGCGCGCCCATGCGGCCCGGGAAGTTGCGGTTGGTCGTGGAGATGCAGACCTCGCCTCGGTTGAGCCGCCCGAACGTGTCCGGCGGGCCGCCGAGGCAGGCGGCGCACGACGGCGGTCCGATCGTCGCGCCCGCGGCGGTCAGGATCGCGCCGAGCGTCCGGCCCCCGACCGTGCGGGTCTGAAGCTCGCGCGCCACCTGCGCGGTGGCGGGGACGCAGCACGTCTCGACCGCGACCCTCCGGCCGTCGAGGATCTCGCACGCCATCACAAAGTCCTCGATCTTGCCGCCCGTGCAGGAGCCGATGTAGCACCGATCCACCTTGATCCCCCGGCACTCCTCCGCGTCCCTGACGTTGTCCGGGCTGTGCGGGCAGGCGACCTGGGGCTTCAGCGCCGTCACGTCGACGCGCCGCTCCGAGTGGTACCGGGCGTCCGGGTCGCCGCCGACGGCGACGGACGCCGCGACGCCCCGCCCTTTCAGGAAGGCCTGCGTGGTCCCGTCCGCCGCGATGATCCCCGACTTCGCCCCCGCCTCGACGGTCATGTTGCACAGGGTCATCCGCTCGGCGATCCCCATGCGGTCGATCACCGGCCCGCAGAACTCCATCGTCCGGTACGCGGCGCCGTCGACCCCCATCCCGCCGATCAGCGACAGGACGATGTCCTTCGCGGTGACGCGGGGGCGGGCGGTCCCCTCGAGGACGAAGCGCATCGTCTCGGGGACCCTCAGCCAGAGCTTCCCCGTGGCCATCACGAACGCCGCGTCGGTGTTGCCGATCCCGGTGGCGAAGAGCCCCAGCGCACCGGCGGTGCACGTGTGCGAGTCGGTGCCGAACAGTATCTCCCCGGGCCGGAGGTGGCCGCGCTCGGCGAGCGTGACGTGGCAGACGCCGCTGTAGCGGTCGGTGCCGGCGTCGTAAAAATGCCGTATCCCCTGCTCCTTCACGAACCCGCGCAGCGTGTCGAGGTTGCGCCGCGCGTCGGCGTCACCGGTGAAGATGAAGTGGTCGGGGATGATCACCACGCGGTCGGGGTCCCAGACCCGCGCGTGCTCGCCGATCTCCTTTTTGAGAATGCCGATCGTGCCGGGGCCGCACACGTCGTGAGTCATCAATAGGTCGGCGGTGACCCATACCGTCATGCCGGGCGAGACCCGGCCGTTCCCCGAGTGCCCCGCGATGATCTTCTCGGTCAGCGTCATGCCAGCCATGGGACGTCCTTCCGGGCGGCAAAACCGTCCACGACCTGCCGGCGGTATCGGGCGAGCAGCGGGCTCATCGGGCGCTCCGGGGGCCGCACGACCCTGAGCCGCCGCGCGATCTCGGCGTCCGGCAGGCGGACGTTCAGCGACCTGCCGGGGATGTCGATGTCTATGACGTCCCCGTCGCGCACCGCGCCGATCGCGCCGCCGAGGTACGCCTCGCGGCTGACGTGCCCGATGCACGGCCCGCGCGTGCCGCCGGAGAAGCGGCCGTCGGTGACGAGCGCCACGCGGTCAAACCCCGCGCCCATCACCGCCGACGTCGGCGTGAGCATCTCGGGCATGCCGGGGGCGCCGGCGGGGCCCTGGAACGGGAGCACCAGGACGTTCCCCTCCCTGATCCGCCCGTCCCTGATCGCATCGAGCACCGCCTGCTCGGAGTGGAACACGAGCGCCGGGCCCGAGTGCCGCATCATCTCCGCCTGCACCGCCGCCTGCTTGACGACCGATTCGTCGGCCAGGTTTCCCCGGAGCACCGCCATCCCCCCCTCCGTCGCGAACGGCCGCGCGAGCGGGCGGATGACCTCGTCGTCGGCGCACGCCGCCCCCCGCGCGATCGCCAGGGTGGACGGGCCGCTCACGGTCGGCGTGTCCGCCAGCATCCCCGCCAGCCTGTCAAGCACGGCCGGCACGCCCCCCGCCCGGTCGAAGTCCTCCATGAAATGATCCCCCGAGGGGCGGAGGTGGCAGATGTTGGGCACGCGCCTCGAGAGGCCGTCGAGCTCGCGCAGGTCGAGCGCGATCCCCGCCTCCCTCGCGATCGCCGGGAGGTGCAGGGCGGTGTTCGTGCTGCCGCCGACGGCGAGATCGACCATCCACGCGTTGGTGAAGGCACGGTCCGACATGATCCCGCGCGGCAGGACGTTCTGCGTGACGAGAGCGACGGCGCGGCGCCCGGTTTCGTAGGCGATCCGGCGGCGCTCTTGGGATATCGCCGGCGGCGAGGCGGAGCCGGTCAGGCTCATCCCCATCGTCTCGGTGAGGATCGCCATCGTGTTCGCGGTGAACAGCCCCGCGCACGATCCGGCCCCGGGGCACGCCCGGGCCGAAAGCTCCTCGGCCTCGGCCTCGGTCATCCTCCCCGCGCGCACCTGTCCGACCGCCTCGAAGCACGAGACGAGGTCGAGCCGCCTGCCCCCGTGCGTCCCGGCCATCATCGGTCCCCCGGTCAGCAGGACGGCGGGGAGGTTCAGGCGCATGGCGGCCATCAGCATCCCCGGCGTGATCTTGTCGCAGTTCGTGATCCCCACCCACCCGTCGAACGAGTGGCTGAGCATCATGATCTCGATGTTCTCGGCGATGTGCTCGCGGCTCGGCAGCGACAGCCGCATCTCGGTGTGCATGGCGATGCCGTCGCAGACCCCCGGGACTCCCCACGCGAACGGGACGCCGCCCGCATCGCGGATACCGCGCTTGACCTCATCGGCCAGCCCGTTTAAGTGCACGTGGCCGGGGATGACGTCGTTGTAGCTGTTGGCGACCCCGATGAACGGCTTGCAGAGGTCCCCGGGCGCGACGCCTGCCGCCGAGAACAGGGATCGGTGGGGGAGCGTGTCGATGCCCTTTTTAAAAACTCCGGATCTCATGCACCGTCCTTCGTAAACAGCGCGCGCACCTGGCGGCCGACCACCTCGATCGGGTGCTTCGCCTCCTCCTCCCGCATCCGCGTGAGCGTCGGAATCCCGGCCTCGTACTCCGCCACCCACGTCCGCGCGAACGAGCCGTCGTGCACGTTCGCCAGGATATCCTTCATCGCCCTGCGGACCTCGGGGCCGATGATTCTGGGCCCGATGGTGCGGCCGCCGAACTCGGCGGTGTTGGAGACGACGTGCCACATGTGGGTCAGCCCGCCCTGGTACATCAGGTCGACGATCAGTTTCAGCTCGTGGAGGCACTCGAAGTACGCCATCTCCGGCGGGTACCCGGCCTCGGTGAGCGTCTCGAACCCGGCCTTGACGAGCTCGGCGGCGCCGCCGCAGAGCACGGCCTGCTCGCCGAACAGGTCCTCGTAAGTCTCGTCCTCGAACGAGCACTCGAGGACGCCCGCCCTGGTGAGGCCGACGGCGTGCGCGAGCGCCAGCGCCTTCTCCCGCGCCTTCCCCGTCGTGTCCTGGCGCACCGCGATCAGCCCGGGGACGCCGAACCCCTCGAGGAACGCCTTGCGCTCCTCGGTGCCGGGGGACTTGGGCGCCACGAGGATGACGTCGACGCCGGCCGGCGGGACGATCCGCTTGTAGACGATGCTGAAGCCGTGCGAGAAGCTCAGGGTCTTTCCCGTCTTGAGGTGCGGCGCGATGTCCTTCGCGTAGACGTCGTGTTGCGTCTCGTCCGGGATCAGGATGTGGATCAGGTCGGCCTTCGCGACCGCGTCGGGGATCGGCGACGTGTCAAGGCCGTCCTGCCGGGCCAGCTCCTCGGAGGGCCCCCCCGCCCGGACCCCGACGACCACGTCGAGCCCGGAGTCCTTGAAACACCGGGCCTGCGCGCGCCCCTGGGCGCCGTAGCCGATCACTGCGATCTTCACGCCTTTCAGGACATCCAGGGAAGCATCCTTCGCGGTCAGAACCTTCATGGTCACCTCCGGGGCAAAAAGGGGTTTCGGCTCATGCCGTCAGGGCTCGGGGTCGGGGGTCTCCTCGTCGTCCTGCTTCGTCGTCGGCAGGTGCGGGCCGAGGACCGTCATCCCGGTGCGCGAGACGTCCATCATCTTGAACCGGCCGGCCATCCTGACGAACTCGTCGACGGTCTCGGAGCTCCCGGCCACCTCGAGTATCACCGACCGTCCGTTCTCCGCGCGCAGGTTCGGCTTGTACGGCGCGGCCGCCGCCATGACCTCGGCGCGCTCCGCCTCGGAGTCGAACCCCATCCGGACGAGGCACATCTCGAGCGTGAACGACTGGCCGCGATCGAGAAGCCTCGCCTCGCGGACGTCCACCATGTTCTCGACCTGCCGCCTGAGGAGCTCCGCGTCGCGGTCGTGCGCCTGGCCGGAGATGAGGATCTTCGTCATACCCTCGATGTGGGACTTGTAGACCGCGACGGTCTCGATGTTGTAGCCGCGCCGGTGGAACATCCCCGCGATCTTGGCCAGGGCGCCGGGCTGGTTGCGGACGAGGACCGACAGCGTGTGGTCGCTCTTCATCGGCGGCCGCCGCTTTCGCCGGACGCGCACGCGGCGTCATGATCGGCGAAGAAATTGGCCGGATCCTTGATGCAGTACCCCGTGAAGTCGGTGAGCTTCCCCCCCGCGGGGACCATCGGCACGACATTGCTCTCCCGCTCCACGGCCACGTGGATCAGGCAGTTCTTCCCGCACCCCCGGGCGTGCCCGAGGGCGTCGCGCAGGGTCTCCTCGGCGTCCGCGAACCTGCCGTCGATCCCGTACGCCCCCGCGATCTGGACGAAGTCGGGGTTGTTGGAAAGCTCGACCGCCGAGTACTTGCCGTCGTGGTAGAGTTCCTGCCACTGCCGCACCATGCCGAGGTACCCGTTGTCGATGATGACGACCGTGACGTTCGACGCCGATTTCGCCAGCGTGCCCAGCTCCTGCATCGTCATCTGGAAACTGCCGTCCCCGTCTATGGCGTAGATCCTGACGCCCGGCTTCGCGAGGGACGCCCCCACCGCCGCCGGAAGGCCGAATCCCATGGTCCCGGCGCCGCCGCTGGTGACGAACGTCCGCGGCCTGCGCCGCGTCAGGTAGTGGGCGGCGAACATCTGGTGCTGGCCGACGCCCGTCGTGACGATGTCCTCGTCCCCGATGAACCCGTCCAGGATCTTCATCACCTGCTTGGGGTGGAGCCTCGTGCCGGCCGGATCGGGGACGCAGGCGCGGCAGACCCGGCGGTACTCCTTCAGCTGCTCCGTCCACGCGGTCACCCACGCGCCGGAGAACCCCCGGAGCCGGTCGGAAAGCTGCTCGGCGGCCTGTCGCGCGTCGCAGTTCAGCCCGACCGCGGCCGGGACGTTCTTGTCGATCTCGTACGGGTCGATGTCGACGTGGACGATCTTCTTGCCCTTCGCGAACGACTTGGGCTCGCCGGTCACGCGATCGCTGAAGCGGCAGCCGAACGCGATGATCACGTCGCAGTGCACCGCGGCGTGGTTCGCGGCCCGGCGGCCGTGCATGCCGAGGCAGCCGAGGCTCAGGGGATCCATCTCGTCGAAGCCGCCCTTGCCGAGGAGGGTGGTGGCGACCGGGATGCCCAGGTCGCGGGCGAACGCCCCGAGGACGTCGGTCGCCCCGGCGAGGACGGCCCCCTGGCCGATGATCAGCAGGGGGCGGGAAGCCTTGCGAATCACCTGCGCCGCGCGGGCGATCCGGGCCGGGTCCGGCGCGAGGGTGGCCGCGTAGCACGGCAGATCCATCGGCCCCGGGTCGAGGCGGCCCGATCGCTGGAGTTGGACGTCCTTGGGCAGGTCGATATAGACCGGCCCCGGCCGCCCTGTGCCGGCGATGAAGAACGCCTGGTCGATGACCCTGGCGAGGTCGTCGGCGTGGTGGACCTGGAAGTTGTACTTCGTGATGGGGTTCGTCATCCCCATCATGTCGCACTCCTGGAACGCGTCCTTGCCGATGAGCTGGGTGGCGACCTGCCCCCCGAGGACGACGAGCGGCGTGGAGTCGAGG
>JACQZW010000095.1 GCA_016213675.1 Acidobacteriota bacterium | reverse complement strand
GCCGGTGCCGCGCGCCCGGTCGAGGTCCCAGCAGACGATCGACAGCGCGGCCAGGGCGTCCATGCCGACGCAGCGCTGGAAGCAGCAGCCGGTGAGCGACCCGAGCAGGCGGCCCATCAGGCTCTTCTTCACCAGGTCGTCGAGGCTCCGGTGGACGTGGGTGAACCGGTTGATCCGCTCCCCCGAGAGGTGCGAGACGGCGCACATGAGGTCCTGGTGCGCGGGGTCGTGGGCCAGGTCGTAGGTCAGCTTGACGGCGTTCAACGACGGCCGGATCACCGGGTCGTCGACCGGGTTCTCCACCCGCTTGCCGAAGAGGTAGACGACGAGGTTGAGCTTGCGCAGGCTCGCCTCGTACTGGTCGCCGGTCATCATCGGCATGGCCACCCCCCTTCCCGTGCTCCGGATCGCTGCGGCCGAGCGTACCACCGCGGGGACGGCGGCGGCGCTACCTGGGACGGGCGGACCTGTCGCCGGCGACGATGGCGTCGACGAAGCTCGAGGGGAAACGCCTCATCCGCGCGATCTGGGCCCGCCGGCCGTCCGGTGTTCGCTCGGTGCCTTCATAGATCCAGGCCGGCTGCCCGTCCGAACCGAGCTCGATCCCCTGTCCTCCGGCGGGGTTGGTGATCAGGAGGTTGCCGTTGGCCAGCCGCTGGCTGGTGCCCATGACGCGGCTGAAGAACTGGCCCTTCCTGGGGAACGAGATCTCGAGGAGATCGCTCGGGGCACGCGGGTCGAGCTCGACGACACGCGACCAGCGGCGCGCGAGACCGTTGTCGAAGATGAGAATGTTGCCGTTCGGCTGGAGAGTCGCGTCGTGCGGTCCCGACAGGTTGCCGGGTCCCCAGAACCACACGAGCTGCCGCGACGGCCAGTCGATCATGAAGACGGCGTCCTGGTGCCGGGAGGTCACGAGGACGTTGTCGGCGCCGTAGAGCGGACCGCGGCCCGCCAGCTCCGGGTACTTCACCCACTCGGCCGCGTTGGAGTGGAAGAGGTCGATGGTCCGGGACCCGTCCTTCTCGGCGCGCCGGCCGACGATCTGGAGCGGGAAGCGGAGCCGCGACGAGGTCAGGACGTCGTAGAGGGAGACGCTCTCGACGACCGCGCCATCCTGCGTGAGCAGGGTCAGCCGGTCGTCCCAGACGTCGGCGTCCGGGTCGACGCTCGCGATGCGCCGGCGGGCGGCAACGAGCGTCAGGAGCTGGCCGCGGGGCGTGACTTCGACGTCGTGGTGCGCGTTGAGGTCCGATCTCCAATCGGCCTTTCCGTCCCACGACAGGCGCATGAGGTAGCGGCCGAGACGGGTCGGATCGGAGACCCGGTCGGGGTCGAACCGGGTGCCGACCACGAGCAGGTCGCCTTCGGGCAGAAGCTCGGCGTGCTCCCAGCGGTGGCACGGTCGATCGGACCAGGAGCGGACGACCGTACCCTCGAGGGTGACGAGCTGGGCGGTGCAGGTACGGGCGAAGACGACGAGGGTGTAGCCGGGGGAGGCCCGCTTGCGGTCGAGGAGGGTGACGCCTTTGCCGGCGGGGAGCGCCGGTGCGTCGCTGTAGTCCATGTAGCCGAGCGCGCGAAGGCGCTCGAGGTCCTGCCGCCAGTCGGCCGGCGGGCTCGCCACGGCAGGAGGCGCCGGGGTCACGGCCGCAGGAGGCCGGGTCGGCTCGGTCGATCGGCGGTCGCACGCGGAGAGGAGGGCTGACATGACCGCCAGGCTGATCACACCACTTGGGTGGCGAAGGCGGCGAGCGCGACTGGGCATGCGGGCAGGATAGCGGAGGCGCTACCCGAGCTCGGCAGTCGTGAGGTTCCGGACCATCGCCTGACCCGGCACCTCGTGCTGGTTATTGACGGTCACGGCGAGCGTGCCGCCGACGGAACCCGGACGCACGACAAAGCAAGGCGCCCGCGGGGGTGACCCCGCGGGCGCGGCCTTGCCTCGAGTGCTCCGAGGGATCTTGGGCCTACTCGACGTTGAACGTCTGCAGCTCGACCGGGAGGATGTTCCCCTCGAGCGAGTAGAGGAAGTCCGGGGCGGTTCCGCCGCCGACGCCGCAGATGGTCATCGCGGTCCAGGTCGTGCAGCCAGTGGCGAACCCGTTGCCGGGGTTCATCCACATGCCTGCGAGGCCGCTCTGGACCGTGCGGTTGCTCCAGAAGTGCTGGCCGGCAGTCGCGTAGTCCTGGTTGACCTGGATGACGACCCAGTAGGTTCCTGCAGCCAGGTTGCACGCCGGGGTGAGGTCGAGGGTCAGGTTGCCCGGGCCCTGCGCGGTCGGCACCATCGCCGGGTAGTTGCAGCCGGCGACCGGAGAACCGGGAATGCCGGCGGCGTTGGCGTTGATCGACACGTCGACCGAGACCGCGGCGGTCCCGCCGGCGGAAACAGTGCCGACCGTGTTGACCCGGGTGATCTGCCAGCCGCTCGCCGGAACCACGAAGTCGTCGGCCGCGAAGGAGTCGTAGGTGTTGTACGACGCTTCGAAGTCCTGGTCCGGCGCTCCGTTGCCTGCGGCGTTGTCGGTCTGATCGTACAGGACCGCCGCCGGCTTCTGCGGCGGCACGCTCGGGGCGCCCGGATTCTCCTTCTTGAGATTCGCCGCCAGCAACGTCGCGGAACCCATGATCAGCATTGCCAGCACCACCACGAAAGCTCGACGCATTTACGCCTCCCCTTGTCCCAACCGCGAGATGTTATTCCCGAGTCATGGGAGTGTCAAACGGTCGCAGCGTCGGTGGACCCGACCTCCTTGCATGCCTCGCCGGTCATCATGGGCATGGCCGCCCCCCTTCCCGTGCGTTTGTTCGCTGCCGACGAGCGTACCCACCGTGTCCGGCGCTCGTGCGAGAATCAAGCGATCGGCCCCGGGGACCTCGAGCGCTAGTCGAATCCGCGGGCGAAGGAGCGGCGCGATGCGGCGGATCATCGTGGTGGCGGCGGTACTCGTGATGCTCCCGGCAGCAGGTTGCCGGCAGGCCAAGGAGGCGGCGCGCGAGCAGTACTACACGGCGCTCGAAAAGGTCGGCCTCGAGAAGCGCGAGGTGCTCGTCAAGCGCGTCGACAACGCCCGCGAGGCCCAGCAGAAAGCCGAAAAGCAGTTCCGCGATGCGCTCGAGGAGTTCAAAGCGCTCGTCGACTACCGCGGCGGCGAGCTCGAGTCGCGCTACGAGAAGCTGCGCGGCGAGTACGAGGACGCCAAGCAGCGCGCCGACACCGTCCACGACAAGATCCGCGCGGTGAAGAATGTCGCCACCGCGCTGTTCAAGGAGTGGGAGACCGAGATCGGGAAGTACACCAACGCGGAGATGAAGCGGACCAGCCAGCGCGAGCTCGCCGAGACCCGCAAGCGCTACGAGCAGCTCGTCGTGGTGATGGAGAGGGCCGCGTCCCGCATGGACCCGGTGCTCGCCAAGCTGCAGGACCAGGTGCTCTTCCTCAAGCACAACCTCAACGCCAAGGTGCTCGGCTCGCTGCAGACCACCGCGGTCTCGCTGCAGACCGACGTGGACGCGCTGATCCGCGACATGGAGGCGTCGATCCGCGAGGCGGACGCCTTCATCAAGGACATGGAGGGCGCCGCGAAGTAGCCCGCGGCGGCGCCCGATGTGCGATTCGCCCGCCTCCCGTCGTTGATCCCAGTAGACACCCGACTGAGGAGGACGACATGAGAGTACGAATCGCTTCGAGTCTGGTTGCGGCACTGGCGCTGTTCGCCCTTTCGGCGTCCGCAGAGGTCCTGACCAACCCTGGGTTCTCGGCCGGCGGGCCGCCGTCCAGCGTGACCGGCACGCCGCTCGGGGGTCCCTCGGCGGCGCCGCCGTGGACCACGTGGAACAACTCGGCGGCCACCACGACCACCGAGCACCTGGCCAATTTCCAGGGCCGGTCCGGGGTCATCCACGTCACGACCACCGGGGCGTTAAACGGGCTGGTGCAGGTCTGGGCGCCGTTCAACACCGGGCCGTCGAAGGTGACGCACACCGCGAACATCTGGGTCGCGAGGGGCAAGGTCTGCATGGGTACCGGCAACGGCGGCAACACCGGCTGCAGCGCGTCCACCCGGGGGGCCCGCAAGTGGGAGCGGATCCGGGGCGTCAACACCGTGTGCCCCGCCAACGAGACGATCATCTACTCGGAGGGAGGCCCGGCGGAGTACTACGTCGACATGGCCTCGGTGAACGTCGTTTCCCAGCGGCCCTGCCCACCGCCGGGCGGTCAGGGCCAGCCTGACCTGATCGTGACGGAGTACGGATTCAAGGGGCCGGCGGCCCCCGACCCGGGGAACTGCCGGCCGGGTGGCGCCGTCTACATCTTCGGCGTGACCGTCAAGAACGTCGGCACCGCGCCGTCACCGTCGTCGGCGGCGCTGGGCAACAAGGCGCTGGTCCAGGTGATGTCGCAGGACAAGCCCGGCTGGGGCAACGGCATGATGCTGAACGCGCTGGCGCCGGGCGCCAGCCAGACGGTGGACGTCCTGGTCTACTACCTGCAGGCCGACCCGCAATTCATGTGGACGCCGCCCGACGTGTCGCACCCGTTCCTGGCCATCGCCGACCCGCTCAAGCTGGTCGCCGAGTCCAACGAGGCCAACAACACGAAGGGCCCGATCAACATGGGCAAGCCGCAGGGGTGCCCGCCCCTGATGCCTCGACCGCCGCTCTGACCCAAGGTGGTCGCCTGCTCGCGAGCGAAGGACGGCCCGCCCGGGCCGTCCTTTGCTCCCATCTACCATCGACTCCGCAGTCATCCTGAGCGAGCGAAGGATTCGGAAGCACCGCGTCAACTGCAGCAACCGTGCCTACGACCCACCATCCGACCGCCATCGGGTTCCGGCCTTAGCCCTGCAGCCCGCGTCGCGCCACCCACCCAACCCTCCGCGCGATCCCGGCGCGCCCGGAGCGCCAACCTGCACGTCGGGGTCGACCTCAGGCGCCTCGGGATCCTTCGTCGGCGCTGTGCTCCTCCTCAGGATGACGGCGGGTGCCGCGCGGCGCCCACTCGCCTCGTCGGGTCGCTTCATGGAAGAAGCGGCCCCTCCATGCCGTCCCCTGCTCGCAATGACGGCGTGTTCGAGTTCACTCGGGGGGCCTCCGGCTGGCGCGTCCACACCTCGATCGGTGCCGCACCGCCGCGTGCCCGGCTTGGCGGTGCCTCGCGCGGGCACGCGGTGCTAGGCTCGTCACGTGAACGCGCCGGCGATCGGGGAGGACGGGAGCAGGCCCGCAGCGCGTGACCCCTTCGCGTCGGCCCCGGCGGCTCCCTCCGGTGTTTCGCAGATGCTCGCCGGCGTCGACCGGGTCGGCGCCGCGGCCATCGCTGCCGGCCACTACGTCCTGTACCTCGTCGGTTTCCTCTACCTCTCGGTCAAGATGGTCTGGGTCGGCCGGCACCAGGGGCTGCGGGACGTCGTCCGCCAGGTGCTGCTCCAGGTCTACTTCACGGGCGCCCAGGGGATCGTGCCGGTGGCTGCCCTCGCGCTGGTCGTCGGCGCGCTCGCCATTGCCGAGGGGCTCGCCGCGCTCGGGCCGCTGTCCGGAGCCGAGGGCCTCGGCCGTCTCGTCACCGTGGTCGTGCTCCGCGAGATCGCGCCGCTGCTCACCGCCATGATCGTCATCGTCCGGTCGGTGACGGCGATCGCCGCCGAGCTTGGGGTGATGCGCGTCCAGCGCGAGACGGAGGCGCTCGAGGCCATGGGCGTCTCGCCGATCCTCCACCTGGTCACGCCGCGCCTGCTCGGCGGCGTCCTCGCGCTCGCCGGGCTCAACGTCGTGTTCGACGTCGTCTCACTGACCGGCGGCACCCTGGTCGCCCGGCTCCTCGCGCCGGTCCCCACCGGGCTGTTCCTCCGGGCCGCCCTGTCGGCTTTCGCGCCGGCGGACCTGCTGGCGCTGGTTGTCAAGGTCGGGGTCGGCGGGATCGGCATCTTCCTCATCGCCTGCTACCACGGGATGGACGTCGGCAGCGCCCCGACCGAGGTGCCGGTGGCGGTGTCCCGCGCCGCGCTGCGCGCCGTCGTGTTCCTGGTCACGCTGCACGCCGCGGTCTCCCTGCTCGTGCTCCTCGCCCGCGGTCCGGCGGCCCTCCTCGACGGTGTCCTGTGATCCCGGGCGCGCCGGCTCCCCCGGTGCTGCGGCTCGGCGGCGGGCTGACCTTCGGCGCCGGCGACGAGATCTGGCGCCTCGCCCCGCTGGCGCTCGCCGCCGGCGAGTGGGTCGTGCTGCGCCCGACGGTCGTCCCGGCCGCCGCCGACCCGGCGCCGCCGCTCGCCCGGGTCCTGGCGACGGTCGCGCCGCCCGGGGCAGGCGTGGTCGAGGTCCTGGGCAGGGATCCCGCGTCGCTCGCCTACCTCGACCTGCAGCGGCTCCGCGCCCGACTCGGGTACGTCCAGAGCTCGGGCGGCCTGCTGTCGAACCGCACGATCCGCGAGAACATCGCCCTGCCGGTCGAGGTCCACGCCGGGCTCGACCGGGACGGCGAGGAGGAGCTGGTCGCCGCGACGCTCGCCAGTTTCGACCTCGAAGCCGTGGCCGGGCGCCGGCCCCACGAGGTGGACACCGCCGCCCAGTGGCGCGCCCGGGTCGCCCGTGCGTTGGTCCTGGCGCCTGCCTGGATCGTCCTCGAAGGCCCCGGCAACTGGGTGCACGACCGCGGCCGCGGCGTCGGCTGGACGCGCCTGCTGGCCTACCGACAGGAGACTGCGGCGGCAGCGCTCTGCCTGAGCCGGCCGGAGCCCGAGTTCGAGGCGTGGTTCGAAGCCACCGGTGGCCGGGTCGTGCGGTTCGAGGCGGCGTCGCAGCCGGCCGCGACCAGCGAAAGGAGAGGCGAACCGTGAAGATCTCGCTGACGTCCCGCGAGCGGGTGGCCGGCTTGTTCCTCCTCGGGACCGCGCTCGTCGTCGCCGCTTTCGTGATCGGCGCCGCCGTCACCAACGAGTGGCTGGCACGGCGGGTGCGCTACCACGCTCACGTCGCCCGCGGCGAAGGTCTCCGCGCGGGGTCGCCGGTGCTGCTCTCGGGCATCGAAGTGGGGCGCATCGGCGGGATCGAAATCCTGGCGGACGACCGCGTCGACCTGGAGCTCGTCGTCCTCGAGAAGTTCGCGTCGCACGTCCGGACGGGGACGAGGGTCGTGGTCCGGCGGTTCCACGGCATCGGCGAGAAGCGCGTCCACCTCGAGCCGCCCGCCGGATCCGGGCCGGCGCTGCCGTCCGGGTCGATCCTCCCCGCCGACGAGCCGACCGACCTGGTCGACGCGCTCACCGCGATCGACCTCGGCCGCCACCTGCAGACCGTGGACCGCGCGGTGCGGACGGTCGACCTCCTGCTCGCCAAGCTCGGGGAGGAGGGGCGCGTCGACCGCGCGCTGTCGGCGCTCGACCGGCTCGACCCGGCGGTGGCCAAGCTCGACCGGCTGCTCGGCGAGATCCACGACCCGCTCGTCGCCCTCCTCGCCGACCCGAGCCTGCGGGACGCGGTGCACGGCGCCGACGCGGTGCTCAACGACCCCGCGACGCGCGGCTCCGTCCGCTCGCTGGCCGCCGCCCTCGAGCCTGGGCGACTCGACCGGCTGCTGGTCAGGACCGAGGCGATGGTCGCCCGCCTGGAGTCGACGCTGGCCGAGGACGGCGCCGTGCGGTCGACGTTCGAGGGCGCCGACCGGCTGGTCAACGACCCCCGCACCGAACGTCTCCTCGCGACCCTCGACCGGCTCTCCGACGAACAGAAGCTCGCCCGCCTGGTCGACAACGTGGCGACACTCGCCGAGGAGATGGCCCGCGTCGGGCCGGAGATCCCGGCCCTCACGAGGGAGACGCTGGTCACGATGCGCGAGGCCGTCATCGTGCTCAAGGCGCTGCAGGAGTCGTGGCTGCTCGATTCCCAGTCGCGCCGCGCCCGCGAACAGCTCGACCGCACCCCGGCCGCCTCCCCCGTCCCCACGCCCTGAAGGCGCCGGCCGCCGCGCGCTCGCCCTCGAGTTACGGCGTGCGGCTACGCGCGCGGACCTGGCGCATGTGGTGGACGGTGTGGCGCCAGTGGAAGGTGCGCCACTGGTCGACTGTGAGCCCGCCGAAGTAGGGGTGCTTGAGCAGCGGGGTGCGCTCGCCGAAGCGGTCGGCGGCCCGGGCGAGGAGCGAGTCGAGCGACGCGAGCGCGGCGAGGATCGCCTCGCGGCTGCGCTCCGGCGGCACCGAGCCCCGTGGCGTGGTGCTCTCCGGCGCCCTGGCGCGCGGGAAGTAGCCGACGTCGATGACGAGGACGCGGCCGAGCCACCGGCGGAGCGTCACGCGCCCGGCCCGCCGGTCGCCGGAGGCGAGCGCCTTCTCGAGGGCGCCGGCGTTCCACTCGAACGCCAGCGTGAGGTGCTCGAGGATCTCGGCGATGGACCACTTGCCCGGCACCTCGCGGGCGATCCGGGCGACCGTGAGGTGACCCGTCGCGGCCTGGATCTCCGCCTGCGCTCTCTCGAGGAAGGTGTTCATCGGTCGCCCCCCGCGCCTTCATCCGCCCGGTCCGGTGCGGCACCGCCAGACTAGCACCGGCGCCTCGTGCCGGGCCCGCCCGCAGAACCCTGGAGCGCCCGGTGGCGTACGAAATGGCGTGACCCTTCCGACGACTCAGACAGGGACATCCGACAGGAGGACGACATGATGCGACTCGGCCAACGTGCAGTGCTGATGTGGATGCTCGTCATCGTCGCGTTCGCGGCCGGCGCGGGCGCGCAGGACGCGGCGATCGCGGCGAAGCTCCAGGGCTTCGACGCCTGGATGGCGAAGACGCTCAAGGACTGGAACGCGCCGGGCATCGGCGTCGGCATCGTCGCCGGCGACAAGCTCGTCTTCGCCAAGGGGTACGGCTTCCGCGACGTCGAGAAGATGCTCCCGTTCACGCCGCAGACGCTCGCGCCGATCGCCTCCAACAGCAAGCTGTTCACCGCGGTGGCGGCGGGCATGCTGGTCGAGGAGGGCAAGCTCGAGTGGGACCGGCCGATCCGCGAGAAGGTGCCGTCGATCCGCTTCCACGACGACGAGCTGAACGCCACGGTGACGCTGCGCGACATGCTCGCCCACCGCACCGGCATCACCCGCCACGACACCATCTGGTACAGGTCCGACTTCACCCGCCAGGAGCTCTTCGACCGGCTCGTCTACATGGAGCCCAAGGAACCGCTGCGGCAGATGTTCATCTACAACAACATGATGTACGCCGCCTCCGGGTGGGTCATCGAGCTCCAGTCCGGCAAGACGTGGGAGGAGTTCGTCCGCGAGCGGATCTTCCGGCCGCTCGGCATGGGCTCGACCGTCTACACCATCGCGGAGCTCGAGAAGTCGCCCGACCACGGCGTGCCGTTCACCGAGCGGCGCGACTCGTTCGAGCTCTACCGCATCCCGTACTACGAGGACACGGCCGGCATGGCCCCGGCGGGCGCGATCGTCTCCAACGTCGAGGACATGTCGCACTGGCTCATCGCCCTGATGAACGGCGGCGAATACGCGGGCACGCAGGTCGTCCCGACCGACGTGCTCAAGGCGACGCTGCAGCCGGCGATCGCGCTGCCCAACGCCATGGGCGAGACGCGCGGCTTCTGGGAGATCCTCAACCCGGTGTACGGCATGGGCCGGTGGACCGCGTCGTACCGCGGCCACCAGGTCACCTACCACGGCGGCGACATCGACGGCTTCCACTCGCAGGTGTCGTTCATGCCGCAGGAGAAGATCGGCGTCGTCGTCTTCGTCATCGGCGACCACTGCGCCAGCCTGTACAACACGGTGACCTGGAACGTCTACGAGCGGCTGCTCGGGATGAGCCAGACGCCGTGGAGCGAGCGCATGCTCGAGATTCGCCTCAAGGGCAAGAAGGCTAACGCCGAGGCGCGGGCCAAGGCGGGCGCCGAGAAGGTCGCCGGCACCAGCCCCTCGCACCCCCTCGCCGACTACGCCGGGACGTTCGACCACCCGGCCTACGGCGCCCTCGCGATCGGCACCAAGGGCGCGGAGCTCACGTTCGACTTCCACAACATGGAGCTGCCGCTCGCCCACTTCCACTACGACCGCTTCGACACCCCCAACGACGAGCAGTTCGGGCAGTGGACGGTGAGCTTCCTGACCAACCCGCAGGGCGACGTCGACAAGGCCGTGATGTCGCTCGACGAGGCCGAGGTGACGTTCACCCGCCGGCCGGAGACCGTCGACCCCGCGCTCAAGGCGAAGCTCGCCGGCGCCTACGAGACCGAGACG
Organism: Acidobacteriota bacterium; assembly: GCA_016213675.1. Classification (GTDB taxonomy): domain Bacteria; phylum Acidobacteriota; class Thermoanaerobaculia; order Thermoanaerobaculales; family Thermoanaerobaculaceae; genus JACQZW01. Next base: position 32,734 of record JACQZW010000095.1, on the reverse strand, counting down.
GGCGCCAAGTTCCAGGTCGTGCTCGAGGACGACGGCTCCCTGGCACTCGTCATCGCCGGCCGTCCCGCCGTCGCGCTGGTGCCCTACAAGGGGCTCACCTTCAAGGTCACGGAGTTCGCCGACGTGACGTTCGAGTTCGTGGTCGAGGACGGCACGGTCAAGGCCCTCAAGGAGCGCACGCCCGGCGGCGAGTTCAGCTTCGCTCGCAAGTGACCGGCGCTGTGCGGGCCACGGCGCAGACCGGGAAGCTCCGGCTCCGGGCGGCGTTCCCGGACCCCGACCGTTCCTACTTCACCCGCTCGACGAACCGCCCGTCGCGGGTGTCGACGCGGATGCGCTCGCCCGCCTCGAGGTAGGGCGGCACCAGCACCTGCAGGCCGGTCTCGACGAGCGCCGGCTTGAGCTGGGCCTGGGCGGTCGCGCCCTTGATCGCCGGCGCCGTGTCCACCACCGTGAGCTCGACGGTGACGGGCAGATCCACGGTGATCACGCGGTCGTGGAACAGGACGGTGGCGACCTCGAGGTTCTCGGTCAGGTAGCCCACGGCGTCGCCGAGCAGGTCGTTGGCCAGCACGACCTGGTCGTAGCTCTCCAGGTCCATGAAGACGTGCTCGTCGGCTTGCCGGTAAAGGAACTGCACCTTGCGCGTCTCGACGTCGGCGACCTCGACCATCTCGCCGCCCCGCCACGTCCGGGCCAGCGTCTGGCCGCTGCGCAGGTTCTTCAGCTTGGCCTTGACCAGCATGCTGGCGCCGCGCGCCGACGGCGTCTGCGAGGAGACGTCGGCCACCGCCCAGGGGTCGGAGTCGATCTCGAGGACGTCGCCCCGCTTGATCTCGGTCACGTTGATCATGGAACCTCCAGCGCGGGCGTTGTACCCCACCCGCCGCCCGCGGGCAAGCTCACCGATGCCTGAAGGTCACGGCCTTGCCGAGGTGGAACGCCGCCAGGCCAGCCGCCGCCCACACCACGGTGCCCAGCTCGCGGGCGAACGACGGCAGCCAGCCGAGCCGGAACCCCGCCGGCCGCCAGTACAGCGTCAGCGCGTCGGCGGCGAGGAGCCGGTAGTCGAGCCGGGCGCCGAGGGCGACGAGCCGGTCGAGGGAGACGTGGACCTCGAACGCCCGCCGCGGCCCTGGGAGCCGCCCGGGACCGTCGTGGACGACCAGCTCGTCCTCGCCGCCGCGGTCCACCGCGCCGACGACGACGGACCCGCGGCCGCGGGCGTGGAACCGGAAGGCGAGGCGGTCGGCCAGGCGCCGGCGGCGCCGGGGCCGGCGCCCGTGGGCGCTCGGCGCGGCGGCGGCGGACAGGGCGTCGAGCAGCCTCCCGGCGATCTCGCCCTCCGGCAGGGCGCCCCGCAGCAGCTCGACCTTGGCGAGCAGGAGCAGCGGCTCCATGCACTTGGCGACGGCGTCGGCGACCGGCTTGCCGGCCGTGAAGCGGCGCAGGGCGCCGTACTTCAGCGCCACCGCCGCGTGCAGCACCTGGAGCCGGCCGGCCGGCATCCCGTCCGGCGACACCACCGCGGCGAAGTTGCTGTAGAGGTCGAAGTCGCGGCTCTCGACCAGGCCGCGCCGCTCCCAGTCCGCCGCCAGGTCGGTGCCCGGGTACGGCGTCATCACGAAGAACGTCGTGTTCTGCAGCCGCACGCCGTGCTCGAGGGCGTAGTCCGGGTAGGCCAGGATGTCGCGCTCGCCCTCGCCCTCGTGGCCGACGATGAGGAACTTGGAGAACTGGATGTTGGCGTCCGCGAGCAGCTCGGCGGCGCGCCCCACGTGAGCGAGGTTCAACCCCTTGCGCAGGTGGAGGTGGGTCGAGCGGTTCGGGCTCTCGACGCCGCAGCCGACGCGCACGAAGCCGGCGGCGCGCATCGGCTTCAGGATGTCGGCGGCGCGGATGACGTCCTCGGCGCGGGTCTCGACGATGAAGCGGAAGTGCTTCTCGAGGGCGCGCTCGCGGATCAGGCCGCACAGCGCGATGACCCGCTCGGGGTCGGAGAGGAAGCAGGAGTCCCAGAACTTGACGTACTTCCACGGGCCCCGGCGCGGCGGGGTCATCGTCTCGAGCTCGGCGACGATGCCGTCGAGGCGCCGCTCCCGCCAGGCGCCGCCGATCAGGTGGTTGGCGCAGAAGGTGCACTTGCCGCGGCAGCCGCGCGAGGCGTAGACGGTGTCGGTGTGGTAGTCGAGCCCGGACAGGCCGCAGCGCGGCGGCCGGATCTCGCGCAGCGGCAGCGGGAAGGCGTCGAGGTCGGCGATCGGCGGGCGGCGCGGGTTGTGCACGATCGCGCCGTCGCGGCGGAACGACAACCCCCCCACAGCCTCCGGCGACCCGGTGCGGACCAGCTCGGCGAGCGCCTCCTCGCCCTCGCCGCGGACCACGAGGTCGACATGCGGCGAGGCCAGCACCTCGTCCGGCAGGGCCGAGGGGTGATACCCGCCCATCACGACCACCGCCCCGGTCCGTTTGGCGATCTCGGCGTAGGAGAGGGCCGAGTGCGCGCCGCCGGTGAACGCCGAGATCCCCACGAGGTCGGGCCGGCGCGACCGGACGAAGCGCTCGAAGGTGACGAGCGGGTCGCGATCGGTCGGGGCGAGCGGGATCGTGACCTCGTCGACGTCGTCGCGGACGACCGCGGCGAGCATGCACAGCTCGACGAGGTCGGGCACGTAGTAGTCGTGCCACGCCGGAAGCTGCTGGTGCGACTGCAGCAGCGCGACCTTGCGGAACCCCCCCACGCGCCGAGAGTAGCAAACGGGAGCGTGGCGGCGAAATGCGACCCGGGCGCTATCATCGGCCCGTGCGCGTCCTCCTGGTGTCGGCGAACACCGAGCGGGTCAACATGGTCGCGCTGCCGCTCGGCCTCGGCCTGGTGGCGGCGGCGACCCGCCGTGCCGGCCACGACGTGACGTGCGTCGACCTGCTCGGCGCCGCCGACCCGCTCGCCGCGGTGCGCGACGCGATCCGCGGCGCGCGGCCCGAGGTGATCGGCGTCTCGGTGCGCAACATCGACGACCAGTGCCGGGAGAGCCCCCGCTTCCTCCTCGCCCGCGTCAAGGAGGTCGTCGACGAGTGCCGCGCGTGCTCGGCGGCGCCCATCGTCCTCGGTGGGGCCGGCTACAGCATCTTCCCGGAGGAGGCGCTCGACTACCTCGGCGCCGACCTCGGCGTCGTCGGCGACGGCGAGGTCGCCTTCCCGGCGCTCCTCGACCGCCTCCGGCGCGGTGTCGATCCGGCCGGCCTGCCCGGCGTGGTCGTGCCCGGCGGCGGGACCGCCCAGCCGGAGTTCCCCCGCGACCTCGACGACCTGCCGCTGTGGGACCCCAGCCTCGCCGCCGTCGCCGACCCGGCCGACCCCGACCTGTGGATCCCGGTGCAGAGCCGGCGCGGCTGCCCGAACGACTGCTCGTACTGCTCGACGGCGCGCATCCAGGGCCGGGCGATCCGCTGCCGGTCGCCCCGCCTCGTCGTCGACGAGGTCCGCCGCCTCGGGGCCGCCGGCTTCCGGCGCTTCTACTTCGTGGACAACTCCTTCAACATCCCGGAAAGCCACGCCCTCGAGCTGTGCCGCCACCTCGCGACCATCGAGCCGCGCGTGACCTGGCGGTGCATCCTCTACCCCCACCTCGTCGGCGCAGAGCTCGTCGCGGCGATGGCCGCCGCCGGCTGCGTCGAGGTCAGCCTCGGCTTCGAGAGCGCGTGCCCCGAGGTCCTCCGCGAGATGAACAAGCGCTTCCTGCCCGAGGACGTCCGGGCCGCGGTGGCGCTGCTCAAGGCGCACCGGATCCGCTGCATGGGCTTCCTGCTCCTCGGAGGTCCCGGCGAGACCCGGGAGTCGGTCGAGGCCAGTCTCGCCTTCGCCGCCTCGCTCGCCCTCGACGCGCTGCGGGTCACCGTCGGCCTGCGCATCTACCCCGGCACCCCGCTCGCCCACCGCGCCGTCGCGGATGGCGTGATCGCGAGCGAGGAGGACCTGCTCCAGCCGCGCTTCTACCTCGCTCCGGGACTCGAGCCGTGGATCCACGAGCGGCTGGCCGGGACACGCTGATGTCGGCACGACCGGGCCCCGTCCCACGCCGGCGGCCGGCGCGGCCCCAGCGCCCGGTGCGCCCGGGCGCCGGTCCGACGGAGGGCGGCTCCCCGATCCTCCGCCGGCTCGTCGTCGTCGCGGTCGCCGCGGTCGCCGCGATCGTCCTCTACCGCGTGCTCGTCGCGCGGCCCCACGTCACCAACGCGACGCCGCGCGGCGAGACGGTCGTCTGCTTCGGCGACAGCCTGACCGCGGGGACCGGCGCGCCGGCCGGGGCGAGCTACCCCGACCAGCTCGCCCGCCTGATCGGCCGGCCGGTGATCAACGCCGGGGTGCCCGGCGACACCACCGCCGCGGCGCTCGCCCGCCTCGAGCGCGTCGTGCTGGCGCGCGCGCCGCGCATCGTCTGCATCACCCTCGGCGGCAACGACTTGAAGAACGGCGTGCCGCGCGAGGAGGCGTTCGCCGCCCTCGAGACGATCGTCCGCCGCATCCACGTGACCGGCGCTCTCGTCGTCGTCGGCGGCATCGACATCCCCCTCCTCGGCCGCGGCTTCGGTTCAGCCTACCGCGACCTCGCCGAGGAGACCGGCGCGGTGCTGATCCCGGACGTCCTCGACGGGATCATGGGCTCACCCGCCCTGATGAGCGACACGATCCACCCCAACGCCGACGGCTACGCGGTCATGGCCGCGCGCTTCCACCGCGCGCTCCGGCCGTACCTCTGAGAGCGGGCCGCCGCCGGGTTGTGTAGTCTTGTCGAATGGGCTCCAGTGGCGACGACGAATCGCGGCGCATCGACGAGGCGGTGACGGCGCTCGGCGAGCTCGGGACGGCCGGTGCCCTGCGGCCCCGGTCCGGCCGCGGCGGCGACCGGCGGATCGTCGCGATCGCCGGCGGCAAGGGCGGGACCGGCAAGAGCGTCGTCGCCGTGACCCTCGCCGTCGAGCTGGCCGGGCGCGGCCTCGACGTGGTGCTCGTCGACGGCGACCTCGGCGGGCCGAACCTCCACTCGCTGCTCGCCATGCCGTTTCCCAAGGCGGCGCTGTCGGACTTCATCCTGCGGCGCGCCGACACCCTCGCCGAGCTCGCGGTACCGACGCCGGTGCCCCGCCTCACCTTGATATCCGGCGCCCGCAACGCCCAGAGCGTGGCGAGCCCGATGCACCAGCAGAAGCTCCGCCTGATCCGCGCCCTCCTCGCCCTGCCCGCCGACGTGGTGGTCATCGACCTCGGCGCCGGCAGCCACCCGAACGTCGTCGACTTCTTCCTCGCCGCCCGGCACGGCATCATGGTCGTGGCGCCCGAGCCGACGGCGGTCGAGAACGCCTACCGCTTCCTCAAGGCGGCGTTCCTCCGCAACCTGCGGCTCGCCGAGACCGGCGACGACTTCAAGGCGCTGCTCCTCCAGGTGACGCAGACCAACGACGGCCGCGCCATGGCTCCAGCCGAGCTGGTCGACGCGATCGCGCGGCAGGACCCCGAGGCCGGCGAGCGGCTGCGCCGCCACGTCGCGACGTTCCGCCCGCTGCTCCTCGTCAACCGCGCCCGCGACGCGCGCGACCTCGCCCTCGGCGAGGGGATGTGCGCCGCGGCGAGCCGCCTGTTCGGCGTCGAGATCGGCTACGTCGGCCACCTCCACCACTCGGTGCCGGCGGAGATGGCGATCCGCTCGCGCCTGCCGCTGGTCGGCGAGCACCTCGGCCGCGAGATGGAGGGTGAGCTCGCCGCGATCGCCACCCGACTGCTCGCGATGCCGGTCGAGCCGGAGGCCGTCGCGTGAAGCGGTTCGACGATGCCCCGCCGTGGGAGCTCCTCGGAATCGCACCGGACGCGAGCCGCGACGAGGTCCAGCGGGCCTACGAGCGGCTCACGGCGCTGCTCGCCCCCGGGTCGCTCGCCCTCTACTCCGCCGCCGACGCCGAGGAGCAGCGGGGACTGCAGCGGGCGCTGCACGCCGCCTACCTGCGCATGCTCGGCATCGCGGCCGAGGAGCCGCGCCACTCCGCTACTCCACCGCCGGCACGCGACGCCACGCCTCCCGCGCCGCAACCGCCACCGGGCGTCTCGCCCGCGAGCCGGCCCACGGCCGCGGCCGCGCTGGTCCTGCCGGCGGCGCCGGCCATCGACGAGCGCACCGAGATCACCGGGACGATCCTCCGGCAGCTCCGCGAGTCGCGCGGCCGGTCGGCCGACGAGGTCGCGGCCCGCACCCGGATCCGCCGCGTCTTCATCGAGAGCCTGGAGCGCGAGGACTTCCGGGCGCTGCCGGAGCGCGTGTTCACCCGCGGGTTCGTGATGTCCTACGCGCGCGAGCTCGGCCTCGACCCGGCGCGCGTCTGGGCCTCCATCGAGCCGCGCTACCTCGCCGCTCGACCGCCCGAGGAGCCCCACCTCCCGATCTGACACCAGCCCTACGGAGGCGGAGACGGGCGGCCGCAAGGGCCGCCCCCAACGTCTCCCGGGTGGGTGGGGGCCGACCCCGGGCCCCGGACCCCGAGCCTCTCCTACCGGCAGGTGAACGTGCGGTCCGTCTCCGACGCGCGCAGCGTGACCCGGCACGAGGTGTTGGTCGTCGTGGTCTCGCGGCACGGCCCGCCGCGCGTCTCGATGCTGACGGTGTAGGTGAGGTTGCCGGTGGCCCGGCCCGGCGCGACGGTCGTGCCGAGCGGCCCGACCTCGGTGTTCGCCGGGATCCGCGTGCCGATCGGCTGCTCGACGCCCAGCCCGCCGCCGTCCAGCGCCTCGCTCACGTCCATGACGTAGACGATGCTGGCGGTGCAGTCCTCGAGGCAGCGGTTGGCCACCCAGACGTGGACGAGCGCGCCGCCGGAGTGGTCGCGGATGAGCTGGACCTTGGTCAGGGCGAGGTCCGAGCCCGGGCAGCCGGTCGCCGTGTAGCGCACGGTCTTGACGTTGTTGCCCTCGTTCGACTCGTCGACCATGCTGCTGGAATCGGCGGTCACGCGGTAGGTCCGCGTATTCCCCGCCGCCACGACGTCGTCGAAGAACCGCGTCTCGGCGGGACCAACCAGGGCCACCCCGCCCGACCCCAGCGAGGCGATCCCGGCCTCGGCGAGGAACGTGTAGGTGCGGCCGAGGTCGTCGCTCCGCTCGGCGCGAATCTTGAACGTACCGCAGGACACCGTCGCCGCGCTCGAGGCGCAGCGCACCGTGGCCGACAGCCGCACCTGGTGCCGGCCGTCGGCGAGCACGCCGGTGCGCGCGACCGTCGGCGTCGAAAGCACGATGTCGGGCTTGATCCGGAGCGCGTCTGGCGTGCGCTTGACCGCCGCCCCGACCGGCACGGTGGCCATGATCGTCAACGAACACAGCACTCCCATGAACGTCGCAGTCGCTCTGATGGTCCGCAATCCCGTCATTGCCGTCGTCCTCCCCGGACCGTCCGGCTCCGGCCGGTTCCGGTCCTGGGTCGACGATGGGCGCCGAGGGCTTGCCGCGGAATGGCCGAACGCGCCGCCGCCATATCCAGTCGCGACAGGGAGGAAAAGCGGCCGCCCGCAGGCGGACGCCACATCGACTTGCCGGGTCGGAGGGCGGGGGGCCCGGTCCGCTCTCCGGCTACCGGAGCATCTTCCACAGGTAGGCGTACTCCAGCGCCGTGACGTACGCCGTCTGTTTGTTCACCGCGCCCGAGCCGTGCCCGCCCTCGGTGTTCTCGAAGTAGAGGACCGGCTTGCCGAGGGCCTGCATCTTCGCGACGATCTTGCGGGCGTGGCCGGGGTGGACCCGGTCGTCGCGGGTGTTGGTCCAGTAGAACGGCCGCGGGTACTTCGCGTCCTTCGAGAGCAGGTGGTAGGGCGACCAGGTCTGGATGTAGGCCCACTGTTCGGGAACGTCGGGGTCGCCGTACTCGGCCATCCAGCTCGCCCCGGCGAGGAGCTTGGAGAAGCGGCGCATGTCGGCGAGCGGCACCTGGGAGACGACGGCGCCGAACAGGTCCGGCCGCATCGCGAAGGCGCCGCCGACCAGGAGCCCGCCCTGCGAGCCGCCCATGATCCCGAGGTGGCGCGGCGAGGTGACCTTGCGCGCGACGAGGTCCTCGGCGATCGCGATGAAGTCCTCGAACGACTTGATGCGCTTGTCCTTCAACGCCGCGTCGTGCCAGCGGGGGCCGAACTCGCCGCCGCCCCGGATGTTGGCCAGGGCGTAGACGCCACCCCGGGCGAGCCATGCCGCGCCCTTCGAGCCGCTGTAGGTGGGCACCTCGGAAATCTCGAAGCCGCCGTAGCCGTAGAGCAGCGTGGGCGCGGTGCCGTCGGCCGCGAACCCCTTCGGCGTGACCACGAAGTACGGGATCTTCGTCCCGTCCTTCGACGTCGCCTCGTACTGCAGGACATTCATCCCGGCGGGGTCGAAGTAGGCCGGCAGGGACTTCACCTTGGCCGCCGTCCCCTGGTCGACCAGGTAGAGCGAGGACGGGGTGAGGAAGTCCTGGTAGGTGAAGAAGTAGATGTCGTCCTCGTCGCTCGCCTCGGTCACCCCGGCCGTGCCGAGGCCGGGCAGCGCAACCTCGTCCCGCATCCAGGCGCCGCCGGCGAGCTTCATGACGGCGAGCTTGCTGCGGACGTTGTCGAGGGTGCTCACGAGGATGTGGTTGCGGGTGGTGGACACGCCGTCGAGGGAGACCCGCTCCGAAGGCTCGAACAGCACGTCGAACCGGCGCACGCCGGACAGCAGGTCGTCGAGGGCGACGGCGACGAGCGAGCCCTGCCGGTACGTCGCCTCGGCCGCCTTGAGGTCGGAGCGCAGCGAGACGAGCAGGCGGTCCTTGAACACCCCGTTGATCTCGGCGTCCTCCGGCAGGTCGAGCCGGACCAGGCGGCCGCCGAGGACGAGGAACGTCTCCTGGCGGTAGAACGCCGGCGTGCGGGCCACGAAGTCGTAGCGGCCCTCCGGCGTGAACTGGCTGTAGCCGCTCGACGCGACGTCGCCGGCCCGGCCCTCGAACACCGTCTTCGCCTCGGCGAGCGGCGTGCCGCGCGTCCACAGCTTGACGATCCGGGGGTAGCCGGAGGTGGTCAGGGAGCCCGGGCCGAAGTCGGTCCCGACCCACAGGGTGTCCTCGTCCCGCCAGGCCACGTTCGCCTTGGCCTCGGTGAGCGAGAAGCCGTCCTTGACGAACTCCTTCGTCACGGTGTCGAACTCGCGGTAGACCGACGCGTCGGCGCCGCCGCGCGAGAGCTGGATCATGCAGCGACGGTGCACGGGAGGCAGGCAGGAGGCGCCCTTGTACACCCAGGGCATCCCGTCCTGCTTGGCCAGCGCGTCGACGTCGAGCACGGTCTCCCACTGCGGCTGCGCCTCGCGGTACGACGCCAGGCCGGTGCGCCGCCAGATGCCGCGCTCGTGCGCCTGGTCCTTCCAGAAGTTGTACACGGTGGCGCCGAGGAGCCGCGGCGTCGGGATGCGCTCCTTGGAGTCGAGGATCTCCAGCGTCCGCGCGTACACCGGCTTGAACTCCGGCACCGCCTCGAGCTCCGCGGTGCTCTTGAGGTTCTGCTCCTTGACCCAGGCGAGCGCCTTTTCGCCCTGGACCTCCTCCAGCCAGAGGAACGGGTCGTCGTCGGCGAGGGCGAGGGTCGGCAACAGGACGAGGGCGGCAAGCGCCGTGGGCATGGCTCTCATGGTTGGCTCCCGGGCGGAGAGGCGACGGTTCACTCCCCGGACCACACGTCCTCTCCTACGCGGCCGGCGTCGTGCAGGTTGCAGTTGGCGCCGCCTCTCACAGCTTCGCGCGCGCCTCCTGCTCAGCGCGCTCGACGAGCGCGGTGGCGCGGCGGAACTGGTCCTGCGGGACGAGCAGCCGCGTGCAGGTGGGGATGTCGCCCTTCTCCTCGAAGTCGCGCCCGTCGTCGAGGAACTGGAAGGCGGCGATCCCGTTGGCGGCGAGCAGCGCGGCGATCGGCTCGACCTCGTCGGGATAGTCGAAGGCGGCCAGCGCGACGAGCGGGCCGGTGGCGAGCGGGACGGGCTCGTCGCTCGCCACCCAGTCGCCCCGGATGCCATCGTCGTCCGGCTCCACGACGGCCCGCGCCCGGGCGGGCGTGACTTTTGGCACCTCGGGGACGAGCGTCGCGCCGCACTTGGGGCAGACGGTGACGGTGTCGACGTACTCGCCGTGGATGCCGTCCTGGACGAAGTCGATGCAGCCCGGGTTGGGGCAGAACATGCGCGCCTCCCGGCGCCGCCGGAGCACCGGTCGGAGCTCCCTGCAGGCGCCTCGGACCACGGTAGCAGCCTCGCGCCCGGGCCGACAGGCTCCCGCGGACCGGCACCCGTCGCCATGCTCCCCATGAAAAGGATCGACCGCCCGGAGGCGGCCGATCTCCCGTCTGACGCGCCGGCATACCCGGCGAGCCGCTCACTTGGAGGCGACGACGGCCCCCAGGTGCTCGGCGAGGACGTGCTCGCCGATCTTCTGCGCGATGCGGTCCGGCGGCATCGCGGCGAGGCGCGCCGTCACGTCGAGCTTGGCGCCCTTGCGGAGCACCGTGTACGTCACCTCGTCGCCCGGCCCCATCTTCTGCTTGGCCTTGGTCAGGCGCTCCTTGCTGCCCTCGCCCAGCTCGATGCCGTTGATGGCGGCGAGCACGTCGCCAGCCGCGAACCCGGCCTTCTCGGCCGGGCTGCCCGGGACGACCCCGGTGATGGTGGCGCGACCGTTGGCGTCCTTCTCGGTCTCGATGCCGAGCCAGCCGTGGGTGGAGAGCTTGGCCTGGAGCTTCTTGGCGCACTCCTCGGCGCTGGCCGTGCAGCGGTGGCCGTCCCCGGCGAACATCGATGCCGTGACCGTGATCGCCATGACCACCAGGAGCAGCATGACCCACTTCGTCGTCTTCATCACTGTCCTCCCTTCTGCGGACGCCCACCGCCGAGTCCCGACCCGTCCCGCCGGCGGGGCAAGCTGTCCCGCCGGTCGGTCGGGTCGCGGTCGGGTCGGGGTCGAGGCGTCCATCTCAGAACCCACGATCGGCCGCCGGCGTGTCAACGTCCTCACCGAGAGGCAACGTGGTGTGGCCGAGTTGTGAAGAGTTGTGAAAGGCGCTCCGCGCGGCCTCGCCGCGACGTATAGTCTGGTGACGGGAGCATCGCCGATGGCTGACGAGACCTCGCGGCAGGACGCGCCTGAATCCCCGGGGAAGGTCCGCTCGTTGATCCGCCGCGCGCTCGGCAAGCGCGGCGTGCTGTGGCTCGGCTTCCTCGCCGCCGTGGTGCCCCTCGCCGTCATGCTCGTGGTCCAGTACCTGTGGCTCGTCGACCTCGAGAAGTCATCGTCGATGGCCCGCCGGATGCAGCTCCAGAAGCGGGCCTCCGTCATCGCCAAGGAGGTGCACGGCACGTACGCGGGCGCGGCCGAGAAGCTCCTCGCGGTGCCGGCGTCGCGCTTCACCGACGACGGCGTCCGCCTGATCCGGCCGGGCGCGCGGTCCGACGGGCTGGCCGGCTTCCGCCGCTTCTTCGTGGTGAGCTTCCGGACCCGCGACTACCTGCTGTTCTGGAACGAGACGAGCCAAACCATGGAGGTCCCGCGCCTGTCCGACGAGACCGTCGCGGTGTGGGCCGCCGTCTCACCCTGGGGGGTGCGTGCCAAACGCGGCCAGCCGGTGGCGAGCACCGAGCTGACGGTCGACGAGCGCGACGGCGCGCACCGCATGATCCTCAAGCCGATCGTCGACTCCGGCAAGCGGCTCGTCGGGCTCGCCGGCGTGATCGTCGACGAGGGGACCTTCACCACCGAGGTCCTGCCCAAGGCCATCGCGGCCACCGCGGCCGCGTTCGGCGACAACGGCGACCTCCGCATCGCGGTCCAGGACGCGCGAGGCCACACCGTCCTCGCCCGCGGCGCCGCCGGCGCCCCGAAGAAGGGCGGCGTCACCTGGAGGCTGTCGTTCGTCTACACCGACTGGTGGCTCAGCCTCACCGACTCGCGCGAGACGCCGGAGAGCTGGGCCCGGCGCAACTTCACCTTCAACCTCTCGCTATCGGCGGCGCTGGCGCTCGCGCTGCTCGCCGGCGTCCTGCTCGTCCTCCGCACCGCGTCGCGCGAGATGGCCCTGTCGGCGATGAAGAGCGACTTCGTGTCCAACGTCTCCCACGAGCTGCGCACCCCGATCGCGTCGATCCGGGTGTTCGGCGAGCTCATGCGGCTCGGCCGCGTCAGCGACCCCGAGAAGGTCCGCGAGTACGGCGGCCACATCGAGACCGAGAGCCGCCGGCTCACCCAGCTCGTCAACAACATCCTCGACTTCTCGCGCATCGAGTCGGGGCGCAAGGTCTACGTCTTCGCCGAGGCCGACGTCGCCGAGGTGGTCCGCGAGGCGGTGGCCACGTTCGACGTCCGCGTCGCGAGCGCCGGCTTCCGCATCGACCTGCGCCTGCCCGAGAAGCCGCTGCCGCCGATCCGCATCGACCGGGCGGCGATCGACCAGGCGGTGTGCAACCTGCTCGACAACGCGGTCAAGTACTCGGGGGAGAGCCGGGACATCGAGGTGCGCGTCGAGGGCGACGAGCGACGCGTCGTCATCGCCGTCACCGACCACGGGATCGGCATCCCCCGCGAGGAGCGCGAGCGGGTCTTCGAGCGCTTCCACCGCGTCGGCACCGGCCTCGTCCACGAGGTGCGCGGCGTCGGGCTCGGCCTCGCCATCGTCCGCCACGTCGTCGACGCCCACGGCGGCAAGGTCGCCCTCGAGACCGAGCTCGGCGCGGGCAGCACCTTCTCGCTCGTGTTGCCGATCGCCGCCGGCGTCCCCGGTCCGGCGCAACCGGCATGAGGGTCGCGGCGTAGAACGACACGACATCGCCCCGGAGGTCCGAGCGCACATGGAGGCAGGTCGCCGTTGAGCTGGAAGGTCCTGATCGTCGAGGACGACGAGGCGATGGCGATCGCCCTGCGCGACGGCTTCACCTACGAGGGCTACGAGGTGGTGGTCGCCCACGACGGCGTCGCCGCCCTGCGGGCCACCGAGCACGCCGCGCTCGACCTCGTCATCCTCGACGTCATGATGCCGAAGCTCTCCGGCCTCGACGTCTGCCGGCGCCTGCGCGAGAAGGGCAACAGCGTGCCGATCATCAGGCTCACCGCCCGCGGCCAGGAGATCGACAAGGTCGTCGGCCTCAAGCTCGGCGCCGACGACTACGTGACCAAGCCGTTCAGCTTCATGGAACTGCTCGCCCGCGTCGAGGCGGTGCTGCGCCGCGCCCGCGGCGCCGTGCCCGGTGCCAGCGGGAACGGCGGGATCGTCGCGTTCGGCGACGTCACGGTCGACTTCGCCCACCACGAGGCGCACCGAAGCGACTGCAGCCTCGACCTCACCCCGCGCGAGTTCGCCATGCTCGACTTCTTCGTCAAGCACCGCGGCGAGGTCGTCACGCGCGAGCAGCTCCTCGACTCCGTCTGGGGCTACACCACGATCCCGTTCACGCGCACGGTCGACACCCACGTCGCCAAGCTGCGCAAGAAGATCGAGGTCAACCCCGACGAGCCCCGTCACCTCGTCACCGTGCACCGGCTGGGCTACAAGTTCGTCGGGTGAAGGAAGGACCGTGGTCCGTGGTCCGTGGCCCGTTCGGGGCCCGGGACCGCCGTGGAGGCCCCTTGACGATCGGCGGCGGTGGACCGAGTCTTTGAAGTAGCAGTGGGCAGGGGCTCGGTAACTGCGGTACGGGAACACCCGGAATCGAGGTCGAAGCGCCGGGTGGACAGTACGAAGCAAGCAACGCGGTCGGTTGTTCGCAATGCAGTTCGTGAGCCCTTGGAGTAGCAGGAACCGTTGCATGACGTGAATGGCGCGGTACCCCTGCCCACTGACAACCGCGCCACCAGGCGATCATGACGCCCCGGGGCCCCCGGGGTGTTGCTGTCTCTCGGGAGCTGACTGCTCCCCGCCAGTTCGGCTCCTGAGGAACCTCGCATCTTCCCAGGCAGCATCGACCCCGCTGTCATCCTGAGCGAGCGAAGCGAGCGAAGGATGCGGGAGCACCACGCCAGTTGCAATGCCCGCGCCTGCCACCCGCCACCCGACCGCCATCGGGTTCCGGCCTTGGCCCTGCAGCCCGCGTCGCGCCACCCGCCCAACCCTCCGCGCGATCCCGGCGCGCCTGGAGCGCCAACCTGCACGTCCGGGTCAACCTCAGGCGCCTCGGGGTCCTTCGTCGTTGCTACGCTCCTCCTCAGGATTACGGAGGGTGTCGCGCGGCGCCCACTCGCCTCCCCGGGCAACTTCTTTGAAGAAGCGACCCCGCGGGCCGTCCTATGCTCGCAATGATGGTCTCGTCCTCGAAGTAGCTTCCCGCCTTGGCCGTCCTAGGCTCGCAACGAATGGGGGGCGGTGTCGGCTGGCGTCGGCGGGGCTACCAGGGGTTCTTGACGTGGCAGGCGCGGCCGGTGGTGGCGACGTAGTCCTGGTGGTAGTCCTCGGCGGGCCAGAACGTCTTCGCCGGCTCGACGGCGGTGACGATCTTGCGCGTGCCGAACCGCCCCGACGCCGTCAGCTCCGCGATCATCGCCTCGGCCTCGCGCCGCTGCTCGTCGCTCGTCGTCCAGATCCCCGAGCGGTACTGGGTCCCGACGTCCGGCCCCTGGCGGTCGAGCTCGGTCGGGTCGTGCATGTCGAAAAACGCCTCGAGCAGCCGCCGGAAGGTGATGCGCGCCGGGTCGAAGACGACCTTGACCGTCTCGGCGTGGCCCGTGGTGTCCGAGCAGACCTGCTTGTAGGTCGGCCGGTCGACGTGCCCCTGCATGTAGCCGCTCGACGCGTCGATCACCCCGGGGCCGAGCTGGAAGTAGTGCTCTACGCCCCAGAAGCAGCCGGCGGCGAAGTACGCGACCTCGGTCGCGACCGGGCGGCTCTCGGCGGGCAGCGTCGCGCCCTTCTCGACGAACGACAGCGACGCCGAGTTGAGGCAGTGCCGCTCGCCCGTCGGCCGCGGCCCGTCGTCGAAGACGTGCCCGAGGTGGGCGCCGCAGCGCGCGCAGTCGATCTCGGTGCGGACCATGCCGTAGCTCGAGTCGCGCTTCCGTCCCACGTGCTCCGGGTCGAACTCGCGGTAGAAGCTCGGCCAGCCGCTGCCGGAGTTGAACTTGTGCTCGGAGGAGAACAGCGGCAGCCCGCAGACGACGCAGGTGTAGACGCCGTCCTTCTTGTTGTCGAACAGCGTGCCGCAGAACGGCGCCTCGGTGCCGGCCTTCTGAGTGATCTTGTACGCCTCGGGGCTGAGCTTCGCCGCCAACTCCGCGACCCGCTCGGCCGACAGCGGCGTGAAGTCGTAGCCGGACTTCGAGTACTTCGGCCTCATCGGGGATCCCTCCTCCGTCGCCGGCGCCCCCGCACGTGCCTCGGACCCCGCCGGGCGGCAGGCGGACACGGCCAGCACGAGCAGCGCGGCGAGGCGGGCGAGCCGTCGATCGCTCATGCCGCCGATAAGCCGGCCACGGCGGCGGACATTCCGGATTGCGGGGGGGTCGGGCCGGGCGGTGGTCGTGCGTTCCATGCCGCCGACTATGCCGGAGGACGCGCCGCCGTTACCGCGCCGGGACCGCGGCGAGGTCGGTGCTATGCTCCAGGCGCTCGGATCGGAGATCCCCAGCAGATGAACCGCACCGGCGCCGCGAGCGCGCACACGTTTCACATCCCGGTCATGGGCACCGGGTTCACGGTGGACACGGCGCTCCACGTGGCGCGCTACGGGATCTCGTCGGTGGTGTCGCTGGTCGACGACCTGCTCCTCGAGCAGATGCGGCGGTACCACTGCGAGCGCGCCGGCGAGCCGTTCGAGCCGACGGACCCGAAGGCGCCCGACGTCCGCGCCCGGCGCACCCGGGCCTACCTCGACCTGCTCGACCGGCTGGTGTCGCGCCAGGTCGTCGAGCTGCAGCGCTCGCCGTTTGTGCCCGGCAGCGAGATCACCCGCTACTTCGAGCTGCTCCCCGACGGACCCGATCGCGACGCGTACCTCGCGATGCTCGCCGAGACCGACCCCGCGGCGCGCCGGACCGCCGAGGACCGCCTGCGCCCGAAGGCCGGGCCGGGGAGCATCGACGTCAACATCATGACCAAGAGCGACCGCGATCTCTTCAACAGCGCCGAGGGGCAGCCCTCGGCCTACGGCGACGTCCTGATGAGCTTCCGCGGCTTCGCCGAGAGCACGTTGTCGTCGGCGGTCGTGCTGTCGGCCGGCATCAACCCACGGCTGTTCGCCAGCATCCCGCAGTTCGAGGGGTTCTTCCCGGATGCCCTCGGGAGGCTGAAGAAACGGATCGTCCTCAAGGTGAGCGACGTCCGTTCGGCGCTGGTCCAGGGCAAGTTCCTGGCGAAGCGCGGCGTCTGGGTGTCGGAGTTCCGCGTCGAGTCCGGCCTCAACTGCGGCGGCCACGCCTTCTCCACCCTCGGCACGCTCCTCGGCCCGATCCTCGCCGAGTTCCGGGCGCGCCGCGCCGAGCTGGTCGACTCGCTGCACGAGCTTTACGCCAAGGCGCTCCGCGCCCTGGGCCGGACGGTCCCGGCCGCCCCCTGCCCGGTGCGGATCACCGCCCAGGGCGGCATCGGCACCGCTGCGGAGGACGCCCTGCTGCGCCGTCACCTCGGCGTCGACGGCACCGGCTGGGGTACGCCGTGGCTGCTCGTCCCCGAGGCCGTCAACGTCGACTCCGCCACGCTGGAACGGCTCGCGCGGGCGACCGAGGACGACGTGACGCTGAGCCAGGGCTCGCCACTCGGGATCCCGTTCTGGATGCTGAAGACGTCGGCCAGCGAGCAGGTCCGGCGGGACCGCATCCGCGACGGCCGGCCGGGCGCGCCGTGCGTCAAGGGGCTGATGCGGTTCAACACCGAGCTCACCGAGCAGCCGGTGTGCACCGGGTCGCGGGCCTACCAGCGGCGGCGCCTGGCGGTCCTCGCGACGGAGGACCTCACCGCCGACCAGCGTGCGGCGCTGCGCCGCGACGTCGAGGCGAAGGCGTGCATCTGCAACGACCTGGCCGGGGGCGCGACGGTCAAGCTCGGCATCGAGCCCGACGCCACCCCGACGGTGTGCCCGAGCCCGAGCATCGCGGACTTCTCCCGGGTCGCGACGATCGAGGAGATGGTCGGCCACATCTACGGCCGCCTGTCGCTGCTCACCGACTCGACGCGCCCGCACATGTTCGTGCGCGAGCTGCGACTCAACGTCGCCTACCTCCGCCGCGAGCTCGAGCGGCAGGCGATCGAGCTCTCCACCCGCACCGCCGACCACATCCGCGAGTTCAGGCAGAACCTCGCGGATGGCGTGACGTTCTACCGCCAGCACGCCGCGGAGTGGCTCGACGGCGCGACGCTCGCCCGCTTCCGCGCCGACCTCGAGGCGCTCGCCGGCGACATCGCCGCCCTGCAGCCAGCCACCGCCTGACCCGGCCTCGTCGGGGTGCCGCCGCCCGCTCGGAGCGGGCCGGCGACCCCTCGTCCGTCACCCACTTGGCGCGGCGACCTGCTAGAGTATCGGGTCGGCCGGAACCGGGCACGCGTGTGGTTCGCCATGGCATGGATCAGGTCTGCCGGCACGGAGGATTCGAGAGATGAAGCTGTTCGTCGGTAACCTTCCCTTCCACGTCCGTGAGGCCGAGCTCCGCGAGCTGTTCGTGGCTTACGGCACCCCAACCACCGCTACCGTGATCGTCGACAACGAGAGTCTCCGTTCGCGAGGCTTCGGCTTCGTCGAGTTCGACGATCCCGCCCAGGGCAAGGCCGCGATCGCCGGCGTCAACGGCATGGAGATCGGCGGGCGGGCCCTGACGGTCAACGAGGCGCGCCCGCAGGGCGGCGGATCGTCCGATCGCCGCGGACCGCGCGGCGGGCACGGCGGTGGCCGCGAGGGCTTCGAGCGCGGCGGCGGCGGTCGGCGCTACTGACCGTCCGTTTCGGTCGGACGGCCTCGAGGTCGAGGGGCCGCCACCTTCCGACCGGAATCCAGGCACCGAGGCCCCGCGCAGCGGGCCGGTGGATTCCGGGATCACGATGAGGCCGGCTCCGTCACCACGAGGAGCCGGCCATTTTCATTCCGAAAAGCTCCGGCGGTCGCCGCCCG
Organism: Acidobacteriota bacterium; assembly: GCA_016213675.1. GTDB lineage: Bacteria > Acidobacteriota > Thermoanaerobaculia > Thermoanaerobaculales > Thermoanaerobaculaceae > JACQZW01. Next base: position 14,616 of record JACQZW010000095.1, on the reverse strand, counting down.
TGTGACCAGGGCCCGCGACCGCCTGGGTGATCTGCCGCCCGAGGCTACTCCTGGACCGGTTGCGGGCCGGGGACGATCCCGGCGATATCGGGATCTTCGCCACCGGTCTCGACCGGCGGTCTCTCGCGCTTCTCGGCCTGGCGCTGCTGACGCTTGGTGGCCTTCTCCTGGCGCTGCTGCTGCCGCTGGCGCTCGCGCTCTCGCTTGGTAAACGTCGCCTTGTTCTTTGCTGGCAAAGCGTCCTCCTTTGACTCCGACTCCAGCCGCCGGAACCATGCCACGGGCGAGAGCCGTCGTCCGGACGACCCCGGCCGCCCGGGGCTCCCGACCGCTAGGTGGCGTCTCGTGCTGCCCGACGCGGGTGCGAACGCCTCAAAGCCACGCGTCGCGGCCCTCCGACCCGAGGGCCGAACGGCGCCGCGTCGACATGGCTATGAGGCGAACGCCGGCGGTGCGGGGCGAACAGTGCGACCCCGCATCCGCCTGCCGCGAGGGTCAGTAGCGATTCCGCCCGCCGCCGCCGCCGCCACCGTAGCCGCCGCGACCGCCGCCGCCACCCGATCCGCCACGGCCGCCGCCGAAGCCGCCACCACCGTAGCCGCCACGGCCGCCGCCACCGCCAGCGCCGCGCTCGGGACGAGGACGAGCCTCGTTGACGGTCAGGGTGCGCCCGCGCACCTCCTTGCCGTTGAGTCCGGCAATGGCCGCCTTGGCTTCCTCGTCGTTCTGGTACTCGACGAAGCCGAATCCCTTCGACCTGCCACTGTCGCCGTCGGTGAGGATGCGCACCGAGTCCACGGAGCCGAAGGCGGCGAAGAGCTCGCGCAGCTCGCCTTCGCTGGTTTCGTAGGAAAGATTGCCGACATACAGCTTCATCTTGGAACCCCCTTGTCCGGATCTCCTCCGGCACCGCCGTTGGGGCCTGCACACGCACCGGCGCCCGCAACCTGACGATGAGGACTGGAGTATAGCCGATAACCCGCACGTCTCGTACACCCTCGCGGGCGACCGCGCGCCGGACGCCGGTCGGCTGTGCGGCCAGTTCGATGGCCGGCGTTAAACTGATGACGACTCGGGAGGCCGCAATGTCGAGGAACTTCGTGATCCTACTTGGCGTAATCGCGGTGCTGACTGGTCCCGCGCTGGCGGCGCCGCCGCCGAACGCGTTTCCGGACCTGGTGGTCACGGAGGTGAAGTTCGACCACGTCAACACCTTCCAGAACGCCCAGGGCCGGACCTGCTACGGCTTCCGGACCAGCTACACGATCAAGAACCAGGGCCACGCCACGGCAGCCGGCGCGGGGGCGAACATGGAGGTCACCGCCCAGAACACCGGGCAGTACACGTTCTTCTCCAACGTCCAGGGCTCCGGGACACTGGCGCCGGGAGCCTCGATCACGGTGCCGTCGCAGCCCGCGTCCGCACAGAACTGGTGCTTCGACTCCCCCCACCGGGCGAAGGTGCGGATCATCATCGACCCGCCCGACGGAACGCACCCCCGGGGCAACGTCACCGAGTCGAACGAGGACAACAACGCGCGCGAACGGGAGTTCCAGCCGGTGATGAAGCCGAAGGCGCCGCTCCCGATCCAGCCCTAGCCCGGATTATTCGGGAGGCACCGTAGCGAGGGTGCGGAGACGGCTGTCATGGCGGGCGCACGTAGGGGTGAGAGCCCGAAGGCGTACTGCCCACCGTACGTCGAGGGGTCGAACCCCGAGACCGCGCGGGTGGGTGGATGGACGGCGTGAAGCGGGATGCAAGGCCTGGGGCTGCGCCGAGCGGGTGGCGGTTGGGGGCTGTGCATCGTGAGTGCACAAGGACTCGCGAGGCTCCTGCACCGCCCGCCAGGGCGGCCGTATCCGCGGCCGCAGTAGCTGCCTCATGAATAGTCCGGGCTAGGTCAGCTCGCGACCCACACGCCGTCGCGGACGACGAGCTCGCGGTCGTCCACGAACACGTGCCGGCCGCACCCCCCGGGACGGAAGTCGGCGACGATGTCGACGTGCTGCGCCGAGCGGTTCACGATCCCGGCGGCCTCGAGCTCGACGAGCCGCGCCTTCCCCTCCTCGCTCCCGGGATCGTCGACGAAGGCGTGGTCGTAGCTCGCGCCGATGGCGATGTGCGCCGTCCCGCCGACCTTCTCGACGAGCAGCGGGTGCTTGAGCGCCCGCTCCAGCCCGGGGTTCATGCCGAGCGCGACCTCGCCGAGCCGGTGCGAGCCGTCGTCCGTCTCGACGATCGCCGCCAGCCGGTCGCCCCCCTCCTCGGCCGCGTGCTCGACGATCCGACCGCCGTCGAGGCGCAGGTGGATCCCGCGGATGTCGCGGCCGCCGTAGTGCACCGGCAGGTCGAGGTAGATCTCGCCGCGGGCGCTGCGGGCGTCGGGGCTGGTGAAGATCTCGCCGTCCGGGAAGTTCCGCAGCCCGTACGACAGCGCGGGAATCGACGCTGCGATGTCGAGCTCGAGCGTCAGCTCGCGGCCGTCGGGGTGGACCGTGACCAGGCGGATGGTCCGACCCGCGCGGAACAGCGGCGCGAGGCGGTCCTCGGCCGTCTTCAGGGGCCTGGGGTCGGTCGTCGACGCACGCACCAGGAAGCGGACGTACTCGTCGAGGGGCAGCCCCTCCATCGCGGCGAACGCCGGCGTCGGGTACAGGGTGATCACCCAGCGGCGGGCCAGGCGGGTCGTGACGAACGGCCGGTCCGCGGCGGCCAGGGCCTGCGACTGCGCTCCGGTCAGGCTCGCGTAGGCAGCCGGGTCCTCGGCGCCGAGCACTTCGACGTACTTGACCATCGCGTCGAAGCGCGCGCGGTGCCAGTCCGGGACGGCGGCGAGCTGGTCGGCCGAACCGAGCTCGGCCATCGCCGCGGACCACACGCGGCCGCGCTCGTTGTTCGGCGGGACGAGGTAGACGTCGGGCACCCCGCCCGCCGCGATCACGCCGCGCTCGAGCACCTCCATGAGCGGCCATGCGATCCGCTCGCCCTTGATCATCACGCGTTCGCCGGGGGCGACGCCGCCCAGCGAGTGGTCGAGGAGGATGCGCGCCCACGCTTCGAGGTCGGTCCGGTCGATGGTCGGCTCGTGCATGGCCGCGATTGTACCGGCGCGACTCAGCGCGGCGCGCCCGCCTCCGGCTCGAGCGCCCGGATCTCGTGGGCGAGCCAGTTCTGCCTGGTGCCTTTGCGGACCTCGGCCAGGGCCGGTCGCGCCGGCGCGGTTCGATCCAGGCGGCGAGCGCCGGGCTCGCCCCGATGCCGACGTCCCATCGCTCGGCGGCGCTCCAGAGCTGGTCCAGTCTGACCACCGCGAGGCCGCCTTCCACGCCGCCGCGACCCGGTCGTGGAGGTTCGCCGGGTTACCGGTCCGCGGCGTCAACCACCGCCACTCCGTCCCGGTCGTCCGAACCACGAGCCCCGCGGTGAGCACAGCCTGGTGAAGAAAGGTGCGGTGCGGCGGCAGTTCTACGCCGGCGTCGTCGCGGAGTTCCCGGGCCGGCCCGATCGGCCGCTCAGTTCCTCGCCGCGGCCGGCGGCAGGAGCGGCTCGATCGCGGTCGCCAGCGCGTCGAGCGTCAACCGGGTCGGCGCGTACAGCCGCACGATCCCCGCCCCGTCGACGAGGACGAACGTCGGGGTGGCCGAGGCGCCGTAGCGGACCATCGTGGCGGTGTCGACCGGCACGTCGATCCCGCCCAGTTCGGCGTACTTCTCGACCAGCGTCGCGGCGATCTCGGCCTTCTCCGCCTCCGGTGTCATCGCGGCGCCGTCCCGCCCAGTCCCCGACAGCCGGATCGGCGCGACGATGTCCAGCCCGCGCGCGCCGAAGCGCTCGCGGAGCCGCGCCAGGGTGGGCGCGGAGGCCGTGCAGTCGCCGCAGCGGTGCGACCAGAAGTACAGCAGGACCGGCCGCCCGCGGCGGCCGGCGAGCGGCTTGACCGGGGCGCCGACCTGGTCGGCCACGCCGATCTCCGGGGCCACCCGGCCGACCAGCTCGAGGCGGTTGACGTTCTTCCACATCCGGGAGCGGAACGCGACGTCGGCCGAGAGGCCTTCCGCCTCGCGAAAGAAGCGCGCGCCCGCCGCCGGGCCCTGCCGCTCGGCGACGATTCTCCCCTCGACCTCGAGCGCGGCCCCGAGCGGGACGAGCAGCTCCGGACGAGGCTCGGTGATCGCGGCGCGCACCTCGCGGGCGAGGGCGAGGGCGCGGTCCGTCTCGCCGAGCATCCAGGCGCCCCGGGCCAGCCAGCCGCGCGCGTCGAGCCAGGTCGCGTCGACGCCGACGTCGCGCCTCCAGTCCTCGGTCCACGCCTCGGCGCTGGCCAGGTCGGCGGCCGACAGCTTGAGGCGGACGATGCGGACGAGGTCGGGCCGCGCCGGCCCTGCCGCGGCCGGGGTCGGCGAGGGCGGCGTGGGGCTCGCGGCGAAGGCGGCCGTCGCGACGGCAGCCAGGAGCAGCGCAAGCGCACGACGGACAACGCGTCGATTTGGCACGATCGGGTCCTCCCGACATCGGCCGAGCAAGACCCGTGCCGTCACCCACCCCCGCCGCCGGCGGCGCTAGACTCGGGCCATGTCCACGCGGACCCGACCTGCGTCGATCATCGCCTCCGCCGTCGCCGTGTGCCTGCTCGCGCCGGCACTCGCGCTCCCGGCCGTCGTCCCCGAGGCGGCAAGGCCGCTGCCGCTGTCGGCCGTCCGGCTCACCGGCGGGCCGTTCAAGCACGCCCAGGACCTCGATGCCGCCTACCTCCTCTCCCTCGAGACCGACCGCCTGCTCGCCCCCTTCCGCGCCCAGGCCGGCCTCGCGCCGGGCGCCGAGGGGTACGGCGGCTGGGACGGCGGCGGTCGCAACCTCACCGGGCACATCCTCGGCCACTACCTGTCGGCGGTGAGCATGATGTGGGCCGCGACCGGCGACACCCGCTTCAAGCAACGCGCCGACACCATCGTCGCCGGGCTCGCGCTCGTCCAGACAGCCAACCGCGACGGCTACCTCGGCGCCCTCGAGGGCGGCCGAGCGCGCTTCGCCGAGATCGCCCGCGGCGACATCCGCTCGACCGGCTTCGACCTCAATGGCCTGTGGTCGCCGTGGTACACGCTGCACAAGGTCTACGCCGGCCTGCGCGACGCCTACCGCTTCACCGGCAACCGCACCGCGCTCGACCTCGAGATCGCCTTCGCCGCCTGGGCCGAGGGCGTCGTCGGCACGCTCACCGACGAGCAGCTCCAGAAGATGCTCAACACCGAGTTCGGCGGCATGAACGAGGTGCTCGTCGACCTCGCCGCCGACACCGGCGAGGCGCGCTGGCTCGCCCTCTCCCGCCGCTTCGAGCACCGCGCCGTGCTCGATCCGCTCAAGCGCCACGAGGACCGCCTCGGCGGCCTCCACGGCAACACCCAGGTCCCCAAGCTGCTCGGCTCGCTCGCCCGCTTCGCCCTCACCGGCGACGCCGGCGACGGCTTCGCCGCCGGCTTCTTCTTCGACCGCGTCGCCGGCCACCACTCGTACGCCACAGGCGGGCACGGCAAGGACGAGTACTTCGGCGATCCCGACCGGCTCTCCGACCGCGTCGACGGGCGGACCGCCGAGTCGTGCAACGTCTACAACATGCTCAAGCTCGCGCGGCGCTTGTTCGCGCTCCGCGCCGAGGCGTACATCGCCGAGTTCCACGAGCGCGCCCTCTTCAACCACGTTCTCGCCTCGATCGACCCGGAGGACGGCCGCACCTGCTACATGGTGCCGGTCGGCCGCGGCGTGCAGCGCGAGTACCAGGACATGGCGAAGGACTTCACCTGCTGCGTCGGCTCCGGGATGGAGAGCCACGCGCTGCACGGCGACGGGATCTACTTCGCCTCGGACGACCGCCTGTGGGTCAACCTCTACGTCCCGTCCACCGCCGAGTGGCGGGCCGCCGGCGTCAGGCTGGCCGTCGCGACCGACGTTCCCGAGGGCGAGTCGGCGTCGATCCGCCTGGCGGTCGAGGCGCCGCGCGCCTTCACGCTCGCGCTGCGCCGGCCGGGCTGGGCCGAGGCGGGCTTCGCCGTGCGGATCAACGGCGAGGCGGTGACGACACTGCCGCCGCCCGGGAGCTACCTCGAGCTGGCGCGCACCTGGCGGACCGGGGACACCGTCGCGGTGGGGCTCCCGAAGACGCTTCGACTCGTGCCGGTCCCCGACAACCCCCGTCGCGCCGCGATCCTCTGGGGGCCGCTCGTGCTCGCCGGCGACCTCGGCCCGGAGAACGACTTCCCCGCCTGGCAGCTCGGCGCCGTGCCCGCCCTGGTCGCGGCCGAGCGTCCCGTCGCCGACTGGCTCAAGCCGGTCGAGGGCAGGCCCGGCGTCTTCCGCACCGCCGGCGTCGGCCGCGACACCGACGTCGAGCTGCGGCCGTTCCACCGCCTGCACCGCCGCACCTACGCCGTCTACTGGGACCACTTCACGCCGCAGGAGTGGGCACGGCAGGCCGCCGCGATCGCCGCCGACCGCGAGCGCCAGCGCCGGCTCGCCCTCGCCACCGTCGCCTTCGTCCAGCCCGGCGAGATGCAGCCGGAGCGCGACTTCAACTTCCAGGGCGAGGACACCCAGCCCGACCGCGCCGCCGGCCGCGCCTGCCGCCGCGGCTCGAAGTGGTTCTCCTTCGACCTGCCCGTCGAGGCGTCACGCCCGATGGCGCTCGTCGTCAACTACTACCACGACGAGTGGCGCACACGGACGTTCGACATCCTGGTGAATGGCGAAAAGGTCGGCGAGCAGGTCGTCGAGCGCGGCGGCGTGCCGCACGCCTTCGACGTCACCTACCAGATCCCAGCCGCCCTCGTCCGCGGCAAGCAGGCGGTCACGGTGCGCTTCCAGGCCACCGGCGGCAACGAGATCGCCGGCGTCTACGGCCTCCGGATGATCCGCGCCGACGCTGAGAGATAGGAAACGGGGACAGGGGCCCGGGGTCCGGCCCCCACCTACCCAAAAACATTGGAATGGCCAGGTTCTTCGTTGGGGCGGCCCTTGCGGCCGCCCGTCGCCGCGAACACGGGACGGCCCGCCCGGGCCGTGCCGTGCTCGCAATGACGGAGTGGTCGATGTTGCTTGGGAAGTGCGCGGGAGTGGGCGCCTGCGCCACGGGGCGGGGGCGAGTCCCCCCCACCGAGGGCCGGCGCGTGACGCGCTCGGGATCACCGGTGGGAACGGGCGTCACGCGGGGCCGGGCGCGCGAGCCAGAAGCCGCCGGTCGCCGACGTGGTGCCGTGGGCGACCACGGTCAGGCCGGCCGCGCCGAGCAGGTCCGTCACCGGCCGGACCGTGAACGACGGGTAGTGCGGCCCCTCCAGAAACTCGATGGCACGGACGTACCACGGCCCGCGCCCCGCGTAGTCGAGCACGAGGACGTGCCCCCGGCTGATGCGGGCGGCATGGCCGAGCACCTCCGGGCGCAACGCCTCGGGCAGGCCGTGGAGGACGTAGGCGAGGGTCACCAGGTCGAACGAGCGGCTGCGCACCGCGTCGAGGTCGAACAGGTCCGCGAGCACCAGCCGCACGCCCGGGCACGTGCGCCGCGCCCGGGCGAGCAAACGCTCGGAGAAGTCGATCCCGGTGACGCGGTGGCCGCGCGCCGTGAGGGCAGCCGCGAGGTTGCCGGTGCCGGTCCCGAGGTCGAGGACGTCGAGCCCGGGAGGCAGGTCGATCCGCGCCAGCGCGCGGGCGTACTCGCGCCGCAGGTGTCCGTCGAAGGCGGCGAGCACGCCCGCCGCCCGGTTGAACAGCCGGCGGATCCGCCGCCGCTCGGCAGCGAGCACGTCGCCCGGCGAGCCCGGCGCCATCGGCAAGGGGGCCACGGCCACGATTCTACCGGGGTGCCGGCCCCGCGAGGTCGGCGGCGTCGGCGCGCGCGGCTGCCCGGCCGCGGCCGGGCGTCACGGAATGCGGGCTCGGGACCGTCGGTTGTGGCATCCAGTCCGTGACGCACGTGTTTCGAAATCCGATCGGTGGCCGCCGAGTCCCTGACCGCCCGAACGGTGGCGGCATGGGCGGGGTGTCCCCGCAATGACCCTCGATCCGGGAATCCGCCTCGGGCCCTACGAGATCGTCGCCAGGCTCGGCGCCGGCGGCATGGGTGAGGTGTGGCGCGCGGTCGACACGCGCCTCGGCCGCCAGGTCGCGCTCAAGCTGCTGCCCGAGGGGTTCGCCGACGATCCCGAGCGCCACGCGCGCTTCGAGCGCGAGGCGCGGGTCCTCGCCTCGCTCAACCACGCCAACATCGCCCACCTCTACGGGCTCGAGCACCTCGAGACGGATGCCGAGGGACCCCGCACGCTCCACGCGCTGGCCATGGAGTTGGTCGAGGGCGAGGACCTGGCCGAGCGCCTGGCGCGCGGCCCGATCGGAGCGGACGAGGCGATCCCGATCGCCCGCCAGATCGCCGAGGCGCTCGAGGCGGCGCACGAGAACGGCGTCGTCCACCGCGACCTCAAGCCGGCCAACGTCAAGCTGCGCACCGATGGTGCCGTGAAGGTCCTGGACTTCGGCCTCGCCAAGGCGCTCGACCCGACCGCGTCGAGCGGAGCGGCGGACCTCGCGCACTCGCCGACCCTTCTGCACTCGCCGACCGTGACCCCGGCCGGGACCCAGGCCGGCCTGATCCTCGGGACCGCCGCGTACATGGCGCCGGAGCAGGCTCGTGGCGGGATCGTCGACAAGCGCGCCGACATCTGGGCGTTCGGGGTGGTGCTCTACGAGATGCTCTCGGGGCGGCGCCTCTTCGAGGGCGGGACGGTTTCCGACACCCTGGCGGCGGTGCTGCGTCAGGAGGTGGACTGGACCGGCCTGCCGGAGTCCACGCCCGCCGGTGTCCGCGCCCTGCTGCGCCGCTGCCTCGAGCGCGACCCGAAACGCCGCCTGCGCGACATCGGCGAGGCACGAGTCGAGCTGGAGGGCGCGCGCCCGGATCCGCCGAGGCCGGCGACGCGGCCGACCGGTCAGCCCGCGCCACGGCGGCCGGCATGGCCGACGGCCGTGGCGGCGGCGGTGGCCGGCTCCGCCCTCGCCGCGCTCGTCGCGCTCGCCCTCTGGCCCCGCGCCGGGTCGACCGACGCCCGGGTGCGGCGCTTCGAGATCTCCGGCGGCACGTTCAACGAGGTTGCGAACGCCGCGATCTCGCCCGACGGGCGGATCGTCGCGATGCGCGGCGACACGCTCGGCGGGAAGCTGCTCCTGCGTTCGCTCGACGACTTCGAGGCGCGGGCGTTGGGCAACTCGCCGCGCGCGGTCAACCCATTCTTCTCGCCTGACAGCCGCTCGGTCGCCTTCTTCGGGCCGGAGGGCCTGGTCCGCGCCTCGGTCTCGGGTGGCGCCCTGCAGCGGGTCTGCGAGGCGGCGGTCTACGGGAGCGGCGCCTGGGGCCCCGACGGCACCATCGTGTTCGCCGGCGGCCTCGTCGACGGGGCGGCGTTCCAGGGCCTGATGCGGGTCGCCGCCGACGGCGGCCCGCCACAGGTGCTCACCACCCCCGATCCTGCCGCCGGCGAGCGCCGGCACGCCTGGCCGATCTTCCTCCCCGGCGGCGACACCATTCTCTACACCGTCCTGCTCACCGAGGGCCTGCGCATCGACGCCGTGTCGCTCGCGACCGGCACGCGGCTCGGCACGATTACACCCGGCGCGCACCCGCGCTACGCGGCCTCGGGGCACCTCCTGTTCTGGGACGGCCGCGTGACCAACCTCCTCGCCGCCCGTTTCGACCCCGCGACACTCAAGCTGGGCGGAGCACCCGTCACCGTGCTCGCGAACCTGCCGTCGTTCAGCGACGGCAGGCTGGCCTACGACGTCTCGTCCGACGGGACCCTGATCTTCGGCACGGCACAGCTCGCCATGGACGCGTTCCGCGTCGTCTGGGTCGGGCGCGACGGCCGCGAGAGCCCGCTCCTCGACGAGCCCGCGAGCTGGACGCAGCCACGCCTGTCGCCCGACGGGCGCCGGCTCGTCTTGAGGCGGGCGGCGAGCCCGAACTGCGGCCTGTGGATGCTCGACCTCGAGCGGGAGATGCTGTCGCGATTCACGACCGCGGGCGACACTCACGATCCCATCTGGTCCCCTGACGGCCGTTGGGTGGTCTTCTCGTGGGCGGGCACGGCGACGCACGGCATCGTCCGCCAGCCGGCCGACGGGAGCGGCGCCGCCGAGCTGCTGGTCGAGAGCGTCGAGCACCGGCTGCTGCCGCGCGCCTTCACGCCCGACGGCCGGGCGCTCGTCGTCGCCACCAGCGACCACGCAACCAACGGCGCCGACCTCGCCCTGCTCGCGCTCGACGGCACACGCACGCTGTCGCCGCTGATCGCCTCCCAGTTCCAGGAGGACTTCCCGGCGTTCTCGCCCGACGGCGGCTACCTCGCCTACACGTCGGACCAGTCCGGCCGGCAGGAGGTCTACGTCCGCCCCTACCCGCATCCCGGCGCGGTCGTCCAGGTGTCGAACCACGGCGGCACCGGACCGCGCTGGTCGCGCGACGGCCGCGAGCTCTTCTACACCCAGGAGGACAGCCTGATGCGGGTCGCCGTCGAAACCGGCGACGGCTTCCGCGCCGGGGCTCCCGAGCGCCAGCTCACCGGCAACTACGTCTGGGCGCGCCAGAACAACCTCGACCTCTCCCGCGACGGCTCGCGGTTCGTGATGGTCCGCCGGCCGGGCGAGGCGACACCGCTGCCGACGCTCAAGGTGGTGCTCGAGTGGTGGCAGGAGCTCGAGCGCCTCGTCCCGGCGAAATCCTGACCATGGCGCTCGCCCCTGGCTCCCGTCTCGGGCCGTACGAGATCGTCGCCAGGATCGGCGCCGGCGGTATGGGCGAGGTGTGGCGCGCGACCGACACCCGCCTCGGCCGCCAGGTCGCGCTCAAGCTGCTGCCCGAGGGGTTCGCCGACGATCCCGAGCGCCACGCCCGCTTCGAGCGCGAGGCGCGGGTCCTCGCCTCCCTCAACCACCCCAACATCGCCCACCTCTACGGGCTGGAGCACCTGGAGACCGAAGCCTCCGGACGCCGCCCGCTCCACGCGCTGGTCATGGAGTTGGTCGACGGCGAGGACCTCGCCGAGCGCCTGGCGCGCGGCCCGATCGAGGTCGACGAGGCGATCCCGATCGCCCGCCAGGTCGCCGAGGCGCTCGAAGCGGCGCACGAGCAGGGGATCGTCCACCGGGACGTGAAGCCGGCCAACGTGATGGTGCGGCCCGACGGCACGGTCAAGGTGCTCGACTTCGGGCTCGCCAAGGCGTGGCAGGGCGAGCCGCCGAGCCCGGACCTCGCCAACTCCCCGACGGTCACCAGCGCCTACACGCAGGCCGGCGTGCTGCTCGGGAGCGTCTCGTACATGAGCCCCGAGCAGGCGCGCGGCCGGGCCGTCGACCGGCGCACCGACACCTGGGCGTTCGGCGCCGTGCTGTTCGAGATGCTCACCGGTCGCAAGCTGTTCGACGGCCCGACGGTGCCCGATATCCTCGCCGCCGTGCTGCGTGCCGAGCCGGACCTGGCGGCGCTGCCCGCGGCGGTCCCGGCGCCGGTCCGGGACCTCGTCGCGCGCTGCCTGGTGCGCGACCCCCGGCGCCGCCTGCAGTCGATCGGCGAGGCGCGCATCGTGCTCGAGGACGCGCTCGCGAGCCCGCCACCCGGCGTCGCCGTGGGACCCGGCCCGACCGCCTCGCCCTCGCGGCCGGCCCCGACCGGCCGGCGCGGGGCCGTCCTCGGCGTGCTCCTCCCAGTCGCCGCGGTCTTGGGTGCGGCCCTCGGCTGGCTGATCCCCCGGGCCCACCCGGTCCCGGCGGTCGTCAGGTCGAGCCTGCTGCCGCCGCCCGGGACGCAGTTCTTCCTCTCCAGCCGCCAGCCCGGGCCGGTGAGCCTGTCGCCGCACGGCGACCGCGCCGTGTTCGCCGCCCAGGACGGCGCCGGCACCGTCCGGCTGTGGGTGCGGGCGCTCGCTGCCTCCGAGGCCGCGGCGCTGGCCGGCACCGAGGACGGTTCCTACCCGTTCTGGTCGCCGGACGGCCGCTCGATCGGCTTCTTCGCCGGCGGCAAGCTCAAGCGCGTCGCGGCCGACGGCGGTCCGGTGTTCACGCTGTGCGACGCGCCGTTCGGCAAGGGCGGCACGTGGAACGCGGCGGGCGACATCCTGTTCGCCCCGAGCTACGGCACCGGCCTGTTCCGCATCCCGGCCGACGGCGGTCAGCCTGCCCCGGTTACGGTCCTCGACCGCGCCAGGAAGGAGAACAGCCATCGCTTCCCACGCTTCCTCCCGGACGGCCACACGTTCCTCTACCTCGCCCGCATCTCCGGCGAGAGGTCGGGCACGCTCAACGAGGTGCGGGCCGCTTCCATCGACGGCGGCGAGCCGCACACGCTCCTCGGCGCCGCCACCAACGCCGAGTTCGCCGCCGGGCACCTGTTCTACGTCCGCGACGGGGTGCTGCTGGCCCGCTGCTTCGACCCGGGGAAGCTCGGTTTCGACGGCCCGGAGACGGTGCTCGCCGCCGAGGTCCGCACGGTCGCGCCCGCCGCGGCCGGCGTCTTCTCCGTCGCCGACAACGGCGTCCTGCTCCACGGCCACGGCACCGGCGGGTATTCGACCTCGCTCGTCCGGGTCGACCGGAGCGGACGAGTCACGCGCACCGTCGGGGACCCGGCGATCTACTACGACTCCGCCCTGTCGCCCGACGGCCGGCGGATCGCGGTGGCCGGTGAAACCCCCGTCACCGGCCGGACCGACGTCTGGATCATGGACGCGGAGCGCGGCGTGCCGGCCCGGTTGACGGCCGGGGAGGCCGGCGGCATGTCCCCGGTCTGGCTCCCGTCCGGCAAGGAGATCGTCTTCCGCGCCCGGGAGAGCCGCTCCCTGGACCTCTACGTGCAGGACATCGACGGTCCCGGTACCGGCGCCCGGCTGCTGCTGCAGACCGAGTTCGACAAGATCCCCACCTCGGTCTCTCCCGACGGCGCCCTCCTCGCGTTCTCGTCCGCGGCCGTCGAGACCGGCCACGACATCTGGATGCTGCCGCTCGCCGGCAACGGCGCGCCCTACCCGTTCCTGGTGTCGCGCTCCGACGAGGAGAACGCGCGGTTCTCGCCCGACGGCCGGTGGCTGGCCTTCGAGTCCGACGAGTCCGGGCGCGTCGATGTCTACGTGACCTCGTTCCCGACCCCCCGCCAGCGGCTGCGGGTCTCCGCCGGTGGCGGCCGGTCACCACGCTGGAGCCGGGACGGGCGAGCGCTGTACTTCCTCGCCGGCGGCGACACCCTGATGCGCGTCGAGGTCGGCGCTCGGGGGACCGGGATCGAGCTCGGACCGCCGGCCCAGGTGTGCCGCCTGCCGTTTCCGACCATGGGCGCCTACGACCCGTGGGGCGTCGAGTTCATGTTCGAGGCCGAGCAGCGCTCCGCCGACGAGGCCCCACTCACGCTCGTGACGAGCTGGCCGGCCCTCATCGCGTCGTCCGCCGCCCGCTGACCCGGCACCATCCCAGCGAGCAGTGCCGGTGAGCCCGCCGGGTTCGACCCAGCCGTGCGGCTCTGCTCCGTCGTCCCCTCACCCTGACCCTCTCCCGCCGGGAGAGGGAACCGGGACCCGCGCTCCTGCAGCGCCGTCCCCGCCTGCGTCTTCCCCGCTGGCTGCGCGCAAGGACCTGAGTCGACGCGCCGGCAGCGTGGTGACGCTCGGCCCCGCGCGGGGGCGCTGGAGAGCAGAGATACACGCGCCTGCAGCACCGTCCCGACCTGCGAGTCCCCTGCTGGCTGCGCGCAGGGACTTGAGTCGACCCGCCTGCAGGCGCGGGACGCCCGGCCCCCTCTCCCGCCGGGAGAGGGTCGGGGTGAGGGAATGGCGCTGGCACAATGCACCCATGGACCGGACCACAGGGACCGAGCGTGCGCGGCAGCTCAGACGCGCCTCGACCGACGCGGAGCGGGCTCTCTGGCGCGTCCTCCGCGCCCGCGGAATCGGCCCCAAGTTCCGCCGCCAGGAACCGATCGGGCCGTACATCGTGGACTTCGTCGCCCTGGACGAGCGAGTCGTCATCGAGCTGGACGGCGGACAGCACGCGGAAAGCCGCTCCGATCCTGCGCGCGACGCCTACCTCCGCGCTCAGGGCTTCACGGTCCTGCGCTTCTGGAACAGCGACGTGCTGACCAACCTCGAGGGAGTCGTCTCGCGCATCCGGAACTGCTTCGTCTGCCCCTCACCCTGACCCTCTCCCGCCGGGAGAGGGAACCGGGACCCACGCCCCTGCAGCGCCGTCCCCGCCTGCGTCTTCCCCGCTGGCTGCGCGCAAGGACCTGAGTCGACGCGCCGGCAGCGTGGTGACGCTTGGCCCCCTCTCCCGGCGGGAGAGGGATGGGGTGAGGGTCTGGGCGGTCGACCTGCCAGCAGCGCTCGGCCCCTCCTCTGGCCCGGCTACACTTGGCGCATGGCGAAGCAGGACGAACCGAACAAGGTCATCTACTCGATGGTCGGGGTCGGCAAGGTCCACGGGACCAAGCAGGTCTTGAAGGACATCTACCTCGGCTACTTCTACGGCGCCAAGATCGGCGTCATCGGCCTCAACGGCTCCGGCAAGAGCACGCTGCTGCGCATCATGGCCGGCGTC
>JACQZW010000092.1 GCA_016213675.1 Acidobacteriota bacterium | reverse complement strand
GCCTCCTGGAGCATGCGCTTCTCGTTGCGGATGATGATGTCCGGGGCGCGCAGCTCGAGCAGGCGCTTGAGCCGGTTGTTGCGGTTGATCACCCGGCGGTAGAGGTCGTTCAGGTCGCTCGTCGCGAACCGCCCGCCGTCGAGCGGGACGAGGGGCCGCAGCTCGGGGGGGATGACGGCGATCACGTCGCAGACCATCCACTCCGGCTTGCAGCCGCTCTTGCGGAAGGCCTCGACCACCTTGAGGCGCTTGATGATCTTCTTGCGGGCCTGCATCGAGCCGGCCTCGAGCATCTTCGCCCGGAGCTCGTCGCCGAGGGACTCGACGTCGACCTTCTTCAGGAGCTCCTTGACCGCCTCGGCGCCCATCCCGGCCTTGAAGGCGTCGCCGAACTCCGCGTGGAGCTGGCGGTACTTCTCGTCGGTGAGGAGCTCCTTCTCCTTGAGGCCGGTCGGCCCCGGGAGGATCGTGATGTAGGACTCGAAGTAGAGGACCCGCTCCAGGTCGCGGAGGGTGATGTTGAGGATCGTGCCGATGCGGGAGGGCAGGCTCTTGAAGAACCAGACGTGCGAGACCGGGCTCGCCAGCTCGATGTGCCCCATCCGCTCGCGGCGGACCTTCGACTGGATGACCTCGACGCCGCACTTGTCGCAGACGACGCCGCGGTGCTTCATGCGCTTGTACTTGCCGCAGTTGCACTCCCAGTCCTTCGTCGGGCCGAAGATCTTCGCGCAGAAGAGCCCGTCGCGCTCGGGCTTGAAGGTCCGGTAGTTGATGGTCTCGGG
The DNA here is from genome assembly GCA_016213675.1 of Acidobacteriota bacterium. Taxonomy (GTDB): domain Bacteria; phylum Acidobacteriota; class Thermoanaerobaculia; order Thermoanaerobaculales; family Thermoanaerobaculaceae; genus JACQZW01. Next base: position 9,043 of record JACQZW010000092.1, on the reverse strand, counting down.
CTTCTTCACCTCGCCGTGCGACCAGGACCGGATCTTCTCCGGCGAGGCCAGCGCGATGCGCATCCCGCTGTACTGCGTCGGGTCCTTGTGCTTCTCGAAAAGACTAAAGAGGCTGTCCAAATGAACGCCCTCCCCGGTGCGTTGTCTGCTCTGCCACGAATCCCCGCTGCCTGTCGCGGCAGACGCTACTCCATGAGTTCCACGTCGAGGCCGAGCCCCTGGAGCTCCTTCACGAGCACGTTGAAGGACTCCGGCAGCCCCGCCTGGTGGGCGTTGCGCCCCTTAACGATCGACTCGTAGACCTTCGTGCGCCCGACGACGTCGTCGGACTTCACGGTCAGGATCTCCTGGAGGGTGTAGGCGGCGCCGTAGGCCTCGAGGGCCCAGACCTCCATCTCGCCGAAGCGCTGGCCGCCGAACTGCGCCTTGCCCCCGAGCGGCTGCTGGGTGACGAGGCTGTAGGGCCCGATGGAGCGGGCGTGGATCTGGTCGTCGACGAGGTGGTGGAGCTTGAGCATGTAGAGGTAGCCGACGGTGACCTCCTGGTCGAAGGGCCGCCCGGTGCGCCCGTCGTAGAGGACCGTCTTGCCGGCCTCGGGCAGCCCGGCGTCCCGGAGGAGGCCCTTGATCTCCTCCTCCGTCGCCCCGTCGAAGACCGGGGTCGCGGTGTGGACGCCGCGGCGCAGCGTGCGCCCGAACGCGACGAGTTCGTCGCGGTCCATGCGGTCGATGACCTCCTGGGCCGCCTGGTGGCGGAAGGCGTCCTTGAGGCGCAGCTGGAGCTCCTTCGCCTCGCGCGCGCCGGCCCTCTCCGCCAGGTCGGCGAGGCGCTCGCCGAGCCCCTTGGCGGCCCAGCCGAGGTGGATCTCGAGGATCTGGCCGACGTTCATGCGCGAGGGCACGCCGAGGGGGTTGAGGACGATGTCGACCGGGCGGCCGTCGGGCAGGTACGGCATGTCCTCGCTCGGCACGATGATCGAGACCACGCCCTTGTTGCCGTGGCGGCCGGCCATCTTGTCCCCGACCGCGATCTTGCGCTTGATCGCGACGTAGACCTTGACGAGCTTGATCACCCCCGGGGGCAGCTCGTCGCCCTTGCGCAGGCGGCTCACCTTCTCCTCGGTGTCGGCCTTGAGCCGGTGGACGCGCTCCTCGGCGCTCGCCGCCGAGCGCTCGATCGCGGCCCGGAGCTTCTCGTCCTTGAAGATCTTCGGCCCGAGCAGGGGGGAGAGGTCGGCCTCGAGGAGGACCTCCGCGGTCATCTTCTCGCCGGCCTTGCAGACGACCTTCTTCGACTTGCGCCCGGTGAGGCGCTTCGGCGCGGGCAGCCCCTCGAGGAGCCGCACGAGGCTGCGGGCCTCCTCGTCGCGAACCATGCGGATCTCGTCCGCGAGCTCGCGCTTGATCCGGGCGACCTCCGCGTCCTCGATCTCCTTGGCCCGCTCGTCCTTGGTCGTGCCGCGGCGCGAGAAGACCTTGACGTCGACGACGGTGCCCTCGATGCCCGGGGGGGTGACGAGGGAGGAGTCGCGCACGTCGCCGGCCTTCTCGCCGAAGATCGCGCGCAGGAGCTTCTCCTCGGGCGTGAGCTGGGTCTCCCCCTTCGGGGTGACCTTGCCGACGAGGATGTCGCCGGGCTTGACCTCGGCGGCGATGCGGACGATCCCGGACTCGTCGAGGTTGCGCAGGGCCTCCTCGGAGACGTTCGGGATGTCGCGGGTGATGTCCTCCTTGCCGAGCTTCGTGTCGCGGGCCTCGACCTCGAACTCCTCGATGTGGACCGAGGTGAAGACGTCGTCGCGCAGGAGGCGCTCCGAGACGATGATCGCGTCCTCGAAGTTGTAGCCGCCCCAGGGCATGAAGGCGACGAGGATGTTCTTGCCGAGGGCGAGCTCGCCGCGGTCGGTGGCGGGGCCGTCGGCGAGGGGGTCGCCCTGCTTCACGAACTGGCCCTCGCGCACGATCGGCACCTGGTTCACGCAGGTGTTCTGGTTCGAGCGGCGGTACTTGACGAGGTTCCAGGAGGCGACCTTCCCGGCCCGGTCGTCGCGCTCCGGCTCGGAGCGCAGGACGATGCGGTTCGCGTCGACCTTCTCGATGGTGCCGTCGAAGGGGGCGATCACGGTCACGCCCGAGTCGCGGGCCGCGATCTCCTCGATCCCCGTGCCGACGAGGGGCGCCTCGCTCGTGAGGAGGGGGACGGCCTGGCGCTGCATGTTCGAGCCCATGAGGGCGCGGTTCGCGTCGTCGTGCTCGAGGAAGGGGATGAGCGCCGTCGCGACCGAGACGATCTGCTTCGGCGAGACGTCCATGAGCTGGATCTCCTCCGGCCCCGAGAGCACGAAGTCGCCGCCGCGGCGGGCCGAGAGGCGCTGCCCGGTGAACTTGCCCGTGGCGTCGAGCCCGGTGTTCGCCTGGGCGATGACGTGCTTGTCCTCCTCGTCCGCGTTGAGGAAGCGGACGTCGTCGGTGACGCGGCTGTCCTTGACGATCCGGTAGGGGGTCTCGATGAAGCCGTACTCGTTCACCCGGGCGAAGGTCGAGAGCGAGGTGATGAGGCCGATGTTCGGCCCCTCCGGGGTCTCGATCGGGCAGACCCGGCCGTAGTGCGTCGGGTGCACGTCGCGGACCTCGAAGCCGGCGCGCTCCCGGGTCAGGCCGCCGGGGCCGAGCGCCGAGAGGCGCCGCTTGTGGGTGACCTCGGCGAGCGGGTTGGTCTGGTCCATGAACTGCGAGAGCTGGCTCGAGCCGAAGAACTCCTTGATCGCGGCGTCGACCGGGCGCGCGTTGACGAGGTCGTGGGGCATGAGGGTCTCGACCTCCTGCACCGCCATGCGCTCCTTGATCGCGCGCTCCATGCGCACGAGGCCGATCCGGAACTGGTTCTCGAGCAGCTCGCCGATCGACTTGACGCGGCGGTTGCCGAGGTGGTCGACGTCGTCGGCGCGCCCCTGGCCGGCGTTGATCTTGACGAGGCGCTTGACGGTCTCGACGATGTCGTCCCGGGTCAGGACCCGGGTGTCGCGGGGGATCTGGAGGTTGAGCTTCGTGTTGAGCTTCATCCGCCCGACCGGCGAGAGGTCGTAGCGCTTGGCGTTGAAGAAGAGGTTCTCGAAGAAGACCCGGGAGGTCTCGAGCGTCGGCGGCTCGCCCGGGCGCATCTTCTTGTAGATCTCGACGAGGGCCTCCTCCGGGGAGCGGATCGCGTCCATCTCGAGCGTGTCGCGCAGGTGGCTCGTGGCGTGGAGGCCGTCGATCGCGAGGAGCTCGAGCCGGCCGACCTTCAGGTCGCGGATCTTCGCGAGCTCGGCGTCGTCGATGACCTGGTTGCTCGCGAGGAGGACCTCGCCCCCGGGGGCCGCGACCTCGCGGGCCGCGACCTGGCCGAGGAGCTCCTCGGGGGCGAGCGGGATCTCCTCGACCCCGCTCGCCCGCAGCTTCTTGAGGATCGATCCCGAGAGCTTGTGGCCCTCGCGGACGAGGACCTCCTTCGTCTTCGGGTGGACGATCGTGCGCTTGAGCTTGTGCCCCTGGTGGAGCTCGGGGTCGAGCTTCTTCGTGAAGACGCCCGCGTCCGTCTGGGTGACCGTCTCGCGCCGGTAGAAGAGGTCGAGGATCTCCTGGCGGGCCATGCCCATCGCCTGGAGGAAGGTGGTGGCGAGGAACTTGCGGCGCCGGTCGATCCGGGCGTAGAGGACGTCCTTCGCGTCGAACTCGAAGTCGAGCCACGAGCCGCGGTAGGGGATCATCCGGGCGGCGTAGAGGGTCTTGACCACGGGACCGGTCTTGCTCTTCTCGCTGTCGAAGAAGACGCCGGGGGACTTGTGCATCTGGCTCACCACCACGCGCTCGGTGCCGTTGATGATGAACGTCCCGGTCGGGGTCATGAGGGGGAGCTCGCCGAAGTAGACCTCCTGCTCCTTCATGTCCTTGACGGTCTTCTTGCCGGCGGCGTCCTTCTGGTGGAGGACGAGCCGGATCGTGACCTTGAGCGGCGCGGAGAAGGTCATCCCCCGCTCGCGGCAGTCGTCGGCGAGGTACTTCGGCTCCCCGATGCTGTAGCGCACGAACTCCAGGGTGGCGGCGCCCTTGAAGTCGTGGATCGGGAAGACGCTGTGGAAGACCGACTGCAGGCCCTGGTTGTCACGGTCGGCCTGCGCGACGTCCTTCTGCAGGAACCGGTCGTAGGAGCTGGTCTGGATCCCGAGCAGGTACGGCACCTCGATGAAGGCCGGGATCTTCGAGAAATCCCGCCGCGGGTGCGTGCCGAAGCTCCTTCTTTTTCTCATGGCGTTCCCTCTATCTCCTGGTACGGGTTGCCCGGTGCGCGTTCGATCAAGCGGGTCGAGCGTTCGTCCCCGCAACCCCTACTTGACCTGCACCTTGGCGCCGACCTCCTCGAGGGCCTTCTTGATGGCCTCGGCCTCCTCCTTCGAAACCTTCTCCTTGACGGGCTTCGGGGCCTCGTCGACCACGGCCTTGGCCTCCTTGAGGCCGAGCCCGGTCTTCTCGCGCACGACCTTGATCACCTTGATCTTCTCGGCGCCGGCCTCCATGAGGACGACGTCGAACTCGGTCTGCTCGACCGCGGCCGCGGCCGGGGCCGCGCCGGCGGCCGCCATCATGGCGACGGGGGCGGCGGCGGAGACGCCGAACTTCTCCTCGAGCTCCTTGACGAAGGCGGCGAGCTCCAGGACGGTCATGTTCTCGATGAAGGTGACGACCTGCTCCTTGGTGACGGACATTGCGTTCTCCCTCTCTTTTCAGTCAGGCCGCCCGGATCCCCGATCCGGTGCGGCGCGTTGCCCTTCCGTGCGGCCTCGCGTCCCGTGCGGCGCCCCCGCGGGCGCCGCGCGCTACGCCGCCGACTGCTCCTTGGCCCGGCGGACGGCGTCGAGCGCGTACACGAGGTTGCGGATGTTCCCCTGGCAGACGGTCACGAACCCGCGCAGCGGGCTCGCCATGCTCCCGACGGCCCGGCCGAGCAGCACCGCGCGCGGCGGCAGCTCGGCGATCTGGCGGATCTGGGCGGCGGTCACCGCCTTGCCGTCCACCACGCCGCCCTTGAGCTGGAACTTGTCGCTCTCCTTCGCCGCGGCGGCGAGGACCTTGGCGAGGTCCACGACGTCCTTGCGGCCGAGGATCACGGCGTTCGGCCCCTTGGCGAGGCCGGCGACCGACTCCTTCCCGGTGCCGGCGACGGCCCGCCGCAGGAAGGTGTTCTTGAGCACCCGCACCCCGCCGGAGGCCTTGCGGACCTTCGTGCGCAGGTCGGTGATCTGCTCCACCGTCATGCCGCGGTACTCGGCGACGAAGATGTTCGGCATCGCGGCGATCTCCGCCGTGATGCGGTCGACCAGCGTTACCTTGTCCTGACGCTTCATTCGGCTTCTCCCCCCTTTCCTCGGAAGTTCGGCCGGAGTGTCATCTGCCGGGGCAGACACGGATGAGGAGAGGGGTGTTCCCTGCGCCTCCTGCCGTCTCGGCGGGCGACCGCGCGGCCGCGGCCATTACCTCCCCCGCTCGGGGAGACCCGCTGTCTGTGACTCCGCAGGTGTTGCTCCTCCGTTGCGCCGTTGCACCTACGCCGGCCCGGGCGCCCTAGTGGCTCCCGAACTGGCCCAGATCGAGCTTCACCCCCGGCCCCATGGTCGTGGCGAGGGTGACGCTCTTGAGGTACTGTCCCTTGCTCGTGGCCGGCTTGGCCTTGATGACCGCGTCCATGAAGGCGCGGAGGTTGTCGAGCAGCTGCGCCTCCCCGAAGGACTTGCGCCCGACGGCGGCCGAGACGATGCCGGCCTTCTCCGCGCGGAACTCGGCGCGGCCGGCCTTGACCTCGCTGATCGCGCGGGCGACGTCGAAGGTCACCGTCCCGAGCTTCGGGTTCGGCATGAGGCCGCGGGGGCCGAGCACCTTCCCGAGGCGGCCGACCTGGCCCATCATGTCGGGGGTGGCGATGACCTTGTCGAAGTCCATGAAGCCGCCCTGGACCTTCTCGACGAGCTCGTCGCCGCCGTGGAAGTCCGCGCCGGCCTCGCGCGCCTCGACCTCCTTGTCGCCCTTGGCGAAGACGAGGACGCGCACCTTCTTGCCGAGCCCGTGCGGCAGGACCACCGAGCCGCGGACGAGCTGGTCCGTCTTCTTCGCGTCGATGCCGAGCCGGATCGAGACCTCGACCGCCTCGTCGAACTTCGCGAAGGCGAGGCCCTTCACGAGCCCGACCGCCTCCTCGAGGGTGTGGCGCTTCTCGCGGTCGACGCCCTCGCGGGCCTTCCCGTACTTCTTGCCGTGCTGTGCCATCTGCTGTCCCTTTCCTGCCTGCGGCAGTGCGAGCGCCGCCGTCGCCTCGGCGCGCCGGCGGCTCCTACCGGTGGAGCGGGCCGGATCCCCTAGCGGACCTCGAGCCCCATGCTGCGCGCGGTGCCCTCGATGATGCGGATCGCCCCCTCGAGGTCCTTCGCGTTCAGGTCGGGCATCTTCAGGCGCGCGATCTCCTCGACCTTCTTCTTCTCGATGGTGCCGACCTTCTCGCGCCCCGCGGTGCCCGAGCCCTTGACGAGCCCGGCCGCCTTCTTCAGGAGAATCGCCGCGGGCGGCGTCTTCTGGATGAAGCTGAAGGAGCGGTCGGAGTAGACCGTGATGATCACCGGGATGATCATCCCCTCCTCCTTCGCGGTCGCCGCGTTGAAGGTCTTGCAGAACTCCATGATGTTCACGCCGTGCTGGGACAGCGCCGGCCCGACCGGGGGGGACGGGTTCGCCTTCCCCGCCGGGAGCTGGAGCTTGATCTTCGCGGTCTCTTTCTTCGCCATCGCCTCTCCTTACGCGGCCACGCGGGCCGGCTTCACACAGTCGCGGGCGCCCCGGGGGCGCCCTAGAGCTTCTCCGCCTGGAGGAAGTCCAGCTCGACCGGGGTCGACCGGCCGAAGATGCTCACCATGACGCGGAGCTTCCCGCGCTCCTGGTTCACCTGGTCGATGACCCCGACGAAGTTCGTGAAGGGGCCGTCGACGACCCGGATGTTCTCGCCGACGCGGAAGCTCACGCCGTAGCCGGGCTTGCCGTCCTCGGTCTTCGTCTGGTCGACGATCGCCTGGACCTCGGCCTCGGTGAGCGGGGTCGGCGTCGTGCGCCCGCCGACGAACCCGGTGATGCGCGGCGTCTCCTGCACGAGGTGCCAGGTCTCGTCGTTCAGATCCATCTTCACGAGCACGTACCCGGGGAAGACCTTGCGCTCGGAGACCCGGCGCTTGCCCTTCTTGAGCTCGACGATCTCCTCGGAGGGCACGAGGACCTCCGAGATCATCTCGGCGAACCCCGCCGACTTCATGCGCTCGATGAGGCTCTCGCGCACCTTGCCCTCGTAGCCGGAGTAGGTGTGGATGACGTACCAGCGGTGCTCCGCCGGCGCCTTCGTCGCTGTTTCGCTCATCGCTCCCCCGAGGTCGCTCATGTCATGATCGCGCGGACGATCCTGTCGAGGACGACGTCCACGACCCCGAGGAAGAAGGCCACGATGAAGGCCGTCGTGATCACCACGACCGTCGCCGCCACCGTCTGCTGGCGGGTCGGCCAGCTGACCTTCTTCAGCTCGACGCTCACATCCTGGAAGAATGCCTGGATCTTCTGCCACATGTCCCGTGCTCGTCCGTTTCCGGGCCGTCGGCCCCGTTAGCGCCCCGCGCGCGGCGGGGCCTGGCAGGCCAGGAGGGATTCGAACCCCCAACCAGCGGATTTGGAGTCCGCTGCTCTAGCCGTTAGAGCTACTGGCCTGTGTCCCCTCATCCCGGGCGCCCTACTTCCCTTCCTTGTGCGGCGTGTGCGTCCGGCAGAAGGGGCAGTACTTCTTCAGCTCCAGCTTCCCCGGCGTCGTCTTCTTGTTCTTGTCCGTGCGGTAGTTGCGCTGCTTGCACTGGCCGCACACGAGCGAAATGTGATCGCGCATCGTCTCTTCCCTTTATCTCCCCGGCCGGCTAGGCGAGGATCTCGCTCACGACGCCGGCGCCGACGGTGCGCCCGCCCTCGCGGATCGCGAAGCGCAGCTCCTTCTCCATCGCGATCGGCGCGATCAGCTCGCACTCGACCTCGATGTTGTCCCCCGGCATCACCATCTCCGTCCCTTCCGGCAGCTTCACCACTCCCGTCACGTCCGTCGTCCGGAAGTAGAACTGCGGCCGGTACCCCTGGAAGAACGGCGTGTGCCGCCCCCCCTCCTCCTTCGTCAGCACGTACACCGAGCCCTTGAACTTCGTGTGCGGCGTGATGCTCCCCGGCTTCGCCAGCACCATCCCGCGCTCGACCTCCTCGCGCTTGGTCCCCCGCAGGAGCACCCCGACGTTGTCGCCCGCCCGCCCCTCGTCGAGCAGCTTGCGGAACATCTCCACGCCCGTGCACACCGTCTTGCGCGTCTCGCCGAGCCCGACGATCTCCACCTCGTCCGAGACCTTCACGATCCCGCGCTCGATCCGGCCCGTCACCACCGTCCCGCGCCCCGAGATCGAGAACACGTCCTCCACCGACATCAGGAACGGCTTGTCGATCGCCCGCTCCGGCTCCGGGATGAACGTGTCCAGCGCGTCCAGCAGCTCCTTGATGCACGCCGTCTCCGGCGTCCCCGGCTTGCCCGACTCCAGCGCCTTGAGCGCCGAGCCCCGGATCACCGGCACCTTGTCCCCGGGGAACTTGTACTGCGTCAGGAGCTCCCGCACCTCGAGCTCCACCAGGTCCAGCAGCTCCGGGTCGTCCACCATGTCCACCTTGTTCATGAACACGATGATGTGCGGCACGCCCACCTGCCGCGCCAGAAGGATGTGCTCGCGCGTCTGCGGCATCGGCCCGTCCGCCGCGCTCACCACGAGGTTCGCCCCGTCCATCTGCGCCGCGCCCGTGATCATGTTCTTCCCGTAGTCCGCGTGCCCGGGGCAGTCCACGTGCGCGTAGTGGCGCTTGTCGGACTGGTACTCCACGTGCGCGATCGCGATCGTGATCCCGCGCTCCTTCTCCTCCGGCGCCTTGTCGATCTGGTCGAACGGAACGTAGGACG
>JACQZW010000093.1 GCA_016213675.1 Acidobacteriota bacterium | reverse complement strand
GGCCGGGCTACTACTTCCGCGCCGACACGCCCAAGATGGACGACGCCAACTGGAAGGTGTTCGTCAACTGCAAGTGGGATCCCAAGACCAACAACTGGGAGATGACCAAGAAGCCGATCCATTCGATCGTGACCTGAGGTACTCCGATGTCTGCCGGGGCCGGTGTCCCCCCCACCGGCCCCGGCGGGCTATCTTCTCGCCCCGCCCACGGACGTTTCGGATGGTCCGCGGCGCTCCCGGTGGACGGCGAGCGTGCCCCGTGGAAGGATCCGCTCCATGCTTGACCCATTTGAACTCTCGAGATTCAAGGAAGCCATCCTCGCCCAGGCCAAACGTCTGGGCCCCGACGACAAGTTCCATTTCGCCTGCCACCCCAAGCTGGGGTGCTTCAACTCCTGCTGCGCCAACGTCAACGTCTACCTCATGCCCTACGACGTTCTCCGCCTCAAGCGGCGCCTCGGCATCGATTCCCGCTCCTTCCTCGAACGGCACGCCATCGCCGACGCCCTCGACACCCGCGGTCTTCCCATCGTCCAGCTCCGCATGACCGAAGACGAGAAGAAGCGCTGCCCGTTCGTCACCGAGGCCGGCTGCTCCGTCTACGAGGATCGCCCCTGGGCCTGCCGCATGTACCCCATCGGCGGCGCCTCGCCGCCCGCGGGCAAGGCCGGCGCGGAGACCTTCTACTTCGTCGTCGAGCGCTTCGAGTCCTGCGCGGGGTTCGACGAGGACCGCGAGTGGAGCGTCGCCGAGTGGAAGGAGAACCAGGGGGTTGCGGAGTACGAGGCCAAGAGCGAGGCGTTCAAGGCGATCTCGCTGCATCCGTTCTTCGTCGAACAGCGGCGGACGCTCCCGCTCGACAAGAGCCGCATGCTGCTCATGGCCTGCTACGATCTCGACACGTTCCGCAAGTTCGTCTTCGAGACCAGTTTCCTCCGGCGCTTCGAAATCTCGCCCGAGATCGTGGAGCGCCTTCGCGCGGACGACGAGGCCCTGCTCATCTTCGCCTACCGCTGGCTGCGCTTCGGCCTCTTCGGCGAGCCGACGCTGACCCTCGCCCCCCAGGAGGTCGAGGGGAAGATCGAAGGCATGGGGAAGATGTTCACACGGTGACGGGGGATTCGACAGGAAGGGATGGCGGACACGATCATGAACGACTCCGACGGGAAGCTCATCGCGGTGATCGGGGGCGGCATCAGCGGCATGACGACGGCGCTCGAGGCTGCCGAGGCCGGGCACAAGGTGCTCCTGGTCGAGCAGGAGCCGTTCCTCGGCGGGCGCGTCGCGAGGAACTCCAAGTATTATCCCAAGCTCTGCCCGCCGTCCTGCGGGCTGGAGATCAACTTCAAGCGCCTCGCGCGCAACCCCGATGTCCGGATCCTCACGATGGCCAAGGTTGCCGCCGTCGCCGGCGGCCCGGGCAACTGGGAGCTGACCATCCGCGTCGAGCCGCGCTTCGTCAACGAGAAGTGCACCGCCTGCGGGAAGTGCGCCGAGGCCTGCGAGACCATGATCCCCAACCCCTTCAACCTCGGCCTCGACCAGGTCAAGGGCGCCTACCTTCCGCACCCCATGGCCTTCCCCCTGCGCTACGTGCTGGCGCCCAAGGTCGCCGCCGGCCCCGACGGCGCCAAGTGCAAGGCCGCCTGCACCTTCGACGCCGTGAACCTCGACGACAAGCCGCAGACCATCAAGGTCAACGCCGCGTCCGTCGTCGTCGCCACCGGCTGGAAACCCTACGACCCCGCGAAGCTCGGACACCTGGGCTACGGCACCGTCAAGAACGTCGTGACCAACGCCGCCATGGAGCGGCTCGCCTCCCCCACCGGCCACACCGGCGGGAAGATCGTGCGGCCCTCCGACGGCGGGCCCGTCACCGACATCGCCTTCGCCCAGTGCGCCGGGTCGCGCGACGAGAACCACCTGCCCTACTGCTCCGGCGTCTGCTGCATGGCCACGCTCAAGCAGGCCGTGCTCGTCCGCGAGCAGTACCCCGACGCGACGATCACGATCCACTACATCGACGTCCGCGCGATGGGGAAGTACGAGACCTTCTACGCGAAGCTGCAGCAGGACCCCAAGGTCACCTTCGTGCGCGGCGTCGTCGCCAAGGTCTCGGCCGACCCCGCCACCGGCGACCCCGTCGTCGAGTCCGAGGACTCCCTCACCGGCAAGAGGTCGACCCGGAAGACCGGCATGCTCGTCCTGGCCACCGGCATCGTGCCGGCGGCAGGCAAGGACGACTGCCCGCTGCCGCTGGATCGCGACGAGTTCGGGTTCGTCACCCGACGCCAGTCCAAGCACGGACTCCACGGCGCCGGCTGCGCGAGCCGGCCCAACAGCGTCGCCCAGTGCGTCCAGGAGGCGACGGGCGCGGCACTCAAGGCCATCCAGGATCTGGCGGCACGGTAGCGGGAGGCGACACATGGACAAGAAAATCGGCGTCTACGTCTGCACCGGCTGCGACATCGGCACGAGCCTCAAGGTGGAGGCCCTCAACAAGATCGGCGCCAAGGGCGCCGTCTGCCGCCAGCACGCCCAGCTCTGCGGCCCCGAGGGGTCCGCGCTCATCCGCAACGACATCGAGAAGGAAGGCGTGAACACCGTCCTCGTCGCCGCCTGCTCGCCCCGCGAGCACACCGGCGTCTTCAACTACGACCCGACCAAGGTCTCCCTCGAGCGCGTCAGCCTGCGCGAGCTGGTCGTCTGGAGCCACCCCGCGAACGACGAGGACACGCAGGCCCTCGCCGAGGACTACCTCCGCATGGGCCTGGTCAAGGCCCAGAAGATGCTCCCGGTCGAGCCCCTCGCCGAGAACACCGACCGCACCATCCTCGTCGTCGGCGGCGGCGTCACCGGCCTCACCGCCGCGCTCGAAGCCGCCCGCGCCGGCCAGGAAGTCCTCCTCCTCGAGAAGGACGCGAAGCTCGGCGGCTGGATGGCGAAGCTCCACAAGCGCTACCCGTTCGAGGCGCCCTACACGGAGCTGCAGCCGACCGGCATCGAGGACCTGGTGAAGCAGGTCGCCTCGGAGAAGCGCATTCGCGTCGTCACCGGCACGAAGATCGAGAAGACCTCGGGCGGTCCGGGACTGTTCGACGTGACCTTCGCGCACGACGGCACGTCGGAGACGGTCCGCGTGGGCGCGATCGTCGAGGCCGTCGGCGGACGGCCCTACGAAGGGAGCAAGCTGCCGCACCTCGGATACGGTCGCCTGCACAACGTGGTCACCAGCCTCGAGTTCGAGGAGATGGCGGCGAAGGGCAAGTTCGAGCGGCCGGCGGACGGCGGAACGGCGCGGAGCGTCGCCTTCATCCAGTGCGCCGGGTCGCGCGACCCCGCGCACCTCCCGTACTGCTCCACCCACTGCTGCATGACCTCGCTGAAGCAGGCGCGCTACTACCGCGACGCGGTCGCCGACGGCAAGGTCTACATCGTCTACAAGGACATGCGCACGCCGGCGCAGTACGAGCAGTTCTACAAGAAGACCCAGGAGGACGTGGGGATCTTCCTCACCAAGGGCGAGGTCGTCGAGGTGGCCGACGCCGGGAGCGCGGGCGTGAAGCTCACGCTGGATCACACCCCGCTCGGCGAGAAGATCGAGATCCAGGCCGACCTCGTCGTCCTCGCGACCGGCATGGTCCCTGCCACGGCCGTCGCTGCGCCGGGCAAGGCGGCACCGCCGCCGCCCCCGCCGGCGGCAGACGCGAAGAAGGAGGACGAAGCCCCGAAGGACGTCTACATCGCCTCCGACGTCCTGAACCTCCAGTACCGCCAGGGCCCCGAGCCGCCGATCCTGCAGTTCGGCTTCCCCGACTCGCACTACATCTGCTTCCCCTACGAGTCGCGCCGCACCGGCGTCTACCCGGCCGGAACGGTCCGCGCCCCCATGGACGCCGCCGACTGCGCGCTCGACGCCGCCGGCGCCGCGCTCAAGGCGATCCAGTGCGCCGCGCTGACCGCACAGGGCAAGGCCGTCCACCCCCGCACGGGCGACATGGGCGCTCCCGAGCTGTACATGTCGCGCTGCACCCAGTGCAAGCGCTGCACGGAGGAGTGCCCGTTCGGGACCTACAACGAGGACGAGAAGGGCAACCCGGTGCCCAACCTCACCCGCTGCCGCCGCTGCGCGATCTGCATGGGCTCCTGCCCCGAGCGCATCATCTCCTTCAAGGACTACTCGGTCGATATCGTCGGCTCGGTGGTCAAGGCGATCGATGTCCCGCCCGAGGACGAGGAGAAGCCGCGCATCGTGGCCTTCATCTGCGAGAACGACGCCTACCCGGCCGCCGACCTCGCGGCCCGCAAGCACATGGCCTGGTCGCCCCACGTGCGCGTCATCCCCCTGCGCTGCCTGGGCAACATCAACCTCGTCTGGATCGCCGACGCCCTCTCCAAGGGCATCGACGGCGTGCTGCTCATCGGCTGCAAGTACGGCGAAGACTACCAGTGCCACTTCATCAAGGGCAGCGAGCTGGCCGGCATCCGCATGAGCAAGATCAAGGAGACCCTCCAGCGCCTGGCGCTCGAATCCGACCGCATCCGCGTGCTCCAGCTCTCGCTCGACGAGTTCGCGACGCTGCCGGGCATCTTCGACGACTTCGCGAAGAAGGTCGAGGAGCTGGGGCCGAACCCGTACAAGATGTAGGAAACACCATGGAAGCTCCAGAACGAATCGAACCGAATCTCGAGGTCGTCCGCGAGCTCAAGGAGCTGACGGGCGGCGCCTTCAAGCGCTGCGGCCAGTGCGCGACCTGCACGATCGTGTGCGATCTCTCGGCGCCCGACGGCGACTACCCCCGCGGCAAGATGCTCTGGGCGCAGTGGGGTTTGAAGGACCGCCTGCTCCGGTCGCTCGAGCCGTGGCTCTGCTACTACTGCGGCAAGTGCTCGCAGCGCTGCCCCCGCAAGGCCGAGCCGGGCGAGACCCTGATGGGCCTGCGCCGCTGGCTCACCTCGCGCTACGACGTGACCGGCATCTCAAGCCTGCTCTACCGCTCCTGGAAGGCCGAGCTGCTCGTGCTGTTCGTCGTGGCGCTCACCACGGCCCTGGGGCTCCTGGCCTATGGATTCGGCCACGGCAACATTCGCATCTACGACGGGGCGCAGGCCTTCCTCTCCAGCGCCGCCATCCACCGCTTCGACTGGGCGATGGCCGGCGTGCTCACCCTCTTCCTCGGCATCAACGCCGCGCGCATGTGGTGGTTCACGATGGTGAAGGACGAGCCGCACAAGGCGCCGCTCGCCTCGTACCTCCGCCAGCTACCCTTGCTGCCGCTCCATTTCATCACGCAGAAGCGCTTTTCCGCGTGCGACTCGCGGCGGCCGTGGGCCATCCACCTCGTGCTGATGCTCAGCTACGTCTCGCTGTTCACGCTCATCATGTTCTTCCTGCACGACATGCAGTCCGGGCCGGCGATCAACTGGAAGGTGCACGCCATTGGTTACGCCGCCAGCGCCGGCCTCCTGGGAACGGTGATCTTCGCGATCCGCGGCCGCCTGGCCAAGGTCGAGGAGCAGTACAAGCACTCGCACGAGTCGGACTGGCTCTTCCTCGCCCTGCTCGCGCTGGTGACGATCACCGGCGTGACCCAGCACGCGCTCCACCGCACCGGGCACCCGATGGAGGCCAACGTCGCCTACGTCGTCCACCTCTCGCTCGTCGTGCCGATGCTGCTGCTCGAGGTCCCCTTCGGCAAGTGGTCGCACATGGTCTACCGGCCCCTGGCCGTCTACTTCGACAGCGTGCGGCGCGACGCCCTCGTGCACGAGAAGGTCACGGCGACGCGACCCGAGGCCGCCGAGGGCGCCGCCGCCGGCCGCGCCGTCCACGAATCGCACGCCTGAGCTGCCAATCCCGCACCTTGGGGTGACGCGTCAGCCTCTTCCGGACCGGAAGAGGAGAGGTGGAGAGGTCGGCTGGAGAGGTGGGGAGGGGCTGGGCGCAGATGTCCTGGCGCGGAGCTCCGCCGTCGCCGTCACCATCAACCAGGTTGCCGTCGATCCGACAACGCCGTTGCAGTCTGGCGGTGCGTGCCGACTCCGTCCGTCGAGCGGCCGGTTGTCCTCCCCCAGGAATGTCGCGGTCAATCCGCCCCGCCCCGGCGAGGGCCTGCCCGACGTGTCCCGTCTGTCCACCGGCGCGGTCCTTGCATCGCGGGGGCGTCGGAGGCGGAAGGAGCAGGCCATGACACGCCGCAGGGGTGGAATCCGCCGAGCCGTCGCTGCCGTCGCCGTCGCCGTTTCCTCGGCCGCGTGCATCCAGCCGCCGGACGATGCCTTCGGCGGGAGTCCGCACGCGGTCCCGGACGCGGACGCAGGATCCCGCGACGGCGACGGCTGGTGGCGGGCGGCGGACGGGAACGGCACGGCCGACGCGGCGGCCGGCGAGGACAAGGGCAGCGACTTGGGCGGCCCGGGCCGCTGGGTGGAGCACGTCTTCCGGCCCGAGGGCGCCGCGGCGGTCGACATCGCCATCCTGGCCGACCTTTCGGGCTCGATGGACGCCGAGCGCCCGTGGCTGCCCGAGCGGCTGGCCGGACTGATCGCCGAGCTGGCGTCGCCGGAAGACGCCGACGGAGACGGCTGGCCGGACCGCGCCCCGGTCGCCAGCATCCACGTCGGGATCGCCTCGGCCGACATGGGCACGGGAGGTTTTCGCGTCACCACCTGCGGGAATTCGGACCGCGGGCACGACGGCTGCTTCCTGCGCGACTCGGACGACCGCGCGGGCTGCGGGACCGATCTCCCCGCGTTCCTCTCCTTCTCGGGAGCCGAGGAGTTGGCGACGGCCGCGGAGCGTTTCGAGGCGTTCCACTCCTGCGTCGCCCTGCCCCGCGTACAGCAGTGCGGCTTCGAACAGCAGCTCAAGTCGATCGTGCGCGCCGTCGGCGCCCAGGCGGAGGAGGGCGGCTGCAACGAGGGGTTCCTGCGTCCCGACGCCGCGTTGATCCTCCTCGTCGTGACCGACGAGAACGACGGCTCGGTGCTCCCGGACCACCCGGAGATCTTCGACGAGCGCCGGGGCGATCTGGGGTTCCTCAACATCCGCTGCTACCTGCACCCCGAGCTGCTCGAGAACGTCGTGGGCTACGCCGTGGACATCCTGCGGCTCAAGCCGCCGGAACGGCGCGACCGCCTCGCCGTCGGCTTCATCACGGGAATCCCTGCGGATGCTCCGCTGTGCGCCGGCAGCGGCGAAACGCTCGACCGTTGCCTGGATGTCACGATGATGGAGGAGCGGATCGATCCCGGCGACCCCACCGGTCTCGTCCCGGCTTGCAGGACGTCCACGGGCATGGCGTTTCCCGGCCGGCGGCTGGTGGAGCTGGCGCAGCTCCTGGGCCCCACCGCGTGGGTCGACTCGGTCTGCGACGCGGACTGGACAGACACCTTCCGCGCCCTGGCCGACCGCGTCCGCGCGGGCCTCGAGCTGCCGGAGTCGACCGGGTGCGTCGACGACCTCGACGTGCCGTTCGACGCCGAAAGCTGTCGCGCGGACTGTTCGCTGGTCGAGACGCTGGAGGACGACCGCCCGTGCGCGTTCGACGCGTCGTGCCCCGCCGCGTGGTGCCCCCCTCCCCCTCCCGACTTGGAGAACATCGATCGGCTCGAGCCGTGCCGCGATCCGTGGACCCACGGCGAGTGCGTGCCGCTCGAGCGCGATCTCGGCGTCGCCTTCGACGAGAGGTGGCGGCCGCACCGGCGGTGCCTGGTGCGGCAGGCGCCACGGGATCCGTTCGCCTGGCGCTGCGGCGAGCCGTTGGCCGACGGCTGGACCTTCGCTCCGGCGGGCTGGTCGCCGCGGGGGTGCGACGAAGTGCAGCTCGCCATCGGCGTTTCGGGTGCGCCGCTCATCGATTCCGGCTCCGCCGCCGCGTTGCGCTGCCGGGCGAGGTGACGACGGGCCTGCCGGGTCACCGCGGCTGGGCACCGTCGGGACGCTCCATCCCACGCCGGGCCGCGGCCCCTGCCCGTTGACATCCGCCCCCCGCAGGGTGTTTGACGGACCCGTGGCCTTGCGAAGCTCGCAGCGATCCGTGGCGCCCTACCCCGTGCACCTCGATCTGCACGGCCGGAAGGTGCTCCTGGTCGGCGCCGGAAAGGTCGCCGCCCGCCGGATCGACCGCTTCCTGCGGGCCGGGGCGCGCGTGATCGTCGTCGCACCCGAGGCGTTGCCGGCGATTCGCAGGCTGGCCGCGCGCGGCCGGATCGAGCTGCGGCGCCGCGCGTTCGCTCCTGCCGATGTCCGCGGCATGTGGCTCGTACACGCCGCGACCGACGATCCGAAGGTGAACCGCGCCGTCCTCGCCGCGGTCCGCGCGATCCGGCGCCGCGGAGCCACGGCCCTGGCGAGCGTCGCCGACGCGTCATGGACGGACGGCGACTTCGTCATCCCCGCCTCGTTCGAGCACGACGGGATGGTCGTCAGCGTCGGCTCCCGCGTCGGCGCCGGAACCGGCGGGCGACTCGCACGGCGTGCCGACGAGCCGTCCAGCGAGGCGGGAGGAGCCGCCCGCGCCCCCGGGCGTGCCGGCGAGCCGTCCAGCGAGGCGGGAGGAGCCGCCCGCTCCCCCGGGCGTGCCGGCGAGCCGTCCAGCGGGGCCGGAGGAGCCGCCCGCGCCCGCGACCTGAAGAATCTCCTCGCACGGCAGCTCGCCGCCGTGTCGGCAACCGACCTCGTGATCGTGGCTGCCGAGCGCAAACGGCTCGGCGCGCGCGCGTTCGCCGCCATGCGTCGCGCGGTCGGCACGGAAAAGCGCCTCGCGGCGGTGTTGTCCGCGCTGCGGCCGGTCGACGAGTTCCTCGTCGTCGTCGCGCCGAACTACTGCGCGGCCTGGATGCTCGCCGGAGCCGATCCGAGCGTCATCGAGCTCGCGCGGCACGCCATGGGGCTCGACGGCCTCCCCAGACGGAGTTGCACCGTTCTTCGCGGCGCCGGCGCCTTCGACCACCTGGCGCGCCTCCTCGCAGGCGCACGGTCCGGTGGGCGGAGCGCGACGGGGCTTTCTCGCGCCGTGCGTCGCGCGCTTCTCGCCGCTCGCGCGGGCGGTACCGCCGGCCCGCGCCTTGCCGCTCTGCTCCAGCGCCGAGGCGAAGCTCGTAGCCGGTAGCTCGGCAGGAGTTCGTAGCTGGGCTCGAGACCCGTCCCCACCACCAGCTACCAGCCACTGGCTACCAGCCACCAACTCGCCGCTGTTTCCGCAACACCAGGTCGCGTTGCGCGACGTTGCAAACTACCACTAAGTAGCTGATAGTAATCAGAATTGACTTCACCGACCGGGCATGCCATACGGAATCGTCGGGGCGGGAGCGGAGGAAGAGAAATGGTCCTGTACCTCGTGCCGTTTGCGGCCGCGGTGATTTTCATCATCGCGGTGGTGGTGCGCGCGCTGAAGATCCGATCCTTGCCGATCCACCTGCGTTGGGAGCTGTACCCGGTCGCGCACGAGAAGAACGCCAGGTATGGCGGATCGTTCTTCGAGCATGTCGACTGGTGGAAGAAGCCGCGCGAGTCGTCGATGGCCGGTGAGCTTGGCGTGATGATTCCGGAAATCCTGCTGCTCAAGGGGGTGCACGAGCACAACCGCTCGCTGTGGTGGCGGTCCTTCCCGTTCCACTTCGGGCTGTACGTGCTCGCCGGGTTCGTCGCCCTGCTGCTGGTCGGGGCATTGGCGATGGCGGCGGACGTCGAGGTGGGACCCCGGGCTCACGGGCTCGGTCTGGTGTTGCATTGGTTGACGTTGATCGCCGGCGTGGGGGGTTGCGCGCTCCTGGCGCTGGGGTCGCTGGCGCTGCTCGTGCGCCGGCTTTCGGATCCGGTGCTGCGCGAGTACAGCGCCGTGGCCGACTTCCTGAACCTCGTCCTGTTCCTGGCGGCGGCGGGCGTCACGCTGGCCGCCTGGGCGACGGCGGACCGCGACTTCTTCTGGCTGCGCGGCTTCTTCTACGGCGTGGTGACGTTCCACTTCGAGAGCGGGGTCCCGTTCCCGCCGCTGGTGGTCGCCGAGATCGTCCTGGGCAGCGTACTCCTCGCGTACATCCCCCTGACGCACATGTCCCACTTCTTCACCAAGTACTTCATGTGGCACGACATCCGGTGGGACGACAAGGTGAACGAGAAGGGCGGCAAGATGGACGCCCGCATCAAGGAGCTTCTCGGCCAGAAGGTCTCGTGGAGTGCGCCGCACATCCAAGGGGAGGGCAAGAAGAGCTGGCTCGACGTCGCGACCGAGGAGGTGACGAAGAAATGAGCCGCCCCATCCCGTTCTGTGATTTCTGCACCCCGTCCGAGCAGCTTGCGCACGTCGATCCGAAGGACCTGCCGCCGCTGCCGCCTCCGTACGACAAGTGGGAGGAGAAGCCCTGGACGCCGCTCTCGCAGACCGCGCGGACCGAGCGCGAGGCGACGCTGGACGACACGCTTGCGGTCGGCGTCCCGAAGCCGAAAAACAAGCAGGAGGAGGACGAGCTGGTCGCCGCCTTCCTGCGCGGGCTGGACAAGCTGTTCACGTCCGAGAACAACTGGACGTTCCTCCACCCGCTGATGCTCTCCATGGAGCACTGCGCGCGCTGCCAGACGTGCTCGGAGGCGTGCCACACCTTCGTGGAGAGCGGCCGCAACGAGGTCTACCGTCCGGCGTTCCGCTCCGAGATCCTGCGCCGCCTCTACCACCAGCGCCGTTCCGGCGGCGGCCTGCTTTCGCGCTGGCAGCGCGGCGGGATCGAGCTCAACTGGACCACGGTGTCCCGGCTGCTCGAGCTGTCCTACCGCTGCAACCTCTGCCGGCGCTGCGCGCAGACCTGTCCCATCGGCGTGGACAACGGGCTCATCTCGCGAGAGATCCGCAAGCTGTTCAGTCAGGAGTTGGGCATCGCCGCCAAGGAGATCCACGAGAAGGGCTCGATGCTCCAGCTTCGCGTCGGCTCGTCCACCGGCATGAACTCGCTGGTCGTCAAGGACAACCTCGAGTTCATCGACGAGGACATGACGACGAAGACCGGCCTGCCGGTCAAGACGCCGTGGGACGTCCAGGGCGCCGACATCCTCCTGATGCACAACGCCGGCGAGATCCTGGCCTGGCCCGAGAACCCCGGCGCCTTCGGCATCATCCTCGACGCGGCCGGCGTCAAGTGGACGCTCTCCAGTGAGGCCGTCGCGTACGACGCGATCAACTACGGCCTCTGGTACGACGACGTCCAGTACGCGCGCGTGCTCATCAAGCACGTCCAGGCCGCCGCGAAGCTCGGCGTCAAGAAGGTCATCATGGGCGAGTGCGGCCACGCGCACAAGGCGATGATGGTCATCGGCAACCGCGTCGTCCCGGCCGACATGGCCGTGCCCGTGGAGAGTACGCTGCCGTACATCGAGAGCCTCGTCGACGGCGGAAAGCTCAAGCTCGACCCCAAGCGCAACGACTTCGCCGTGACGCTGCACGACCCGTGCAACGTGGTCCGCCTGATGGGCATCGTCGAGCCGCAGCGGCGCATCCTCCGCAAGCTCGCGCCGAAGTTCCGCGAGATGGAGCCGCATGGCGTCGACAACTACTGCTGCGGCGGGGGCTCGGGCTTCGCCATCATGTCCGGCAACAACTTCGGCGAGTGGCGCACGCGCATCGCCTCGCGCCGCAAGTTCCGCCAGATCCTCGAGGCCTTCCAGGACGACCTCGATCCCAAGCACCCCAAGTACGTCTGCGCCCCGTGCAGCAATTGCAAGGGCGCCATCCGCGACGTGCTGAAGTACTACGAGGCCGAAGAACGGGTCGGCATCCACTACGGCGGCCTCGTGGAGCTGATCGTCAACGCGATGACCGACGCGAAGCCGGGTTTCCTCGAGTTCAGCGCCGCGTAGCCGCCGGAGCGGCGAAAGGAGCGACCGACCATGGCCGATGTGAACCGCAAGCGAAGGGTGCTGGTCGTCGACGACGAGCCCGACGTCCGCACGTTCCTCACCACGCTGCTCGCCGACAACGGCTACGAGACGAGCGTGGCCGGCAACGGGGCGGAGGCCCTCCAGTCCATTCGCGCCGGACGACCCGATCTCGTCACGCTCGACATCACGATGCCCGAGCAGTCGGGCGTGAAAGCCTACCGCGACATCAAGACGGACCCGGCCACGAAGAACCTCCCCGTCGTCATCGTCACGGGCGTCTCCGACGACTTCAAGACCTTCATCTCCACGCGGAGCCAGGTACCGCCCCCCGACGGCTTTCTCACCAAGCCGATCGACAAGACCGCCCTCCTCGAGCTGGTCCGCAAGCTCGCCGGCTAGCGGCGCCGCGCCCGCCCGGCCGGCGACGTCTCCCCGCGGCCGCCGTCAGAGCGTGATGCGGTCCACCCACACCGAGTAGGGGCCCGGCGAGGCATCGACGATCAGCCAGTACCGTCCGGCCTCCAGCGTCGTCGCCGCCAGGGGATCCGCGCAAACGAGCTGCGAGGAGGCGCTCGCGCAGTCGGAGCGCAGGTACGCCGCCACGCCGGTGCTCCCGGAGGCGTCGATGGTCACGCGCGAGCGGGCGGCCAGGTCGAGGGCGTAGACGACATCCGGACCCGCGGTGGTCGTCCCGCAGGCGCCGTGATGGTCGTCGAAGCTCGCCGCGGTGGTGCCGCTGAGCTCCGTCGACCCGGGGCCACTCACCGTCCCCACCGGCGCGGAGCACGTGGAATCGGGCGTCTCGGCCACCAGCGTCAGCACGTAGGGGCCCGGCGGGGCGGGAGAGGTCGAGGCGGTCTGGAGCCGCAACAGGTAGTCGCCGGCCGGCGCGTCGCGGTACCGCAGGCCGCTCGTCGGGCCGGTCCAGGGCGCCGCATTGCAAGCGACGGTCGAGGTCCGGATGTCCGCGCAGTCGGTGAACAGGGTGGAGTGCACCAGCGTGTCGCCGGTGAAGCGCACCTCCAGATGTCGCGGCGCGGGCAGGGAGAATCGGTAGAAGACGTCCACGTCGCCCTCGTTGATCGTCGAGAGGCAGACCGAGCCGCGGATCGGTGCCGTCTCCTGCGAATTCGTGCCGCCGAAGAGCTCGCCGGCGACCGAGGCGCCGGGCGCGAGGTCGACGGCGTCCGGGCACAGGTTCCCCGGCAGCGGCACCGCCGGCGTCCGGATCCGCACGTCCAGGGTGAACGGCCCGGCGTCGTCCGCGGTGGCGCTCTGCACCCCGACCAGCACGTAGTATGTCCCCGCCGGCAGCGCGCCCAGGCTCGCCCACCCCCGGCGGCACGCCCGGTGGGTCATCCGCAGCGCGCCGCATTCGGAGGCGACCACCAGATTGAACGCGGGGGTGACGACCAGCTCCACGTCCGACGTCGCGGACAAGGTGAAGACGTACGCCACGTCGGCGAACGAGCGCGACGAGCACATCGGCGCCTCGTAGTCGACCCGGGCGCCGAGCGTCGAGCCCGCGAACGAGCCGCCCGCGCTCACGTCCACCGCGGCCTCGCAGCGGTCGTTGGCCGGCGGCGGCGTCGGCAGGGACAGGGCCACGGTGAGCGCGACATCGGGCGTCGACGGCACCGCGTCCGGCGTCCACTCCTCGAACTGCGCCACGAGCAGGTACGTTCCCGCGGCCACGTTGCGGAACGTGCCCGCCGTCCAGTACTCCACGCACTCCCCGGCCACGGCGGTTTCCGGATCGCAGCCGCGGACGAGCGCGACGTCCGCGGGCCCTCCGTCGACGACCTCGACCCGCACGTCGCGAGCCTCCGCCAGCGTCAGCCGGAACAGCGCCTGGTGCGCCGGGACCATCGGCCCCATCAGCATGCACGTCCAGAGGCCGAACGTGTCGGACCAGTCGGTGGTCTCGCGCCAGTCCGCCCGGAACTCGCCGTCCCCCGTGATCACGGTCGGGGGCACCGGCGGCACGCACGCACCGGGATCGCAGAACGGGTCGTCGCCGTCCCGCCGCCCGTTGCAGTCGTTGTCCACCCCGTCGGAGCACGCCTCGAGCGCCAGCGGATGGACATCGGCCCGGGTGTCATCGCAGTCGTCGCCCCCGCAGAGCGGGGCAAAGTAGCGGTCGCCGTCCCGATCGCAGTCCGACCACGCGTCGCCGTCCTCGGCGTCGGCATCGGCGTCGCCTGCCTCCGCGTCGGCGTCCCCGCCGGCCTCCCCGTCCCCGACGTCCGAATCGGTCGCGTCGGGCGGCGAGTCCTCCCCGTCGGGCGGGATGTCCGCGGGCGACTCCGAAATCGCATCCTCCTCCCCGTCGCCGCCGGCGTCCCGGCCGGTTTCCCCGTCCTCATCGCCGTCCGTGACGGCGTCGCCGTCCGGAGCGTCGCCCTCGGCAGCGCCGCCGCCGCACCCCGAAATCGCGCCCAGGGCCAGGATCAGCCAACCGCCGCGCATGGTTCACCCCTCTCCTGCGGGTCCTTGGTTGCACGGTCCCGCAGTCCCATTCTATCCGCCCCGCGTCCGCCGGGACACGGCCCGGCGCTGCGGGCCTCGCGCCCCTCTCTGCGACTCTGCGTCTCTGCGCGAAACTCCCGTACCGGGCGGCGGGTCGAGTCGACCCGCGTGGCGCGGCTACTCCTCGACGTGGAAGCGGGCGAGCGTCGACTTGCCGGTGACGAACTCGCCCACCGGGACGAGCTTGAGGTTCTGGCGGTTGCAGTCGAGGACCACATCCCACAGCTTCTGCAGCGCCGCCGCCTCGTCCTTCGATTCCGGCGTGAACTCGACCAGGTCGTAGTTGAACTCGATCTTCATCGTGCCCCTCCTGGCGCGTCATGGACATCGTCCGCCTCGGGCGTCCGGACGCGCCCGGTCAACTTCGCCACGGCCCGCCGTCCCGTCAACTCGCGAACGGCACGGCGAGACCGGGAGGATCGCGGCTCGGGCGACTGTCGTCTCGCCGGAGGAGTGGCCATTGTCATCGCCGGCATCGCCGGTTGCCGTGCGAGGTCGGGCGACTTACCGTGACCTGATGACGCTGCGTATCGTCCACATGCTGCCCGCTGCCGAACAGGCGCCGGCGGCCCACGTCCGGTTTCTCGATCGAGGAGAGGAAGGTGAATCATGAATTGGCGAGCCACCCTTGCTATTGCCGTGCTTCTGGCCGGCTGCAGCGAAACGAGCCGGAGCGACGTCTCCCGCTGGACCATCGTCGTGGACCCCTCCGTCCGACCGACCCGGGAATCGTTGCCCGGCTTCGAGGACGGACGACCGCGGCCGCTGGCCGCCGTGACGGGCGACGACGGAACGCCGGCCGAGTTCGTCGCCGACGAGTTGTGGGTTTCCACGGACGACAGGGCCGGATTGGACGCACTGGTGGCGCGCTGGCAGGGCTCGATCCTGAAGGAGTTCCGCCCGGGCGACTACGGACTGACCGAGATGGCGGCACAATACCTCGTTCGGATCGTCGCCGCCGGGGCCGACGCCGGAACGCTGGCCGATGACCTGCGCGCGTTGAACCCGGACACGACCGGCGGCGAGTACCGCGTGTCGAGCCAGGCCGGACTGGAGCTGATTGCGGCGGCCGGACGCGAGGCGGCAAGCGGGCTGACGGTGGGGATCAACTGGGTCGGGGCGGGGAACGGCCCGTTCCGCGACCGCGACTCCACGGAGGCCCCGACCGGCGGCGCCCTGGGCGGGGTAGCCTACGAGCCGAATGCCTTCCGCTGGCCTTCGCACAGCGCGGGGAGCGCGCAGGACATCGGCGTCGCCGAGGCCTGGCGCGCGCTCGACCTGGCCGGGAAGCTGGGGAACCGGGTGAAGCTGGCGGTGCTCGACATGGGCTTCGGACCCGACGAGGACTGGCCGGCGGGGTGGACGGCCATCTCCAACGTTCCGTTGGTCCAGCCGACGGGCACCGAGAACCTCCTGGGGTGCGGGGGCGGCTCCGCATGCCCGTGGCACGGCACGGAAGTGGTGAGCGCGGCGATGGCGCTGGCCGACAACGGGTACGGAGGCGCCGGGTCCGCGGGACCGATCGCCGACCCGGTCATCGTCTTCACGCTGTACGATTTCTTCACGTCGATCACGGCCCTGGGCGAGGCGCGGATCGCGGGGGCGCGGATCGCCAACATGAGCTACAGCGCCCCGGTGCCGTGGTACCTGGGCTGGAGCGTCCTGCCGTTCGAGGCCGCGACGAGGGCCTTCCGCGCGACCGGCATGCTGATGTTCGCCGCGGCCGGGAACGAAGGAAAGGACGTGGACGGAGAAGGCTGCACGCTCGGGATCTGCTGGGAGCGCACGTGGCACACGCCCTGCGAGAACGGGGGCGTGATCTGCGTCGGCGGCCTCCGCGCCGATTCGACCTCCCGCGCCTCCGGCTCGAACTACGGCAACGAGCAGGTCGACATCTTCGCCCCGTACACCCTGTGGCTCGGCCCCGATCCCGGAGCGCCCGCGAACCAGGCACGGGTGCTCAACGGCACGAGCTTCTCGTCGCCCTTCGCCGCCGGCGTGGCGGCCCTGATCTGGGCTGCCAACCCCGGACTCGGCGCCGATTCGGTCGAGGACCAGCTCATGGCCCAGGCGCACTCCAGCCCCGACGGCCAGGTCCGGCGCTACGTCAACGCCCTGGGCGCCGTCACCGAGACGCTCGGCAACATCCCGCCCGGGGTCGATATCACCAACCCGACGAACGGCTCCGAGCTGCCGCTCAACGTGACGCTGTACTTCGATGCGCAGGTCACGGACTTCGAGGACGGTCCGGGGTGCTGCACCGTGGCCTGGACGTCCGACGTGGACGGTCCGCTCGGCTCGGGCGCCAGCATCGAGCACGCCTTCACGACCATGGGCCCGCGCACCGTCACCGTCACGGCCCGCGACAGCAAGGACGCCGTCACGGCCGCCGGCGTGACGTTCACCATCACCAACAACCCGCCCACCGTGACGGTCAACCGGCCCCTGCCGGGCGAGACGATCTACCGCAACGCCCCCATCGTGCTCCGCGGCTCCTCCTTCGACTTCAACGAGCCGGGAGGCCGGCTGGCGTGCGACCGCATGGTCTGGACGAGCAGTGTCCCCGGCGACGCCTTCCCCGCGAGCGGGTGCGAGGTCCTGGCGGTGTTCGGCAGCAACGGCGACAGGACCCTCACGCTGACGGGCACCGACCCGCAGGGCGCGGCGGCGACGGCGAGCGTCGGCATCAGCGTGGTCGAGCCGCCGCCCGACCTGCCCCCCACGGTCCAGGTCACCAGCCCGGCGGATCACTCGTCCCCCATCTACAACGAGCCGGTCACGCTCAGCGGGACCGCGGTCGACCCCGAGGGCGCCGCCCCGCTCACGTACGAGTGGACCGTCAAGCTCGGCATTCTCGAGCCCATCGTGGTCGGCCACGACCTGACCGTGATGTGGACCCCCTCCGACACGTACAGCTTCTCCGGCGAGGGCCTGTACTCGGTCGAGGTCCGCCTGACCGCGACCGACCCGGCCGGGAACGTCGGGAGCGACTTCGTCGTGCTGGAGTGGCTGGTCATCCTGTAGTTGACACGTCGATCCGCCGTCACCATATCGCCCCCGGGTTCGTCTTTCCTGCTCCGGCACGCGACGTGCCGGGAAAGGTGGTTGGAACATGTTGGGCGAGAAGATCGGACAGGAGAAGGGCAGAGTGACCTCGCGGCGCGTCCTGACCGGAGGCCCCAGCCAGGCGGTCGTGGAAACCTCATTCGAGGCGACGGGCGAGCTGCTCGGCGTCAAGATCCAGTCGCTCGGGACGTACAACTCCCACTTGCGGCCCGATGGGACGATGTTCGGCGAGGGCCAGGGCGTCGTGATGGGCCGGGGAGGCGAGAGCGCCCGCTGGAAGGGACAAGGCATCGGGACGTCGGACGGCAAGGGAGGATTCTCCTTCCGCGGCGCCATCTACTACGAGACGCAGTCGTCGCCCTGGGAGCGACTCAACCGCTGCGCCGCGGTCTTCGAGCACCAGGTCGACGCGGAGGGCAACACGACCTCGCAGCTCTTCGAGTGGCGGTAGCGCCGAAGTCAGCTCTCGAACGACCGCCGGCCGGCGCGGACGCCCGTCCGGCGCGCCGGCCGGCCTCGTCGTCACGCCGCGCCGCCACCAGCCACCGGCCACCAGCCGCCAGCCCGGGTCGCGCCGGCTACGGTGCGATCCGGAATCCGGCTGCCTGCTTGACCGCACGGCCGGCCGTGCGCATCATCCCGCCCGGAGAGGGGGAGCCGCATGCCGGACGACCTCAGGATCCGCAAGGTCATTCGCAGCAAGCCGACGATCGAGGGGGCGGGCGTGCACCTGCGCCGGGCCTTCGGGTTCGCCGAGGTTCCGCTGTTCGATCCCTTCCTGCTCCTGGACGATTTCCGGGGCGACGAGCCGCGGGCGTACGTCAAGGGCTTCCCCTGGCACCCGCATCGCGGCATCGAGACCATCACGTACCTGCTTCGCGGTACCGTCGAGCACGGCGACAGTCTCGGGCACAGCGGCGTCATCGGACCCGGCGACACGCAGTGGATGACCGCCGGAAGCGGCATCGTGCACCAGGAGATGCCGAAGGGCGACGCCGACGGCGCCATGCACGGCTTCCAGCTCTGGGCCAACCTCCCCGCGGCGCAGAAGATGACGGAGCCCCGCTACCGCGACGTGAAGAGCGCGATGGTCCCGGAGGTCGTGCGCCCCGACGGGATCCGCGTGCGGATCATCTGCGGCGAGCTGGACGGGAAGCAGGGACCCGTGCGCGACGTCAAGATCGAGCCGGAATACCTCGACGTCACCGTACCCGCCGGCGCCGAGTTCGTGCACCGCGTCCGCCCCGGCCACACGGTGTTCGCCTACGTCATCGATGGGCGGGCGAGCTTCTGTCGCCAGCGGAACGCGCTGGCCTACGAGACGGAGGGCGCCAACGACTTCGACTTCCCGCGCGGCCCGCTGGTCGGCAACACCGACCTCGTCCTGTTCGGCGACGGCGAGCGGCTCGTGGTGGCCGCCGAGGACGTGCCGGTCCGCTTCCTGCTGGTGTCGGGCCGGCCGCTGCGCGAGCCTGTCGCCTGGTACGGCCCGATCGTCATGAACACGCGCGAGGAGCTGCGGGCGGCGTTCGAGGAATACGACAACGGCACGTTCCTGCGCCACGGCCGCCAGCCGTAGCGGCCCGCGGGGAGGTGGACTTGCCGGTCCCAACCGCCGGTCGCCCCGGTCGGCGGGCTCGCACACCGGCGCCTCCGTGGTTACAACGGAAGGCGTGGACGGCGCGGGACCATCGTTCCCGCGCCTCCCGACGGAGGAAACCATGGCAACGGTCCAACCCATCCCCAGCGGCGTGCACACCGTCACGCCGAACCTGACCATTCGCGGGTGTGCGAGCGCGATCGACTTCTACAAGCGGGCGCTCGGCGCCGAGGAGCTCAACCGCTTCCAGCTCCCGGGGACGCGGGACGTCTGGCACGCCCAGCTCCACATCGGCGACTCGAACGTCTTCGTCAACGAGGAGCTGCCGGGCTCGCGCGCGCGTGCGCCCTCGCCCGACAGGCCCTCGTCGGTCAGCCTGTGGCTCTACGTCGGCGACTGCGACGCATCGTACCGCCGGGCGCTGGGCGCCGGCGCGAAGTCCTCGATGGAGCCCGCCGACCAGTTCTGGGGCGACCGGATCGCGTCGGTGATCGATCCGTTCGGCTACCTGTGGACGTTCGCGACCCACGTCAAGGACATGACCGAGGAGGAGATGCGCCGGGCCGGCGAGGAGTTCGCCCGCAGCGCGGGCATCGGCTACTGAGGACACGCGTCGGGCCGCCGCGTCCGCGCTACGCCTCGATGCAGCACCCCGGCCCGCGCACCATCAGCACGGGGATGCACGACTGGAGGAGGATCTTGTCGGCCAGGCTGCCGAAGATCCAGCGCCTGGCCCCCGAGCGGCCGTGCGTGGACATCAGGATCAGGTCGGCGTGGACCTGCTCGGCGAACGGCGCGATCACGTCCCCCGGGGAGCCGGACAGGACCGAGGTTTCGACGGTGACGCCGTCTTGACGCAGCGCCGGCTGCGCGGCGATGCCTTCGAGGTACCGGCCGGCGTCCTCCTTGTTGCGGGCGTTGATCGCCGCCAGATCCTCCGGCTTGAACGTGAACTCGCCAGCGCTGGGCGACGCCGGCTCGACCGCCCGGACGAGCAACAGCTTCTTCGCGCTGCCCGAGCGGACCATCGCCTCCACGTGCGACAGCGCGCATTCGCCCATCCTGGACCCGTCCAGGGGCACCACCACCGTGTCGTACATGGCCACCTCCCCGTCCCGCGCCCGCCTCGAACGTAGCCTCGTTTCCCGGCACGTCAAACGACGGCGGTCCCGGCCAGGGCGGCTACGGCAGGCGGTAGGCGTGCCGCGCGTCGAGGTTGGTCGCGTCGCGGTAGAGGACGTGCGGGATGCCGGCGGCATCGACGTGCACGGAGGTCCACAGTCCGACGTTGCCCTGCCAATCGACGGCCTGGGTGGTCCACGCGCCGGCGGGCGAGCGGTAGGCGTAGCGGAGGCCCTGGATGATCGTGTCGATGATCGTGTCGCCGTCGGAGTCGTAGCTCGAGTTCTCGTAGTAGGCGACATGGACGCCGAGCGTGTCGTCCACGTCGATCGACGTGTACTGGCCGCGGGTGTCGGCGGCATCGACCGTCGCCATCGTCGTCCACAGCGCGCCCGGCGTGCGCATGACGTACTTCAGCGCGCTGTTGGTCGCGTCGTAGTACGCGACGCGGAGGTTGCCGGCCGCGTCCAGGACGCAGGAGGCGTACGGGCCGACGTCGCCCGTCGCGTCGGCCGTCTCGAACGCCCAGGCCGCCCCGTTCCGCCCGGCGTACTTGAGGTCGTTGTTCGTCGTGTCGTAGTACACGACGTGCACCCGCGTCGGGCTCTCCACGGCGATCGCGGCGTACTCGCCCACGGAGCCCGTGTTGTCGGCGGTCGTCACCGACCAGGCGCCGGCCGCCGGCCTGGTCGCGTATTTGAGCGCCGTGTTGGTGAGGTCGTAGTAGGCCACGTGCACGCCGCCGGCGGAGTCCAGCCCGATCGACGCGTAGCGACCGACGTTGGCGGCGTTGTCCACGGTCACCGGCGCCGCCCAGGCGCCCGCGGCGGGCCGCGTGATGTACTTGAGCGCGGTGTTGCTCGCGTCGTAGTACGCGACGTGCACGTCGCCCGCGGCGGTCACCGCGATCGCGGCGTACGTGCCCACGTCCCCGCCCGTGTCGATGCTCTCCGACGCCCACAGGCCGCCGGTCGACCGGCACGCGACCTTCAGGTCGGCGCCGGTGGCGTCGTAGTACGAGAGCTGCACGCCGCCCAGGGGGTCGACGGCCAGCGACGTGTACTGGCCCACCGTCCAGGACGAGTCCACGGTGACGATCGTCCACGTCGTGGCGCCGGAGGCGCGACGCGCGTACTTGAGGTCGGAGCTGGTCTCGTCGTGGTACGAGAGGTGCACGTTGCCCCAGCGATCCGCCTCCATCGCGGTGAAGGTCCCGACGTTGCCCGTGTTGTCGACCGTCGCCACGGACCAGCTCCCGCCGCTGGGCTTCGTCGCCGCCTTGAGCGCCGAGTTGGTCTCGTCGCGGTAGGAGATCCACACCCCGTCCGCGGCATCGACCGCGATGCCGACGTGGGTGCCGACGTTGGCCGCGTTGTCGACCGTGACCGGGGTCCCGAACGAGCCGCCGGCGGGCCGCGTGGCGTAGCGCAACGCCGTGTTGGTGCCGTCGCGGTAGGCGATGTGCACGCCCCCCGCGGCGTCGAGGGCCAGCGACGCGTAGACGCCGACGTCGCCCGTGGCATCGACGATCTGGCCGGCCGCCCAGATCCCGCCGCTCGGCTTGTACGCGTACTTGAGGTCGTTCGTCGTCTCGTCGCGGTAGGCGATGTGCACGCCGCCCGCGGCGTCGACCCCGATCGAGGCCCACGAGCCGACATTGCCCGCGGCCTCGACGATCTGCGGCGAGCCCCACGCGCCGGCCGCGGAGCGCAAGGCGTAGCGCAGGTCGTTGTTCGTCGCGTCGTAGTAGGCGACGTGGACGTTGCCGGCGGCATCGACGTCGAGCGAGGCGTACTGGCCGACGACGTTCGCCGAATCGACCGTGGCGAACTCCCAGGCGCCTCCGGGCAGGCGGCGCGCGTAGCGCAGGGCCGAGTTCGTCGCGTCGTAGTACGCGAGGTGCGTGCCGCCGCCCGCATCGATGTCGACCGACGTGTACTGTCCCGTCGTCCCCGTCGTGTCCACCGCCGCCGGGATCCAGAACCCGCCCGGCCCGTGGTAGGCGTACACGAGGTCGTTGGCCGTGTTGTCCTGGTAGGCGGCGTGGATGCCGCCCGACCCGTCGATCGCCGAGGCGACGTAGCTTCCGACGTCGTCCGGGGCATCCACCGGCTCGAACACCCATCCGCTCCCGGAGCAGGCGCTGCACGCCTCGTCCGTCTGCCCGTCGCAGTCGTCGTCCAGGCCGTTGCAGGTCTCGACCGTGTCTCCCGACACGTCGCTGCATCGCGTCCCGCCGGCCGGCGCGCACTCGATCACCCCTTCCTCGCAGTCGTCCAGGTCCGCGCCGTCGCAGGTCGCCCCCAGGCCGAAGCCCTCGTCGGTCGTCCCGTCGCAGTCGTCGTCCGCCCCGTTGCACGTCTCCGCGGAGTCGCCCGAGACGTCGGTGCAGCGGGTCGAGCCGCCCGGCGTGCAGGCCACGAGGCCCTCCGGGCAGAGATCGGTGTCGAAGCCGTCGCACGGGTCGCCGACGCCGAAACCCTCGTCCGTCGCGCCGTCGCAGTTCTCGTCGAGTCCGTCGCACGTCTCGGGCCGCGGGCCGATCTCTCCCGCGCACGGGCCCCACGCGCCGGCGGCGCAGGTCTGCGTCCCGCGCACGCACTCGCCCGCGTCGGTGCCGCAGCCCTGGGTCGCCCCGTCCACGCAGGCGCAGCCCTCGTCGGTCGCGCCGTCGCAGTCGTCGTCCGCCCCGTTGCACGTCTCCGTGGAGTCGCCCGAGGCGTCGGTGCAGCGGGCGCCGCCGGAGCCGTCGCAGGCGTTGACCCCTTCCGGACAGAGGTCCGCGTCCGCGCCGTCGCAGCCCGCACCGACGTCGAAGCCCTCGTCGGTGAAGCCGTTGCAGTCGTCGTCCAGCCCGTCGCACGTCTCGACGCTGTCGCCGCTGGCGTCGCCGCACTCGACCCCGCCGCCGGCCGCGCAGCGCGTCGCGCCCTCCGCGCAGAAGTCGGTGTCCGGGCCGTCGCACGGGTCGCCGACGCCGAAACCCTCGTCCGTCGCGCCGTCGCAGTCGTCGTCCACGTCGTTGCAGGACTCCGTGCCCGGGCCGACCCCGCCCGCGCAGGCGCCCCAGGCGCCGGACGCGCACACCTCCCACCCCAGCTCGCACGCGCCCGCGTCGGTGCCGCACGGCCGGAACTCGCCGTCGATGCACGCACATCCCTCGTCGACCTCGCCGTCGCAGTCCTCGTCGAGGCCGTTGCACAGCTCGTCCGGCGCGACGAAGGCGCATTCGTACTCGCAGCCGGGTGCGCCGTCGAGGTCGACGCGGCCGGGGAGGCAGTCGAGCAGGCAGGAGCCCGCGGCGCAGCGCCCGGCGGCGCCGACGTCGTCCGGGCACGCGTTGCCGCACGCCCCGCAGTGCTCGCGGCTCGCGTCCGTATCGACGCAGCCGCCGGAGCAGCAGGCGCCGGCCGGGCAGCCCGTTCCGTCCGGCACGACCGTGCTGACGCAGCGGAAATCGGCGCCACACGCGTCGGTCGTGCACGGGTCGCCGTCGTCGCAGTCGGCCGGGACCAGGCAGTCGCAGTCCCCGTCCTCGTCGGTCGCGCCGTCGCAGTCCTCGTCCAGACCGTCGCAGCGCGCGTCGCTGCCCGCCGGCGGCGTGCCCGGCCGGCAGGACACCTCGGCGCGATGGCAGACGTCCGGGCGGAGGCAGACGCCCACCCCGCAGCTCCCGCTCGCCACCCACTCCTCGTCGGTCAGGCCGTCGCAGTCGTCGTCCACGCCGTCGCAGGTCGTGCCGTCCGGGACGACCGACGGGATGCACTCGGTGTTCTCGCAGCCGTCGGCCAGGACGCCGTTGGCATCGCTGGTGCCCGGGTTGCAGATGAGGTCGCAGTCGCCCAGCACGCAGCTCGCCCGGGCGTTGGGTCGCGGCGGGCACATGTGGCCGCAGGCCCCGCAGTGGACGGGATCGAAGTCCAGGTCGTAGTCCTCGTCCGTCAGCCCGTCGCAATCGTCGTCCCGCCCGTTGCAGAACTCCGGATAGCACGAGGCGCAATCGGGGTCGGAGGCGTCGGTCCGCCCGTCGCAGTCGTTGTCGGAGCCGTCCGCGCAGCCCGGACCCGCCGGCTCGCCCGTCGCCGTGGCGGTGCAGGCGTACTCGCAGCCGTCGATCGTCGTCCCGTTGGCGTCCACCCAGCCGCCCTCGCAGACCATGGCGCACGTGCCGGCCAGGCAGGCTCCGGTCGCATGTTCGGGACGGCACGGCAGCCCGCACTCGCCGCAGTGGTCGGGATCGGCGCCCAGGTCGACGCACGCGCCGAGGCACGGCGTCTCGCCCGGCTCGCAGCCGGTCTCGCCGTCCGTGCCGTCGTCCGCCGCGTCCTCCCCCTCCCCCGCGTCCCCGTCGTCCCCGTCCGCTGCTTCGACGGCTTCCCCGCCGTCGTCCACGCCGACATCGGCGCCGTCGGCAGGCTGCGCGGCACCATCCGCGCACCCCGCGCCCGCCGCCGCCGCGAGACAACACAGCGCCCCGAGCCGCATGGTCGTCGTCATCGAACCCTCCCTCGTCGCCGCCGATGCTCCACGCCCTCACCGCCGGCCCGCGGAACGCGGGCCGCTGCCGCCGCGAGCGGCAACTGGAGGGTAGGCGACGGCCGGCCCCGGCGCAACCACCGCACGCGCCGACGGATGCGGAACGTCCTCGTTCAGATTCCCCCGTCGACGCACAGGCACTGGGCGTTGACGTAGCGGGCGTCGTCGCCGAGCAGGAACGCCACGACGTCCGCGACCTCGGCGGTGGTCCCGCGCCGGCCGCCGGCGCAGTGCGCGACGAAGTCCGCCGCCGCCCGCTCCGGGACCATCCGGCCCACGCCGTCGTCGAGCAGCCCGGGCGCCACCGCGTTCACGCGGATGTGGAAGCGGCCGAACTCCTGGGCCAGCGCGAGAGTGAACCCGGTCACCCCGGCCTTGGCCGTCGCCCAGTGCACCGGCACCTCGAACGCCCGGTGGCCCGCCAAGGAGCCGATGTTGACGATGGCGCCGCCCTTGCGCGCCACCATTTCCCGCGCCACCTCGCGCGTCACCAGGAACATCGTCTTCAGGTTCGCCGCGAGCACCTCGTCCCAGTCCCGCTCCTCGATCAAGGCGAACGGCAGCGCCTGCGCCGAGCCCGCATTGTTCACGAGCGCGTCGATGCGTCCCAGGCGCCCGCGGACCTCTCCGACCATCCGCCGCACCTGGGCCGCGTCGGTCAGGTCCGCCGCGAAGGCGTGCGCCCCCGTCGCCGCCGCCAGCGCCTCGGCCGCTTCGCGGCCCGTGCGGAAGGTGAAGGCCACGTCGTCGCCGTCGCGGCGCAGGCGCCGGACGATGGCGCCGCCCAGCGCCCCGCTGCCTCCGGTCACCAGGACGGATCGGCTCATGCGCCCTCCCCCCTCGCCGGCGCCGCCGCCGGCGCGAACCGCGGATCGAGCCGCCGGTGATACGAGTAGTACGCGCAGCTCGGGACGATGCGGCCGTCGGGCATCAGGTGCTGGCACGAGCACTTGGACAGACGGACCGAGTCGAACGTCCAGGGGTCCATGAACTGGATGAGGTAGACGACCTTCACCCGCTCCTCGACCACGGCCCGCCGGCGGTCCGCTTCGAGAGGCCGGCCTTGCGGGAAGAGCGTGCAGAGGAGGTCGCGGAACTTGCGCAGCAGCCGCTCGGAGTCCGGATACGCCTCCGGGTGCGCGTAGACGCGGTCGACGCCGTCGCGCAGCAGGCGCTCGAGGCCGCCGTCGTCGCGCGCGAAGTTCATGTTGCGCAGGTAGTGGACCACGTCGTCCACGTCGGCGAGCGGGATGAGCGGGGTGAGCTCGCGGTCCATCACCAGGAAGTAGCCGATCGCGGCGCAGACCGGGTTGGGCATCGGCAGCGGGATGAACGCCCGCCTGCCGAGGTTCCCGGCCGACCCGCCGTCCAGAAGCTCCAGCGCCGCCGGGATGGTGAGTCGCCGCCGCGGATCCCCGGGAAAGCGCGAGCCGTTGGCGCCGGTGTAGGCCATGAGCGACACGACGACCGATTGGATCGCGGGCGAGCGGGTCAGGAGCGACGCGACGATCGTCCCCAGCTCGCCGTCGTTGACGTCCCGGACGGCCAGCACGAGCGGTGCGGTCGGGATGCCCCAGCGCAGAAGCCGTGCGAGCGCCCGCTCCTGCACCTCGGCGGAGACGCCGCGCAGCCGCCGCGCTCCCGATCCGTCGTAGTGCAGGCTGACCATCACCCGGCGGCGCGCCAGCGCGTCGAGGAACCGATCGTCCTCGGCGATGCGCAGGCCGTTCGTGTCCAGCACGACCCGGCCGATCTCGGGCCGGTCCAGCGCGGCGAGGATCTCGAGGATGTCGGGGTGCATCGTCGGCTCTCCGCCGGACAGGGTGAGGGCGTCCACGAAGCCCTGCGCGGCGAGCAGGGAATCGACCATGGCACGGACCTCGTCGACCGGCAGCTCGAACGTCCCCCGGTTGTCGGCCAGGCAGACCGGGCAGTCGGCGTCGCAGCGGTTGGAGATCTCGATTGCCGCGGTCCCGGCGATCTGCCGGTGCTCGGGGCACAGCCCGCAGTCGCGCGGGCAGCCGGCCGCCGCCGTCGCCCGCGGATGCCCCGGGCGGACGGGCTCCACGTCGAACCGTCCCAGCCCCTCGAACCACGCGGTGTCCGAGCAGACCAGCCCCTCGAACGGACCGTGGGCCGGGCACTCGCGCGCCACGAAGACCCCGTCCGGCCGCCCGACCACGCGACCGGGCACCAGCTCCGAACAGGTCGGGCACATCGAAACGGTCTCGTAGTACGTTCGCTGCGCGCCGCTGGGATCCAGGCTCACGATGCACCTCCCTCGCCACGACGTCCCCGCACGCCGCGAGTCTACCCGGTTCGCCCGGCGCCGGGGAGGCGTTCGGGACGTCGGCTCCCCGGCGGCGATCCCTGTTGCAGGACTCCCGGGAAGGGGTAGGATTCCCCGTCGCGGCGGGCCGCGGCGGGGTCCGGCCATGGTGGCCGGGTCGCGCGGGGCGCGGCCGGCGAATTCGAGGAGCAACATCGTGACGCGAGTCCATCGGATCGAATTGCTGGCCGTGATCGGCCTGGCCCTGACCGTGGGATGCCGGAGCGCGGACGTGACCGCGGCCACCAACCAGGGGCGGAATGCGCCGCCCCAGTACACCCCGGTGCCCGCCGGGGAGCCGCAGCAGCCCGCGGGCCCGTCGGTTCACATGGCGGCGCAGCCGCCGGCCGAGGCGCCGGGAGCGCGCGAGGCCGCGGCGGTCGATGGGGCGGGAACGGCCCAGGCGGTCGTTCCCCCGGAGAAGCAGGCCAAGCTCCAGTTCTACATCATGTCGCAGTGCCCCTTCGGCGTGCAGGTGCTGGACGGGGTCATCCCCGCGCTCCGGCAGATCGGCCCGTGGGTCGACTTCAAGGTCGACTTCATCGGCGGGATCGCGGGCGACCAGCTCACCTCGATGCACGGCGAGAACGAGGTCGCGGGCGACATCGTCGAGCTGTGCACGATCCAGCACGCGCCGGCGAAGTGGATGGACATGTTCTCGTGCTGGGACAAGGACATCGGGGCGTTCCCCGGCAACTGGCGCGACTGCGCGACGCAGAGCCAGCTCGACGCGCCGGCGATCGAGCGGGTCGCCGCCTGCACGGACGGGCCCGAGGGCAAGGCGCTGCTCAAGGCATCCTTCGAGAAGGCGCAGCAGGCCGGCGCCACCGGCAGCCCCACGATCTTCCTCAACGGCACCCCCTGGCGCGGCGGACGCGACGAGCACGCGTTCCTGGTCGGGATCTGCAACGCGCTGGGCGAGCCCAAGCCGGGGCCCTGCGCCGCGATCCCGCCGCCGGCGAAGGTCAAGCTGCTGGTCGTGGCCGACAAGCGCTGCCGGAGCCCGGAGTGCCAGACGGCCAACATCGTCGGGCAGCTCCAGAACTTCTTCGCCGGCCTCGAGGTCACCGAGCAGGATTGGTCGACGCCCGAGGGCAGGGCGACGTACGCCGAGCATGGCCTCCGGTTCCTGCCCGCGTACATCTTCGACGACACGTACAAGGCCGATGCCGGGGGTACCCAGCAGGTCGCCAGGTTCCTCGAGCCCACCTTGAAGGCCGGCTTCCAGCGGCTCCAGGATCGCGTGATCGGGGCCCGGCACGACCCCAACGCGGAGATCTGCGACAACGCGGTCGATGACACCGGCGACGGGAAGGCGGACTGCGACGACCCCGGCTGCCGCGAGACGCTCGTCTGCCGGCCGGAGATCAAGGGCAGCCTCCAGGTGTTCGTGATGTCCCAGTGTCCCTACGGCGTGCAGGCCCTCGACGCGATGCGCGAGATCCTGACGGCGTTCGGCGCCGACATCGCCTTCGACGTGCACTTCATCGCCGACGCGGCGGGGGACGGGTTCCAGTCCATGCACGGCCAGGGCGAGGTCGACGAGGACATCCGCGAGCTGTGCGCGAAGAAGCTCTACCGCGACAACAACAAGTTCATGGACTACATCTGGTGCCGCAACAAGGACATCCACAACGCCGCGTGGCAGACCTGCGCGACCGAGGCGGGGATGGACGTCGCCGCGCTCGAGACCTGCTCCACCGGGGACCAGGGCCGGCAGCTCCTGCGCGAGGACATCGCGCTCGGGCGCACGCTCGGCTTCAACTCGAGCCCCACGTGGCTGGTCGACAACAAGCGCCAGGCGGGCGGCGCCGACCCCCGTACGATCCAGCAGGCGATCTGCCAGGGCAACCCGCAGTTCCAGGGCTGCAACGCCCAGCTCTCCGGTCCCCCGCCGCGGCCCCAGGGCGGCGGCGGCGGCTGCGGGGGCTGAGCCGCAAGTCCCGCGGCTCGTCCAGCGCGTGGCTGCCGAAGCCGACGGTTGACGATTCCTACCACGACCGACAACGCCTGGGGTTCATGGAGCAGGTCGGTCGGATTCTCCCGCCGGTATCGTCATGCGCCGTCCGCGGACGTCGCGCGTCGTTCCTGATCCACGGCAGTCCAGCCGGCCCAGTTCGCAAAGCCAGAAGCACACTTCGGAGACGAACTCGTCATCGACGCCGAGCACGCTGCGTGCGAGGTCGGATTGGGCGATGCCCGGTCGCTCGGCGACCAGTCGGAGGACCAGTTCGGCCGTGCGGAGCGCAAGCTCTCCGCGTTCCACCCAGGCGCGACACGAGTCGCGTTCCGCCACTCGTTCGGCCGCGCTCCTGGCTGCGGCCAAACCCGCTTCGTCTCCGGCGCAGCCCAGGAGGAGGCATCCCTGCTGGAGGAAGTCGGCCGGGATCGGTGCAGGTGCCGCCTCCGGGGCGGGGGGGCGGCGCCTGGCTGTGGCGAGCCAGGCCGGGAGCCGGTCGATTCCGACCTTCGCCAGTCGTGCGGCTTCCCACGGATCGCGGCCAGCGAGGGCGCTGCGGAACGCCCGGAGCAGTCCGGCGAAATCGTCCACCCGGTCCAGGTTCTGGTTCCTGTTCTCGTTATCGTGCACTTGCGCTTCCTTCCGGACCGTCGTGCCGTCGGCGTCCTCCGGGTGCCCGGTCACCCGGATTCCCTCGCCGAGAAGCAGGAGGGAGTTTCCGGGTTCGGCATGAGTTGCCCGCAGGGGCGGACATCTGAGCAAACGTGGACAATGGCTGGAGCCGCAACATCCTGGTCCACCAAATCGAAAGCGGCCTGCACCGGCGGCGCCTGCGCCGTCGTGCGCGCGGCGCTCGCGCCGGCGCCGTTCCGGCTGGTGGCATGATGGCCGGATCATGCGAGAGCGAGTTTCACGAAGCGCCGGAGAGCCGGCGGCTCCCGATCCGGGCGCAGTACGGTCTACGCCGCCTCGGCCCGCCAAGCCCCCTTCGCCTCACGCACATCGATCCGGGTGGGGCGCGCCTGCGCGCCGCGAACACCGATCAGTTTCTCGACCGAGTAGCCCTGGTCGGGCTGGCGGCAGCCGACGATCATCCGCAGCAGTCGGTCGGCGATCGGCCCCATCGGTTGCTGGCCGTTCTCCCACCGCGAGACGGTCGCGACGTCCACGCCCACGTGCCGTGCGAGTTCGGCGCCGGACCAATCAAGGAACTTGCGCAGGAAACGGATCTCCGGCGCGGCGAGCCGACCCGACTTGGAGATCACGGCCAGGGCGATCACCCGGTGCAGTTCCTCGATTCGCGGGATGGCCACCTCGTGCGCGCCGCACTTCGAGCAGCGACTGACCTTGACGCCCGCCAGTGTGACCGGCAGGCCGCTGGCGGCGTAGCGGTAGTTCTCCCGTTTGGTCTTCATCGTTCCCCTGCACTCGGTGCACTTCATCGGTTCCTCCATGCCGTCACGACGACGAGCCGGACCGCGGATCGGAACGCCACGACAACCGTCATTCGCGCGGTCCGCACCGGGTACCGCCAGGTGCCGTTCCTCAGCTCGACTCGCCGGACGGTTCCCGCGCGAAGCACGATGATCGCATCCACCGCCGTCGCCTCATCCTTCCGCAACTCGTCCAACGCGTGGCTGCTCAGGCCCACGGTGCCGGCAGCGAGGATCTCGTGGATCAGCCGTCGAGCCTCGCGCCGGGTGAGCGGCTCTCGCACACAGGCCAGGATAGCATGTAATGACCTAATGTCAATTGATGACTCCGAATCATCACGCCCCGCATCGTCGGCATCGGGGAAGGGACGATTGGAGGGTCGGGCCCAGACCGCCGTACCGCGTTCGGCGGCACTCGGCGCGGCGGCCGCAACGTCCCCGCAGGACCCTCGATCGTCGCAATTCCGCCACAAGCCGTGGCAGAAGCCGCGGCCTCAACCCGTTGGACTTGCTACACTTTCCAGCGACCCCACCGGGTCACGAACGTTTCCGAACGACGATGAACGGGAGGACATCGGCTTCGTCTTCGTCGCGTGATTCCGCAGGGCTGGCCGTGTCGCTGGACACGGCGCCGGTCCGAGCGGGGCACGCCGGTGCGAACGCGTTTGCCGTGCCGCTGGTTCGGGGATAGCATAGCCCCGTCCGGACGCCTCCGGGCGAGGAGCGGGTGACATGGGACGGTCGGCAATCCAACTCCCCCGCGACCAGCTTGCGGAGTTCTGCCGGAAGCATCGTGTTCGTCGCCTTTCTCTCTTCGGTTCGGCGTTGACGGATCGGTTCGGCCCCGACAGCGACGTGGACCTTCTCGTCGAGTTCGAACCGGGGAGCGTCGTCGGCTATCTCGCTCTCGCCGCGATGGAGATCGAGCTGTCCCAGTTGCTCGGCCGCAAGGTCGACCTGCGGACGCCTGCCGAACTCAGCCGCTACTTCCGGGACGAGGTCGTGCGCTTGGCCGAGGTCCAGTATGCGGCCGGATGATCTCGTCCGCGTCCGCCACATGCTCGACCCTGCCCGCGAGGCAGCCTCGTTCGCGGCGGGCCGGTCCCGCGCCGATCTCGACCGTGAGCGCATGCTCACCCTGTCGCTCGTGAAGTGCATCGAGATCATCGGCGAGGCCGCATCGAAGGTAGGTGCGGCGGAGGCGAACGGCCTGCCACAAGGGCGATGAGGTCTGGACCGTGCGACCCGCCGCGATCCGCCACGTGGAAGTCCGCTATTTCCTCTCGGCACTCGTCTGTGCGGGCTGTTGGTCTTCCGCGGGCGCCGAGGGTGACACCGCACAGGATGATGCCATGCCGGACCGCCTGCAGAGCGAGGATTCGCCGACGGTCGAGGATGTGAGCGACCCCGGGGATGCGGACTCTGCCGAATCCGATGCGGAGGGTGGCGGTCCGGACGACAGCGGCGAGACTGGCGACGGTGCGTGCTGCGCGGAGCTTGGCGGTCCGTGCAACGTCGTGACCCAATGCGGCTGTCCGGATGGTCAACGGTGCGTCCTCGACCTGACCGAAGGCACCGAGCCGATCGAGAAGTGCGTGTTGTCGGGATCCCTCCGGCATGGCGACCCATGTTCCCCGGACGAGGATGACTGCGAGCCGGGCGTCCAATGCCTCGCTGATCTGTGGGGAGCATCCTGCTACGCGTTCTGCTACGAGAACGGGGATTGCCCCGATGGCCGCCGCTGTGAGTACCCGGTGTCGGGTGTTGCCGGGTACGAGGTCTGCGACCCGGCGGACTCCGTGGAATGCGATGCCTTCACCGCGTCGGCTTGCGGGCTCGCGGAAGCATGCACCCTGTTGTTCGGACCCCGTCCGGACCGCTCGTGCGCGCCCCCGGGGTGGTGGGTCCGTCGCATGTGCGAGGCGGCGGGCACCCTTCTGCCCGGCGACGACTGCTCCACCGAGCCCTGCGTGCCCGGATCGGGCTGCTACGACCTCGGCGACGGCCGACGAGCCTGCTATCGGTACTGCGATTTGCTCGGCAGACCGCTCCACGCATGTGACGACCTCGCCGGTACCGTCTGCACCGACGCCCTGCACGACGGGAACGTCGGCGTCTGCGCGGCGGGGGGACCGTAGGCCCTCGCGGCGGCCTTCCCGGCGCCGGGTCGGTCCACGCTTCGAGGTAGCAGTCGATCGCAAACGAGAGCGGCGATCATCGGTCCAGGATCGCCCTGTGCAGGGACCGCACATGAGATGAGATCGCTCGGGACGGGTCTTGAACCCGGGTCACCGATCACCCGCGATTCGATAGGATTGCTCTCTTGCTTGGCGACCCCACCGGGATTTGAACCCCTCCCCACAATGACCATTTTCAGGTCTGATCTCGCGTCCTTGGCGCACAAGGGGCGGTCCTGTGGGGCGCAGAATCGGGTCGTGTTGTTCCGCATGGTTACAGCGGCGTGCGACGGATTCATGGCACCAGTATGGCACCAGATTCGCGCGCCGCCTCGTGCCCCAGCATCGTGCGCGGTGCCCTCGGCGCTGGCCCCACATGCAACCGCCGGCCGAACAGCGACTCGGACCCTTCCGAGAACGACGGCGACGGCGCTGAACCGCGACACGGCCCTCGCCGTAAGGGCGCGCGCATCTTTGCGACTTCGCTTTGCGACGACAGCCCGGTTCTCCGACGGGTGGACAGGAGAGGAGGAAGAGGATGGCGGCAGAAGGTGAGCGCCAAGCACGCTGCCCGGCCTGCGGTTGTTTCGCGTCGGTAGAGGCGTTCGAGGAGGCTCCTCACGAGGCCCAGGTGCGGACGCAACAGCGCCACGAGAACGGCACGCTGTTCTGGGAGTACGACGAGGGGGAGGACGAAGAGTGGGAGACCGTAGCAACCGCGCTTGGTGCGGCCCTGGAGCAGTTGCGCGAGGACGACGAGTAGCGCCTTGGACCGCCCCGGCCACCCTCGGGGTGACCGCGCCCGAATCGAGTTCTGAGAGCGCGAACCGACCATCTCAGCTTGACGTCGCACGAGCTACCCGGTGCAGTTCAAGGCGCCGTTCTTGGCGGGTCACGGTCGTTGCTGAACCGTCGCAGCATCGGTCCCGTGTGCTCCGAGGCGTCGCAAAGCAGAACGCGCAGCCGTTACGGTGCCCTCGGTGCACCGGTGCTTTGCGACACGAGCACCACCGACCTACCACGGCTCTTGGCGTCGGCCACCCCGCCGCTGCGGAACGTGGCGCGAGAAGCGCGCGGCCCCTGGAAACCCTACCGATCGATCAGCCGAAACCGACGGTAGGCCAGGGCACCGAGGGCCCACGGGCCCTCGGGGATCCACAACGCGGCGTAGGCGTCACCCTCCCAGAACACCGGGGTCGCCGAGCTGCCGCCCATCGGGAACGGACAGTCCGGTGCCCCGGGCTCGTGCCCACTGCACAGCCCTGCCACGAGGGGCACGCCGATCGGCACCCCCGACGTGTCGAACAGGTAGACGTAGACGGGTGCCAGCGGATCGGGATCGGACGGCGGTGCGGACACCAGGACGGTCTCGCCGGAGTTGGCGACACGGATGGCCGCACGCAGCGTCGCCTGGACGGCAGGGCCGGCCACGGGTGGACGGTCGAGCGCCCCGCCGAACCCGAACCTCGCAAAGGTGAGCGTCAGCGAGTCGGTGCCTAGGGCGGACCACGCGACCGCGAGGCCATCCGACGTCCGCGTGACGTCGCAGCTCATCCCGGGCGGGCAGATGCCCGGCGCCGCCACCGGATCCGAGAGGCGGTGCGAGCCGTCGCGGCGCACGAAGACGAGCTCGTTGGGCGTCGCACACGCGACTTCGGTTCCTGCGGCTGTGCACGGCGTCGACGCGTAGTAAGTGGTGGTGGAGAACGCCGGCAGGTCCACGTCGACGAAGCCCCCGCCGTACGTACCGTCGGGCGCCAGCGCGTACACCCGATCGGCCCCGCCGGCTCCCCGCCCGTGATCGATGACGAACGGACCTTCGCCGCCGCACAGGACCACGGGCGGCTGGCCGGCGCCCGCCGGCGAGTACGTGGCGTCCGCCTCGAGAGCCATCGGGTCGCGCAAAAGCGCGCCGTCCGCGCCCACCGAGAGCACCCGCAGTCCGACCCGGGACGTGGGAAGCGCTGCCACGAACGCCTCGCCCGTCCAGCAGACGGAGTTGTACTCGGTCGTCGAGCCCGGCTCGTCGAGCCAAACCTGGCGGAGCTCACGGACCTCGCGGTCGAAGAGGTACAAGCCGATCCTCAAGCCATCGGCGCCGGTCTCGACGTCTGCGACGATCGCGTACACGCCGTCGCCGAGCGCGGCCGGCACGGCGTGGCGATGCGGACGGATGGTCTCGCCACCAACCGGGACGATGTACTCCTCGGTGCCCTCGGGCTCGAGCCCGACGATCTCGGAGCCGGACGCGTCCGCGTCGTCCGGAAGCGCATCGTCCTCCCCCGTGACCTCGTCCGGCACCGCCGCATCCTCGGGCGGCGCGTCGCCCGCATCCTCGGCCGGGACGTCGCTCGCGATGTCAACCGCGTCCACCGCATCGATGCCACCCTCCCCGTCCGCGTCTCCGTCCTCGGCATCGTCGTCCGGATTCCCCGCCAGGGAAAGCCCACCGCACGCCCCCGCAACGGCCGAAGCCGCGAGCAGCGCGACGAGACCGAAGTGCTTCTCTCCGTGCGTGTCCATGGCCGCCTCCTCAGATCTCGGGCCGCACGCGTTGCGCATAGATCGTGTTCCACGCGGCGTCTCCGCCGCACCACCAGTACACGACGACGAACTCGGTCCCGGACCAGGCGACGGAGCAACCACCGGCGTTTCGCAGACCATCCCGGATCGTGACCGCCGAACCCAGCGGGGAG
The DNA here is from genome assembly GCA_016213675.1 of Acidobacteriota bacterium. Classification (GTDB taxonomy): domain Bacteria; phylum Acidobacteriota; class Thermoanaerobaculia; order Thermoanaerobaculales; family Thermoanaerobaculaceae; genus JACQZW01. Next base: position 21,121 of record JACQZW010000093.1, on the reverse strand, counting down.
CCGTCGGGGCGGATCACACGAAACAGCACGCGGTCGGTTTCGCTGGAGTCCGACGGCCCGAGGCAGGTGCAATAGCCCAGATACCCGCGCTCGGGGACCGCGGCGAACCTCGGCGTGTCCTTGCCTTCACCGATGGAGACCGCGTCGCCGAGCGGCTCCAACGACCATCCGTCGACCTCGACAACCCGGATGCCGCCCCCGCCCCAGCCGAACACGATGTTCGTGCCGTACGAGACGGCCTCGACGCCCCAGGACCGGGCGGCCTCGACCGGCAGTCGGTGCGGCGCATCGCCGGTCGAGTCGGGCCATCGCAGGGCGTTGTACCAGGCACCGTCGTCGTTGGTCCACGCAACCACGACGCCGGCCTCGGTCGACACCACGGTCGGCTGTCCGTCCTCCCGTCCGCCTGCAGCGACCGACACGGGCGCCCCCAGGAACCCGGCGCGATCGTCCACCGCGACGGCGCGGATCACCTCTCCCCCGGTCCCGTCGACGTCGGCCTCCATGTAGGCGAGGATCCACGCGGCATGCGACGGCGCCCACGCCAGGTCGGCGCCCTCGCCGGCCGAGGGCGGCCACGACGGCCCGGCGCGGACCGCGCCGGCGGCGTCCAGCAACGCGATTCCGCCCTCGCCGCCGGGCCATCCCGAAATGAACGTGATGCCGTATGTTCCGTCGTGCCACTCCAGACCGGTGATGCCGCCACCGAGGGGCAGAAAGACCGACGGGGCAAGAAGGTTCGCATCGACATCCAGCGCCGCGAAGTGCGAGCTGCCCCACCCGCCCCAGGCGATTCCCCAACCCGAGCCGTTCCACGCCACCGTGGGCGAGCCCCCTGCGTCGACGGGGTCGTCGGCGACTACCGGGTCGCCGACGGGCGTCGCCGGCGGCTCATCGTCGGGGAAGCACGACGCGGGGCAGCCGTCGCCATTCAACCGGTTGCCGTCGTCGCATCGTTCTCCGGTGTCCACCACGCCGTCCCCGCAGGCGCGCGCGACGCACGCCAGTCGGCATGCATCCGGGCGCGAGTCGCTGTTGCCGACGCCATCGTCGCATTCCTCCCCGTACTCGAGGACGGCGTTGCCGCAGGTCGCCGAAACGTCGCGAGCGTCGGCGGAGACGTCCGCCTCCGTCGAGACCTCGGACGTCGAGTCGACGTCGGTGCCGGGATCCCCAATCCAGTCCGCGTCGGCCCCAGATTCTTCGCCCGCGTCGTCGGCTTCGGCGCCGTCCACCGGCGTCACCTCGTCCCGATCGTCGTCGCCACCGGCCAAGCTCGTTCCTCCGACGCAGCCCGCAGCGGCAACCACGGTGGCGACGGTCCATCCCGCGTGTCTCATGGCGACCTCCTCGAACCCGGGCTCATGATACTCCTCTGTTCGGCGTGCCGCCACCGATGGCATCCGGCGCAATTCCAATCCCGCGACTCACGGCGGCCGGGACGCCAACGACTGGCCCAGGCCTTCGCCCGCGCGCGCCCACGATCACCAGGTCCGGGACGGCTCCGGAAACTTCAGCACCGAAGAGCACCAGCACGGAGCCGCTGTCGCCGGACGGTCCGGGGGCTGCCACGGCCCAGTCGGCGAGCCCGTCGCCGTTGAGGTCTCCCAACCCGGCAATGTGCCAGCCGAGGTGCTCGTCGCGCGTCATTCCGCGCAACATCACGTCCGGCACGCCGTCGGGCGGAGTGCCGCCCAGGAACAGGTACGCCGCGCCGGACATCTCGTCCCCGATACCGGCCGCCGGCGAGCCCACAGCGAAGTCCGAAAGACCATCGCCGTCTACGTCGCCGACCACGGCCACGCGCGTCACGCGGGCGGCATCGGTAACGTCGGTGGGGATCACCAGGTCGGGGATGGCGTCCGGCACCGGTCCACCGAGGTGCAATTCGGCTCTGCCGGGGTCGCCCCAGGCGTCCCCCGAGACGCCGACGAGCAGGTCGCTCCAGCCGTCGCCGTTCGGGTCTCCGCCGCCCGACACCGCGGTTCCGAACCGTTCGGCACCGGACCCCGAGAGCACCAGGTCGGGCAGCACGTCGATCGCCGATCCGCCGCGATAGACCGGCACCCGGCCGCCGCGGTCCGTCATCCCGGCGTTCGTCGGCGCGCATACCGCGACCTCGACGTGGCCGTCACCGTCGAAGTCGCCAACACCCGTGGCATCGAACCCAAGCTGATCGCCCCACCCTTCCCCGACGAACGCGAGTGCCGGCGTCGCCGCAGGCGGGTCTCCGCCTCGGTACAGGTACGCTCGTCCGGTGGGAATGCCGTCGCGCGAACCGCTCCCCGGGGCGCCCACGACAACGTCGGCGAAGCCGTCCTCGTCCACGTCACCGACGCCCGCTTCCGATGTCCCGAACGATTCGCCTTCGGCCAAGCCGACGAGAACCAGGTCCGCCACGCCGTCGGGGACCGCGCCGCCCAGGAAGACGTAGGCGCGACCGGTCCACATGCCGCGATCGTCGGCGCCAGGTGCTCCGACGATGAAGTCCGAGAAGCCGTCGGCGTTCAGATCGCCGGCGCCCGCGGCCCAGATTCCGAGGAACTCGTCGGCCGAGCCCGCCTCGAGCATGGCGTCGACCGTCGCGTCCGGTATCGCGCCGCCGAGGTACAACTCGGCATGTCCCGGCCCGCCGCCGCCGCGGCCGGAGGACCCGGCAACGAGGTCCGACCAGCCGTCTCCGTTGGCGTCGTTGGCCACGCGGCCGACGTCTACATAGCGCACGGGGCTCCAGGCCGAGCAACAACCGTCACAGCAGGCGCGCAGCCGCCAGTAATACCGGCGACCGACGGGGGGCGTCGTCTGCACGTCCAACTCCTCGTCCGGACGCCACGACTCGCCGTGGATGCCGTGGGTGCCGGCCTCGGGGCTGGCGAACGAGCACGAGGCGAAGCCGGGGGTCGCGCACGAGTCGTCCACCTCGATCTCGTACAGCGGGTCGGCGCAGGCGCCGGGCGGCGCGGGACGCCACCGGAACATCGGCCGCAGCACGCCGAACGAGGCAGGCGCATGAACGCTGCCCGTGAGGGCGCCGATCATCGGTTGGAAGGCCACCGGGGTCCCGGGTGCCCCGGGACAAGGCGGTTCGGTCTCAGCCTCCGCATCCACTTCGCCGTCGTCGATCGGCACCGGGATATCCGCGACCATGTCGCCGTCGGGCGCGTGCTCGTCGGCCGTAACCTCATGACCGGCCTCGGCCGCATCGATCGCATCGAGGGGCGCTCGCGAGTCGGACACGACCTCCTGCTCGGCAACCTCGTCACCCGCAGGGACATCTTCCACCCGGAGGTGGACGTCGTGCTCCCCCTGGCAACCGAGCAGCGCAACGCACACGAGCAGCAGATGACGGTCCACAGCCGCCCCCCTTCCGCCTCTCGTGGCCGGCGTCCTGGGCGTCCCGACCGATCGTGATGATGCCCCGCTTCGGCCGGGGGCGCAACGGAGCGCGGCAAACTGGCACCTCGGCGGCAATAGTCGTAGCGGGGTCACGTTCGTGGCGGTGCCGGGCAGGAGGCCTGGCTTCCACGGATGGCGGCCGCGGCGGAAGCAGAAGCCTGCTCTCGTCCCGCCGGCACAACCCAACCGTTGATCCTGCGCAGCATCACGAGGGACCGCTGCATGCGTCCGGTCGCTCGCTCCGTCATCGCGGCGAGTTCGCGCACCAGCGCCCTTCGCCTGGACCTCCGCGCGACGTCGCGCGACACGCCCCGCCCCTTCATCCGACCATGGTCGTTGATCCCGCACTTCCCGACGTGCGGTCGCTTCGCCGGATGACCGATTTCATCGCGCGCTGGCACTTCGAGACCACAAGCTAACGTTATCACGTCGAAGATCAGCTAAACAAAAAGATAGTTGACAAGGAGTAGGCGGAGCACTACAAGGTACCCGACGCCGTGATGGCGTCCCGTTCCGTGAAAACTCATCGCCTCCATCCCGGCACGACTCGGCTCCCGCTGCTCCGCTCGAACGGCGGGAGTACTTCATCGCGACCATCCGGTCGCAGCGGTTGCGCCCCAGCGGACCGCCAGGTTGTGCGGCCAGGATGGTCGTAGGTCTGCCATGGTGGGTACGCCTACGCCTCCCGGCGCGCGCATCGTCACGTCGCGAAGCAGCATCCTCGTGGATGACTGCATCGCATCGCGACGGGACACTGTGGGAACAGAACCAGTGGCTCCAGGCCCCGATCCCCCGGTCGTGCAGCACACGGGACACCTGCACGAACGGCCGTTTCGGTCCGTGCCGATTGCAGGGGATCGGGAGGTCTACGATGAGTAGAAACGTGAACGGGCGGGTGAACCAGTTCGTTAGGGAACTGGTCGCTCGTGGGGCACTGGAGCCCAGGCAGAAGGAGGCCGTGGAGCGCGCATTGAAGCGTCTGCAACGTGCCGAACGACTCGGCAACCGGCGGGAGGTCACCCGGGCGATCGAGGACATCGCGCGAGCCTTCCTTCGAGTCGGCCTCGACGGCGCCGTCGAGGATACCGACGAGGATCCCGATGGTCGAGCGTAGCGGTTGCCGCGCTGATGCGCGCAAAATGGCGGACTTCTGCTAGGTTCTTGCCTTCCCACTCGAGCGTCCGATCGCCTCGGGCGTTGGGGTGGGCGGGCAAGGCATCCAAGGAGACGCCCGATGAATTTCGGCCGTGCCCTGAGGCAAGCTCGTGAGAGGCAGGGGATCTCCCAGCGACAGCTGGCCTCCACCCTGAACGTGTCGCACAGCTACGTGTCGCACATCGAGGCGGGGAGACGACAGCCCAGCATCGCAGTCCTGGCACGCGCCGCCGACGCGGTCGGGCTTCCCCTGGCCGTGTTGGCGCTGTCGGCCGCCGACGACTCGGAGTTGAGAGGGATCGACGAGAACCAAGCGGACCGACTCGCCGGGCTGCTCCGGGAGTGCTTTGAACGCTCCAACCCTGACACCGCGGGGAGGAAGTAGCGATGGCCGGCACCGCGCCCCCCGCCGAGTCGATATTCCCGATCAAGTCCCTCCGGCGCCTTGAACGTCTGCTGTGCGTTCCCCGCGAGGAACTTCGTTTCCTTGCGGACGCCGCTGAGCACCACTACCGTCCGTTCGACCGTTTCCGCCCTCGCGCCGACGGAACGGTGAAGGTCCGGCACATCGACAATCCGGTTGACCGTCTGAAATCCGTCCAAGCTAGGATCAACTCGCGGCTCCTGAGGACGGTGCCCTTTCCGGCGACGATGATCGGCGGAGTTCGCCGTCGGGGTCCCCGTGATGGTGCTTCCCTTCATTGCGCCAGCCCCGATCTCGTGACGCTGGACCTCTCCAACTGCTACCCCCGCACAACCAACCGGCAGGTCTTCGCGGTGTTCCGGAACACGCTCGGCTGCTCGGAGGAGGTCGCGCGCCTCCTCACCAGACTCACGACCCGGCAAGGGCACCTCCCCCAGGGCGCACCCACGAGCGGCCTGCTTTCGAACCTCTGCCTCCTCGACCTACACCAGACGATCGCCGGTCTCGCCGCGAGCCGCGGGCTCGCGTTCTCGCAGTACGTCGACGATTTCGCCCTGTCGGGACCAGGGGCCCGAAACGCGCTCGGCGACATCTTGCCCATGTTCTTCGGACACGCCAGTGCAAGACTCAACCGCTCGAAGCTGCGCTGCTGCGGCCGAGGCTCCCGCCAGGAAGTCACGGGGATCTGCGTGAACCGCAGGACGATGTCCGCGCGCGGCCCGAAGTACGAGGCGCTTCGGAACCGCGTCCGATCCTTCGACCCGAACGCGAGTGATGCCGGGACCGAGCGCCAAGCGATACTGGGGGCGATCGCTCATGTGCGCTCCATCAACCAACTGCAGGCCGACTCCGTCGTGCGACTGGCCGAGCGGTGTGGGCTCCGTCGAGATGGCTGCCGTGACACCCCGGACAGCGTGCGCCCAGTCGGCCGCGCCGCTGGAGACTGATTCCCGCACCCGCGGTCTTGCGAGCCCCGGGGCCGACGGATGACCACGCGTCGTCCGCGCCGGCCTTCAGGAAAGCGGCGTCGACTATAGTAGATCCACTGCAAAGGGGGAGTTTGCCGGGCGGTCGGATTGCGCAGCGCGAGACGAGAACCACGGTGCGGCCGTCCGCAGGGTACGGCGGTCCGCAGCCGTGGTACCTGCGCCGCTAGCCGCAGACGGCTTCGGCCAACGGATCACCGGTGAGTTGGCAGCCCGGGGAACCTGTGGGACAGAACAGGTAGTCCCAACAGGCGTCGCCCCAGCAGTCGAGGTTGTCCGATGGGTCGTCCTCCTCGCACACGTACAGCGCTGCGTCACCGGTTTCGAGGCAGAAAACGGCGCCGGGCGTCAGGCAGCCCATCACCCAATCGACGGCGGTCGGCAAGTCCTGCGTGAAGAAGAAATCGCAGCCGGCATCCGCACAGCACCCGCAAATGCGGCCCCCCGGGCCGGGAATGCAGAGGCCGGGGTGGCCTTGAGGCACGCACGTCCGCTGGCACTCACCGTCGTTGCAGAGGTAGACGTCGGAGCCGGATTCGTCGCAACCGGAGAAGACGATCAGCGCGGCAACGACGAAGAGCATCGAGTTCAAACGGCGCATGGCGGGCCTCCCTGCTGGCCCCAAGCAGAAAGGGGCGAGCCGAGTCCAGGCGCACCCGAGCCTCGTTCGCCCCTTCCGGCCAACACGCAGGGAGTCACCCCGCGCCGTACCGGCGGTGGACAGGTGCGCCTGGATGTCCGGGAACCTCGCTTGTTCGCCGTCGTCGCGGGTGACGAGCCCGCCGAGCCGCCGAAGGCGGCAGTCGGCGATCGAACTCGGTTCCGCCGGCCATCGTGCGACGGGGACGCCCGGAAGGTCAAGAGAAGACGAGCCCGCCGCGCCCAGTAGGAGCACGCCCTCGGGCGCTCGCCCCAACTGGTGACCGCACGTCCAGGCCGCCGGCGGTGTCCGGAGCCCGCTCCGCTCGGCCGCTACCGCATCGCTGCCCCAGACGGGTTCCGGGCGTCGCCCGCGGTCTTGCCCCCGCCGCGCTCTGCATGCTTGAGTCCTGCTCGGCGCCGGAATCCGCCGGCCACCTGAGCGAGGCCGCCATGACCCCGAAGCAGGCCATCCAGCGCTACCTCCGCACCGGCGACGCCGACCACTGGTTCCCGGCGTGGCCCGGCGACGTCATCGCCGCAGGCGAGCGGGGCTGGAACGAGATGGCCGGCGCGCTCGTCGCCGAGGTGCAGAAGCGCACCGTCGGGAGGCCGCCTCCCTGCGACCTGCCCGAGCTGGACCTTCCAGCTTTCACGCGAAGGAAGGTGGCCCCGATGGTCGGCGGCCTGTTCCGCCTGTCCGAGCAGGAGACCGTCCTCGCCGTCCTGGAGCGGTCCGTCGTGTTCCTCGTCCCCGACACCATCGAGCAGGTCATTCGAGGCCAGAACTGGCCGCGCAGCGCGTGGGACCTGGCGAACATCTTCCTCGGGAGCCTCGGCGCGAAGCTGCTCTCGCGGAACGCCCCCAGCGTCGTGGGCATGAGCGAGGAGAGGACCTGCTATGTCTCGATGGAGTACTTCGCCACCCGTCAGCGGTTCGCGGACTTCGTCGTCCACGAGGCCGCCCACGTGTTCCACAACTGCAAGCGGCTGACCGTCGGGCTGCCCGAGACCCGCACGAAGGAGTGGCTCCTCGACATCGCGTTCCAGAAGCGGGAGATCTTCGCCCACGCCTGCGAGGCCTACAGCCGCATCCTCGAGTTCGGCACCACGGCGGCCCAGCGGCGCGTGCTGTTGGAGGAACTGGCCGCCGGCCCCATGCCCTGCGACGAGACGGTCTCCGGGGACGAGTACCTCGACATCCTGCGCGAAGCCGCCGCCGCCAGGAACGGGTGGAAGCGTATCCTGGCGCGTTGCGCACCGCCGAAGCGGGCACCGCGGCAGGAACGGCTGGCGTGATCACGCCGGCGTAGTCTCGTCCGGGTGGCGAACCAAGTCGCGAAGCTCGGTCTTGGAAAGCCACGGCCGCCTGCGGTCGAGCATTCGGTGGCAGTTGGCGCACACCAGCGCGAGGTCCTCCACCCGCGTTTCCGTGGTCGATTCCAGTTCGGCAAGGGGGAGTACGTGGTGGGCCTCGACGAACCCCTTCCCCACGGTCCCGTAGACCTGCACGAACGAGAACCCGCAGGCGTCGCAGCGAAGATCCGGATCCTGCTTCTCGCGCAGGGCCTTGGCCCGCCGAACGACGGCTTGGTTCCGCTCCCGCTCCTGGTGCTGCCGGAACACCTTCCGCCCCTCGGGGAAGGTGGCCTCGTCCGTCGAGGCGTCGGGGTCGCCATCCGTGGTCCGGCCGAGCGTAGTTCGGCCGAGGTAGGAGTCGAGAAGCCGTGCCGATGCCGGCGTCAACTCCCGCACGTTCCGCATCGTCTGGTGGTCGAGCCGTCCCGGTGCCGAGAACTTGGCGGGAATGAAGCTGCCCCTGGCCGACACGAACCTCAGCTTGGCGACGGTCCCCGGCGGGATGACCCGGGAGTAGTTCGTCGGCGTCCCCGTCCCCGCCTTGGCGACAACGTGGTCGGGCGCATCCCAGAGATCATCTGTCCCAAGCAGAGCTTCGGCCCTGCGACGCGAGCACACCTCCGCAACCTCGAGCCGGCCCAACAAATGGAGGTGGCCTTCGCGGACGGCCACCGCGTAGACGATGTCGCCAGCCCGGACCCGGCGCTTCCTGAACCAGGTGCCTGCTGTGTGGTCGAGCTTCTCCCCTTCTCCGGCCTCTCCCTTCACGAGCCAGTCCTTGCTCCACAGGTGCGTGAAGTACCGCATGCCCATGCCTCCTACCGGCCCGCCGCAGGCGGTCCAGCTCACGTCTCCTTCGCCACCACCGCGAGGACTCGCTCGACCTCGCCCAGCGGATCGCGGATCCAGTCCGGCGACCAGAGCGCGTGGAGACGCCAGCCGCGGGATTCGAGCTGCTGGATCCGGACGACGTCACGGTCACGGACGGTCGCCGGCACATGGTAGCTCGGGCCGTCGCACTCGATGCCGCAGACCAGCCGATCCGGAGCGGCCGGGAGCGCCAGCCCGAAGTCGAGCCGGAACGGGCCCGAGCCCACCTCGCGCTTCACGACCAGGCCGCGCTCGCCGAGGATGGAGGCGACCTCTTCCTCCCAACTCGTGTCCTCGGGCCGGGATCGCCGCGGCGGGCCCGGTTCGCGCCCGGGCGTGACGGAGGCGAGCAGCGGGCGGAAGTCGCGTCGCGCGCCAACGGCAGCCGCATAGCGCAGGTACTGGGCGAGAGACGCGAGTCCACCTTCGGCCCGGTCGCCGGCCACCAATCCCTCTGGGTCGAAGGAACAGACGACGATCATCTTGCGCTTGGCGCGGCTGATCGCCACGTTTAGCCGGTTCTCACCGCCCTCGGTGTTGATCGGTCCGAAGTTCCTGGACATGCGGCCATCCGGGCCTGGACCGTATCCCACGCTGAGGATGACGATGTCGCGCTCGTCCCCCTGAACCGTCTCCAGGTTCTTCACGAAGAGGCCTACGAACTGCCCGTCGAACGAACGGGAGAACTCCGCCTCAAGCCTGTCCCCCAAGCCCCTCTTCTCTGCCCGGGACCGCAGCGCACCTTCGATCGCAGCCTGCTGCTGGACGGAGAGAGCGATGATCCCCATCGTGGGCCCCTGCTCGTCCGGCGGGGTGCAGGAGAGGTGCCGCAAGACGAGATCCGCGACGAACTCCGCCTCCCGCTGGTTCGCTCGCGAGCCGCCCCGGCCGTAGACGGCGCCGTCGACCCGATGGAACTCGATGGGAGGCTCCACCCCGCTGTCGAACGCCGGGACGGTCACGAGCCTCCCGTCGTAGTAGCGGTAGTTGGAGAACTGGATCAGCTCCTCGGAGTGGCTCCGGTAGTGCCAGTCCAAGCGCACCTCCGGGAACGCGCCGCGAGCCGCGTGCAGAAGGCTCCCGGCGAGATCCGGAAGGCCCGCGACTGCTCCAGCGGCTACCGCCGCGGCCTCCTCCTCCTCGTCGTCGGGCGTCGCGCGGAAGAAGTCGGTGGGGGGAAGTTGCTTGTGGTCCCCACAAACCACGAGTTGCCTTGCCCGCCAGATTGCGGGGACGGCGTTCTCGGGCGGCACCTGGGAGGCCTCGTCGAAGATGACGACGTCGAAGAGGTCGCGCTGCAGCGGCATCACCTCGGCCACGCGCAGCGGGCTCATCAGCCACACGGGCTTCAGCGCGAGCAACGGCTCGCGGGCCATCCTCACGAGCTCGGCCGCGGGCCGCCACTTCCCCTTCTTCGTCGCCTCGCGTTCCAGGAGCGACAGCCCCTGCTCGAAGGGGTTGGCCTCGCCCCGCTTGCCGGGCGCCGCCGAGGCGCGACGGACGCGATCCACGAGACGCGACACCACCGCGTGGCGGGCACGATCAACTTGCCGGGCGGTCAGCTCCGTTATGTCTCGGCGAGCGGTGGCGATGGTCCGATGGTCGACCGCGCCACGCTGGGGATGCTCCTGGCAAAGCTGCCGGCTCCAGGCTTGAAGCACGGCCGCCCACAGCGCATCTGCCCAGGAACCCGGATCCGGATTGGCATCAGCCACGATCTGTTCGACGACCGCTCGCAGCCCATCCTCCTCCAGTTCGCGCCGGGCGTCTTCGATCACCTGGAGGCGGGGCAGTTCCGCCAACGCCTCGCCGAGACGAACCAGCTTGTTGCGGTCCTCCTCGGAGTCCACGTCGGCCATCACTTTTCCGTGGAACCAGATGTGATCCTTCGCGCCGTGGAAAAGGCCCTTGGGTCTCTCGGCAAGGTCCCGAAGCCGGTCGAAGCTGGCGGCCATCGCCTGGGCATGCGATCGGAACCACCGCAGATGGTCTTCGAGCTCACCGTGCGAGTACGGCTGCCGAAACGGCGCAAGGTCCTCCGGACGGACGAACTGCTGTGCTACCGTCCACACGGCCGCCAGCCGACGCGTCAGGGCCAGGACCCTCCGCACGCGGTCCAGGTACGGCCCAAGCGTCTCCCCGTCGGTCGCGGCCATGCTCGCCCGCACGCCCTGCTCGAGCACGGCATTCGTCTCGGCCCGCGCCTGGTCGTGAGCGGCGACAAAGGCATCCAGGAACCCGACGGTACCGCCCAGCGAAAAGCTCCAACCGGGCGGCAAGACCGTCTTCGCGTAGGCACGGAGTTCTCGGTAGTTCCGGCGGAATCCCCGGGTCCAGCGGCCGACCCAGCCGCGCAGGGCGGCCGCGAGCTGTCGGGCCTGTTCTGGGGCGATGGACGGTGCTGGCTGCGTCGCCAGCCTTGCTTGGGTCTCCATCGCGGACTGCACCCGCTCGGCGACGGCCTCCAGAGCCTGCGCGCTGGCCGAAAGCCGGTCGACCTGCCCCCGAATGGAGAGCGGGACCTCGTCGTAGTCCGCGGGCTGCGCTTCGATCTTGGCGGCCGCCAGCGCCGCCAAGGTGTTCGGGTCGGTCCTCGTGAGCCGGGGGTCCGTCCGCTGCGCGAGTTCGTCGGCGAGCCGGCGCAACTCGGATCGTTCGGCCTCGACGTCGCGAAGCACGGTACGGAGCGCGGCGGCCGTCGCCTCCGGCTGCCGGAGGGCGTTACGGCTGAGGACGGACTCGAGGTACCGCTGGTCGTCCGTCATCGCTCGACGGCGCTCGGCGAAGGCTCGTAGCCGGCCGACTCGGCGGGCCACCTCGGGTTCGCTGAGCATGGCAATCGAGGGGTCGAGCGCCGGCAGGTCCTTCGTGCCGCAACGCCGGAGCTTGTGGAGGCGCCAGTCGATGTCGCGACGGCATGGGCCGGACGGGTGATCCGATGCGAGGAACTCGTGGAGGCGTACCAGCTCGTCTCGGGCACCCTCGAGGGCACCTACGACCATGTCCCAGTTGTCCCGCTCGGCGGCGCCTTGTCGGACGCCGCCCAAAGCGTGGCCCAACTCCTCGGCCACCATCCGTTTCCGCTCGTCGCTGCGGTGCAGGTACATGGAAAAGGGCGTGAGCCCGACAGCCTGGAGGCGTGCGTAGACGACATCGAGAGCAGCGCGTTTCTCGCTGACGAAGAGCACGGTTCTGCCCTTGGCCACGCAGTCGGCGACGATGTTCACGATGGTCTGCGACTTGCCGGTGCCGGGCGGACCATGGACGACGACATCGTGTCCCCGGGACACGGCGGCGATAGCACGTTGCTGGCTGCCGTCGACCGGCATCACGTAGAAGTTTTCGCGCTCCGGGAGCTTGTCGGGATCGATGTCGGGCAAAGGCCGAGCGGGAACCGGCACGCCGAGTAGCCGGTCGACGACCGGGTGATCTTCGTCACGTTGCTCGAGGTCGTCGTAGTCGGCAACGAGCTTCGCGTTTGGATAGCGGAAGATGCCGAGCCAGACCTCTGGCCGGATCGCCCACCTGCGGTCGGAAACGGCGAGCGCCGCAGGGGGGACCCCGGCCGGCGGCGGCGGGCTCGCGAGCGGCAACTCGACCTGCGGCCCCGTCGGCAGGCCGTTCGGCGCGGGATCGTCCATCGCGGCGGCCTCGGACTCGATGGAGACGTCGCAGGCGTCGCCGGCGAGCGCCGCCCGCAGCGCCTCGACCGTGCCCTGCCAGGGATCCTCGGCCACGAACCCCTCTGGCAGGGACAGCTCGTCGCCGAGATTCCGGCGGAGGTACTGCCGCAGCGACGGGTTCACCGGCAGCTCCGACTCGGCCAACCGCACGGTGAAGGGCATTCCGCGGCGCCTGCTGGTCTCGAGCTGCACGGGGATCAGCAGCAGCGGCGACCGCAGCATGTCGGTTCCGAGGCGTCCGGTCGGATCCACCCACTCGAGGATGGGCGTTGCGAGGAACAGCGCCGGCAGGCCGAGGTCACGCCGCAGGCGTAGATCCTCGCGCCGGAGTCCTTCGAGCCGGCGCTCGAAAGTGGCTCGGTCATCCTCGTCCGCAGGCAACAGCGGGGTGATCGGCACGGCGGCGCCGCCCGCGTGGTCCAGAAGGCCAGTCACCCAGCTCACGGCAGACCGCTCGGCGGCCCCGGCCCAGCCGGACAGGCGAACGAAGCGCGTGACGGCCGGCTTGTTGAAGTACAGCGCTTTGTTGCGGCGGTCGAACTGGTACAGCCGATCTCGGAGTCGCCGGAATTGCGCGCGCCGCAGGCTCGTTTGATCGTTCGGTTGCTTCGCCATCGGGTCTCGCCGCCCGGTGAGTCGACGGGTCTCCCGGAGCATATCTCGATCGCACGGCTGGCGGAAGGGAGCCCTCCGGCCCGCGAGATCACGCTTCCGCAAGAGCAAGGCCCTTCCTTCGCTCGCGTTGGCCGCGCTGTTTCTCCGGCGCGCACGCCCAAAACCGACGCAGCGGACCGCACCGACTGCCAGGCGCTTGTCGCTTGCCGAGACCGAGACGAAGGTCATCCAACAGATCACCGAGGCGTGGCATCCGACCACGATCCCACCGGCGGAGTTGATGGCGGAGCACCCCTTCGATCGCTGGCCCGACCACCGGCAGCAACGGCCGTCCGTCGCACGACGACGTCCTTCATGCGGCACCTCTCGTCAGCGTTCGAGGTCTCGAACAGGCCAAGCGTGGCAGGCCCGCGGCTTCCTCCGCGCAACGATGGCTCTCGAAGGGGCGCCGGGCGGCCAACACGAGTAGACTACCCATCGCCCGGCTGATCGTCTGGCGGACGTGGAGGTGGAGCATGCGCGTTCTTGAGCCAGAACTGGGAGGGTTGATTCAGGCGGCGTCGACGGCCTCGTTCCGGCTCACGGACGCCATGTGCAGGTACGTGAACTCCTGTCTGAAGGCAGCGCAGGAGTCCGCGCAGAACATCCGGGATCCTGCCTGGGGCGACGAGGTCTTCGGCAACTTGTGGAAGGTACTGAACGAACAGGGTCTGCTTGGGAATCCCCGGCCCTTCGGCGTGTTCTCCTTCTCGCAGGCGGTTGAGAATCTCACGGCAGAACTGGACGATGCAGCCTGGGCGGGAGTCCATCGTGGGGTCCACTACTACAACGTTGGGCTCGCGCACGTCTCGCGGATGGAGATCGACCGGGCGTTCAAGTACTTCGTCCTTGCCGACGAAGAGGATGAGCGAAATAAGGGAACGGCACCAGGGGACCTGTTTCGCAGCAAGCGCATCTTCGTTGAGCTTCGAGAGCGGTTCTTCTCCGGGTGGTTTGCGGCGACAACCGCCGACTTCCACGACGGACTCGCGCCAGACGCACGGATGGACCTCGTCGCGCGACTTGTGTCCGCCCTTGCGGGACGCTACCTGCTCAGCCGTTGCCACCTCGGCGTCTTCCGTGCATGTCTTCTCTGGTCGCAGTCGAAGAACGGCGTTCCATCCGTGCTGGCCGAGTACTTGATGGCCATCGAGGATCTTGGCGTGCTCACCGAGGCGACCGCGCGCATGCTCCACGAGGGACGAACGCAGTACCAGGACGACACGTTGACGTTCGGCACCATGCTGGCGGGCAAGGCGACGGCCAAGCCGCCGGTCGCAGGTCTCGGCTTCGTCCTCGGAAACAACGGCTTGGATCTCGCCGATCAGGCCAAGACGACGGCTTTCATCACGGCTGCCAGGGGTGGAGACCGTGGGGCGATGGCCCGACTTGTGCAGAAGTTCAGAAACCTGTCCGCCCACTCGTCGGAGTTTCCGCTTTGGTCCCTAACCCCGCCGATTCTTGGTGACGTGGTCAGGATCCAACTTGATTTCGCCACGACTGTGGCCGCCGCGTACGAGCGACAACATGCTCCCATCTGGGGCTGTTCAGGCAGCGGCAAAGGCGGAGCACCCTCCGGGCAGAGGACCAGCAACATGGCCCCGACGTCCCCTCCGGACGGGTCTTCGTTGGTGGCACTCGCCAGCGGGAGCGATGGGGTCGTCGAGAAGTAGGCCGCCTTGCAGCTGCGATGGTTGACCGATGCCAGGGTTTGAGTTTCTTGAGGGTGGGTACCTGATGGCACCCCAACGCCGGCGACTGGGGGGCGGCTCCAGCCGTGCGGGCCGACGCAGAGGATGGGCGGCGGTCCGGGCGGGCACGGCGGGCCCTGCCCGGCACCGCCATCGTGAAACAGAACGCGGAGGATCGACATGACTACTGAGGAACTGCCTGAGCATCTGAACCCGAACTGGGAGTGGGAGATCCTGCAGGACTCCATCGAGTTCGAGCCTGCTGGAAGCGAGGGCCTTCCGACCGGCATCGAGAAGGTGCGGGTCTTCCGCCGGGAGTCCGACTATGGACTGCATTTCGAGACCACCGGGGGTTCGGCGGAAGCACTGCGACCCAAGAAGCGGCAGGACGTCGCCGAGCCCGATCCAATCCTTCCCCCCTCGCCTCCCATGAGCGGCACCTGCCAAAAGTGGGGGAGGAGCGTACGAATTGACAATCCGCACTTCATCAGAAGCACGTTCAACGAGAGGGACGGTGCGGGTCTTGAAGGCGCGGCATTCGGCCGGTTCGCGAACGGACGAGGATCACCCGGATTCGAACTGCTGGCCCGCGAGGATTCCGATCCTGCGATCAGCAGATCGCTCTGGTTTGCGACATCCAGCAAGTTCGGACGCGGATGGTCGGGTTGGCCTCGCGGAACGGAAAGGGAGCAAGAGCGCACGTTTCGCCGAAGGCGAGACGGCACCGACCACGCCCGAGAACGGGCGGGAAAGCCGACGGGCAGCTCGCTCGACTGCGCCCTATTCACCGTCGAAGGCGTCGGTTCGGTGGTCGTGGCCGCTGTTCCGAAGGGTGTCCGTCCGGAGTGGTTCCAGGGAATCGAGGTGGAACATGTTCTCGGCCAGCCGTCCGGTGCGACAGCCATCGACATCCACCCTCTTGGCGAGGCGCTCGGATTTGTCTTCGGTGCGCCGGTGGTCCCCCTGGGCCACACGGACCTCGATTCCAACGGGCGGGTACATTCCGCGGCCGCATGGTATCCGCGTCATGCGGACCTGATGCGCGTCACCTGCGAGATCGACCCCAGCCCGCCGTGCCGCCTCTCCGATTGGGCCGGTCGCCAGGCCACCGAGACGATCCTGCAGACCATCGTCCCTGCGTGGCTGCGGGAGAGAGGCAGACTCCAGCTTCGGACGATTGCCTACCTGCTTCACCACGCCGACGTGTTGCCCATCGACATCCGGCTTGTCCTCTACATGGCGATCATCGAAACGCTGGCCGTTGCGGTCGTGACATCCGGCGACGGCAAGGACCCGGGCAACTGGAGTTGGCGGATCAAGGCTCTGGCGGCAGCCCTCAACCTGCGGATTGGCGAGCCCGAGTGGCAGGCGCTCAAGGCCCGCCACGACTTCGCCCACGCTTGGTCCCCGGACGACCGGTCGCTCGCCTGGCACGTGCACATCGAGGCGGCCTTCCGCACGCTGGTGCATCGGGTCTTGCTTGCCGCTCTGGGCTACCGAGGCGAGTACATCGACTACTCCGACCGGTCGGACCGCGGCAACGACCCGCACAGCATGGGCCATCCGACCCGGACGCTGGCGGAGCCCGCGGCAGGTCCGAAGGGGGACGGCAAGCCCGCTCCGGACGAGTAGTCGCGTCCAACGTCGCCTGGCGCCCGCGCCCGCGCGCTGGGCTTCCACCTCCAGGCGGACATCCCGCATCACGTCAACGCTTCGTGCTCAATGCCAGCCCATACCCGCTCCGCGTAAGACACGGTCGGGACCCGGTCACCGGGAGCCTCGGGACTGCCCCATCGTCGCATCCGTCGCAGCAGCTACGGGGAGGCCGGCGCGAGCCAGCACTGCTCGTACAGCATCCGCACTCGCGTAACCGAACAGCCTCTTGGCTGCCGCGTCCGCCTCGTTTTCATAGCGTCCGAGAAACCGCTTGCACAAGGTCAACCGGAGCGAAGCATCGGGGAACCCCGCGGCGATGGAACGCAGGTCGGCGGTCTCTCGCCGCTTCTGCTCGATGGCGTCGAGAATCTCGTCGGCTAGCCTCTCGTTGGCGGTGGCCGCATCGCGGTGTGCGCGATCCAGCCGGCCCGCTGCATCCGGGCCGAGTACTTCGCTCGGAAGGTCGTCCAGCTCGATGGCCGAGGACCCCCGTCGCTCGGCTCGGCGGAACGCGGACCGCACGGCGCGGCTGACGCCGCGAGCGTTGTCCGGCCAACTCGCGCCGGCCAGCTTCTCGAGTGCGCCTGGAGCAATCTCCTTGACTGCGTCGCCGTATCCCTCTTCCATGTGGAGTTGTGCGAGGAACTCGAGGGCCAGGGGACCGACGTCGCCCCTGCGCTCCCGGAGGGGTGGGATCCACGCCACGTTCATGAAACGCGCCTGCAGATCCTGCCGTAGCTTCCCGCTGGCCTCCGAAGGGTCCCGGTTGGTAGCCGCCACGATGCGTACGTTGACGGCCTCCTCCCGGCCACCAACCGGCCGCACCTGGCCGTCCTCCATGACCCGGAGCAGGCTGACCTGCATGTCGAGCGGCAACTCACCAATCTCGTCTAGGAAGAGAGTCCCACCATCGGCTTCCTTGAACAGCCCGGCTCGGTCGCAGGCTCCGGTGAAGGCTCCACGCCTGGAGCCGAACAGCGTCGCGGCCAGGAGGCCGGGCTCCGCGGTCCCGCAGTTGAACGGGACGAAGGGCCGTTCCCGGCGCGGGCTACTGCTATGGATGAAGCGGGCGACGACTTCCTTTCCGACCCCCGTCTCGCCATGGAGCAGGATCGAATCCCTGGTCCTCGCCACGTCAGCGAGATCGGCGATCAACGCCTTGCTGACCGCATCCTCGGCGACCAGCCGCGAAGTCATCCGCCGGTCCCCCCATGCGATCCCCCGCCCTCGTCACAGGCTCCGTTGGCATCGCCGTCGCCAAGTTCATCTGCATCGTCGTTTGGGACGGGACCGCCTCGACCTTCCTCCTCAACCGCGCGAACCTCCGGCCTGACTTCCGCCTCGAGCTTCTCGAGCTTCCCCTTTACTTCCTCAAGCCGGGATGCGCGGCTGCGCATCGCCGCCAACTCCCGGTTGCGCTGATCCGTTTCCGAATGCGCCTGCTGTTCCAACCCCTCGACCAAACTGTGCAGGCGACTCGCGACGGCCCGCAACTGCTGTTCGCCGCCGCGTTTCAAGCCCGCCCGCGCAGATTCGATGTTGTTCTTGAGCCACGCCTGGAGGTGAGGCACCACGTGCTCGATGATGTGCCGGTCGACCTGCTCCATGACCTGGCCCTTCCAGCGAGACCCCCAAATGCGATTGCCGAACCAGGTGGCGACCCAGCCGATGGCCGCAAGCCCCCACCCGACCGGACCTCCGAGGGTCGCAAACAGCGTCGTCGCCCCGGCGAGATAGGGAAGCGCCCGCAGCAACGGCGGTTCCTCAAGAGCGCGATCCACGGCGTGGCTGAGGAGGCCGTAGCCGGCGACATCTCCCCCCACGAAACCGGCAAGCGTGCCCAACCCTGCCGCGCCTTCGGCGCCACCGCCCATTCCCTTGACCAACTGCTGAACGCTGACCGACAAGTGCTCCGTCGCTGCAGCGTCCATCCTCGCGAGAAGGACGTGCTGCTCCTTTGCCGCCGCCGCCGCGATGTTGCGAAGGCCGAGGGTCTGCTGCTCGTCCAGTTCGTGCACCAAGTCCTGGAGCTGCCGAGTAAGGACGCTTGGCAACGCCTGGCGGCACTGCCGCTCCGAACTGCATTGCGGCACCCAGGCTCGGATCCTCTGCGAGAGCCGCTGCGCCACCGAGCCGACCCGGCTGGCGAGTTGTCCGTGAAGCTGTTCGCACCCGAGGTCGACCACATGCTCGACGCGAGGTCCGTCCCGGCGAACATCGTCGACACAACGAAGGAACGTCGACCTCCTGCGGGCCCCCTCCTTCAGGTCATTTGTCAACTGCTCCAGCAACGTCCTGGCGATCTGGAGCTGGCGTTCAAGTCCGGTGCGGATATCCTGCAGCTTCTGGACGACTCCAAAGACGACCAGCGCCCCGCGCTCATTGCCGAGGTACTTGGCGAGCCAGCTTTCAACATCGGGCAAGCCACTCTCCCTCATCCCTTCGGCGTCCGCGGACTTGACGGCGTCGAGGGCCCGCTGCCCAGAGGTCATGAAGACCGGCAGGTGGTCAGCGGGTCCTCCAACGACGTGTTCCTGCAGTTGCGCCACGATGAAGCGCTTCAGGGCCGCACGCTGCGTTTCATTCTTCTGGTCTGCCTGGTTGACGACGAACACGGTTCGGTCGAGGAACTGACGGAAGGATACGAGGTACTCGCGTTCGCTGTCGGCGAACGGCTGAGCCACCGAGAAGAAGAACAAGATCGCATCTGCGCGGGGCAGGTAGTCGCGGGTAATGCGGTCGTGCTCCCTGTATAGGGACTTCAAGCCGGGCGTATCGACAAGAACGACATCATTGGTGACGAGGGAGTCGGCCGCGCTAATTTCGACCTGGATGTGGTCGACCTGCTCGAGTTGGCGGCCCCCTGTTCCAACGAGGTCATCGAGGTCCTCCGGGGCGAGGGCACGCACTTCCGGCGCACGATCACCTCGGAAGTGAACCGTGACCTTCTCCGTCCCATCTTTGGCGGCCGACACGTGCATCACGCGCGCGGTCTTCGGCACGACGTCCACGGGGCAGATGTCTTTGCGGACCAGAGCGTTCACGAACGTGCTCTTGCCCCACTTGAACTCGCCGACCGCGACGACGAGGAACCGCTCGTGTCGGAACCGTGCCACGAAGTCATCGGTGGTTGCTTTGATCTCCGTGTCGCCCATCTCCGCGGCTACGGTTGCGATCTGCTCGGCGCAGCCGAGTAGAAGCTCCTTTCGCCGCTTGAAAACGCGCAGGGGCTCGAGGTTGTCGTTCATGGTTCATCCTCCCGAATCGTCACCGGCATCGCCAAGCAATAGCCATGCCAGATCCACTCGAAGGGCTGACAGGCACGCTTCCGGCCTGTTGCCAGACGTTCGCCCTGCGCCGGGATTCAACCGACGACGCTTTCGGTGGCGGCGCCCACGGATCCGTCGCCACGACGACGCTACCCGCGGGCGGCGTCCTGGCTCGGGACTTCTCTGCCGCGACCGGCAAGCAGCCGTTCGGTTCCGCCCGCCGAGAGGATCCGCCGGAGGACCACGCCCGGGACGTCGCTGGACTTCGCACGGGTTGCACCGCCGGAGATCAACCGCGATAATCGGCGGCGTCGCACCGATCACGGATCGGGCGGTGCTGCCGCGCTGGGGAGGTCCCGTTGCCGTCCATCGTTCCCGAACAAGGCCAGCTCGTACGCGTGCGCGGCAGGCACTTCATCGTGCAGGACGTCTGGCCCGGGAGCGTGGATCCGAAGGTGCCGCCCCAGCATCGCGTACGGCTCGAGGCGCTCGACGACGACCGGCTCGGCGAACCGCTCGACGTGATCTGGGAGCACGAGGTCGACGCGACCGTTCACGACGACCTCGGCCTTCCGAGGCCGGACGACTGGGATCCCGCCGGCCGGTTCGACGCGTTTCTCCTCGCCTCCCGGTGGTCGCTCTCGTCGGTGCTGGAAACCCTGCCGCTCCAGGCCCCGTTCCGCGGCGCCATCCAGATCGAGGACTACCAGCTTGAACCCGTCGTCCGCGCCCTCCGCATGCCCCGCGTGAACCTCCTCATCGCCGACGACGTCGGCCTCGGCAAGACCATCGAGGCCGGCATGGTGATGCAGGAGCTGCTCGCCCGGCAGCGCATCCGCCGCATCCTCATCGTCTGCCCCGCCTCCCTCCAGAACCAGTGGGCGGAGGAGATGGACCAGAAGTTCGCCTTGCGGTTCGAGATCGTCGACCGCGACTACATGCAGCGCCTCCGCCGCGAGTACGGCGTCCACGTCAACCCGTGGGCCTCCTACCCCCGGCTGATCACCTCGATGGACTTCCTCAAGCGCGAGGAGCCCCAGCGTGCCTTCCGCGCCGCCCTCCGGCCCCAACGCTTCGGCGGCCTTCGGGACTGGGACCTGCTCATCGTCGACGAGGCCCACAACATGGCCCCGTCCGGCCGCACGAACTACGTCCGCGACTCCGACCGGACGGAGATGCTGCGCCAGGTCATCCCGCACTTCGAGCACCGCTTGTTCCTGACCGCCACGCCCCACAACGGTTACACGGCCAGCTTCACCGCGCTGCTCGAGCTGCTCGACCCGCTCCGCTTCGCCCGCGGCCCGACCCTCAACCGCGAGCAGCTCAAGGCCGTCATGGT
>JACQZW010000091.1 GCA_016213675.1 Acidobacteriota bacterium | reverse complement strand
GGAAGACAGGGGGTTTGTGTCGCTGTCGAGCGCCCCCCGGCGGCCCGAGAGCGACAAAAGTGGTCTGTCTTCCGGCAAGACAGGGGGCTTGTGTCGCTCTCGAGAGCCCGCCGGCAGCCCGAGAGCGACAAAAGTGGCCTGTCTTCCCGGAAGACAGGGGGTTTGTGTCGCTGTCGAGCGCCCCCCGGCGGCCCGAGAGCGACAAAAGTGGTCTGTCTTCCAGGAAGACAGGGGGTTTGTGTCGCTGTCGAAGGCTGTCGAGTGCCCCCGCGAGCCGTTCGCGGAGCGGAGCGGAGCGCGTGCCTCGGCGCGCCCGCTACTCCGCCCACACGCGGTCGATCTCGACGTTCGCGTCGTTCGCCCAGTGGCAATACGAGTTCGGCACGAGCACGAAGCCGATCTCGCTCTCGCCCGCGATGCTCGCCTCCGCGATGAGCCAGCCCTCGGGGTCGGGACCTCCGGGCGAGGGCACCGCGTAGGTGGCGCCGCTGCGCCCGACGACCGTGGCCACGAGCGACGACAGGTTGTCGAGCCGGACGCGCATGAGGACCTTGGTCTTGCCGGCCGTGAGGATGCGCCCCGCCACGCCGCCGACGCCCGAGTTGCAGGGCGCCGTCACGCTCGCGGTTCCGGCCGCGATCGCGACCTGACCGAACGTGCCGACGGTCACCGTGCCGTCGAGCTCGTGCGCGTCGACCGCCGGGCCCACGTCGAGCACCGGCACCTCGCGCGCCTGAGCCCCGAGCGCGAGCCCGACGCCGTCCACGAGCCCGTCGGCGACGGACACCACCTGCACGGTCCCGAGCACGGCGTCCCAATCGGTGAGCCGCGCCCATGCCCATGTATCGGCGGCGGTGACGCCCTCGGCAATGGGCGCGTCCTGCCAGCCCGACGTCGCAGTCGGCCCGCCGCCCTGCGCGGCAATCGACACGTGCGAGGCGAGGCCCGCGAGCGCTTCCGACGCCTCCACGGCGACGACGTCCCACGGCAGGAGCGTGTCCTCGGGCCAGCCCGGCCGCGTCTTGCCGCCCGAGGCCACGAAACAGTCGCCCGACGGGCGCTTCGCGGGGCGCACGCGCGTCGGCCCGGCGTAGATCTCGGGCGCGACCGCGTCGGCCGCGAGCGTGCCGAAGTACGGCATCTCGCTCACCAAGCAGATGTCGTCCTCGGCCCAGTTGACGTCGACCTTCGCGCTCGCCGCGCCGTTGAATGCGCCGTCGGGCCCGCGCGCGAGCACGATCTCCTTGAAGTGGTACTCGCGAAAGTACCCGAGCCCCCAGTACCACCCGACCGATGCCGTCGGCAGCACGGCCCCGACCGAGTCGTCGAGCACGACCGCCGCGGATAGGACCTCGGTCGCGACGCTCGCGGTCGGATAGAAGCGCGGCGTGAGCCGCGCCCTGCACGCGTCGCCGTCGTCGGCGAGCTCGAGGGTCATGTCGACGGCGTCATCCGGGGTCGCGGCCGGGTCGTCGGGCAGGAGCGACAGCTCGTAGAACCCCGCGAGCGCCCCGCACGGATGCGGCCCCCAGCCGCCCGAGCCGCCCGAGCCGCCCGAGCCACCCGTCCCCGGCGCCTGCTCGACCGAGCTGCCCCACGCCATCGACGCCGCGCCGAGCCCGAGCGACGCGCCGAGCGCGAGCGACGGGCAGAGGACGAGCGCACGCACCCACCGGCCTCGATCTCGAGGTGCCATGCGGGCTTGCCACTGCATGCTGCGTGCCACGCACACGCACCGACGGTCGCCCGCCCATGTCTGCGATTCCCCTGGGCCATGCCCCGCCGTGCCCCCCGCGCGCGCACGCAGGGCCTGCGCCCACCGCGACTCCTGGCACACCGAGGCACACCGCCCTCGGCCGCAATCCCTCCACGAAGCGCGCTACTTCACGTGGCGGCGGAAGTCGGGCGCGCGCTTCGCCTTGAAGGCCTCGACGCCTTCACGCGACTCGTCGGTCTGGTAGAAGAGCCTTCTTCTCGCCGACCACGCGCGCGAGGTACGCCGTTCCGAAGCCCGGATCGACCGAGCCGACCTTGGGCCCGACCTGCCCGAACACGGCCCGGTCCGAGGCGATCGTGAGGTCGCAGAGCGCCGCGAGCACGTTGCCGCCTCCGATGGCATAGCCCAGCACGCGCGCGATGACCGGCTTCGGCGCGTCGCGCAGCATGCCCTGGAGCTCCTCCACCGGCAGCCCGATGGTGCCGCGCCCGTCGTAGCTGCCCTCGTGCGCCGATTGATCGCCGCCCGTGCAGAAGGCCCGATCGCCCGCGCCCGCGAGCACGATGACGCCCACCTGCTTGTCCCACGCGGCGCGCCCGAGCGCGTCGATGAGCTCCGTGCACGTCTTGCCCCGGAAGGCGTTCATCACCTGGGGCCGGTTGATGGTGACGCGAGCGATGCCCTCGCTCACCTCGAAGAGCACGTCCTCGTAGCTCATGTTCACCTCGTCCTGCCCCGCTCGGTACTACGACCGGGCGCCCGCACGAACGACCGATACGGTCCCCGACTACGGGAGCAACACAGTCGGAAGGTTGTCTCCCATTTGGCTGGCGCCCGAACCGCGATCGGTGGTGTCGCCGAGGCCGAGCCGACCGCTGCCGTTCCTGCCCCAGCACTTGACGGTACGGTCGTCGAGGAGGACGCAAGTGTGATATGGCCCGACCGCGAGCTGCAGGGCGGTGCGGCCAGTCCCGAGCGCCACGGGTGCGAGGCTGTCGCCCATTTCCCCCGGCTGATCACCGAGGTTGCTCGTGGAGCCGCTCCCGATGAGGCCGGTGCTGCCGCTGCCCCAGCACTTGACCGACGCGTCATCGAGCAGGGCGCAGCTATGGTACTGGCCGAGCCCGACCGCCACGGCACTGCGCGCGCTGCCGAGGCTTACGTACGGGAGCGCGTCGCCCATCTCTCCCGGGCCATCCCCGCGCCTGGCCACGTCGCCGAGCCCGAGTTCGCCGTTGGAGTTGGTGCCCCAACACTTGAGCGCGGCGTTGTCGAGGAGCGCACAGGTGTGCGAACCCGTGACCACGGAGACTGCGGTGCGCCCGGTGCCGAGCGCGACGTACGGCAGGTTGACACCCATCTCGCCCGGCACGTCTCCACGATCGTTGGTGTCCCCGAGGCCGAGCTGCCCGGCTGGGTTCGAGCCCCAGCACTTGACCGTTCCGGCGGGAAAGCGCACGCACGTGGAGTCCCAGCGGGCGGAGATCTGCGAGGGACTCACCACCGCGCCCAGGTTCACGAACGGGAGGCTGTCGCCCATTTCGCCGAGGCCATCACCACGGCGCTCGACATCGCCGAGGCCGAGCTGCCCCCAGATGTTGTTGCCCCAGCACTTCACTCCCCCCGTGCCGATACGGGCGCACGAGTGATAATCCCCCAGCACGACCGCAGCGGCGGTCAGGCCCGTCCCCAGGTCGACCGTTGCCAGGATGTCTCCCATCTGCCCCGGCTGGTCCCCCTGGTTGCCGGTGCCACCGAGCCCGAGCTCGCCCGCGTCGCCGCGGCCCCAGCACTTGAGGGTGTCGTCGTCGAGGCGGGCGCACGTGTGCTGCCCACCGGCGACGACGGCCGTCGCCGTGCGGCCCGCGCCGAGCTCGACCGCCGGAAGCGCATCGCCCATTTCTCCCGCGCCGTCGCCCCGGTGCGCAGTGTCACCCAGGCCGAGCTGTCCGTCGGCGTTGTCGCCCCAACACTTCACGTGCCCGTTCGACAGAAGGACACAGCTGTGGGCACCGCCGGCCGTGATCGCCACGATGTACTGGCACTGGCCGCATCCGTCTCCGGTGACCGTGTTGCCGTCATCGCATGCCTCGTTCACGAGCGGGTTCACGTGTCCGTCGCCGCAGGACACGAAGGTGCAGTCGCCGTCGCAGGTGACCGTCTCGCCGCCGGTGCCCGCTCCGTCGCCGTCGCACTCCTCGGCGGGGTCGTTCACCACTCCGTCGCCGCAGATCGCAGCCTGGCACGTCCCCGTGCAGACGGCGCTCGCGCAGTCGCTCGGCAGGAGACACACGGCGCCAGGCGCGCACGGATCGCAAGTTGCCCCACCGCAGTCGATGTCGGTCTCGTCCCCGTTCTGGAGGCCGTCGAAGCACGGTGTAGGCACGCAGACGTGGCCGCTGCACTCGGTGGTGGGGCCGCAGTCGACGTTGCCGACGCACTCGACGCAGGTCCCGAGCCCGTCGCAAACCGTGCCACCATTCTGACCGCACGCGGTCGAGGCGGGTGCGGCATTCACGCCACAGACACCGTCGTCACAGGTGCGGATGCCGCAGATCGTGTCCACGCCGGGGCACTCAGCGGGTGTCCAGCACTCGGGCCCGCCGCCCCCGGTGCTCGAGGCCCCGGCGCCTCCTGTGCCCTCGGGCTCGAAACCAGACTTGCAGTCTACCGCCGCACCAAGCGCGACGAGCGAGGCGCCCGTCGCCAGGAACCGTGACAGTCGGATGGGATGCATGGGCTCACCTACGCAGAGGGACGCTGCCTCGTGGCGCAACGTCGAGGACGTGGCGCGGATGGTACCACACTCCCGACCGACACGTCGGGGTCCTGGGAGAGGGAGCGCTCGGCGTGGGCGTGGGCGCGGGAGGCGCTCAGGTCGCCGGCGTGCAGGTCGATGTGCCGAAGTCGAGGTCGCTCGCTGCGGCCTTCCAGGAGGAGCTCATCCTCTTCCGCCGCACGCTGATGAGCGTCGCCGGTCGCAGCGACAAGGACTACCAGAAGCTCCGCGCCGAGAAGGCGACCGCTACGGACGACGAGGACGATCCGAACGCCCCGCCCGTGCCCGCACCGGTCGAGCCCGGTCCCCCGCCGGCCGTCGTCCGACGTGACTGACGCGGCGCGCCAAGTCGCGCTCGGCCCCGCCCCCTCCGACCCCGCCGGCGCGCGCCCCGACCGGGATGGTCGTGACGCGCGTCGGTGCGAGGGGTGCCGGAAACGGTGCGATCATCGGAGATGCCCGTCGGAGCGCCCGTTCGCGCCTCCGCCGCCGAGCGCCGGAGCCCGCCGACGCAAGAACCCGTCGGTCGGCGCCCGGCCCTTCCGTCCGCGCGCTCCGAGAACCGGTCGGCGCCGCCCCACAGCCATCGGTCGGCGCCATCCCGCGACCGGTCGATGGCATGCCGGCACCGGAAGGCGGCTCCGGGTAGGCCGTCGGTGGGGCGCCGGCACCGGAAGGCGGCTCCGGTCGAGCGGTGGGTGGGGTCCCGGACGCGGTCGCTGGGGTGCGGGGTAGCGTCGGCGGGGTGCCGCGTGGCGTGAGGTGGGGTGCGGGCTGGCGTCGGTGGGTTCGGGCTCAGCGGAGGGGCGGGTGGGCAAGCGGAGCGCGACGTGGCGGCCGACGGGCTCGGGCCGGTCGGCCATCGCTGGCGGCTCCGCGAACGAATCCGATCGACCCCAGTCTGAGCCCGTTGCACGCTCGGCTCCGGCCCGATGCGCTCCACCCACCTTCAAGCCATCGCAAGTGCGCGGTTCCTGGTAGGCGCCCTTGGCGAGCGCCGCAGCTGGTGGCCGGCGCGGTTCACCGACCCCACCTCGCGCCGGTCCCTCGAGCTGCTGTTTCCCCGTACCGCGGTTCGCGCCGCCCTCGAGTCGGTGGTCGAGGTTGCGCGCCGGGATCACGACGAGCGGCTCAGTCCGCGGTCGTTCCACCTGTTTCGCCTGCCGGTGCACCTCGAGGATCGGCTTGCGGGCTGGCTCGGGCAGCTCGATGAACGGGCGGGCTTGACCTGGCCGCCGGCGGACTTGGCCGCCGTGCACGGCGAGCTCGAACGCTTGGGGCGTGCGGCGGGCGCCGTCGGTGAGCCATCGCCTGGCCCGAGGTGTCTCGGCAAACCCGCGCGGTTGAACCAGGGCGCTACCATCCATGAAGTCGTCGGCGCCTACCTCGCGGCGGACCGGGCCGGTCTCCGCGTCATGCCCTACTTCGAGGAATAACGGTGGCCCCGGAGCACTACACGGCCCGCGCCATCAAGGGCACCGCGCTTCTCGAGGAGACGCGGGCCTTGCTGCGCGCCTGGCGGCCGGGCGAATCGGCCGGCGCGTTCCGGGACCGCGTTCGAGCGGAGGACTTGCTCGGCAAGGCGACCGCCGCGCGGAGCGACGACGTCGTGCGCGTCGCGTTCGCCGGTCGCCTGCTCGCCGACGGCGACGAGCCGGCGGTGTCGCTGCGCCACCTGCTCGCCTCGCGCAAGAGCGGCCCTTGGTTCAGCCAGTTGTGCCTCCTCTTCGCGGCACGTGCGGACGTGGTGCTGCGCGAGGCCGTCACGGAGTTTCTGGCGCGGCAAAGCGCCCGGAGATCCGAGGCGGTCACGACCGCGGACTTCCTGCGCTTCCTCGACGAGCAGCACTCGGCGGGCCGGATGGCGCGTCCCTGGTCGCGGTCGGTGCGCGAGAGCGTCGCCCAGCACGTCCTGCACCAGCTCACGGATCTGGGCGCCCTCGGTCCGCCGCGGCGCGGGGTGCGCGCGCTTCTGCCGTACCGGCCCGGCGCGCTCGCAACGGCGTGGCTTACCTGCGAGCTCCATCGCCAGGGCGTCAGCGACATCGCGATCGTCGAGCACCCCGACTGGCGCATCTGGCAGATGCACGAGGAAGACGTGCGCGAGGCGCTCGATCGCCTCTCCGATCTCGGGCTCTGGATCTTCCAGGGAGCAGGCACCGTCGTGCGGATCACCTGGACGTGGGCGGACTGGGCCACCGTCCTCGAAGTGCTTGGGGGACCGACCGTTGAGTGACGACCTCGAAAAGGCCTTCTCGGAGCTTCGGCACTGCCTCAGCAACGAGAACCGGCTCGCCCCCACCCACAGCGACCCGTTCTTCAACTTCGTCCATGATCCGGGGGCGACGTTCGAGGTCCATCGGCGCCTGCCTCGGTGGCGCGCGGCGCTCGAGAAGGACGGCTGGAGCGTGCTCGTCCAGTCCCTCCGCGAGCTCTCGTGGCGCGTGGTCGACGCGTCTGGCCGCTGGGAAGACTGGCTCGAGCTCGAGGAGGCCGGCAGCTACGAGGACGGCAACAAGTCCATGCGCGATGTCCTTCGAGACGATCCGCGCACGCCGAGCTCGCACGAGGCACGGCCCGGGCTCGCGCGGACGCTCGGGCCCTATCTCGAGGACGAGACGCCGCGGCGGCTCTTGATCCTGACGGATGCGGCGCTGCTGCACCCCTGGTTCCGGGTGCGGACGCTCGAGAACTGGTTTCACGATCGGATCCGGTGCCCGACCGTGCTCTTCTACCCGGGGCGCCGCCGTGGGCAATACGGCCTTCATTTCCTCGGCTGCTACCCCGAGAACGGCAACTACCGCTCCACCATCGTAGGGGGCCTTTGATGCGCGTCATCCGCGACGTCTTCACGCAGGCTCGACCGATCGATCGGCGCATCGAGAAGGTCATCGACTACGCGGCCACGGACGAGGCCCGGCTCGAGCAGGAGATCTCCGAGTACGAGGTCACCGCCTCCGTCGAGCGCGCCCTGCGCCGCTTCATCGAGGCCTTCGACGACGGCGCTCGCCTCGGTACGGTCACGGAAATCGGCGTGTGGGTATCCGGCTTCTACGGCTCGGGCAAAAGCTCGCTCACGAAGTACCTCGGGCTCGCGCTCGACAGCCGCCGCAAGATCAAGGGCGTGCCCTTCGTCGATCGCCTCGCCGATCGGATCCCCGACCGGGCGCTCGGCCTGCACCTGAAGAAGGTGGCGAAGCAGCACAAGGCGGCAATCTTCATGCTGGATCTCGGCACCGACCAGCTTGCGGAGAGCGCGAGCGACAGCGTGGCCAACGTCCTCTACTGGAACGTGCTGAAGGAGCTCGGCTTCTCGAAGGAGAAGAAGGTGGCGGATCTCGAGATCCGCCTCGAGCAAGATCAGAAGCTCGCAGCCTTCGAGGCAGCCTACGAGGCGCACTACCCCGGGCGTGAGCCGTGGCGCGTCATTCACGACGATCCGATGCTCGCGGTGACGCGGGCCTCTGCGCTCGTGCCGGCGTTCTACCCGGACGACTTCAAGACGCCGGCAGACTTTCGCCAGCTCAGGTACCAGCCGACCGAGGACGTGAAGGAGCTCGCGCGCCGCATCATCGCTCTCGTACGCAGGCGCACGGGGTGCGAGGCCATCGTCTTCTTCGTCGACGAGGTCGGCCAGTACGTGGCTCCGCGGCGGGAGCTCATCCTGAACCTCGACGGGCTCGTCCGTGCTTTCAAGGAGGCAGGCCAAGGCAAGGTCTGGTTCGTGGCCACGGCGCAGCAGACCCTCACCGAGATTTCCGAGCGTGCTTCGCTCAACTCGGCCGAGCTCTTCAAGCTGAAGGACCGATTTCCCATCTCGCTCGAGCTCCTGGCCACGGATATCCGCGAGATCACGGCGCAGCGGCTGCTGAAGAAGAACGCCGACGGCGAAGCCGAGCTCAAGCGCCGGTACCAGGCCTCGGCCGAGCTGCTCGAGCTCCACACGCACCTCACGGACTGGCAGGGCGGCAAGGGCACGCTCGACGCCGACACGTTCGCGAGTCTCTACCCCTTCCTGCCCTCGCGCCTCGATCTCGTGCTCGATCTCATCCGTGCCCTGGCGCGGCGCACCGGCGGCACCGGCCTGCGGTCTGCGATCCGGCTCGTCACTCGGCCGCACGACGAAGCGCGGATGCTCGGCATCGAGTACTTCGTCCGCATCGCCGTGCGCGACAAGCCCGCGGCCGTGGTGGTCATCGTCGACGCGGAGGAGCGCTGCGTCGCACGGACTGCTGCGGGTGAGCCGCCCCTCGGTCCGGAGCTCCTCGGTCGTGCGCGGGCCGTGGCCGGGGACATCCCGGTCGCCGTCGTGGTCGCAAACCGGATGTTCGAGGCCTGGTTTCTGGCGGACTTCCACTCCCTTCGGTCGCGGAAGAAGTTGCCGGCCGATGCACGGTTCCAGCACTGGCGCGCCCCGGAGACCGTCGGCGGCTGCAAGGGCTGGTTGGAGGCCGCCCTCGGCGTGAAGTACCGCGAGACCGTCGACCAGGGCCGCCTCGCCGCCGATGTGTCCCTCCCGGTGCGGCACCACATGCGTGGGCGCGCGCCCTCGTTCCACAAGCTCTACCGCGAAGTCGATCGGATCTCGCGCGCGGTGGCACCGAAGGGCGGGCCATGATGGCTGGCGGGCCGGTTCGTGACTTCGTCTTCAAGCGCCTCGGGGAGCTCCTCGACGAACGTCGGGTGGTCGTCTGGTACGACGCACAGAACGAGTACCCCGACCTCTACGACGCCTTCGCGCGTGCCGAGCTCGTGAAGATCGACGCACGCCGCTCGGCGCTCCTTGCGCGCCGCCAGGCCGATGAGGCCTGGGCGAGAGTCGTGGATCCGGCTACCCCTCCGCCACGCGGACCGACGGCGCTCATCTACGTGCCGTGGGCACGGGCCGCGGTCGAGGAGACGCTCGTGCACGAGCCCTTCGAGGTGTACGCGCGGCTCGGGGCAGCCTTCGGTGCGGACGCGGCGGAGTCCCTCCCATCGCTGGCGCGGCAGGCGATGCCTGCGCGCGCCGCAGATATCGACAAGCTCTACGCCGCCCACCCCACCGTGAAGCTCGCGCAGATCGAAGCCCTGGCGGAGCGGTCGGGGTTCCCGTTCCTCAAGAGGGCCTTCGAGACCGAGGATCCCATCGAGGTGGGGGCTCAGGTGGTGGCCGCGAGCACGACCGTGAAGAAGGCCCTCGCCGAGGCGGGCGTGCTTGGCGACCTCACGCGGCTGCTCGCCGAGACCTTCGGGTTCACTGCACCGACCCAGGTGGCGAAGCTCGGCAAGGAGTTCGCGCTCTGGGTCCTCTTCTCGGAGTTCGCCTTCGACGTGAAGGGCGCCGTTCCTACACACGCCGCGAAGGTCCCCCGCGCGCAGGCCGAGCACGAAAGGGCGATCTACGCGCTCTGCGATCGGCTCCGCGGCTCGGATGCCTCGCGCGACGCCTACATGAGCGTCGCGACGACCGTGCAAGACGATCTGCAACTCCACGGTATCGCGAACGAGCCGGGAGACTGGGGCGATCGCGACACCTTCCGCGCGGAAGACCGCTCGACCCTGCTCTGGGTGCAGGAGGAGTGCCTGGCCTCCCGGCTCGGAAAGGCGCGGCGCGCGCTCGACTTGCGGAAGAAGTCCATTTGGCTCCGCGATGCGGAATGCAGCCAGCTCTGGCAGCTGGCCACGCGTTGCCTCGAGCTTCTCGAGGCGTCCGATCGTTGGCGCGCTCGGGTGATCGCGCCCGGGCGCCCCGTGGCCGAGCACCTGCTTGGCTACGTGTCACCGGACGACGGGCTCTGGCGCGTGGACCGCTGCCAGCGCTGGATGGAGCGCGCCGAAGTGGACTGCGGCGCCGACCGGCAGGTGTTGCAGCCGCTCCTCGAGCACTGCCGGTCCGTGCATCGCGCCGTTGCGGGTGCGGGTCAGGCGGCCTTCCTCGAGGCCGTGCTGCGGGAGGGTTGGCCCCCCGAAGGACCCAGGCAGACCGAAGTCTTCAGCCGCGATGTCGCCCCCGCACTCCAGCAAGGGGCTCGCGTGGCCTATTTTCTCGTCGATGCGATGCGCTACGAGATGGGGCGCGATCTAGCCGAGATGCTCGGCAAGCTCGGGGACGTCGTCGTGACGGGCGTGCGCACGGTCGTTCCCACGACGACGCCCTTCGGGATGGCGGCTCTCCTACCTGGCGCCGAGGCGAGCTTCGCCTGTGCGGTGGCCGGCGGCGACGTCGTGCCGGTCGTGGCGGGCGCGCACGTTGCGGACGTGAACGCGCGCAAGGAGTGCTTTCGCAAGCTCCTCGGTGATCGGTATCGCGATCTGCGGCTCGACGAGCTCCAGGAGGCCAACGATGCACGGCTCCGAGAGATGCTCGGGAAGGCCGACCTCTTGGTGGTGCGGAGCGACGATATCGACAAGGCGGGCGAGGGCACGAACCTTCCTTCCGCGCGGCGTTTCATGTCCTCGATCCTCGACGATCTCACCCGCGTGGCCCAGCGGCTCGCGCGGGCGGGCGTCACGCGCATGGTGTTCGCGGCGGACCATGGGCACGTGCTCGTGCCGGAGATCGCGCCGGGCGACGTCGTGCGGGAACCGCCGGGCACGTGGGTTGCGTCGAAGCGCCGCTGTCGCCTGGGTAGCGGTGCGGGGATGGCCGACGGGGTGTGCGTCGTGAAGGCACGGCACCTTGGCCTCGAGGGCGGGGTGGACGACATCGCGCTCGCGACCGGCTTCCGCGTCTTCGCGGCAGGCGCCGCCTATTTCCACGAGGGGGTGTCGCTTCAGGAGTGCCTGGTCCCCGTCGTCACGTTGAGCCCGAAGGGGGCCACGGCGGGAGGAGGCACCAACCACGTCGCCATCGCGTACCGCCACCCCCACTTCTCTCAGCGTGTCTTCATCGTGAAGCTCAAGCTCACGACCGTAGAGCGGAGCGAGCTCGAGGTTCGCGTCGTCGCCGTTGCGCCGGGCGCCGCGCAGCCCGTCGGCAAGGCCGCGGACTGCGAAGCCCGCGATCCGGCGACGGGCCTCATTCGTCTGCGGGTCGGCGTGGAAGAAGCGGTCGCCATCCGCATCGACGACGACTTCGCTGGCCCGAGCGTCGACGTCCAGGCACTCGATGCGGCCGGCGTCGGGGTCGTCCTCGGCTCGCTGAAGCTCAAGAACCATTGTCTCGACTAGCGAGTAGGACAGATCCTGTGGAACTCGACGCGCTCGATCACAAGCTCCTCACCGCATTCCCGGGCAAGGTGGTCCGCAAAGATCTGCTCCAGCAGATCAAGGGCGGCGAGAACGTGCCGTCGTACGTGCTCGAGTATCTGCTCGGACGCTACTGTTCCTCGGACGATCCCGGCGAGATCCAGGCGGGCATCGCGGCCGTGAAGGACACGCTCCAAAAGCACTACTTCCGCCAGGACGAGGCCAACAAGGCGCAGGCTCTCGTCGAGCGCAACGGCCGGCACCGCTTCATCGACCGCATCGACGTGCGCTTCATGCCGAGCGAGACGAAGTACTGGGCCGCGATGGAGAACTTCGGCTACGCGCGCATCCACATCGCGGACGACTTCCATCGCCGCTACGAGCGGCTGCTCGAAGGCGGCATCTGGGCGATGATCGATCTCGAGTTCGTCGCACCCGACGAGCAGGGCAAGGGCGCGAGCCCGTTCCACGTCGTCGACATCAAGCCCATCCAGCTCGCGCGCTTCGACTTCGACGAGTTCTGTGCGGGGCGTCAGACCTTCTCGACCGAAGAGTGGCTCGACGTGCTCACTCGCAGCGTGGGCCTCGAGGCCGCTCGGCTCGACGCGCGCCAGAAGATGCTGATGCTCACGCGGCTCATCGCCTTCGTCGAGAAGAACTACAACTTCATCGAGCTCGGACCGCGCGGTACCGGCAAGAGCTACGCCTTCTCGGAGATTTCGCCCTACGCCATTCTCGTCTCGGGCGGCAAGGCGAGCACGGCGAACCTCTTTTACAACAACGCGCGCCGCAAGGTGGGCCTCGTGGGGCACTGGGACGTCGTCGCCTTCGACGAGGTCGGCGGCATGAAGGTGACGGACCCCGACGCCATCCAGATCATGAAGGACTACATGGCGAACGGGCGCTTCAGCCGTGGCGTCACGCAGGTGCACGCCGACGCCTCGCTCGTGTTCGTCGGCAACTTGAACCACCCGGTCGAGGTGCTGGTCGCCAACGCGGGCACCGATCTCTTCCAGCCGCTGCCGAAGGAGTTCGACCTAGCGGTGATCGATCGCTTTCACTTCTACATGCCCGGCTGGGAAGTGCCGAAGAACTCGAAGGCCATTCTGACCGAGCACTACGGCTTCGTGACGGACTACCTCGCCGAGGCGTTCCGGGCGCTCCGCAAGCAGAACCGCTTCGATGCCCTCGAGGGGCGATTCCGGCTCGGTTCGCACGTGGAGGGCCGCGATGCGAACGGCATCAAGCGCAGTGTGAGCGGCCTCCTGAAGCTCCTGCACCCAGCGGGTGACGCCGACAAGAGCGGCCTTCGCGCATGCCTCGAGCTCGCGATGGAGGGGCGCCGGCGCGTGAAGGAGCAGCTCAAGAAGCGGGGCTCTTTCGAGTTCAACAAGACGACCTTCACGCTGATCGATGCCGCGGACGGTCGCGAGGCGGTGGTCGCCGTACCCGAGCAGGGCGGGAGGGGTGCGATCTCGCCCGATCCGCTCCCGCCGGGCACCGTGTACACGGCCTTCGTCGACGAGGAGTCGCGGGTCGGCCTCGTCAGGCTCGAGGTCGCGACCGCCACGGGGACGGGCAAGCTGCGCACTCCGTCCGGTATGCAGAAGGGCATGAAGGAGTCGCTGCTCCGCGCATGGTCGCTCCTCCAGTCGGTGAAGGAGCGCCAGGGTCTCGCGCAAGGGCTCGCGCAGAAGGACTTCGCGGTCGAAGGCGTCGATCTGTCGGGGGGCGGTGCGGATGGAGACTGCGGCGTCGCGTTCTACGTGGCGATCGTGTCGGCGCTCCAGGATCGCTCGGTCCAGCCCGGCACGGTGATCCTCGGCGACGTCTCGGTGCAGGGCAACATCAAGATGCTGCCGTCGATCGGAGAGGCGCTCCAGATCGCCCTCGACAACGGCGCGCTCCGAGGGCTCGTGCCCATCGGCAATAAATCGCAAGTGGCCGGCCTGCCCGAGGAGGTCGCCGAGAAGCTCGACATCGTGTTCTACGGGGACGTCGACCGCGCGGTGGCGAAGGCTGTGGGGAGCTGAGCTGAGCGATGCCAAGCAGCGGCAACGCAGGACGCTCGCGACCGTCGGATGTCGATACGCTCGGCACGGCTCGGCCACGCTCGCCTACGATCCCCCGGCGCTCGGCCCGGCCGCTCGCGGCGTCGGCGCGCCTTCGGGCCCCTTCCAGTAGGGACAGATCCAGATGAGCTCGCGCTGCATGCGCCCGGGGCCGCACGGCTGGTTGCGCCAGTGGCCGCGCACGATCCAGCGCACCTTGTAGGCCCGATCGACCTCGCCGCTCAGGTAGTCGGCGATGTGCCCCCGCATGTCGGTGTGCACGCGCATCGGCAGGTCCATCTCGCGGTACGGGCGCGCGTGCCTGCTGCGCGCCTTCTTCCCGGTGCGCTTCTTCGGCGCCGGCGGCGGGTGCGCGGTGAGGGAGAGCGCGACGTTCAGCGCGAGCCGGATGAGCAGCCCAAAGCCACGTGTCTCGACATCGTCGGGCCGGACGGAGCCTTCCGGGCCCGGGATCTCGTCGACCACGGGGGCTGCGCCGTACAGCTGGGCCGGCGTCGCCCGACCGCGGTAGAGGTCGGTGGCCTGCCCGACCGCGCGGATCGCCCAGCGGTTCGTGGCGCGCCGGCCGGTCTCATCGGTCGCGAAAGCGGAATCCCACGCGAGAACCGCCACCCGTCCGATCTGTTGGTCGCCGACGCGGAGCGGCTCGGTGAGGAGGATCTCGAAGGCGCGAAAAGGGGGGCGGAGGTGCGCGAGCTGCTCGGGCGTGAGATCGCTCAGCATGAGCGCCGCCGCCTGCGTGCCGCTCACGCGCACGGTCGGCGCGCCGAGCTCGCCCCACCGGGCGGCGAAGAGCAAGAGGTCGGTCGTGATGACGTCCGTGCCCGCCTCGGGCAGAAGCTCCCCGATCACTTGGATCGCGTAGAGGTCGTCGTCCGTCTGGCGGGTCACGTCGCCGAGCAGCGCGCCGAGCTCGCGCGTCGCCTTGCGATCGGTGCGGTCCTCGATGAGCTCGTAGAAGAACCGCTCCAAGCGGCGGCGCGCGTCGGGCGAGACCGAGCTCAGCATGGCCGCGATCACGAGCTGGTGCTGCCAGTCGTCGAGTCCGGGCGTGTGGCTCGTGTTCGTGGGCACGTCAGTCGCTCGCGATCGAGGTTGGCTGCGTCGGAAGGCTACCGCGTTCGCTTCAGGCTTCCACGCCCGCGGCAGACCGGCGCTTCAGGTCGCCGGCGTGCAGCTCGAGGTGCCGAAATCGAGCTCGCTGCAGCGCAGCCCGTCCGCGCCGTCGAGCGCGGGCTTCGAGTCGCCACCGGGGCCGCCTTGCCCCGCGGTGCCGATCGTGAAGGTCGCGTTCGTGAGCGTGACGGTGGCGGCGCTCGCCTTCGCGACGCCGACGGAGTGACCGCCGAGGCCGCCGCCGCCGGAGCCGCCGGGGCCGCCGTTGCCGCCCTGGGCGCCGGCGCAGGCGCCGGGCCCGCCACCACTGGCCACCTGGAATGCCGCGAGCCCACCCGGCTGTCCGTTCCCACCAGCTCCGCCAATCCCGCCGATCCCGGTCGCGAGTGAGCAGTCCGTGAGGGTGATGCTGCCGCCGACCGCGGCGAGCGCGATGGACGCGCCGGCGCCCGTCCCCGCGCCGCCGCCCGCACCGCCGCAGGCGCCCGAGCCGCCGCCGCCGCCCGAGGGGCCGGCGAGGAGGGAGTTCAGCTGGCATTCGTGGGCGCCGCCCCCGCCTCCGCCACCCTGGCCGTGCTCGCCGGGGTCGCCGGCGACGCCCGAGGTCCCAAGGTAGCCGGTCGGCGAGAGCGTACCTACGCCGGTGGCGCCGGAGAAATCTGTCCCGGCGGCTCCGGAATGGCCCGACTGCGCCGGCTGGTCTGCGCACGACCCGGCGCCGCTCGGCTGGCCCTGCCCGCCGTCGCCCGAGGTGCCAAAGCCGTTCGGCAACCCCTCGGCACCCGCATCGCCACCCTGCGAGTCGTTCCCGTCCGCCCCCTTGCCCCCATCCACGACGACTCCCCCGCAAGTCTTCGCGCCACCGTCGCCGCCGAAATATGACTGCGCGGCAAGCGCGCAGGTGCTGCTCGCTTCCCAGGCGCCCGGGCTTCCCGGCGCGCCGTCCATGGCATTGTCGTGGAGCAGGCTCGTCCCCGCCTGCCCATTCATGCCGTCCCCCGCCGTGAGCTCGCACCGCTCGATGACGGCGGTGGCCCCATCCGAAAGCACCGCAATCGAGCTCTCCCCCGCCACACCCCCATTCGCGGCCGTGATCGCGAAATCCTCAATCGAGCTCGCCGCCGCTCCCCCCTCGAGCACCATCGCAATCGGGGCCGTCGTCGTGATGGCGGTCTTGTCCCCGGTATAGTGCCAATCCGCGCAGTCGAGCCCTCCGAAGAGGTTGCTCCCCGCCGGCACCTGCACGGTCGCGGTGTCCGCCGTCTGCCCCGAGCACGCATACACGACGGCCGCTCCACCCGCGAGCGCCGTCGCGACGCTCGCATACGGATTGCCGCGCGTGCCGTCGCCCGTCCCGTCGTTGCCGTTCGTGCCGGACACGAAGACGCCCGCGCAGGTGTCGGGCAGCGGCGTGTTGGCCGGCAGATCCGACGGCACGCAGCCCGGATCGACCGAGCCGCCGGAGCCGGCGGTGCCGGTCGTCGAGGTCGTACCGCCGCAGGTGTTGAAGACCTCGCAGTCCTCGGAATCGTTGCTGCAGGCCGCGACCGTGGAGGCCGCAGCGAAGCCGCCGAGGCCGATGTAACGAATCACGCGCATCCACTTCATGGCAGGCAACCTCGCGGTGTCGGAATCAAAAGGAACCAGTGAGGGCGAGTCCGCCGCTCTGCGGATCCGCCCAGGGAACGACCGCCACGGCCGGAGCGGACTGGCTCGCAGCGACGGCGGTGTAGATGATGCTGCCGACGGTGAGAACGCCGGCGGCGATGCCGAGCCCCACGGCGGCGTTCTGAAGCGTGTCTTTCGCGGAGGCCACGTCGCGTAGCTCCACGCAGTTGCTCGCCGTGCTGTTGGACGGGCACGAGGCGCCTGCAACGTCGAGCTCTGCGGCGAGCTCGTCCTCGCGGCTCTTCTTCGACGCGGACATCCCGCCGAGCACCCCTGCCACGATGCCGGTCGCGGCGCCGAGCCCAAACCCAATCCCGGCCACGACCGGGTTCACCCCTCCGCTCCCCTCCTTCGCCACGAGCTCGAGGCTCACCTCCGCGCTCGCGCCCTTCTTCACGTCGACCTCGCTCCTCGCGGGCTCGTACCCCTCGCGGGTCGCGGTGAAGACTCGGTGCCCGGGCTCGACGAAGACGCTTCCCTTCAAAGGCGCCGGCCCGAGGCTCTTGCCGTCGAGGGAGACGTGCGCGCCGTCGACGCTCGCTCGG
>JACQZW010000090.1 GCA_016213675.1 Acidobacteriota bacterium | reverse complement strand
GGGAGGGAGGGGGAGGGACGGGAAGGGGGAAGGGGGAAGGGGGAAGGGGGAAGGGGAAACCACAGATGGACACAGATGGACACAGATGGGGGAGGAGGGGGGGGAGAGGGGGGGGGAAGGGGGGAAACCACGGGGGGGGCAGGGTCCCGCCAAAGTCGGTCCTGCGGCCTCTGCGACTCTGCGACCCTGCGCGAAATTCGGGGCGCGGAACCTCGCGGTGCCCGCGCGACACCCCGCCGCGGCGAGAATGGCGAAGCCCTGACGGGGGGGTTCCACGCGTTGACTTGCGGGGCGGGTGGGTCTATGGCACGGCGTCATGTCGAGCGTGCTCCTTGCTTCTGCGCCGCAGAACCTGCCGCCGGGGCTATCGGGGGCGTTCATCCTGCTGGGTCTCGGGATGGGCGTGGTCTTCGCGGTCCTCGCCGGGCTGACCTTCATCATCTGGGCGATTGGCCGGGTCGCGCGTGACCGCACGGCCGAGGAGGGGGCGCCGCTGATGCCGTCGATCGCGGACGGAGCGGCCGCGACGCCGCCGGCCGGCGGGGGACTCGCGTCCGCGGCGGCCGTGGTCGGGGACGGCGGGCTGGTGCGGCGCGACGCGGGAGGGGAGCTTTCGTCCGCGGAGTCGGTTGCCGTGGCGGTGGCGGTTGCGTGCGAGGCGGGTGCGGGGACTTCGGCCGAGGTGGCGGCGATTGCGGCGGCGGTGCGGCTCGACCGCGAGGGTCGCGCGGGGGACTTCCCGGCTCGACGGGTGTCGGTGGATTCCGAATGCGGAGCCGGGTCGTGGGGTGCGGCGGCTGTCGGTGGTCGGGGCGGGGCGGGCGGGGCGGTGCTCCGGCGGGGCTAGGGCGGGAGCGGGAGACACGAGATGCCGGTGTTCCTCGATTGGATGACGGAGCTTTGGCAGACGATGGGGTTCCACAACCTCGTCTGGCAGCAGCCCGTCATGTGGCTCATCGGGGGGGTGCTGGTGTATCTCGCGATCCGGCACGAGTTCGAGCCGCTGTTGCTGTTGCCGATCGGGTTCGGAGCGATCCTTGTCAACACGGCGCCCGAGCTGATGTCGGGGCCCACGGCTTCGATGCCCGGCGGGCTGTATCACTACTTCATGTACGGCATCCACCTGGAGATCTTCCCGCCGTTGATCTTCCTGGGGGTGGGGGCGTTGACGGACTTCGGGCCGCTGATTGCGGCGCCGTACACGTTCCTGCTGGGTGCGGCGGCGCAGTTCGGGATTTTCGTGACGATCATCGGCGCCGTGCTGCTGGGTTTTTCCCACCAGGAGGCGGCATCGATCGGGATCATCGGGGGAGCGGACGGACCGACGACGATATTCACGACGAACAAGCTTGCGCCGCACCTGTTGGGGTCGGTGATGGTGGCGGCGTATTCCTACATGTCGCTGGTGCCGGTCATTCAGCCGCCGATCATCCGGCTTTTGACGACGCGAGCCGAGCGTACGACGCGGATGGCGCAGCTTCGGCCGGTCTCGCGCAAGGAGCGCATTCTTTTCGCGCTGGTGACGATGATCATCTGCATCCTGGTGGTACCTGCGGCCGGGGCCTTGCTGGCGATGTTGATGTTCGGCAACCTGATTCGCGAGTCGCTGGTGGCGGAGCGTTTGAGTCTTTCGGCGCAGAACGAGATCATCAACATCGTGACGTTGCTGTTGGCTTCGTGCGTGGGCATGAACATGCACCACACGCAATTCCTGACGTGGGACTGCATCAAGATCCTGCTCTTGGGTGCGGTGGCGTTCTCGTTTGCGACGGCGGGTGGGGTGCTCTTGGGCAAGCTCATGTACAAGCTGACGGGCGGCAAGGTGAATCCGATGATTGGTGCGGCCGGGGTATCGGCGGTGCCGATGGCGGCGCGGGTGGTGCAGCGAGTCGCGCACGAGGACGACCCCGAGTGTTTCGTGTTGATGCACGCGATGGGTCCGAACGTGGCCGGGGTGATCGGCACGGCGGTGGCTGCGGGGGTTCTGATCGCGATCCTGCAGTAGAGGGGGATCGAGGGGGGCGGCCCTTCGACGTCGCTCAGGGCAGGGGGGCGGGGCCGGAAGAGGAGAGGTGGGAAGACCGACTGGAGAGGTGGGGAGGGGCTTCGACTTCGCTCAGGGCAGGGCGGGTGGCGGCTGCATCGCGGTCCTCGGGAACGCGTGGTGGGCGTTTCTTGCGCTTGGCGGGGCCGCGGCTCTCGTGGATGCCGGGTGGTGGTGGGTGATCGTTCCTGCGGTCGCGACGGGCGTCATCGCGGGCGAGGCGGGCTGGCGCTGGGCGAGGGTGGGGCGGCCGGGGGAGGGAGCCGGCGGCGCCGGCTCAAGGGAGGACGCGGCGCTGGGGTGGTTCGGCTCGGACCTCATGGATCGCATGACGTTCATCGAGTGGGCATTCCGGGCGTGGTGGCTGATGGCGCTCGTGATCGGGGTGGGTATCGGTGCTGCCCGGGGCACTTCCCCGTCCTTCGGGCGAGGTTCCGAGCCGTCCTGGCTGCATCCGGTTCCGGCAGCGATCCTCGTGGCGGCGGGGGTGGGCGGCCTGGTCCTGTCGGTCAGGAGGGGGCGTGGCGCGCGGACGCCCGGCGCCTGATTCCTCGTGCGACGTGAACGTGCCTCGGCAAGCGTGACGGCTCAGGTGCCGGATGCCGGGTCCGCCTGGGTTCTGACTCGGCCGGACACGGGGCCACACAGTTGGAACCGAACGCTGGGATTTCGACTCCGGCGAACTCCGATCGGAACCTTGGTCCTGTGGCTGCGCCGCCCGGGATTCGGGTTCTTGCGGGGAGCTGCAGCAGGTCGGAGGGGCGGTCGCGGGCGGCGTGGATCGGATGGACCTCACGGCGCCCGGACCCCGGCGGTCGCAGCGGTCGGAGCGGTTTCCCGGACGTCTGGGCGAGCAACACCGCACCGTGGTGGGGGACCCACATGTTGTCCACGGTGTGGGCCGCGATCCTGAAGTGGCGCGAGGACCGTGCCGACGACGGCGGGCTCACGGTCTGGAACCTCGCCGATCAGGACAGCGCATGGTTCGGCCCCAGCACGGCGCCGTTCATGATCAACTATCGCGTCGACGATCTCGCCGGGATGCTCGATCAGCTCCGGCGAGCCGGCGTCGCGATCGTCAAGGGGCCTGAGCACCACGAGAACGGCGCGTTCGCCTGGGTCATGGACCCCGACGGCAACAAGGTCGAGTTGTGGGAGCCCAAGATCTGGGACGAGAAGAACAAGCGGTCGTGATGGGCGCGGCTGGGGTCTGCTTGACGGAGGTGGCTGCTCGGGCTGCCTTGTCGGCATGCGGGTGGGAACCAAGGAGCTCGAGATCCGCCTCTCGCGCGACTTGCGGAGGTAGTCCGACGCCGACTCGTCATCCCGTCGGCCGCCCGTCCGACTCCACGCCACAGGGTGCAGGGCAGCGCCGGCGGCGAGCCAGGAGGAGATGCGTTCCAACAGCGGTCCGGGCTCAACGTACTCGAACAGGAGCCCGGCGAAGACCAGATCCAGCGAGCCGGCGCCCATCCCGCAGGTTTCCACGGACCGGCACTGGAGCTCGAGAATCCCGGCAAGACGGTGGTGACGTCGGCGGGCGACGGCGAGGTACCCCGGATGGATGTCCACGCCGACCAGACGCCGGGTCATGCCGACGTCGATGTGCTCGAAGCCGTTGCCGGTCGCGCAGCCCAGGACGGCGACTCGGGCCGGACGCAGACGACCGCAAACCTCGGCGAACGCGCGGCTCAGCGCGGCGAGCTGGTCGACGCCGGCGGATCCCATGTGGCCCTCGTAATCGTCGGCCGGGATGCCGAGCCACGGCGAGGCGCTCTTGTCCTCTGGACCTTCATGGGTCGCCTTCCGCATGACCCGGTTGCCCCCCTCCACCCCGTCGTCACGCCAACCCGCCGCCCGGTAGAATCGGTAGGCGCGGAGGGACGGGTCGGGGTCGGTGAACAGCCAGACCTCGTGCCAGCCGAGCGAGCGCAGCCAGTCCTCGACGCGCCGGAGCAGGCCACGACCGACGCCGCGACCTTCGGACTCCGGCAGGACGGCAATGACCTCAAGCTCTCCGGTCGCGCCGTCACCCATCGCGAAGCCGGCGACGCGACCGTCGCAATCGCACAGCCAGCCCCGAAAGGACCCCGACAGCCGTGCCCGGACGGCGGGTTCGGTGATGCCGCGCGCCGCCAACTCCTCCCGCGACAGGCTGTTCTCCCTGGTGGCGACGCGGACGTCGAAGAGGGCCGGAACGTCGTCGGGGACGATCTCGCGGAACCGCATGATGGGCGGCGTAGCACGTCGTGCCCGCCGGCGGCCAGCGGGCCGACCGGGGGGAAGGCGAAACCGGATCGGCTTCCGGACGCTATAGGGTGAGGACGGGTGAGAGGCGGTCGAGGACGGAGTGAGCGTATCGATGCGACGAACATCGCGCACCGAGTTGCCCCTGGCGGCCTTCGCCGACCCCTGGCCCGCCGGCGCCAAGCTGCTGCCGCTCGTGGCGGCGTGCATCTCGTGGGGCCTAGTGCCGCTGCCGCACCGGCGCCCGCGCGTTCCTCGGAGGAAGGCATGCCGAGTCGTTGGGTCAAGTGGCTCAAGATCTACTTCGTCTTCGGCGCGGTGATCGATGGCCTGGCGACCATCGTCCTGCTCCGTCCGACGCTGACCAGGGTGCTCCTCGGGCTCGAGGTGGACGCCGGCCGGGCGGACGTGCTGTTCCTCATGGGCTACGCGGCAGCGCTCATGGCGGGCTGGACGGTCCTGCTCGCCTGGGCGGCGTGCGAGCCTGTCGGCCGGGCGTTCGTCGGGCCGATGACGGCGGTCCCGGTTCTCGCCGGCCTGGTGGCGACCGAGGCGGTCGCGCTGTGGCGCGGCGGAGTCGACCCCCGGCGCGTGCTGCCGCTGCTGGTCATCCAGATCGGCTGGTGCGTGCTCTGGTTCCTGCTGTACCGCGCCGTTGGCCGGCCCGCGGTGGCAAGCGTGCGGGCCGCGCCAGCCGTCCTGCCGCTGCCCTGACGCGCGGGTGGTCCTTTCACGACGGCCTCGTGGCCAGGCGCGTTCGCGTTGCGTCCATGGACGTAGAGAGGCGCCATCGGCAGCCCGCTGCGGCACTCCGTCTTGCGCGCCACGGTCGCCGCCTACCCGGGGGTCGAGGTGAGGCACCGATGCCGTCACCGACCGAGATCCTTGGGGGACTCTCCAGGATCGCCAGCGACTACATCGGCATCGCGATCGGCTGGCACGTCGTCGTGCTCGCCTGCCTGACCGCCGTCGCCGTCGGCTGGCGGCCTCCCCGTCGTCTGGCCGGCGTGGTCCTGGCCGCTCCGTCGGCGTCGGTCGGCGCGCTCGACCGGTTCGGGCCTGCGCCGGTTGCTCGACAGCCCGCCCGATCTCGGCGAGGCGCACCACACCTGCGTCTACGGCCTGCTCCGGAGTCGGCCGGCCAAGGTCGAGGAACCGGAGGTCGCCGGAAGACGACTCCTGCAGGATGCGGTGGAGCCCGTCGAACGCCTGGGATCGCGGTAGCCGTTCTCGCCCGCCATCCTTCGTCGCCCTTCAATCGCATTTCGCCGCAAACGCTCGGAGTGGCAATTGTCGTGCAATTCCCACTCGCTACGCCACCGCGATCCGCGGAGAGGAATTCTTCTTGACATGGTGTCTGGGACACACTATATACGTGTCACGGAGACACGATATAGTCTCCGAAGCAGGAAGGAGGAACACCATGTTTGGAATTCGGTACTTCAAGGCCACGCCGACGCAGTACGTGTTCCACTACTCCCGAGGCCGCCTGCGCAGGCAGGGGCGGGGCCTCACCTTCTTCTACTGGGGGCCGGCCGCGCGACTTCTCGTCGTTCCGGCGGCGTCTTCCGACGTGCCGTTCGCGGTCGCCTGCACGACGGCCGACTTCCAGCAGGTCACGGTCCAGGGCCAGCTCACCTACAGCGTCGGCGACCCGGCGGCCTGCGCCCGGTTGCTGGACTTC
The DNA here is from genome assembly GCA_016213675.1 of Acidobacteriota bacterium. Classification (GTDB taxonomy): domain Bacteria; phylum Acidobacteriota; class Thermoanaerobaculia; order Thermoanaerobaculales; family Thermoanaerobaculaceae; genus JACQZW01. The sequence goes on along the minus strand of JACQZW010000090.1, from coordinate 6,485 downwards.
GAGGTCGACCCGAACGGTCGTGCGCGGGGTGACGGGGCCACGGTGCTCCGCGAGCGGCTGACCCATGCCGTTCAGGTGCTGCTGGACGGCTTCGTGCGCCAGCGCGCCCTCCGGGCCGTCCTGGTGGAGAGGGACGCCATGAACGCGGAGGTCGGAGCGGGACTTCGCGGTTTCGCGAGCCTGCGCGCCATGGGAGTCGAGGTGCTCAACCTCGACCTGCTCGCCGTCACGCCGACGCCCGACACCGCCCGGGCGCTCGAGGCTCCGACGCGCGAGGCCCTGCTGAAGGAAGCCGACGACTCGACCTACGAGCGGCGGAACTCCGCGGTGGAGCAGGAGCGGCGCATCAAGGAGAACGAGCTGCGAACGGAGATCGCGGTCGAGGAGAAGAAGCGGCAGATCCGCGAGACCAAGATGGCGGCGGACATCACGATCGAGGACCAGAGGACGCATCTGGTCGAGATGCGGTCGGCGAACGATCGGGCCGAGGCCGACGTCCGCGGGTACGCGCTCGAAGCGACGATCAAGCCGTTGCGGAGCATCGACTGGCGGACGCTGACGGCTGCTTCCGGCGGCTCGAAGGACCCTCGCGGGATGATCGCGCTGGCCTTCCGGGAGCTGGCGGAGAACGCCCAGAAGATCGGCCAGCTCAACATCTCGCCGGACCTGCTGCAGACCCTGCTGAAGGCGGAGGCGAAGTAGGAACAGCGAGCGAGGGGAAGGGAGCCGACGATGTTCGAGAAGCTGGTGGTGGTGACCCGACAGACCCGGCTCGCGGACCTGGTCCGTCGCTACAACACCGTCGCGCAGGCCCGATTCTGCATCGAGCATGCGGGCGGCGACTTCGCGGACTTCGTGCTCGAGGACGACAACTACCGGCGCGCCCTCGACGTCATCCAGCGGGACGCGGAGCGCTTCGACGGGACGCTCAAGGTCTTGCCGCTCGAGCGGTCGCTCGTGCCCTCCTACCTGTTCGCGCCGACGGACATCGTCGTCGCGCTGGGCCAGGACGGCCTGGTCGCGAACACCGCGAAGTACGTCGGCCGGCAGCCGCTGATCGGCGTGAATCCCGACCCCGCGCGCTTCGACGGCATCCTGCTCCCGTTCGAGCCGGCAGACGCCGTGCCCATCGTCGAGCGCGTGCTCCGGGCCAAGGCCAGGACGACGGAGGTGACGCTGGCCGAGGCGCGCCTGCCGGACGGCCGGCACCTGCTGGGGTTCAACGACCTGTTCATCGGGGCGCAGACCCACGTGTCGGCACGGTACCGCATCAAGGTCGGCAAGCAGATCGCGACGCATTCCTCGAGCGGGGTCATCGTCTCCACGGGCGCCGGCTCCACCGGCTGGCTCTCCTCCACGTTCAACATGGCCGCGGCGCTCGCCCGCTTCCAGGGCGTCCGGCTGGCGCCGATGCCGCAGCTCACCTGGTCGGACCGTCGCCTCTTCTTCGTCGTCCGGGAGCCGTTCGCCAGCCGAGCTTCCGAGCTCGGCCTGGCGGTCGGCTGGATCGAACCCGGGCAGGCGCTGGAGATCGAGTCGCTGATGCCTGCGGGCGGCGCGATCTTCAGCGACGGAATGGAGTCCGACTTCCTGCGCTTCGACGCCGGCACGACCGCGCGGATCGAGGCTGCGGCCGAGGGCGTGACGCTGGTGGTTCCCTAGGGCGGCTCGACTCGGTTCCCGGGTTATGGTACCCGCCACGGCGCGAGGAGTCGTTGATGCGCGGCGAGGCGGTCAAGGTCACGGTCGACGTCGTGATCTTCTCGATCCGTGACGGCGCCCTGCAGGTGCTGCTCGTTCGGCGCAGGTACGAGCCGTTCGCAGGGGCCTGGGCGATTCCGGGCGGGTTCGTCCTGCCGGACGAGGATCTCGAGCAGGCCGCGCTGCGCGAGCTGCGCGAGGAGACCGGGGTCGAGCACGTGTACCTGGAGCAGCTCTACTCGTTCGGAGATCCGAAGCGGGACCCGCGGGGCCGGGTGATCACGGTGGCGTACTTCGCGCTTGTTTCGGCCGATCGTGCGCTTCAGGCGGGCACGGATGCGGCGGATGCGCGGTGGTTCGCGATGAGCGAGCTGCCGGAGCTGGCGTTCGACCACGGGCGAATTTTGGAGTACTCGCTCGAGCGGCTGCGCAACAAGCTCGAGTACACCTCGGTGGGCTTCCAGCTGCTGCCGGAGAAGTTCACGTTGAGCGAGCTGCAGCAGGTCTACGAGGTGATTCTCGGCAAGCGCCTGGACAAGCGGAACTTCCGCCGGAAGATCGCGCTGCTCAAGGTGGTCGCTCCGCTCAGGGAGTTCCGACGGCAGGGGGTGAGCCGGCCGGCGCGGCTGTTCCGGTTCACGGCGGCGCGCTTCGAGAAGCTGAAGGACAAGGGGATCCTGTTCCCCTTCTGACGGAACCGTGGTCGTGAGGGTGCCGGGCGAGCGCTCGGGTGCCGAGCTTGGGCCTGCGCTGACGACGGGGAGTTTACATGTCGATCGGAGGCCTGCTGCCGTGGCTGTGCGGCCCGGGATTCAGGTTCTAGCGGGGAGCTCGAGGAGGTCGGAGGGGCCGTCGCGGCCGGCGAGGTGGAAGGGGTAGTCGCGGCCGGCGGCGGCGCGGTGGGTGCGGAGGGCGAGGTCGGGCCGGTTGTTCTTTTCGGAGAGGTGGGCGAGGGCGATCCAGCGTGGTTTATGGTGGCAGGCGCGGAGGAGCGCGGCGGCTTCGTCGTTGGAGAGGTGGCCGCCGGCGCCGCGGATGCGGGCCTGGAGCGCGGGCGGGTACGGGCCGTTGGCGAGCAGCTCGGGGTCGTAGTTGCTTTCGAGGTAGGCGGCGTCGACGCGCTCGAGCCAGCGCTGGAGGAGGGGGAAGGGGTGGCCGAGGTCGGTGAAGATGCCGAGGCGGAAGCCCTCGGCCTCGACGACGAAGGCGACGCCGTCGGCGCCGTCGTGGGGCGTGGGGAGGGTGTGGACGGCGACCCGGCCGAATTCGAGGGTGGCGCCGGGGTGGAAGGGGCGCAGGTCATCGACGCGGCCCTGTGCCGGGGCGGCGGCGCGCCAGGTGCCTGGGGTGGCGTGGATGGGGAGGCCGAACTTGCGCTGCCAGACGCCGGCGCATCTCGTATGGTCGGCATGATCGTGGGAGAGGACGAGCGCATGGACCTCGCGGATGTCGCGGGCGCGCTCGGCGAGGCGGCGTTCGGCGACCCTGCCGCTCACGCCGGCATCGAAGAGGAGGCGGGTGCCGGCGGCTTCGACGTAGATCGCGTTGCCGTTCGAGCCGGACTGGAGGGAGAAGGTGATCATGCGGGGGGTGTTCCGTGTGGGGGGATGGTACAGGGGCGGGGGGGAGGGAGTCGACAGGAGGCAGGAAGTAGGAAACAGGAAATAGGAGATGGGGGACGGGCGGCGGGAGACGGGCGACGTGGTTAGCAGTCATCCGTCATCGGTGATCGGTCTAGAAGCGCTGGTACATGAAGGGGACGACGCGGGTTGCGATGCCGGCGAGGGCGAAGCCGGCGGCGACGAGGACGGCGGCCTGGGCGGCGGCTGGGGCGGAGACGAAGGCGGAGCGGGCGCGGTCGTAGAGGGTGCGCGGGAGGAAGTGCGCGGCGGCGGCGGCGCCCAGGACGCCGAGGATGGTGGGGGTCAAGTTGGGGGCCCAAGTCGAGCCCTCGGTGATCCTGGAAATGACGGCCCAGGCCGCGTCGAAGTCGGGGGCGCGGAAGAAGATCCAGCAGAACGCGACGAAGTGGAAGGTGAGGATGCCGCCGGCGAGGCGGCGCGCGAGCGACGGTGTGCGCGGCTGGTCGGGTGGGGTGCGGAGGCGCTGGACGGCGCGGGTGGCGGCCAGGCCCAGTCCGTGGAGGCCGCCCCAGGCGAGGAAGGTCCAGCCGGCGCCGTGCCACAGTCCGCCCAGGAGCATGGTGAGGAGGAGGTTCCGGTAGGTGCGGGCGGGGCCGCGGCGGTTGCCGCCGAGGGGGACGTAGAGGTAGTCGCGCAGCCAGGTGGAGAGGGAGATGTGCCAGCGGCGCCAGAACTCCTGGAGGTCGGAGGAGCGGTACGGGAGATCGAAGTTCTGCGGCAGGCGGAAGCCGAGGATGAGGGCGGAGCCGATGGCGATGTCGGCCAGGCCGGAGAAGTCGCAGTAGATCTGGAAGGTGAAGGCGTAGACGCCGGCGAGGACTTCGAGGGAGGAGTAGCGTTGGGGCGCGTCGAAGACGCGTTCGACGAGGTTGCGGCCGAGGAAGTCGGCCAGGGCGATCTTCTTCACGAGGCCGGCGAGGAGGAGGAACAGGCCGTGGCTGGTGGCGGCGTCGGAGAGCTGCGGAGGGGCGGCGAGCTGGGGGAGGAAGTCGCGGGCGCGTGCGATCGGGCCGGCGACGATTTTGGGGAAGAAGGAGACGAAGGCGGCATAGTCGAGGAGCGAGGCGGGGGGCTCGCACCGGCCGCGGTAGACGTCGATGGAGCAGGTGAGGGAGGAGAAGACATAGAACGAGACGCCGAGGGGGAAGCCCAGGTCGAACGCCGAGGGTTCGACGGGGGCGCCCAGGCCGGCGAGGGCGGTGGTAACGGCGCCGGAGAGGAAGGCGGCGTACTTGAAGGCGGCGAGGGCGGCGAGGTCCACGAAGACGGCGGCGGCGAGGAGCCATTTGCGGCGTGCGTTCCGGGCGGGGTGGATGGCGCGAACGAACAGCCAATCGACGCCGGTGAGGCCGACGAGGACGAGGAGGTGGAGGGGGCGGCCGAGGGCGTAGAACGCGTAGCTTGCGGCGACGAGGAGCGCGACGCGGGCGGTGCGGTGGGCGGCGACGAGGCGGAGCAGGAGTGCGACGGCGGCGAGGAAGAGGACGTAGTCGAGGGTCTGGAAGGACATGGGTTGGGGGAGTGTAGCGTGGGTTGGGTTGTTGGTGGGTCAATTGGAGCGAGTTTTTGGTTCCGGGCAGGGGGAGGGACGGGGCGATTGGCGCGAGGGAAGGCCGTTCCTTTCCTTCCCGGCCGTCCATGGTCGGAGCGTTCAGGCTGCGGATCGAAACGGACCGGGGCTGCAGTCAGCAATTCGCGTGCCACGGCGTGAGGAATCCGGCTCGGGGGGGGCGGGGCGGCGGGAAAGAGTGTGAGACCGAAGAGATCGAGGGACTCATGGGTTCGAGTGAGGGTGCGGCGCGAGGCGTGGCGAGCCGACAACGGTGTTGGCGAATCGTCAACCACCCGGGGGGGAGGGGCGTTTCTCGTAGTTCGTTATTCGTCGTGCGTTTCGGGCGGGGCCGGCTGGGCGGCGGCAGACCATGCGTCGAAGGCGTCGAGGAGGGCGGCGGCGACGGTTTCGCCGAGGGTGCGGTAGCCGCGTGAGGTGAGGTGGACGTGGTCGGCGGCGCCGAGCGGCGGGTCGGCGTCGGCCCAGCGGTCCATGGAGCCGGAGCCGCCCATGGCGGCGAAGGTGTCGAAGAAGGCGCAGCCTGCGGCGAGCGCGGCCGAGCGTTCGGCTTCGACGAGGGGCGGGAGGATCTCGGGGGTGCCGGCGTAGGTCCCGTGGCGGCGTTCGGACATGTCGGGGGGGGCGAGGACGAGGCAGGAGGCGTCGGGGGCGGTGGTGCGGAGCAGAGCGAGCGTGCGGGCGAAGTCGGCGGAGAAGCGGTCGAGGTCGAGATCGGGATCGGAGGCCTCGTTGGTGCCGAACATGAGGACGACGAGGTCGGGGTCGCGGTGGGCGAGGCAGTCGGCGAAGAGGTCGTCGTTCCAGGAGAGGAGCCAGTCGGCGCGGGCGCCGTTGGTGGCGAAGACGTCGTAGAGGACGCCGGGCCCTGGGCGTGCGGTTTCGACGCCGAGGAGGCGGAACTCGCCGTCGCCGACGGCGTGGACGGCCAGGCGGTGTGCTGCGTCTTCGGTGCGGATCCGGTGGCGTTCGGCGGTGATGCCGTCGGAGTCGGAGTCGATGCGGGCGACGACGGTGCCGTCGAGGAGCAGGTCGGCGGAGCCGCCGTCGGGCTGGGCGAGGTATTCGACGTCGAAGCCGGAGAGGGAGGTGCCGGATTCGGTGGCGAGCCAGATTTCGGCGTCCGCGGTGCTCGTGCGGGCGGACCAGCCGCCGAGGCCGTAGAGGCCGTCGGAGAGGTTGTCGGTGCCGGTGCGGCGGACGCGGTCGAAGGTCCAGTCGCCGGAGGTGCCGATGTCGATGTCCTGGGGGTCGTAGGAGCGCCAGGGGCGGCCGGGCTGGATGAAGCCTGGTCCGGCGTCGCCGAAGCGGGAGGAGAGGGCGCTGCGAATGGCGGCCGGGAAGGAGGGAGAGGCGGAGTGGGAGTCGCCGAAGTGGGCGATGCGGGTGAGGGCGGCGGGAGAGGAGGAGTGGAGGCGGGAGAGGGAGAGGAAGTGGGAGGAGAGGGAGGAGGGGGAGGAGAGGGAGGGCGCGGAGGGGAGGGAGGGCGCGGAGGCAGGGTTTACCGCTGAGGCGCTGAGGGCGCTGAGAGGAACGCTGAGAGGGGGGGGATTAGGGGGGGCGGGGGGGGT
>JACQZW010000088.1 GCA_016213675.1 Acidobacteriota bacterium | reverse complement strand
GGCCGCCCGCTCCTGGGTCGAGACGCCGTGCGTCGTCGTGTCGAGCCGGGTCGAGACCCACCCGGGGTCGAAGGGCTCGACGTACAGCATCGAGGTCGAGGTCCAGTACGAGGTCGACCGCCGCATCTACCGCAGCACCCGGTACTCGTTCATGGACGCCGCCTCGTCGGGGCTGGAGGGCAAGGAGGCGGTCGTCCACGGCCTGCCGGTGGGGTCCGAGGCCGTCTGCTGGGTGGACCCCGGCGACCCGCGCGAGGCGGTGCTGGTGCGCGGCTTCACCCCGATGTTCCTGATCGGCCTCGTCCCCCTGCTCTTCGTCGCCGCCGGCGGCGGGGGGATCGCCCTCCTCCTGTGGTCGAGCCGCGCCGCCGTCGCGAAGGCCGGGCCCCGGACCTGGCTCCCCGCGGCCGAGCGCGACGACCCGGTGGCGGTCCTGGCCGACGGCAGCCGGGTCGCCGCAGCCGGGGTGGCCGTCCTCGAGCCGAAGGCGACGCCGCTGGCGAGGTTCTTCGTCCTGACCGCCGTGGCCCTGTTCTGGAACGGCCTCGTCTCCGTCTTCGTCTACTTCGCGGTCCAGGAGTGGCGACAGGGGTCGAGCCCGGGCTGCCTGACCCTCTTCCTCGTCCCCTTCGTCCTGATCGGCCTGGGACTGCTGGTGAGCGTGCCCTACCAGTTCCTCGCGCTGTTCAACCCGCGGCCGCGCCTGGAGCTGTCGGCGACGGAGATTCCGCTCGGCGGCACCGCCGACCTCGCCTGGCGGTTCTCCGGCCGGGCGGCGAGGATCTCCCGCCTCACCATCGTCCTCGAGGGGTGCGAGGAGGCGACCTACCGCCGCGGCACCTCGAGCACCACCGATCGCCATGCCTTCGCGACGCTCCCGATCGCCGACTCCGAGCGCGGCGCCGCCATCGCGGAGGGCCGCGCGACGGTCGCGGTGCCGGCCGACACCATGCACAGCCTCGAGACCGGCCACAACCGCATCGTGTGGACGATCAAGGTGCACGGCGACATCGCGAGGTGGCCCGATGTCGAGCAGGAGTTCACGCTCGTCGTCCGGCCGTCCGGGGGACGCACGTGAGCTGGCTCAAGGTCGAGCTCGACGAGGGCCGGACCTCGTTCCGGCCGGGCGAGGTGGTGCGCGGCACGGCGTCGTGGAGCCTCGACGGGCCGCCGGCCGCGGTCGAGGTCCGCTTGATCTGGTTCACCCAGGGCAAGGGCGACCGCGACGTCGGCCTTGTCGAGAGCGTGCCCGCGGCGGCGCCCGGCATCCAGGGCGGGCTCTCGTTCGCCTTCACGCTGCCCGACGGGCCGTATAGCTTCTCCGGCACCCTCGTCTCGCTGCTCTGGGCGGTCGAGGCGGTCGCGCTGCCGGCGAGCGACGCGGCGTTGACCGAGCTCGTCGTGTCGCCGTCGGGCCGCGAGATCCTCCTTCCCCGCGAGACGCCGGATGCGGGCGCGCGATAACCCGTTCGCCGTCCACCGCATCCACGCGCTGCGTTTCCGCCTGACCGAGGACGGCTGGCGCGAGCTGCTCGCCCGCCTGGACGCCCTCGACCTCCGCGCCGCCATCGTCGGCCCGGAGGGTGCCGGCAAGACGCTGCTCCTCGAAGAGCTCGGCGCCCGTCTCGGCACGCTCGGCCGGGCGCCGCGCCTGTTGACGCTGCGCCGGGGCGATCGGCGGCCGGCGCCGGAGGCGCGGGCGGCGCTGCTCGCCGGGCTCGGAGGGGGCGACGTCGTCCTCGTCGACGGCGCCGACGAGCTCGGGTCACTGGCCTGGTCGTCGCTCCGCCGCGCCACCCGCGCCGCCGGCGGGCTCGTGGTCACCTCCCACCGGCCGGGGCTGCTGCCGACGCTGTGGACCTGCGGGACCTCGGTAGAGCTGCTCGCCGACCTCGTCCGGGAATTGGTCGGCAGCGCGGAGGCGGAGGTGCTGCGGCCGCACCTGGCCGCCCTGTTCGACCGTCACCGCGGCGACCTCCGCGCGGCGTTGCGGGCGCTCTACGACCTCTACGGGGCGAGCCCCGCTACGGCTGGACCTCCTCCAGGAGCTTGAGGAAGCGCTCGTAGGGGAGCGCCTGCCAGCTCTCCGCCGAGGCGGCCCCGGCGGTGCGGGAGATCAGCGACACCCGGTGCGCCGTCTCGACGTCGGGGGCGTCGTAGATGTCCATGAAGTCGTAGGGGCCGAGGATCGCGTAGTGGGCGAGGAACCTCACCTCGGGACACGCCTTCTTCACCTTGGCCAGCCACTCCTTGCCCAAGGCGCGGCGGGTCGGGGCATCGTGCACGCCGCCCGGGGCCAACCGGGTCATCAGGACGAACGTCGGCATCGCGCACCTCCGTGGGGTCTCCATCCATTCTCGTCCCCTGGACCATCCGCGGCAACGGCACCCTCGTCGACCCCGTCAGGTGCGGGTGGGCGGGCTGTCCCCCGTTCCCTGTCCCTACAGGCAGCGCGCGCACAGCATCGTCACGTCGTCGTGGGGATGGGCCCCGGCGAGGTAGCGGGCGAGCGCCGCCGAGACTGCGTCGGCGAGCTCGGCGGCGGTCGTGGTGCCGGCGAAGCACGCCTCGACCCGCTCGACGCCGAAGTCGTCGAGGTCGCACTCGACCCCGGCCTCGAACACCCCGTCGGTGCACATCAGGAAGGTGTCCCCGGCGGCCAGGGTGATCGAACCGGACGTGTAGTCGAGGCCCGGCAGGAGGCCGAGCGGCCCACCGGTCGCGTCGAGGTGCCGGATCGCCCCGTCCCGCCGCAGCAGCATCGGCGGGTGCCCGGCGCCCACCCAGGTCAGGGTGCGTTCGACCGGGCGCCACTCGGCGACGAAGGCGGTTGCGTACTTGCGGCCCTTGGTGAGCCGGTAGAGCAGGTCGTTGCCCTCGCGGAGAATCACCTCGAGGGGGCGCGGGTCGGCGCGTCGGCTCCACAGGTACGCCTGGACGTTGGAGGCGATCAGCCCGGCGGCCACCCCCTTGCCGGAGATGTCGGCGATCACCAGCCAGAAGCTGTCGCGCTCCGTCGGGATGATGTCGTAGTAGTCGCCGCCGACCTCGTACGACGGCTGGAAGCGGGCGACCAGCTCGAGCCCCGGCACCGACGAGAAGTCCTTCGGCAGCAGCGTCCGCTGGATCTCGGCGGCGAGTTTGACCTCCTGGGCCATGCGCTCGCGCTCGACGATCTCGCGGTGCATGCGCGCGGTGGCCAACGCGATGGCGAAGGTGACGCCGAGCTCGGCGAGGAAGCCGACGTCGGCGCGCGAGAACCCCGTGCCCCGGTGGTTCAGGAGCTGCAGCACGGCGACCAGATCGTCGTCGCGGTCGCGGACCGGGACGGTCAGCAGCGAGCGGGTGCGGAAGCCGGTGGCGCGGTCGACGCGCTGGTCGAAGCGGGCGTCGGCGTAAGGGTCGGCGATGGTGATTGCCTCGCCGGTGGCGGCGACCGTGCCGACGATGCCGTCGCCGATCCCCACCGTCAGGTGCTCGCCCTCGACGCCCTGGGCGACCAGCGAGGTCAACGTGCCCGCCGCCCGGTCGACGAGGAAGAGGCTGCCCCGCTCGGCGTGGATCAGCCGGGTCGCGATGCCCACCACGTAGTCGGCGACCACCTTGAGGTCGAGGGTGGAGTTGACGAGCTGGCTCGCCTCGACGACCGCCTCGAGGCGGCGGATCCGTGTCTCGCTGGCGCTCGCGCGTGTTCGCGGCCGCCGGCCTGTCGCTGTCGAATCGCTCATCGTCACTCCTTCGAGCTGCCACCGCACCCAAGACGGGCGTGCCTCCGTGGGGCGGGGCGGGACGGCGCGGCAATTCTAAGCCCGCGCGGGAATGAACCGGTCCGCCGCGGCATTCCGGGTGACGACGAAGTGGGGAGTAGCCACCCCGACGAGGGGAGGGCGGTCGTCACCAAGGAGCGATGCTCCCGGCCGCCCAGGGTTCATCACACCCCTGGCGAGACCACGGGGGCATCACGCCCGGGGTCGCGCTGTCGTCGACCCCCGGCATGGTGCGAAGGAGCATACGTCGATGAGCTGGGAGATTATCTGGCCGTGGATCGCGTTCAACGCCTTCGTCGTGGCGATGCTCGCGGTCGACCTCGGGGTGTTCCACCGCAAGGCGCACGAGGTGTCGCTCAAGGAGGCGGGCGCCTGGAGCGCCGTGTGGATCTCACTGGCGATGCTCTTCAACGTCGGTCTGTACCTGTGGAAGGGCCCGGAGCCCGCGTTCCAGTTTCTCGCCGGGTATCTGATCGAGAAGTCGCTGTCGATCGACAACATCTTCGTCTTCGTCCTGATCTTCGCCACCTTCGCGGTGCCTGCAGTCAGCCAGCACCGGGTCCTGTTCTGGGGGATCCTCGGCGCCCTGCTGATGCGCGGCGCCTTCATCGCCCTCGGCGCGGCGCTGCTCACAAAGTTCCACTGGATCATCTATCTCTTCGGGGCGTTCCTCGTCGTCACCGGCGTGAAGATGGCGCTGATGCGCGCGGACGGCATCCACCCGGAGAGGAACCCGCTCCTCCGCCTGGCCCGCAAGCTGATCCCGGTCACCTCCGACTACCACGACCAGAGCTTCTTCGTGCGCCTCGACGGTCGGCTGTTGGCCACCCCTCTCCTGCTCGTGCTGCTCGTGGTCGAGAGCACCGACCTGGTCTTCGCGGTCGACTCGATCCCCGCCATCTTCGCCATCACCTCGGACCCCTTCCTCGTCTACACCTCGAACGTCTTCGCGATCCTCGGGTTGCGCTCGCTCTACTTTCTGCTCGCCGGGGTGGTCGGGAAGTTCTCGTACCTCAAGCTCGGCCTGTCGGTGGTGCTCGCCTTCGTCGGCGTCAAGATGCTCCTCACCGATGTCGCCAAGGTGCCCATCGGGCTGTCGCTCGCCGTGATCGCCGGGGTCATCGGGCTGTCGATCCTGGCGTCGCTCGTCCGCAGCCGTCGGATCGCCGCGCGGTCCGCTGTCGGTCCCGCTCCCGAGCCCTGAGGTCCCCGGGGTCGGCGAACCTCGACGACATCGCCGGCGACGGCGCCTCATCGCGGCCAGCGGTTCGCGCGGGCTGAACCTTCGGGCCGCCGGCTGCGTACCCGGAGCACGGCTCCGCTTGTGCGGCGGCGCCGCCGGACGGACACTGTCCAGGACCGGGAGGCCACCGTGAAGCGACCCTACACACCCGTCGACACCGATCCGAACCTCAGCCGCCGCGAGTTCGTCGCCGCCGCCTGCGCCGTCACCGCCTCGGGCGTGGTCCTCGGCGTCCCGGCGCTGGCCGACACACCGAAGGCGACCGAGGTGGAGACCAACCTCGCCGACTACCTGAAGGTCCCGCGGGGCCCGCACGCCCTGCCCGGGCCGTTTCCCGGCCGCGTCGTCCAGGTGAGCAACGCCCGCGCCGTCGTCGACGACCGGGTCGACGGCAAGGTCGTCGGCGAGATGTTCGAGCGCGGCGTGCGCACGCTCACCGGCACGGACATGCGAACCAGCTTCCGGATGCTCTTCAGCACCGACGACGTGGTCGGGCTGAAGGTCAACCCGGTCGGCGCGCCGCTCATCTCGACCAAGCCCGAGGTCGTCGACGCCGTCATCCGCTGGCTCGTCGACAACGGGCTGCCCAAGGGCAACATCGTGATCTGGGACCGCTTCGAGGGGATGCTCAAGGACGCCGGCTTCACACCGCAGCGCTTCCCCGGCGTCCGCATCGAGGCGTTGCAGACGATGGACGAGGAGGGGACGAGCTGGCGCACCGCGGACGGCCGGCACGTCTCCGAGGGCAACTTCGACCCGGCCTGGACGTACGTCGCCCGCGGCGTCGTCGGCAAGGGGGTGCGCGGCTACAAGGACGACGAGTACTACCTCAACCAGCACGTCTTCGCCGGCGAGGTGTCGTACTTCGGCAAGCTGGTCACGACGGGCCTGACCAAGATCGTCAACCTCGCCGCCTACAAGAACACCGGAAACGGGATCTCCATGGCGACCAAGAACCTCGGCTACGCCGCCATCTGCAACACCGGGCGCCTCCACCAGCCGCTGTTCTTCCGGGTGTGCACCGAGGTGCTCGCCGCCCCGCCGGTCCGCGACAAGCTCGTCCTCAACGTCACCGACGCCCTCAACGCCCAGTACGACGGCGGGCCCGACAAGGACGCCAAGTTCGTCTGGCCGCACCGCACGCTCTACTTCGCGACCGACCCGTTCGCCCTCGACATGGTGTGCCACACCCAGCTCGTCGCCAAGCGCAAGGCGATGGGGATCCAGGTCAACGAGGCGCCGCGCTTCACCGACTACCTGCGCCAGGCCGAGTCGCTCGGCCTCGGGGTCGCCGACCCGGCGAAGATCACGCTCTTGACGGTGAGGGCGTGATCGCGGCGATTCTCTTCGCGGCGCTCCTCGGCGGCACGCCGGCCGTCGACGACGCCACGCTCCTCCCGGCCGACGGCGCCGCCGCCGGTCTAACCCGCGACGGGGCGGCGGAGGTGTTCCGCGGCGCCGAGCTCTACGGCCACATCGACGGCGGCGCCGAGATCTACCTCGAGGTCGGCTTCGAGCGGGTCACGGTGCAGCGCTACCGGCGGGGCGAGGACGAGCTCACCGCCGAGCTCTACCGCATGAGCGACCCGACCGCGGCGCTCGCCATCTACCTGTCGCGCTGCGGCGACGAGACGCCGGACGCCGGCCTTGCCGAACGGCACACCGCCGGCCGCCACCAGCTCCTCCTCGTCAAGGGCGGCGTCTTCCTGGCGGTCAACAACGACACCGGCCGGGCCAAGGGGGCGCCGCTGCTCGTCGAGGTCGCGCGCGCCGTCGCGGCGCGCCTCCCGGACGAGGCCGCAGCGGCGCCCGGCGCGGCGCTGCCGGCCGGCTGGCTCCCCGGCTCGCTGCGCGTCGTCCGCGGGCCGGTCGGGCTCGGCGCCATCGTCACCCTCGGCGACGGCGACGTGCTGCGCCTCGGCGGGACGGTCACCGCCGCCGCGGCCGCCTACGACGACGGCCGGCTCGGCCGCCACACCCTGCTCGTCGCCGACTATCCGGACGCCGCCGCGGCGCGCGCCGCGCTCGCTCACGTCGCGGCCCACCTCGACGCCGCGCTCACCCCCGTCCGCCACGACGGGGACGTCCTCGTCTACCGCGACTGGGCCGGCCGCTTCGGCGACCTCGCCGTGGCCGACCGCCGGCTCACGCTGCGCGCCAACCTCGCCCGCGACCCCGGGCTGCCGGCAACACCGCCGCTGGACGCGCAGCCGTGACCGTCGCTGCCCTCCTCCTCGCCGTGCTCGTGGCGGTCGCCCCGCCGTCGCCTGCTGGCGACGAGCCGACCCGGGACGAGGCGCTCGCCAAGGCGCGGCGGCTGCGCGCCGAGCTGACCGCCCGCGCCCTCGACGACGTCACCGGCGACCCGCAGGAGGACGAGACCAACGGCGAGACCGACGTCCGCCACGTCAGCCTCGACCTCGACGTCCAACCGTCGGCCGCCTCGCTCGCCGGGAACGCCACGCTCACCGTCGCCAGCCGGCGGGTCGCCCTCGATCGCTTCCGGGTGCGCCTCGCGAGCGCGTTCACGGTCGACGCGGTGCGCCGCGACGGCGCCGACGCCGACTGGCGGCGGCTCGACGGCGCCACCCTCGAGGTCACGCTCGCACCGCCGGTCGCGCTCGACGCCGAGTTCACCGTCGAGGTCGTCTACCACGGCACGCCGCCGGCCGGCCCCTCCTCCGGCATCTTGTTCACCAGCCACGGGAGCACGCCGATCGTCGCCACCCTGTCGGAGCCGTGGTTCGCCTACACCTGGTGGCCGGGCAAGGACGACAACCGCGACAAGTCGACGTTCGAGCTCGCCGTGACCGTGCCGGCGGCGCTGCGGGCGGTGGCCAACGGGCGCCTCGCCGAGACGTCGTCGATACCGGGCGGGCGCACCCGCACCCGCTGGGTGACGGACTACCCGATCGTGCCGTACCTCGTCGCCTTCGCCGCCACCGACTACGCGAGGTACTCGGTCACCTACGAGCGCGACGGGCGGACGATGCCCGTGGAGCTCTACCTCTACCCGGAGTCCGACAACGCCTCGACCCGCGCCGCCTGGCAGGCTGCCGTGCCGATGCTCGACGTCTACGGCGACCTCTTCGGCACCTACCCGTTCATGGACGACAAGTACGCGATCTACCAGTTCCCGTGGAGCGGCGGCATGGAGCACCAGACCGCGACCGGCCAGGGCGGCCTGAGCGCGTTCGACGAGTCGCTCACCGCCCACGAGCTCGCCCACCAGTGGTGGGGCGACGAGGTCACCTGCGCGACCTGGCACGACATCTGGCTCAACGAGGGGTTCGCGACGTACTCGGAGGCGCTGTGGCGCGAGCACCGGCCCGGCGGCGGACCGGCCGACCTCACCGCGCGCATGCTGGCCATCGCGCCGGCCGAGCCGACCGGCAGCGTCTGGGTGTTCGACACCTCCGACCCGAGCCGCCTGTTCGACTGGAGCCTGTCGTACGCCAAGGGCGCCTGGGTGCTCCACATGCTCCGTCACGTGGTCGGCGACGACACCTTCCTCGCCGCCCTCGCCGAGTACCGCCGCCGCTACGCCGGCTCGAGCGCGACCACCGAGGAGCTCCGCGCCGTCGTCGAACAGGTCGCCGGGCGCGACCTCGAGTGGTTCTTCGCCGCCTGGGTCTACGGCTCCGGGGCGCCGTCGTACCGCGTCGGCTGGCGGCCGGTCGTCGCCGCCGGCCGGGACTGGGTCGAGCTGCACGTCCGCCAGGTCCAGAGCGCCGGCCTCGCGCCGGTGTTCCCGATGCCGCTCGACGTGGTCGTCCGCGAGAGGGCGGGCGACGTCGCCCACGTGGTGTGGAACGACGCCCGCGAGGAGCACCTGCTGCTCCCCACCGCGGCACCGGCCGCCGCGGTGACGCTCGACCCGGACCACTGGGTGCTGCGTGCGGCCATCGTCGCCGCGTCGTTCGTCGCCGGGCCGCCGAAAGTCGTCGCGTCCTCGCCGACGCCGGGCGGCCGTGTCGCCGCCGGCAGCCTCGACGCGCTCTTGGTGACGTTCCACGCGCCGGTCGCCGTCGCGCCTGGCGATGTCGAGCTCACTGGCCGCCGGACCGGCAAGCTGACCGTGACGGCCGCTCTCGACGACGCCGCGACCACGCTCACCGTGACCCCCGCCGCGGAGCTGCCGCCCGACGACTACACCTTGACGGTGCGCGACACAGTGATCTCCACCGAGTCCGGCGCGCGCCTCGACGGCGAGGTCGCCGGCACGTTGCCGAGTGGCGACGGCGTGCCGGGGGGCGACGCGGTGCTGTCCTTCACCGTCGCGCTCCCGCCCCGTCCCATCCTCCGCCACGCCCCCTGATCAGCGCGGCGCCCGCAGCCTGGCGAGCAGCGCCTCGTACTCCGGCTTGCCGCGCAGCGACGCGAGGTCGGCGTCGCCGGCCATCCCCTCGGCGTCGGCGAACCCCAGCTCGACGGCACGGCCGAGCGTCGCTAGCGCCTCCCGGGTGCGGCCGCGGACGGCGAGGGCGCACGCGAGGTTGTAGGCCACGATCGGCTGGTCGAGGTCGATGGTGAGCAGCGGCTCGATGAGGAGGTCGGCGCCGCGCGGGTTGCCGGCGCGCGCGCCCTCGATGGCCAGCCGCGCCATCTGGTCCGGCACGCTCGTCCGGGCGTGGCGGGCGCGACCCGCGAGCGGCGTGCCCGCGGCCGCCTGGCGGCCGAGCCAGCCCCAGGCGAGCTTGAAGTTCTCGCCGTCCTCGGGGTGGCGCAGCGCCGCCAGGGCGCGGGCGAGGGACTCCTCCTGCTCGGCCCGCCGCCTGACGTCCGGGTCGGCGTCGAGCCGGGCGACCGCGGCGACCGCCGCGGCGGCGGACGCGCCGCCGGCGAACACCCGGGCGAGCTGGCGGTAGGTGCGGCGGGCCTCCCAGCGGCTGCCCGCCGCCTCGAGCGCCGCGGCGGCCGCGAGCCTCGCCGCGGCGAGCCGCTCGACCGCCGTCTCGTCCGCCGGGGCCAGGCCACGGCGCCGCGCGTCGGCGTCCATGAACTCGAGCGCCCCGGTCAGCCGGTCGGCGTCCGGCCAGCGGTGCCCGTCGGGAAACACCTCGAGCCAGTGCGTCGCACCGCTCGCGGTCAGGGTGTCGTCGTACTGCTCGTACTCCTGCAACGCGAGGTCGTCGGCGCCCGACATCCCGTAGATCGCGAGCTTCAGCTTGGTCGGCAGGGGGCGCTCGCCGGTCATCAGCGCCCCGCACGAGACCACCCCGGCGAACTGCCGGGGGTGCTCGAGCGCCATCTTGAGGGCCGCCCGCGCGCCGCCGGAGAACCCGAGCCCGTAGACGCGCGTCTCGTCGACGGCGAAGCGCTCGCGAACCTCCCTCCAGAGCGCCGTTTGCGCCCGCTCGATCGGCGCCCAGGGGCCGTTCCGCGAGTCGTTGGAGGCGACGACGATGAAGCCGAAGCGCTCCGCCCCGTCCCTGAGGCGCTGCGCCGGCAGCTCGCCGCGGCCGTCGGGCGCGAAGCACAGCACGACCGGCCAGCGCCGCTCGGCCGGGTAGGTCGACGGCAGGTAGAGCGCGTAGCTGAACGACGGGTCCTTGACGCATTGGACGCGGGGGACGACCTCACCGCGCGGCGCCTCGGCGGCGACCCCGACGGCGGCGAGCGAGACGGCAAGTGCGGCGACTGACGTGATCACGGCGACCTCCCGGTGCGGCGCTCAGTCGAGCATACGCAGCCGCCCGCCGGGAGGTCTCGTTCGCGGGGCGGGGTCACTCCTGCGCGGGAGGACCCCCGGCGACCACGACCCGCGAGGCACCCGTGACCGGGTCGAGGGCGACCAGCCCACGGTCGGCGGTGATGAACGTGCGGGTCGCGACGCTCCCGGGCGCAGCCTCTCCGTCCCACCACCAGTGCGCCAGGGGCATCCACCCGGCCGGGATGAGGCGCGACGGGAGCGGCTCGACATTTCGCGTGTCGAGGTCGACCAGCACCGACCGCGAACCGGACGTCAACTGGTCCTCGCTCTCCCTGACGACCACCAGGAGACGGCCGGGCGCGCGCTCGCCCGCCGGGAAGGCCCGGTACCCCGCGCCGAGGTCGATCGACCACAGCGGCGCCCCTTCGGACGTGAAGACCCGGAGGCGGGCACGCCCCTCGCGAGTCTCGGCGACAGCGATACCGCCGTCGGCGAGGAACGCCGGGAAGCCGCGCCAGCCTTCCTCGGGTGCGACGAGGTCGGCCAGCAGCGCGCCGGTCGTCGCGTCGTGGAGGGTCGGTCCGCCCTCCCTCGGTCGCTGCACGCGGCGCAGGATCCGGTTGCTTCGCGGATCGAGACGGAGGAACAGCGCCTCGTACTCGCCGGCCGGCGCGATCCGGCCGGTGTCGCGGAGTCGACCGGATGCAACGTCGAACTCGGTGATGACGACGGCGCCGACTTTCCGGTCGGCGGCGCTCGGCTCGAACTGGGGGAACCGCAGGGTTCCGTCGCCGGCGAACCACATCCGGTTCGTCGAGACCCGATCGGCCGGCAGGCGCACCGCGGCCAGCAGGTCCCCGGAGTAGGCGTCGGAGACCGACAGCGTGCCGTTCTCGACCGCCGCCAGGCGGCGCCCGTCGGGTGACAGTGTCAGCGTCCGGATACTCGCCGTGAAGCCGATCAGGGTCGAACGCGGCCGCGGCCGCTCGTCCCGCAGGTCGATCGTCATCAGGTCGAAGCGCACGCCCGAGCCGCGCGCCTCGCTTCGGACGAGCCAGGCGGCGTGGCGGCCGTCCGCCGAGAACGTCACCGGCAGCTCCCAGCGGAACGAGCCCTGGAGCTTGACGCTCCGGCCATGGTCGACGTCGAGGAGAAAGCCCGGGACGTAGCCTCCCCGGCCGCGTGCCGGGCCCGCGAGGGCGAACCAGCTTCCCTGCGGCGCCGGATGCACCGACTCGACCCCGCGGAGGTCGGCGATCGTTGGGTGGACGACCCACCACGAGAACGACTGGCCGACGAGCGACACCGCGAGGAGCGAGCTCCAGAGGGTCAGCGACAACACGCGGTGGCCGCGGTACAGGTCGGTGCGCCCCTGGACGACCTGGACGGCCCCCGCAACGATCACTGCCAGCGGCACCGCGATGACCAGGCCGGCGAGCGTCCAGGTCCAGGCCTCCGTGGCGCCCTCGTCGAGCAGCCGCAGCGCCATCGAGCGGACCAGGAGCGTGACCACCACGAGCATCACGACGTCGACCACGAGCCAGGGCGAGCGGGCGCGGATCGCGACTCCGGCCGCTTGTGCGAGGGCGAGGAGGAACACCGCCGCCGGCGCGATCACCAGCAGCAGCCAGGCGTCCCCGATGGAGTTCCACTGCTCCGAGGACGGGGATGCAAGCCACGTGGGGAGGAGCACGATCGCCGGCGCGACCCAGACCATCACGACACCGGCGAGGAACTTCCCACCCCAGATCGCCAGTCCCGACAACGGCCGGGCGAAGAAGAAGCCGAGCCGCCGCTCCTCGAGCTCGCCGGAGATCGTCGCCGCGCCGTAGGCCATCGCGAGAGCCGCCGCGAGCGCGACCGCCACCGTCAAGGCGGCGACCGCGCGCAGCTCGGTGGCGTTCCCCCCGTGCGTCCCCGAGAGGATCGGTGCGAGCAGCGGCAGCACCGCCGCGACCGCCGCGGCGACGAACGCGTTGCGCCGCTCCACAAGCTCCCGCGACGCGACCGCCAGCATGCCCCTCATTGCGCACCTCCCGTCTCGCCGCCGACCATGGCGGTGAAGATCTCCTCGAGCGACATCGCCTCGACGACCGGCTCGGCCACCGCCCCGCCGCCCTGGCACCAGCGGCCGGCCGCCCCGTCGTCCCACCGCGACACCACCGCGTCGACGCCCCAGCCGCTCCGGCTGACCGCGACCGCACCCAGGGCGTCGAGCCGCGGCTCCTGCTCGCGGGCCGCGAAGCGCAGGCGGCGGAACCGCCCCTTGAGCGCCTCCAGCTCCTCGTCGAGGACCAGCTCTCCGTCGCGCACGATGGCGACCCGGTCGGCGATCCCCTCGATGCCGGCGAGGTCGTGCGTGGTGAGGAACACCGTCGTCCCGCGGTCGGCGAGCTCGCCGACGAGCTCCTCGTAGAGCACCTTGCGGGCGACGACGTCGAGCCCGAGGGTGGGGTCGTCGAGGACGAGCAGCTCGGGGCGGTGGCCGAGCGCCAGGGCGAGCATGACCTGCCCCTTCTGCCCCTTGGAAAGCCGGCCGAACGGCACCTCGCGGGGGACCGCGAAGCGGCGCAGCCGCTCCTCGACCCCGGGACCGTCCCACGAGCGGTAGAGCCGGGCGCAGAAGCTCACCAGCCTGGAGACCGTGCTTTCCGGCGGCGCGTCGGGCTCCTCGGGGACCACGCCGACCCGCTGCATGAGCCTGGTCCGGCTCGTCCACGCGTCCTCGCCGAACAGCAGCGCCCGCCCGCCGTCCGGGCGGCGCTGGCCGAGCAGGCAGCGGATCAGCGACGACTTGCCGGCGCCGTTGCGGCCGAGCAGCGCATGGACCGCGCCGGGCCGGACCTCGAACGACACGTCGGCGACGGCGCGCATGCCGCCGTAGCGGACCTCGAGCCGCTCGACCTTCGCGGGGATCGTCGTGCCACTCATCGCCCTGCCTCCTTCCGCGCCGCCTCGAAGGCATCCCACGCCGCCTCGAGGGCACCGACCGCCTCGTCCCGACTCGCACCGAGGGTGATCGCCAGCGCGGCCAGGCGCGTCGCCCCGTCGCGCAGGGCACCGTCCCGCGCGGCCGCGCCCATCGGCGGCGGCGACGCGGCGACGAACGTCCCCTCGCCGCGCCGGACCGCGAGCACCCCGGCGTCGACGAGCCGCTGGTACCCCTTGGCGACGGTGGCCGGGTTGATACGCAGCTCGCGGGCCAGCTCGCGCACCGACGGCACCGGGGCGCCGGGGGCCAGCGCCCCGGCGGCGACCAGCCGGCGCACCGACGCCTCGATCTGTCGCCAGATCGGCGCCGCGTCGGTCGGATCCACGTGCAGCAGTGCGTTCATTCATGCCTCCCTGAGAAGAAGGGGAGAGGGTAGGGGGCTCACGCTCACGTGTATTACTGCAGTAGTACAGTAAGACACGAAATCACCGGTGTCAAGTAACCCACCGCCGGCCGCGACGCTCCCGACCTCGCGCCCGAGGCGTTGCCGCCGCCCGATGCCGTTGCTCTTCCCTCTCCCCTCTTCCCTCTCCCCTGCCGTTTGCTACGCTTCGCCGTTACGCGGAGGCGCCATGGACACGTTGGAGAGGCTGCTCGGGCAAGTCAGCGACCTGATCTGGGGCGTGCCGCTCCTCGTCCTCCTGGTCGGCACCCACGTCTTCCTGACCTTCCGGCTGCGCCTGATCCAGCGCGTCCTGCCCCTCGCCATCAAGCTGTCGTTCAGTCGCACGCGCGAGGGCGAGGGCGACGTCTCGCATTTCGGCGCGCTGACCACGGCCCTGGCGGCGACCATCGGCACCGGCAACATCGTCGGGGTGGCCACCGCGGTCGCCGCCGGCGGCCCCGGCGCGGTCCTCTGGATGTGGCTCACCGGCGTCTTCGGGATCGCCACCAAGTACGCCGAGGCGCTGCTCTCCGTGAAGTACCGCATCGTCACGCCGAAGGGCGAGATGGCCGGCGGGCCGATGTACGTCCTCGAGCGGGCCTTGGGGATGAAGTGGCTGGGGGTGGTCTTCGCCGCCCTCACCGCCGTCGCCGCCTTCGGCATCGGCTGCACGGTGCAGGCCAACTCGATCGCGCAGATGGTCAGGGAGACGCTGAGCGGCTTCCCCGCCCTGGCCCCGTACGCCGACGGTTCGGTGTGGGTGACCGGGGCGCTCCTGACGGTGTTCACGGCCGTCGTCATCCTCGGCGGCATCAAGTCGATCGCCACCGTGTGCGAGAAGCTCGTGCCGTTCATGGCGGTGTTCTACGTCCTCGGCTGCGCGGTGCTGCTGGCCGTGAGCTGGCGGACGATCCCGCAGACCGTCTCGCTGATCGTCTCCTCGGCGTTCTCCGGCCAGGCAGCGGTCGGCGGCTTCCTGGGCGCCGGGGTGATGCAGGCGATGCGCTACGGGGTGGCGCGTGGGTTGTTCTCCAACGAGTCCGGGCTCGGCTCGGCGCCCATCGTCGCGGCGGCGGCGCAGAGCAAGAACCCGGTCCGACAGGCGCTCGTCTCGTCGACCGGGACGTTCTGGGACACCGTCGTGGTGTGCGCGATGACCGGCCTGGTGCTGGTCAACTCGGGCCACTGGACGACCGGGCTCGCCGGGGCCGCCCTCACCAAGGCGGCGTTCGCCGACCTCCACGTGCTCGGCCCGATCGTCCTCACCGTCGGCCTGCTGACGTTCGTCTTCTCGACGATCCTCGGCTGGTCGTACTACGGCGAGAAGGCCGCCGAGTACCTGTTCGGGCCGCGCGTCGTGCTGCCCTACCGCGTCCTCTGGGTCGCCGCGGTGATGGCCGGCTCGGTCGTGACGCTGCAGGCGGTGTGGTCGTTCGCCGACATCGCCAACGGGCTGATGGCGGTGCCGAACCTCGTCTCGCTCCTCCTCCTGTCGGGGGTCGTCGCCCGCGAGACCCGCACCTACCTGTGGAGCGGCAACCTCGACGCGACGGCGCCGAAGTTGGACTAGCGGCGGCGACGGCCGCCGTCGGGCCGTCTGACGGTCGGAGAATTGCCGCCGGAACGTGCAACCTCGAGAAATTCTGCTCACTCCGGCTGCGTTACCTCCACAGATGAAGGCCGACGGCTCAGCGGATC
Organism: Acidobacteriota bacterium; assembly: GCA_016213675.1. GTDB lineage: Bacteria > Acidobacteriota > Thermoanaerobaculia > Thermoanaerobaculales > Thermoanaerobaculaceae > JACQZW01. The sequence continues at coordinate 13,896 of JACQZW010000088.1, read as the reverse complement.
ACCTGATCGACGGTGGAGGCGTGTCCACCGCGCGTGCCGTTGGTGAGCGTGCCGGGACCCGGCGGGGCAGAGCACGCTCCGGGGTCCGGTCCGATGGGTAGCGGGCGGTTCGCCCTCGTGCTCGCACTCGGGAGCGCGGCATTCCTCGGCGCCGCGGTGCTCGTCGTCCTGGCACTGGCGACCCTGCGTTGGTGGCGTGGCCGGGACCAGCGCCGCGAGGTCGCGTTCGTCCGCTCCGTGATCCACAGCATCCCCGCGGGGGTGTCGGTCGCGGGGAGCGACGGCCGGATCCTGGTCGCCAACGCGGCGGCCAAACGGCTGCTCGGCGGGGCGCCGCGGAACGTCCCCCAGGACGAATGGTCGACGGCGTACGGCCTCTTCCTGCCGGACACCACGACCAGCTTCCCCGCGGACCAACTGCCGCTCGCGCGCGCCATCCGCGGCGAGGAGGTCACCGAAGTCGAGGTCTTCGTGCGCAACCGGAACGTGCCTGACGGCGCCTGGCTGAGCGTCTCCGCGGTCCCGCTCCGGAACGGCGGCAACACGGTGTCCGGCGGTGTCACGGTCTTCCGCGACATCACCGCCCACAAGCTCGCGGACGAGCTCTCCCGTCGCCTCTTCAGCGCTGTCGAGCAGACCACCGACTGCGTCTTCATCACCGATCGCGACGGCATCATCCAGTACGTCAACCCGGCCTTCGAGGCGACGACCGGCTACGGCCGGGCCGAGGCGATCGGGCAGACCCCTCGTTTGCTCAAGTCCGGCAGGCAGGCCCCCGGCACCTACGAGGAGCTGTGGGCGACGGTGCGCCGCGGCGAGTGCTTCAAGGCGGCCGTGGTCAACCGCAAGAAGAGCGGCGAGCTCTTCCACGCCGAGCAGACGATCACGCCGATTAGGGACGACAGCACCGGCCAGGTGAGTCACTACGTCTCCCTCCTGCGCGACATGACGCACCACATCCGGCTCACCGAGCAGGAGGCCGAGATGCGGGTCGGGGCGTCGGTCCAGCAGAAGCTCTTCCCGCAGCGCGACCCCGAGGTCGACGGCTACGACATCGCGGGCCTCGTCGCCCCGGCGCTGGCGACCTGCGGCGACTACTACGACTTCATCGCCTTGCCCGACGGCCGGCTCCTCCTGGTCGTCGCCGACGTGTGCGGACACGGCGTCGGCGCCGCCCTGATCATGGCCTCGACCCGCGCGTACCTGCGCTCGTTCGCGAGCACCCAGATCCGGCTCGACGAGACCCTGCCGAGGCTCAACGCCCTGCTCCTCGACGACCTCGAGGATCGCCGCTTCGTGACCATGATCCTGGCGCTCCTGGAGGTCGGGTCGGGACGGCTCGAATGGGCCAACATGGGCCATCCGTCCGGTTTCGTGCTGGACGCCGGTGGCGCCGTCAAGGCGAGGCTCGCGAGCACGCGCAGGCCGTTCGGGCTGTTCCACGACGTCGACCCCCCGAGGCGGCCAGGTGCGCCGGGATACCCCGCAACGGCGGCACAGCCGGTGGGGGACGACGGGTCCTCGGTCGCCCTCGACCCCGGCGACCTCCTCGTCCTGCTGACCGACGGCGTGATCGAGACGACCTCACCGGACGACCGCGAGTTCGGAATCGAGGCCCTCCTCGACGCCGTCCGGGCCAATCGAGGGAGGCCGTCGAAGGAGGTCGCGCAGCGCGTCCTCGCCGCCGTTCGAGACTTCTCGCACGTCCGGCCGCAGGAGGACGACATGACCATCGTTGTGTGCCAGCGTCGCGCCGTGCCCGGCCGCGGTCGGGTTTCGTGAGCGGACGGCGGCGGGGCCGCGGCGCGGATCGTCACCGCCGGCTGAGCGCGCGCCGTGGCCGCCGGCCCGGGAGCGACGGGAGCGGGCCGGCGCCGCCGGGGATCACCAGCAGGGTGATCGACGAGGCCGGGAACGTCGTCGTCAGCGCGCCGGCGGCCAGCGTCGCGTCGGCCTCGCGGACGATCGCGCCGAGGTCGGCGGCGCTGTAGCGCCACACCTCGGCGCTTCCCGACGGGACGAAGCTCTCCACTGTGACCGTCGAGGTGAGGGCGTCGGCCGTCTTGTTGACGACCATCACGGTGAGCCGGCCGTCCGCGACGCGACGCGCGGCGTAGGCCGACAACCGCCCCTCGTCGGCGCTCGCCGCGAACGCCCCGAGCTCGCCGAAGCCGTGCCCGGCGCCGTCGACGTTGCGGAACATGCGGAACGCGAAGGCGCCCGGATCACTCGCCGCCGGCGGCCCCCACAGCGTCGCGACGTCGAGCCGCTCGCGGCCGAAGATGCCGAGCACGTCGGCCTGGGCGAGGGCGCCGTTGAGGTGGTCGAGGGCGCCCCAGTTGTACTCGGTGACGGCAAGGCCGGTGCCCGGGTAGTCGGCGGCGACCCAGTCGTGCATGCGCGGCACCAGGTAGACCGGCTCCCCGATCCAGCTCTCCTCGCTGTAGGTGCGGTCCCACAACAGGCGGGTCGAGCGCAGGCGGAGCGCCTGGGTCGCGGCGTTGCCGGCGGCGGCGAGCGCGACGCCGGGCGGGTAGAAGTGGACGTCGACGAGGTCGAGGATGCGCCGCCCGTGCGCCACCTCGTAGGCCCGCATCTGCTGCAGGTACCATTCGACGAACGGCACGTTGCCGTGGGCCAGGCGGTCGGGCGGGTTCAGCCACCAGCTCCCCCCGCCAGCCCAGTCGAGCGCCGACCAGAAGTACGCCGTCCAGCCCCACACCACGGGTCCCATCGTCCTGACCGTCGGGTCGGCCTCCTTCACCGCCGCCGCGTATGCCCAGGTGCGGTCGCGCATCTCGTCGTACGAGGTCGGCTGCGGGTGGACGTCGCGGTGGGTGTCGGGCCACAGCATCGGCTCGTTGTCGAGGTCGACGTAGGCCACCCCGCCGTGCACCGCGTCGCCGAAGCGGGCGACGAGGTGCGCGATCCAGCCCGTGACGAACGACGGGTCGATGGCGATCGAGGTGTCGGCGGGGTCGTTGCCGGTGATCTCGCCGCCGTCCGTCCGCACCCCGTTGCCGCAGTCGGGATCCCACGGGTCGGTGGACTGCTGGGCGCCGTAGACCGACACCTTGAAGCCGCAGTCGTACGGGTGGCCGGCCGGGCGCTGCTTGGCGACCCAGCCGACCAGAGGCACCGTCATGATCGTCCGCGCCCCGGTGCGGCGGTCCTGCTCGACGAAGCGGTCGGCGGCGCCGACCTCGTTCGGGACGTTCTCGAAGTACCAGTCGCTGCCGGTGTTGGTGGTGTCGTTGGTCCAGTTGTAACGGCTCGTCGAGTTGCCGCCCCACCGCCGTACCCCGAGGCGCAGCTCGGCGGCGAGCGCCTCGTCGGCGTAGTTCATGCCGTAAATGTCCTCGCTGATCAGGTGCGCGCCCGCGGTCGCGTTGACCGCGATCGCGGGGCCGACGCCCGGAGTCGGCGGCGGGGTCGGGGTCGGCGGCACGGTCCAGGCGATCAGGGTGACGTCGTCGACGAAGAACGTCGGCTGCGCGCCGCCGGTGGTGTCCTGCCAGACCAGGCCGCCGACCGTCGGCGGCGAGTCGAGCGACGACAGCGGCACCTCGACCACCGACCAACTCCCGGACGGCGCCGTCAGCTCGAAGGAGCCGTACGAGGCGCCGGCCGCGTCGTACGCCATCAGGCGCAGGTGCTGCCCGCCGGCGGCGCCGCCATGGATCGCGAAGCGCACGGCACGGAACAGCGCCCCGTCGAGCGCCGGCGCCACGTGCAGGTAGAGCCCGGCCCAGCCGGCGGCGTACGTGGTCGCGATCGATGCGCTGCCGCCGTGCACCGGCGACGCGTTGGCGAGGTTGACCGTCGCGCTCCACGACCAGTTCGCCCAGCCGGCGCCGAGCGCGTCGGCGTAGACGGCGACGTCGGCGGCGACCGGCCCGGCGAGAGAGAACGTACCGGCCAGGACCACGAGGGCAACGAGCGGGGGGCGTGCCATGGCTTGACTCCTGTGCCCCCAGCCTAGGCGCGCGAGGCCGGGACGACCTGTGAGTGTGGTCACACGCTCCGGCGAGGTGCCGCCTTGGTGGGAAGGCCGGTGGGCGGCTGAGGCGGGGACTCCAAGCTTGGAGAACGGTCGCCTGGCGGGCGGCCGCGGCGTGGCCTCCGAGCTTGGCGAACGGCCGGCCGGCGGCCGGCCGCTACTTCCTTTTCACTGCCGGGAGGATCTTCTTGCGCAGGCGGTGGGCCTTTGGCGTCACCTCGACGAGCTCGTCGCCGCGGATGAACTCGAGCGCCTGCTCGAGCGACATTAACCGCGGCGGCACCAGGTGGACCGATTCGTCGGCCACCGAGGCGCGCATGTTGGTGAGCTTCTTCTCCTTGGTGATGTTGACGTCGATGTCGGCCTCGCGGGCGTTCTCCCCGACGACCATCCCCTCGTAGACCTCGTCGCCCGGCGAGACGAACAGCTCGCCGCGCGGCTGCAGGTGCTCGATGGCGTACGAGGTGGTCCGGCCGTTGCGGTCGGCGACCATCGCCCCGGTCGCGCGGTGGGCGATGTCGCCCTGCCACGGCGCCCACCCCTCGAACAGGTGGTTGGCGATGCCGGTGCCGCGGGTGTCGGTGAGGAACTCGGTGCGGAAGCCGATCAGCCCGCGCGACGGGATGCGGAACTCCATGCGCACCCGGCCCGAGCCGTGGTTGACCATCTTCATCATCTTGCCGCGGCGGGCGCCGGTCTTCTGGGTGACGGCGCCGATGAACTCCTCGGGGCAGTCGACGACCAGCGTCTCGATCGGCTCGTTCAGGATCCCGTCGATCTCGCGGGTGATGACCTCGGGCTTCCCCACCGACATCTCGTACCCCTCGCGGCGCATCATCTCGATGAGGATGGCAAGCTGCAGCTCACCGCGCCCCGACACCTTGAAGGCGTCCGGCGTGTCGGTCGGCTCGACGCGGATCGACACGTTGGTGAGGAGCTCCTTGTCGAGCCGCTCCTTGAGCTTGCGCGAGGTGACGTGCTGCCCCTCGCGCCCCGACAACGGCGAGGTGTTGATGCCGATGACCATGCTGATCGTCGGCTCGTCGACGTGGATCGGTGGCAACGCGGTCGGCCGCTCGCGCTCGGAGATCGTCTCGCCGATGGTCAGCTCGGCGATCCCCGCCACCGCGACGATGTCGCCGGGACCGGCGGACGCGACCTCGACGCGGCGCAGCCCCTCGTGGCCGTAGAGCGCGACCACCTTGCCCGCCGTCACCGAGCCGTCGAGGCGGCACAGCGAGACGTCCTGGGACTTCCTGACCTCGCCGTTGAAGATCCGGCCGACGGCCAGGCGGCCGACGTAGTCGTCCCAGTCGAGGTTGGTGACGAGGAGCTGGAGCGGCGCCTCGGGGTCGTGGACGGGGGCCGGCACCGTCGCGAGGATCGCCTCGAACAGCGGCGCCAGCGTCTCGTCCTCGCCGTCGGCCGTCCGCCGGCAGGTCCCCTTGCGGGCGTTGCAGTAGAAGACCGGGAAGTCGAGCTGCTCGTCCCCGGCGTCGAGGTCGATGAAGAGGTCGTAGACCTCGTTCAACACCTCCGGCACCCGCGCGTCGGGGCGGTCGATCTTGTTGATCACGACGATCGGCGGCAGGCCGAGCTCGAGCGCCTTGCGGAGCACGAAGCGGGTCTGCGGCAGCGGCCCCTCGGAGGCGTCGACGAGCAGCATCACCGCGTCGACCATGGCCAGGGTGCGCTCGACCTCGCCGCCGAAGTCGGCGTGGCCGGGGGTGTCGACGATGTTGATGCGCACGCCGCGGTAGGTCACGGCCAGGTTCTTGGCCATGATCGTGATGCCCTTCTCGCGCTCGAGGTCGATCGAGTCCATGACCCGCTCGACGACGTACTGGTTGTCGCGGAACACCCCGGACTGCCAGAGCATGGCGTCGACCAGCGTGGTCTTGCCGTGGTCCACGTGGGCAATGATGGCGATGTTGCGGACGTCGTCTCTCGTCGTGAGGCTCATCGGGGCTCCCGTCGTCGTCGCTGCAAACAGCACGACGGCCGGAAGCGCTTCCTTCCGGCCGTGCGGCACGATAGCAGAGCGGCCCCGGGAACTCAAGCAGAACGAGGCAGATGCCGTGGCAAAGCGAGGTTACAGGAGTGCGGGGCGACCGGCCGGGACGATACACTCGCGTCCATGACGACTCCCACCCCGGCGCGCCCGGCCGGCCGGGCCGGCGGCACCGCCCGGCGGAGTGGCCGATGAGCCCGGGCGAGGCCGAGATCCACCGTCGCATCCTGGACCACCTCGTCAACCGGGCGGATCCCGGGTTGCTCAGAGGCGCCGGGGGAGCCGCCGACGACTACCTCGCCCACCTGCGCCGGCTGCGCGTCCGGGCGTTCGTCAAGCGGCTGCCGGTGGTCGGCCGCGTCGCCCGGTTGGCGCTCGACGCCTGGCGGTGCGTGCAGCGCCGGGGGAGGCGCTCGTGAGAATCGTTGTCGCCGATTCGCAAGTGCCGTTCGTCACTGGCGGCGCCGAGTTGCTCGCCCGCGAGCTGGTGGCCGCCCTGCGCGCGGCCGGCCACGAGGTCTCACTCGTCACCCTGCCGTTCCGCTGGTTCCCCCCGGACCAGGCCCTGAACGCGGTGTTGGCGGCCCGCCTCGTCGACCTCTCGGAGTCCGCCGCCGGCCCGGTCGACCGCGTCATCGCCCTGCGCTTCCCGGCCACCTGCGTCCGCCACCCGGACAAGGTCGTCTGGCTCCTCCACCAGCACCGCGAGGCGTACGACCTGTGGGGCACTCCCTACGGCTCGCTCGCGGCGGCCCCCGGCGGCGAGGCGGTGCGGAGCTCGATCGTCAGGGCGGACCGCGAGTTCCTCGGCGAGGCCCGGCGCGTCTACTCGATCTCCCGGAACGTCTCGGCGAGGCTCTCCCGCTTCAACGGGATCGACTCGACGCCGCTCTACCATCCGCCGCCGGACCACGCGTCGCTTTGCCCCGGCGACGGCGAGGACTTCCTGTTCTTCCCCAGCCGGATCGCCCCGCTGAAGCGGCAGGATCTCGCCGTCGAGGCGATGCGACACGCGCCGACCGGGCTGCACCTCGTCGTGGCCGGCGCCGCGGAGAGCCCCGCCGACGCCGACCGGCTGGCCCGCCTCGTCGGGGCCGCCGGGGTGGCCGACCGCGTCACGCTGCTCGGAGCGATCTCCCGCGAGGAGGTGCTCGACCTCTACGCGCGCTGCCGCGCGGTGGTGTTCACCCCGTTCGACGAGGACTACGGTTACGTCACGCTCGAGGCGTTCTACGCCGGCAAGCCGGTGCTGACCTGTACCGACTCCGGCGGGCCGCTGGAGTTCGTCCGCGACGGCGAGACGGGCGTCGTCGCCGAGCCGTCGCCGGGCGCCCTCGGCGAGGCGATCGGTCGCCTCGACCGCGACGGGGCGCGGCGGCTGGGGCACAACGCGCGCGACCTCGTCGACTCGCTCGACCTGTCGTGGGCGCGGGTGGTCGCGGAGCTCGTCGGGTGAGGATCGCCTGGCTGTCGCCGCTGTCCCGGCGCTCCGGGGTCTCCCGCTACACCGTGAGCGTCGTCGATGCGCTACGCCGGCGCGCCGAGGTGACGGTGTTCGCGCCACCGGTCGCCGACCCGCTGGTGCTCGACGGGGTGCCGGTCGCGGCCCTGACCGGCGGGGAGCTCCCCGTCGCCGGCTACGACGCGATCGTCTACAACCTCGGCAACGACGTGGAGTTCCACGCCGCCATTTTCGCCGCCTACCTCCGGCACCCGGGCGTCGTCGTCCTCCACGACGCGAGGATGCTCGGCTTCTTCATCGGCTACGCGCTCGACGGGCGGTGGGGCGAGAACCTCGGCGCGAGCGTGGACCGCTTCGCCGCGCTGCTCCGCCACTACGCCGGGAACACCCGGCTCGCCGGCCTGCTCGCCCGCGACCCCGGCCGGGCCGCCGAGATCCTCGCCGATCCCGCCGCGCCGCGCCTGTTCGAGCCGTGCCTGTGGCACGCGACCGGGGCGCTCGTCCACTCCCGCGAGATGCTCGGTCTCGTCGCCGAGCGCCACGGCGACCTCCTCCCCGCGGTGTGCCTCGAGCACCCCTTCTACCTGTACGCCCACGAGTACGGGAGCCGGCCGCTGCTCGACCGCCGGGCGCTCGGCGTCGCCCACGGCCGCCTGCTCGTGGTCAGCCAGGGGCGGATCAACGCGACGAAGCGAATTCACGTCCTGCTCGCCGCCGTGGCGGGCGATCCGCAGTTGCGTTCGTCCGTCCACCTCGCCGCGGTCGGGGCCACCGACCGCGCGTACCGACGGGCGCTCCGGCGGCAGGTGGCGGAGCTCGGGCTCGAGGCCGCGGTGACCTTCGTCGAAGAGGCCGACGACCACCTGCTGCACAGTTGGGTCGCGGCGGCCGACATCGGCGTCAACCTGCGCTTCCCGGCGACCGAGACCGCCAGCGGCTCGCTGCTCGAGCAGCTCCACTTCGGGCGGCCGGTGATCGTGACGCGGACCTCGCACTACGACGAGCTGCCCGACGACGCGGTGGTCAAGGTCGACCCGGCCGACGAGGAACGCAGCCTGCGGCGCGCGCTGCTCGACCTCGCCGCGGACCCGGCGGGGCGCGAGCGCCTCGGCGCGCGCGGCGCCGCCTGGGCGCGGGCCCACTGCGACCGCGAGGCCTACGCCGAAGCGCTGCTGCGCTTCCTGGAGCGGGTGGTGGCCGGCCGACCCGCCGCGCGGGTCGTCGACGGAGTGGCGACCGAGCTTGCCCGCTTCGCCGACCCCGGCATCGCGGACGTCGTCGCCCGGCGCGCCGCCGCCGAGCTGGCGCGCTTCCTGGTCTGATCGATCCAGCGGTCAGTTGCGGCGGGAGGCGATGTCGGCGACCGCGCGGACCGCGGTCTCGACGTGCTCGCGGGTGTTGAACGGCCCGATCGAGAACCGCGCCGTGCCGCTCGGCGAGGTGCCGATGTGGTCGTGGACCAGGGGCGCGCACTGCAGGCCGGTGCGGGTGACGATGTTGAAGTCGACGTCGACGATCGTCCCGATGTCGGAGGCGTCGAAGCCGTTGACGTTGATCGACACCGTCGGGACCCGCCGGTCGAGCCCCTTCGGCCCGTACACCGTCACGCCCTTGATCTGCCGGAAGCCGTCGTCGAGGATCGCCAACAGCTCGAGCTCGTGGCGGCGGATCGCGTCGAGCCCCTGCTCGGCGATCCAGTCCTGCCCCGCCGACAGCCCGGCGATGCCGATGATGTTCAGCGTGCCCGCCTCGAGGCGGTAGGGGTACTCCTCGAGGTGGTAGGGGTACGCCGACTTGACGCCGGTCCCGCCCCACATCGTCGACTCGATGAGCGCGTCGTCGGCGACGCAGATGCCGCCGGTGCCGGTCGGCCCGAACAGGCTCTTGTGACCGGTGAAGGCGAGGAACGAGACGTGGCTGGCGGCCATGTCGATGGGGATCACGCCGGCGGTCTGGGCGGTGTCGACCGCGAACGGCACGCCGGCCTCGGCGCAGACGCGGCCGATCGCGGTGATGTCCTGGACGGCGCCGATCACGTTCGAGCCGTGGTTGACGATGACGAGCTTGGTGTTGGGGCGGATCGCCTTGCGGATGTCCTCGGGGTCGACGAACCCCTCTCGGTCGGGGCGGACGAACGTCGCCTCGGCGCCGAGCTTGACGAGGTGGTTGACCGGGCGGATCACCGAGTTGTGCTCGAGCCAGGTGGTGACGACGTGGTCGCCCGGGCCGACGGTGCCGCGCAGGATGAGGTTCAGCGAGTGGGTCGCGTTGAGCGTGAAGACGAGGCGGTCCGGGTCCTTCTTCTTCCCGGCCCCGACCAGGCTGGCGTTGAAGAACTCGCTGAGCTTGCGCCGGCACCCCGAGACCATGTGCTCGGCCTCGAGCGCCATGTCGCACCCCGAGCGGCCGGGGTTGACGCCGCAGGTGCGGTAGAACGACATCATCCGGTCGTGGACCAGATCGGGCTTGGGGAACGAGGTCGCCGCGTTGTCGAGGTAGATCACGTCGTGCATGGGCCCCCCGGTGGCGAACGCCGCTGGAGCGTCCGGACCGCGCGGATGATAGCGCATGCGCCCGGCTTCACAACCCGCACCGGGCAAGGAGATCCGGCGAACGACGCGGCACCGCCCGGGTTGTCGCGAGTTGCCGGTCGTGGTAGGTTCGCGGCGGTCGTCCGGTCACCGAGTGCAGCAACGGGGCCGCCGGCCACCGGAGGATCCCATGCGTCGTCCGCTCGCTCTCGCCGCAGTCCTGCTCGTCGCCCTCGCGGTCCCGGCCGCCGCCGAGAACCCCGCCGAGGTCAAGGCGGAGGTTCCCGCCCTCGCCGACTTCCACGAGGTGATCTACCCGCTCTGGCACACCGCCTGGCCGGCGAAGGACGTGGCCATGCTGCGCGAGCTGCTCCCGCAGGTCCAGGAGGGGGTCGCCCGCATCGAGAAGGTCGAGCTTCCCGGCATCCTGCGCGACAAGCTGCCGGCCTGGCAGAAGGGCGTCGCGGGGCTCAAGGAGAGCGCGGTCGCCTACGAGAAGGCGCTCGCCGCCGACGATCAGCAGGCCGTCCTCGACGCCGCCGAGCAGCTCCACGCGCGCTACGAGGGGCTGGTCCGCGTCGTCCGCCCGCCGATGAAGGAGTTCGACGCCTACCACCAGGTGCTCTACCGGGTGTTCCACCACCTGTGGCCGGGCAGGAAGCTCGACGAGCTGCGCACGGCGTCCGCCGAGCTGGCGACCGCCTGCAGCCCGCTCGCCGTCGCTCCGATGCCGAAGCGCTTCGCGTCCCGCGAAGCGACGGTGCGGCCCGAGCTGACCGCGCTGTGCGCCGCCACCGACGCGCTCGGCGTCGCCCTCGAGGGCAGCGACGAGGCGGCGATCGGCGCCGCCGTCGAGCAAGTCCACACCCAGTACCAGAAGGTCGAGAAGCTCTTCGAGTAGGGGCGGGGCTCGTCCCCGCCGACTGCCGGACCTGCGGATACGATCACGGGCGGCCGCAAGGGCTGCCCGTACGTCTTTTCGGGCAGGTCTGTTCCCCTTCCCCTGTTCCCTTGCTCCGGGCTTGCGTTTCTCCTCGTCGAGATATACATTACCGAATGGTGATGGAGTAATCGAACTCCATTGCCCCGAAACGGGAGGTTACATGGCCGTCAAAGAACTGACCGCGAACAACTTCGACGAGACGATCGAGAACAACGACACGGTGCTGATCGACTTCTGGGCCTCGTGGTGCGGACCGTGCCGCGCCTTCAAACCCACGTTCGAGAAGGCCGCCGAGGCCCATCCCGAGCTCGCCTTCGCCTCGTGCGACACCGAGGCGCAGCAGGAGCTGGCGGCGACGTTCCAGATCCGCTCGATCCCGACCCTCATGGTGTTCCGCGAGAAGGTGCTGCTCTACGCCCAGCCCGGGGCGCTGCCGGGCGAGGCGCTCGAGGAGCTGATCACCCAGGTCAAGGCGTTGGACATGACGGAGGTCCACGCCAAGATCGCGGCCCAGCAGGCCGAGCCCGCCGCCGCCGCAAGCTGACGCAGGCTTGGCCCCCTCCCACCCACCCGGGCGTGCCCGGCCACCCATCCACCCCAGGCTTGCCCTCCCACCCTCCCAACCAGCCTTGAAGGAACGACCTTCACCGCGAGCGCTCGTCCTTCAAGTTTGGTCGGGTGGGGGCGCGACAGGGCGCGAAGGCGAATTGCGGGAGCACCGCGCGCGAGTGGGCGACCGCTTCACCCAGCCTCCGACCACGCCCCTCTCCTTCGGCCGATGGCCTGCAGCCCGCTTCACGCCACCCACCACCGCCTCCGCGCGGTCACTTCGCCGCAGCGCCTGGGGGGCTCGGGGGGTCAAGGCCGCGGCGGCGGGGCGGGGGGCGGCCGGACGGGTGGGGGCGCGACAAGGCGCGAAGGCGAATTCACTTCGCCACAGCGCCTGGGGGCTCGGGGGGCTGTAGCCGGCGGGAGGGTGGGCGCGGGGCCGGCGGGCCCCCCGCCTCAAGGATGCGGGAGGATCGCCCGCACGATGCCGAGGAAGTGCGCGAGCGAGCCGAGCATCACGAAGATGTGGAAGATCTCGTGGAAGCCGAACACCTCGGGGACCGGGTCGGGCCGCTTGAGCGCGTAGATCACCGCACCGATCGTGTAGAAGCCGCCGCCGAGGAAGAACCAGAACACCCCCTCCGGCGAGACCAGCGTGACGAGCGGCCAGATCGCCACGACGACCAGCCAGCCGAGCCCGAGGTAGAGCGAGGCGACGAGCCAGCGCGGTGCGTCGACCGCGAAGATCGCCTGGAACATCCCCGCCAGCGCCAGGGTCCACACCGCGGCGAACAGCGACCACCCCCACGGGCCGCGCAGCGGCACCAGGCACAGCGGCGTATAGGTTCCGGCGATGAGCAGGAAGATCGCCACGTGGTCGAGCTGGCGCAGCACCCGCCGGGCCTTCCCCGAGACCGGGAGGAGGTGGTACAGCGAGCTCGCCAGGTAGAGCAGCACGAGCGACAGCCCGTAGACGATGAAGGCGCCGAGGTGCCACCACTTCCGGTACACCGCGGCGAGGGTGATGAGCACCGTCGCGCCGATCACCGCGACCACCGCGAAGACCAGGTGGGTCAACCCCGAGACCGGCTCCCGCAGCAGCTTCATCGCGTCGCTCTCCCGCCCACACCGCTGCCGGCGGTCCACGTCTCCCCTCCGACCACGGCGCAGTTCGCGGATTCTAGCTCGCGTGCCGCGGCGCGGCCAGTCGCGCCCGTGACGGCGGTCGCAACCGGCAGGCCAGTTGCGACGTAGACTCGCCATTCAGCAGAATGGGGGGACACGATGAGCACACCCGGCCGTTTCGTCTGGTACGACCTGATGACCACCGACCTCGAGGGCGCGAAGTCGTTCTACGCCGCGCTCCTCGGCTGGACCTACAACGACTTCGACATGGGCGAGATGGGGCCCTACCCGATGATCCGCACCGGGGACCTCGACATCGGCGGCATGGTCGCCGTCGCCGACCCGGCAGGCGGACCGTCGCGCTGGATCGCCTACGTCACCGTCGACGACATCGAGACCGCGGCGGCGCGGGCGGCGGCCGCCGGTGGGACGGTGCGCGTCCCGCCGACGCCGATCCCGACCGTCGGCCACTTCGCCGAGCTCGCCGACCCGCAGGGCGCGGTGATCTCGGCGTTCGTCTCCGCGAAGGAAGCGATGCCGGAGCCCGAAGGTAGGCTGCCGATCGGCGCCGTCTGCTGGAACGAGCTGCTCACCACCGACCCGGCCGCCGCCGTCGCCTTCTACCGGTCGGTGTTCGGCTGGGGCCACGGCACGATGGACATGGGGCCGGCCGGCGCCTATCACCTGTTCAAGCGCGACGGTAAGGACGTCGCCGGCATGATGCAGATGCCACCCGACGCCGCGGCGCCACCGCTCTGGATGCCGTACTTCCTGGTCGCCGACGTCGACGCGTCGTTCGCGAAGGCGCTCTCGCTCGGCGCGATGCCGTTCGTCAAGCCGGCCGACATCCCCGAGGTCGGCCGCTTCGCCGTCCTCGGCGATCCCACGGGTGCGAGCTTCGCACTGTTCAAGGACGCGAAGTCCTAGCGCCTCACCGTTCATCGCGAGGAGCAAAGCGACGAGGCGATCCTGTCGCATCCGCCGTCATCGCGAGGAGCGCAGCGACGAAGCGATCCCGGGGCGCTTGGCGGGCCAACCCCACGGCTTGCCGCCAGTCACGGACCGAGGTCCGTCCCCTCGTCTGGCCCCTGGGGTGCGCGGCCCCCTCGATCCGGCCTCGCCCCCGCGAGGCCGGATCGAGACTGCTCCGCGAGCGACCGGACTGGCGCGATCCGCGATGGGGCCCCTCGCCATTCGCTCCTCGCTTCGCTCGTCGCGCTGTCGACACCCCATCGCGGCTCGCGCGTCCGGTGACCCGCTCGCTCCGCAGCGATG
>JACQZW010000089.1 GCA_016213675.1 Acidobacteriota bacterium | reverse complement strand
GACCGGCGGGGGCGGGGGCGCGGCGGGGTCGACGGTCCCGGCGAACGGCAGGGCCGGGGGGGCGGCGATCGTGCCGGGCGCGCCCGCGGCGGTGGCGGCCGCCGAAGGGGGGGCCGTGGCGGTCGCCGCGGGCGGCGGGGGCGGTGGCGCGATCATCGGGATGACCACGAGCTGCCAGGCGCCGAGCACGAGGATGATCAGCCCGACGGCCAGAATCGTTCTCTTGTCCATGACGACCTCGACCGGCGGGTCAGCGAACCGGGTCGTACCCGCCGGGGTGGAAGGGGTGGCATTTCAAAAGGCGCTTGAGGGCGAGGAGCGACCCCTTGCCGACACCGTACTTCTCGATGGCCTCGCGCGCGTAGCAGGAGCAGGAGGGCTCGAACCGGCAGGCCGGGGGGAGCAGCGGGGAGAGGTGGCGCCGGTAGCGGTCGATCGCCGCGATCGCCGCGCGGCTGCCGAGGCTCACCGGGGCCTCCGCGCGGGGATGGCCTGCCCGAACTCCCGGGCGACCTCGTCGAAGGAGAGCGCCTCGGAGCCGCGCTTGGCGACGACCACGAGGTCCGCGCCCTCGAGCCGCCAGGCGCGCCAGTTGAGGCGGAAGGCCTCGCGCATGAGGCGCTTGACGCGGTTGCGGACGACGGCGCCGCCGATCTTGCGGCTGACGGAGACGCCGAGGCGGGGCACCGCCAGGCCGTTCGCGGAGCGGAAGAAGATGAAGGCGCGCGAGTGGCGCTTGCCCCCGCCGTCGAAGACCGCGCGGAACTCCGCGGGGCGCTTCAGGTGGAGGCCCCGGGGGAAGGCGAATTCGCCCATGCCGGGCTAGACGCTGAGCTTCTTCCGGCCCTTCTGGCGCCGCCGGTTGATCACCTTGCGGCCGCCCACGGTGCTCATCCGCTGAAGGAACCCGTGGGTCCGCTTCCGCTTCTTGTTCTTCGGCTGGTAGGTGGTGGACATCGGTGCGTCTCCTCGTCAATACGGGCTTCAGCCCTGCCATCGCAAGGGGCAAATCCTAGCCGCGGAGGCGGCTATTGTCAAGAATAATATTGACTTAGGACCGCGCTGGCGATAAAGTTGCGTCCTCACGGTCGAGCGTGGCCGGAAAGCCGAAGGGGAGCGGGGAATCCATGGCGCGGACGGCGAACAGGAAGCGGGAGACGACCGAGACGAAGGTCGCCCTCGCCGTCGACCTCGACGGCGGTCCCTACCGGGTCGCCACGACGATCCCCTTCTTCGACCACATGCTCTCCCTCATGGCGAAGCACGGGGGGATCGGCCTCGCGATCGACGCGTCGGGTGACACCGACATCGACCTGCACCACACGGTCGAGGACGTCGGGATCACCCTCGGCGAGGCGCTTCGCGAGGCGCTCGGCCCGCGCGAGGGGATCCGGCGCTACGGCCAGGCCGCGGTCCCCATGGACGAGGCGCTCGCGACCGCGAACGTCGACCTCTGCACCCGGCCGTACTTCGTCTACAACGTCCCGCGGCTCCCGGGGGCGGCGGATTTCGACACCGACCTCGCCGAGCAGTTCTTCCGCGCCCTCGTGACGGGGATGCAGGCGACGGTGCACCTCGCCCTCGCGTACGGGTCGAACCAGCACCACGCGATCGAGGCCCTCTTCAAGGCCCTCGGGCGGGCGCTCGGCGAGGCGGCGACGCCCGACCCGCGCATCCGCGGCGCGCTCTCGACCAAGGGCTGCCTGTAGGTGTCCGCGTTCACGCCGGCCGCGCCCGGGGCGCCGCCCCCGATCAAGTTCGACGCCAACGGGCTCGTCACCGCCGTGGTCCAGGACGCGACCTCGCGGGAGGTGCTCATGGTGGCGTGGATGAACGAGGAGTCGCTGGGGCTGACGCTCGCGACCGGGTTCACCCACTTCTGGAGCCGCTCGCGGAAGGAGCTCTGGAAGAAGGGCGCGACCTCCGGGTGCCTCCAGCGCGTGCGCGAGGTCCGCGCCGACTGCGACGCCGACACGCTGCTCGTCCTCGTCGACCAGTGCGGGCCGGCGTGCCACACGGGGAGCACGAGCTGCTTCTTCCAGCGGCTGCCGTCGAACCCGCCGGTGGAGTGACCGCCCAAGGTCGGGAAATCGCTTGCATTCCCGGAGAAGCCGGGTAAAATAAAATTTTCACATCAGCATCCTCGCAGTTGACACTGCGGCGAAGGGGGGGATAGCGAGCACAATGGTGGGAATCAGGGTTCGGGAAAACGAGTCGTTCGAGAGCGCCCTCCGCCGTTTCAAGAAGATGTGCGAGAAGTCCGGCGTCCTCTCCGAGATCCGGCGCCGCGAGCACTACGAGAAGCCCAGCGTCCGCCGGAAGAAGAAGGCGCTGGCGGCCCGCAAGAAGCGCAGAAGGTAGGAGCCGTCCGGTGAGCCTCAAGCAGAAGCTCGAGAGCGGGCTCAAGGACGCGATGAAGTCCGGGGACCGGGTGGCCGTCGCGGCCATCCGGCTCTCCCTGTCCGAGATCAAGAACGCCGAGATCGACAAGCGCCGCCCCCTCGAGGAGAACGAGATCGTCAACGTCCTGCGCTCGGGCGTCAAGCGCCGCCACGAGTCCGCGGAGATGTTCGCGAAGGGGGGGCGGGCGGACCTCGTCGAGCAGGAGAACGCGCAGATCAAGGTCCTCGAGGCGCTGCTGCCGGCGGGGCTCCCCGCCGCGGAGCTCGAGGCGCTCGTCGTCGCGGCGATCGCCGAGAGCGGCGCGACCTCGATGAAGGAGATCGGCAAGGTCATGAAGATCGTCCTCCCGAAGGTCGCCGGCCGCGCCGACGGCGCCGAGGTCAACAAGCTCGTCCGCGCCAAGCTCCCCGCGTAGCACTCCCCGGGCCCGGGTGCCGCACCGGGGGCCCTTCTCGCTTGGTCGGGCGCCTCGGATTGCCGCGTCGGCCTCCGGCCTCCTCGCAATGACGACCGTGCCCCCTTCACCTGGCGTCATCGCGAGGAGCGCAGCGACGTGGCGATCCGACTGTTCCGGCGTCGGCCCCCGCCACGGCACCCGGAGCAAGGGCCGAAGCGCAGGGGTGGCGCAGAGGGGAGGCCTCCGGGATCGGCACACGCCAAGGTAGGGCGCGATCGCCGAGCGCGCCGGCTTCCGAAGCGCGTATCTCCTCGCAGCGCGCATCGACCCGAGGGGCTGTCGGAGAACCCCCTGACGGAGTTTCCGGTGTAAACTCTCCGGGTTTTCAGGCCATGAACCCGACCAGGAGGCGGACGACGTGAAGCTCGCAGACATCTACCGCATCGCGGTGCAAGCGGGGCGCGACGCCGACCCGCGCGGCGCCGCGCGCATCGAGAAGGAGCTGGCGGCCGCGAAGAAGGAGCAGGACGAGCTCAAGGAGAAGGACCAACCCTTCTTCGACGCCGAGCGGCTGACGAACCCCTACGCCGACACCCGCATCCTCAACGGCGACCCCGAGACCGAGGTGCGGACGGTCATCGTCGGCATCGACATGGAGGTCGGCGAGATCCTCCTCGCAGACCGGCTGCGCGAGAAGCGCAGCCTCGACCTCGTGCTCACTCACCACCCCGAGGGGCGGGCGCTCGCGAAGCTCGGCGACGTGATGGGGATGCAGGCCGACATCCTCAACGCCTTCGGGGTGCCGATCGCGACCGCCGAGGGGATCCTCGCCGGGCGCATCGCCGAGGTCTCCCGGCGGCTCCTGCCGGTGAACCACACCCGCGCCGTCGACGCCGCCCGGCTGCTCGGCCTCCCCTTCATGTGCGTGCACACGCCGGGGGACAACAACGTCGTCGCGCACCTCCAGGCGATCTTCGACGCGAAGAAGCCCGACACGGTCGGCGAGGTCGCCGACCTGCTCCTCGAGATCCCCGAGTACCGCCACTCCGCGGGCCTCGGCGTGCCGCCGCGGGTCGTCGCCGGCGCCGAGAAGAACCGCGCCGGCCGCGTGCTCGTCGACATGACGGGGGGGACCGAGGGGTCGAAGGAGGTCTTCGAGAAGCTCGCGCGCACCGACGTCGGCACCGTGGTCTGCATGCACCTCTCGGAGGAGCACATCAAGGAGGCCGAGAAGCACCACGTGAACGCGGTGATCGCCGGGCACATCGCGAGCGACAACCTCGGCATCAACCTCGTGCTCGACGCGGTCGAGAAGCACGGGCCGCTGGAGATCCTGGAGGCGTCGGGGTTCAAGCGGGTCAAGCGTTCCTAGGAGCCCCGGAGAGCATTCCGATGATCGGGAACCGGAGTTCCCGTGCGGGCTGCGGGGTCCTGTCGCTTCGGTACTCCGCGGCTCCTCCCTCGGCGGGAGGATCCCGGAGGCCTCCCCTGCGCGCCCCTTCGCCCAGCAGAGGCATTGCCAGCGTTCCCCCTTTGGCAAAGGGGGTGCGGGGGATTTCATGGGACTCGGACACCGTGGCTGGGTCGCATGGACCAGCATAGCCTGACGATCCTCGAGTTCGAGCGCGTCCTCGAGCTCGTCGCCGCGCGGGCGCCGAGCGCGCTCGGGCGGGCCCGGGTCGGTGCGACCGTGCCGTCGGTCGCGCGCGGCGAGGTCCACCGCCGCCTGCGCGAGACGGCGCAGATGCGGGCCCTGCGCGTGCGCTCCGGGTCGCTCCCCTGGCACGGGACCGGCGACGTCACCGCGCACCTCGACCGGCTGCGCGCCGAGAACGCGTGGGTCGAGGGGCAGCACCTCCTCCAGGTCGCCGACTTCGCCGGCGCCGCCGACCGCGTCGGCCGGGCGGTCCGCGCCGCCCCGGAGAGCCCCGACCTCGCCTTCCACGCCGAGGCGATCGCCGACTTCGCGCCGCTCGAGCGCGAGCTGCGCCGCTGCCTCTCCCCCGAGGGGGAGGTGCGCGACGACGCGAGCGACGAGCTGCTCCGGTTGCGCCGCGGCATCGCCCGCACGCGCCGCGAGGTCGTCGGCGCGCTCGAGCGCCTCATGGGGGAGGGGGCCGCCGCCACGGCGGTCCAGGAGGCGATCGTCACCCTGCGCGCCGACCGCTACGTCATCCCCGTCAAGTCCGGCGGCCGCGGCGCCGTCCCCGGCATCGTGCACGACCGCTCCGCGAGCGGCCAGACGGTCTTCGTCGAGCCGGCGGCCGTCGTCGAGATGAACAACGCCCTGCGCGAGCAGGTCGTGGCCGAGCGCGAGGAGACCCTGCACATCCTCCGCGACCTCGCCGCCCGCGTGCGCGCCCGCGGGGAGGAGCTGCGCACGGCGACGGCGGCGATGGCCGCGCTCGAGGCGGTCTGGGCGCGCGCCGTCTACGCGGACGACCGGGGGATGGTCGAGCCGCGGATCCTCGAGGAAGAGGGGCGGCTCGCGCTCGCCGGCGCCCGCCACCCGCTCCTCGTCGAGACCCTCGGCGAGCGGGTCGTCCCGGTGGACCTCGACGCCGGCGGCGAGGCGCGCACGATCGTCGTCACCGGCCCGAACACCGGCGGCAAGACGGTCGTGCTCAAGACCGCGGGGCTCTTCGTCCTCATGGCGCAGAGCGGGCTGCACCTCCCGGCGGAGGCCGGGACCGCCCTGAGCTGTTTCGCCGACGTCCTCGCCGACATCGGCGACGAGCAGTCGCTCCAGCAGAACCTCTCGACCTTCTCGGGGCACGTGCGCAACATCGTCGGCATTCTCGGCACGGCGGGACCCGGCGCCCTCGTGCTCCTCGACGAGCTCGGCGCCGGCACCGACCCCGCCGAGGGCGCGGCGCTCGGCGTCGCCGTCCTCGAGGAGGTGCAGCGGCGCGGCGCCCTCACGCTCGCGACGACGCACCACGGCGCGATCAAGGTCTACGCTTCGACCACCGCGGGGGCGATGAACGCCGCGATGGAGTTCGACGAGCGCACCCTGCGCCCGACCTACCGGCTCCTCGCCGGCATCCCCGGGCGCAGCCAGGCCTTCGCGATCGCCGAGCGCTACGGCCTCGACCCGGCCGTGCTCGCGCGGGCGCGGGAGCAGCGCAGCGTCGCCGAGGAGCGCCTCGACCGCCTCATGGAGGAGCTCGAACGCGAGCGGGGGAGGGCGGCGGAGGAGCGCCGGGAGCTGGCGGCGGCGCGGGCCGCGCTCGAGATGGAGCGGCGCCGGGCCGGGGAGGAGGTCGCCGAGGCGCGGCGGCGCTTCGAGGAGGCGCGCGAGAAGCTGCGCCGCGAGGCGCGCGGCGTGCTGCGCGAGGCGGAGGCCGAGGTCAAGGAGTCGCTGCGCCAGCTCCGGGAGAGCCGCACCGGCGACGCGGCCGCGAAGGCGAAGGAGTCCGCGCGCCGCCTCGAGCGGGTCGCCGCGGACCGCCTCGCCCTCCCCGCCGAGGCGGCCCCTCCGCCCCCGGCGTCGGTCGCCCCCGGGGAGAAGGTCTTCGTGAACCTCCTCCACTCCTGGGGGACGGTCGAATCCGCGGGGGAGGGGGGCGCCGTCGTCATCGTCGGCGACAAGCGCGTCTCGGTGCCGCTCGCCGAGATCGCGGCGGCGGGCGCCGCCGGCGTTCCGAAGCCGAGGCCCGGCGCGACCGTCGCGCGCCGCTCGGGGCAGGGGGGCTACGCCTACAAGGTGCCCGAGATCGCCTCGACGCGCCTCGACCTGCGCGGCAAGCGCGCCGAGGAGGCGCTCGGGGAGCTCGACCGCTTCCTCGACGCCGCGTCGCTCTCGGGAGTCACCGAGGTCGAGATCCTCCACGGCAAGGGGACGGGGCGGCTCCAGGAGGCGGTGCGCGAGGCGCTCGGCGCCGACCGCCGCGTCACCGCGTTCGCCTTCGCGCCGCTCGAGCAGGGCGGGGCGGGCATCACGAAGGTGACCCTGGCGCTCTAGCAGGCCGTCGAAATGCTTGATGGGGCGTCATTGCGAGGAGCGAAGCGACGCGGCAATCCGACGGGAACCGGGCATTCGTGAAAACCAGGTTGCCTCGCGGATCCTGCCCCGAGGCGCCGAGAACGCTCACGGGCGTCCGATCTTGAAATCTTTTGCGAGGGCGGCGACCTCGCGACGGCGGAAGCAGCCCGCCGTGTGGTCGTTCACCATCCCGATCGCCTGCATGAAGGCGTAGCAGGTCGTCGGGCCGACGAAGCCGAAGCCGAGCCTGCGCAGCGCCCGGCTCATCGCCTGCGATTCCGGCGTGCTGGCCGGGATCTCCCCGAGCGCAGCGAAGCGGTTCTGCCGCGGTCTCCCGTCGACGAACCTCCAGAGGAAGGGGGCGAGGCCCCCGTGCGAATCGCGCAGGGCGAGGACCGCCTTCGCGTTGCGCACCGCGGACTCGACCTTCATCCGGTTGCGGACGATCCCGGGGTCGGCGAGGAGCCGAGCGATGCGCTGCGGGGTGAATCGAGCGACACGCTCCGGGTCGAAGCCGGCGAAGGCGCGCCGGTACCCCTCGCGCTTCCGGAGGATCGTCAGCCAGGAGAGCCCCGCCTGCGCCCCCTCGAGGACGAGCATCTCGAAGAGGTGCCGCTCGTCCGCCGCGGGGACGCCCCACTCGTCGTCGTGGTAGGCGACGTAGAGCGGGTCGCTCCCCGCCCAGGCGCAGCGGACGGGCGGGGCGGTCACGCGGGGGGGCCTTCCCCCGGGTGGCCGAGCGCCGCGGCGTCGTGCCGCCAGCGCTCCTCCATCGCGGTCTGCTGCTCCGCGCTCACGGGGAAGAACTTCCCCTCGGCCTTTGCGAGGAGCGCCCCGCCGGGGCCGCGGACCTCGCCGCGGCAGAGGAGGAAGCGGCGCCGGTCCTCGGCGATCTCCCCGACGGCGGTCACCTCCTCGCCGGGGACGGCCGGGGCGAGGAAGCGCACGTTCATCTCGCCGGTGACGTGGTAGCGGCAGGTCGCGTCGATCGCCGCCCACGCCATGACCTCGTCGAGGAGGGTGCAGAGGGCGCCGCCGTGCGCCGCGCCCGGGAAGCCGTTCGCCCAGGCCGGGAGGCGGAAAGTCGTCGTGACCTTCCCGCCGTCGGCGAAGAGGTCGAGCTGGAAGCCGCGCGGGTTCGCCTTCCCGCAGGCCATGCAGCTGGGGTAGCCGCTGATCTTCCTCATGCGGAGAGTAGGGTATCACGGCCAATGCCCCCTGCGAATCGGCAGGGGGGTGTTTCCCCGGCGTGCCGCATCGGCATTCCCATCACGGTGAAACCATTGCCGGCACAACCCGTCATTCGACTGAAGAAGGCGGCGATGCGGTGCGGTGTACCCGGACGGAGTCGAACCGGAACAGGCGACCCTCGGCCAAGGGAATTGGTGAAAAGGAGAAGGACATGGGAAGCGTGCTGCAGGCGGAAGTGAAGGAATATACCTCTGAGGTGGTCGGGACGATTTCTATTCTCGTCCCGGGACCGGAAAGACACCAGAAGCTGGTGCCGTTCGTCGAGCACAAGCCCTTGGTTGCGGATTGCAGGGCGGCTTTTGCCGCCGGATGCCCCATTCGCCTGGAAGGGCCCCCGGGGTGCGGGAAAACCTCCCTTGTTCATCATCTTGCCGACGATTTTCCCGGCGGTCTCTACGAAATGGTATGCACTCATGAGATGGAGCCGGGGGACCTGATTTGCACCCCGAGACTTACCGAGGACCCGCAGGGACGCTATGTCGGGTCCGGGCTGGTCGGGGCGATGCTGCACGGAGGGCTGGCCTACCTGGATGAAGTGTCGAAATTGAGCGAAAAATCGATGAGCTGTCTGGTTGCCGCGCTGGACCATCGGCGCAGCATTGCTTCTTCATTGGCCGGTTTTTCGCTGGTGGCACACCCCTCGTTCCGCGTTGCAGCCAGCGTCAACCCTTCAGACCCGCCTTTGCCGGATTTTCTTGCCCAGAGGCTCACGCCCACGTTTCGGATGGATCACCTCTCGCCGAAGGCACTGGAGGCGGTCATCCAGGCGCACTTCACCGGCTCCGACACGATGCCGATCCTCGAAGGTTTTCGCGCCTTCATCGCCGGCGCCAAGGCGCCGATCGCCTCACGGGAAGCGCTGAAGATCGTGCAGTTCGCGACGGGAATGGCGCGCACCGGAAGCGGGGTGAAGAGCAGACGCGACGCCGAAGTGCTCGTGGCCAAGGCTGCCGAGCACGTGCTTCGCCGGGAGTAGACGATGCAGGCAATGGTCCCGAAGCCGATCAGGTTCAACGACTACCTGGCCGTGGTGCCTTCTCAACACCACAAGTGCGAGTTCGCCGACATCGTGAGAGCCGCACTCGGCAGGGAACGGTTCGATGCCATCGCGGTGGAGCAGCCGAGCAACCTTGATGCGCTCGAGTTCGCCGCGGCGGCCAGGAAGCTGTACCCGGCACCCGGCATCGCGGTGAGCCTCGATGCCGCTTTCCTGCTGGGGCAAAGGGAGCTGCCTGCAGGTGATGAAGAGGGAAAGAAGCGGGGATTCCTGACCGTCAGGACCATGGCAATGCCCATGGTCCCGGGGGATTCGATCTATGAAGCCCAGTATCAGGCGGGCAGGCGGCGGGAAGGAGGGGATCACGAACTGACGATCGAGCACGTTGACCTCCCCCACTCGAGCGGCGAGCAGAGGCCCGGGACGGCCGCATTGCCGGATACCTGGATCGTGATGCAGCGGGGGCTCCAGGCGTGGCTCGATGCGTTGGGGGACCGGGTCGAGTCGGCCAGACTGCCCGAGGACGCCGAGCGCGAACGGTACATGGCGGCCCGGCTTGTGCGCTTGATTCGCTCGAGAAGGAAGACCCTCTTCGTGTGCGGCGCCGCTCATTGGCCCAACATCAGGGCACTCATCGAGTCCGAGGCGGATCTCGAGACCGAAATTGCACGGCGGTCGAACGATATCCCGGTGAGCTTCCGAGTTTTCGGACTCGATGCCGCCGAGGCCTGGCTCTTCGGGTGGATGGATATCCCGGTAGTCGTGGCGAGCTACGTGAGGCATGACCGTGGCAAGGAGCTCCGCACGGCTTTCGACATACCGCAGGCGGTCGAACGCCTGGCAAGGCGTGCCCTTGCGCAGGGAAGACGGCATGGCGAGGACGTCAGCGCACGATGCTGGCTTGCGTTCAAAAAGTTCTCCCACGCCCGCCTGAGCCTGGCCGGACGATGGACGTCCTCGCTCGATGCTGACCTGTGTCATGCCGCCCGCGCGTGCGTTCACGAGCGCTTTGCCGAGCGGTTGAAGCGGGAGGGGCTCCGCTTCCCGTGGTCGGTTGGGCGGTCCCATCCGAAGGCGCGCGTGGTGCTTCACGATGGTGCTGGATATCTTCTCGCGGGAGGAGTGGCCATCGCCCTCGAAGGGAGTGTTGGGCGAGGCGAAGGAGAGGAGAGGACGTTGCCAGTTCGAGTAGCGCCACTCAACCGGCGACAGCGGACCGAGGCGGCGGGGATGCACTGGAGGAGGATGGTCCCCGACGAGGACCACCTGCAGAGAGCGATGATCAATGCAGCCTGGCAATGGGCCGAGGATCGTTCGAGAACGCATCGTCCGCGTCTGCAGGTCGAACCGAGGCGTTGGACGGGGGATCTTGGCCGGGGCCTCGATGTCCGGCGGACTCACCGGGCCTGGGCACGGGGCGAATCGACCAGCACCTACTATGTGAGGCACTGCCTGCACCGACGAACCATCGTCGCAGGCCGCTCGGGACGCACCGGCCGCGCTGCCGAAAACCGTCTGCAGTGCCCTGTGGTGTGGGTGTTCCAGGCCGACGCCTCGATGGTCATCGATCGAGTCCACGCCCGCATGGAGCAGGTGATTTCGAGCTGCTATCTCCTTTCGGAGAAGCGGACCCATCCTGGCAACGTCACGTCGGAGCGTGTTGCCGTGGGACTCAACCTGCTGCGGGGGAGAACGGGAGAATACTCGAAGGAGGCCATCACCAACCTGCTCAGGACGCTTCCCGAAAACGAAAAGGCCCGCATTGTCCCCTGGGATGACGAAGAGCTCACGATGCGGTTCGACAGCCCCGTCGATCTTCTCGTGGGCGCGGCGGTGAAATACGCAGGCGCGAGGGTGATCCTGGTTGCGGACGATCGTTTCGAGGTGGGTCGCTCGATCCGATCGTATGCCCAGGCACGCGGGGTGGAACTGGTCAGGCTCAGCTGGCTCCTCTTCGGCGATGCAGCCAAAGGGCGACTGAGCCTGCAATTCACTATTCCCAGCAACAGCAGGTACGGGGAGCTGCCCGATTACCTGCTACGACAGGCCCCAACGGTTCCCCAGTTCAACCCGCGGCTGCCGTGAGAACAACCCAGGGACGCCGGCTTCATGCCGGCTCCTTCACTCCTCCCCGTAATTCAGCCACCACTCCGGGACGAGATGGCGATTGGCGGTCTTCGGCTCGCCGAGCACCGCCTCGGCGTGTTCGGGATAGATCGGGGCGTCCGTCACGGGGTCCCGGGCGAGCGTCTCCAGCATGACGTGGGTCGATGCCGTTTGGAGCCATTCGCGGGGGAATGCCGAGTGCGGGAGCACGCGCAGCTCGACCCCCCGAGCCGCGGCTTCGCGCCGCACCCGCGCCGGCACCTGATAGTGATCGGGGACGATCACGTTCATGCTCCTTCTCGCAAAGGGCAGTCCCATGAGGAGCAGGGTCACGTCCCACGGCTCGTTCTCCAGCGCGATGTCGTGGCAGTCGCGATAATGGCGCTTCACCCCATCGATCCACGGCGAGCAGGCCGGGCAGCGCCCCCGGGACTCGACCCACCGGGCGGCCTGCCTCACGGTAAACATGTTCGGATAGAACTGCACGGAGCCAAAAACCCGGCCTCTTGTGCAGCAATGCCCGTGACGGCTCAGGCGCCGGTCGATCGACTTCTCCTCATAACTCAGGCCCATGACCGCGGAGCTGCCCGCCTTCAGCAGCGTCCCCGCAGTGATCGAGTATTGGAACCAGGGGCGGAGATTTTCGATCGCATCGCTGAACACGCTCCACTCCGCACCCGGCGGGTCGCTGGCGGTGAAGATCCACACGTATGGCAGGATGCCCTCGTCGACACTGCGCTCGGCAGGCTTCGGGGACTTGCTGGTCGCCGATCCGGCTCGATCCCGGATGTAGATCCGGTCCTCGCCCCGGCTGTGACTGCGGATCGTGGCCCTGATGTCGAGTCCGTCACGCATGCTTCCCGAGAAGGGCTCTGAACGCCGCTTCGGCTTTGCTGCCAGCGCCACGTCCGCAGACTTGAGCGCCAACGCCATGCAGACGACGTCGATCGGCAGCCAGTTGCTGTAATAGCCGGCTGATCGTAGCTCTGATTTCCGCGGGGCGTCCTCCCAGTCCCAGTTCAGCCCCGGGACCCCCTCCCTGCCGTGGCGGCCGATGTGGAACCGCGGGCCGATCTCCCTGCCGTTCTTACCCACCAGGCGGTAGTAGCCACTTTCCGCCCCGTCACAGGGTTCCATGACCGGCAGACCCCGAACTGCCGGGTGCCTGCTCTTCGGGCTGGCCCAATCCAGCCGCATGAGCTCCTCGGTCAGTGCCCGCGCCATCGGGCGGCTTACCACCTGTCCGGCCACGGCCGAAGACACCAGGGCCAGGTCGGGCGCTCGCCGCTGGCGCAGCGTGCACTCGGCGGCGATCAGGGCCTCGAAGCCCGGCAATGCGGATAGATCTTGGGAACGCGCGTCAAGACCGGAGTCGACCTTTGTGAAATACTCGCTGTAGAACTTGCGCAGGAGCCGCAAGAAGAGGGCGCGGACATCGACCGAAACCGCCGCCCCGCCTCGGCCCGCAGGCACCCGCACGGAGGCCCATTCTGCGGCGACCAGGGGGAAAGAGTCCAGGTATCCCGCCGCTTCCGCCGGATGGACGATGACGCGCGAGGTGCTGATCGGCGCGTTCCGGATCTCGCTGCGCTCACGGCCAGCCCCAGCCCCAAGCCCCTCCAGGACCGGCAGCCAGTGCGCAAGCCCGCACACAAAAAGCGTGTCCCCGTGCTGGTGGACGCAATTGAGAAGGCCGGCCACCATTGCCGCCTCCCGCGGCGCGTCGACGACCGGGTCGCGCTGCCCGGCGGCCGCGGCGGCATAGGTACCCGCATATCCCTCCATGGTCGCCCACAGGTGGGGGTCGGGCAGCATCAGGCTTTTTGCATCAGGCTTCCGCCAGCCGGCGTGCGCGGCATCGACCCCGAAGACGGGGAGTCCCAGCTCGACGGCGCTGCGGATCGCCTCGACGATAGAGTCCGTCGGCGAGAGATACAAGGCGCTGCAACTTGACGCCGGTTTTTCCTTGATGTTTCCCGCGCCGCCGGGCAGCGCGCGCACACCGGTGCCGGGCTTGGAAAGCAGACCCAGCATGCACGGCAGCGGTGAGCCCTCGTGGATGCCCAGGTCCCGCAGCCAGCGGACAACTTCAGGGACCAGGGGCGGCGGCAGCTCGACGGCCACGGCACCGAAGGTGCCGCCGCGGGCCAGGGCGTTCACCCGCTCGGCGTGCGGGAGGCTGTTGTGGACGGAGGGCACCGCCACCACCGTCCCCCCGGGCACCTGCACGTGCAATGCGTCCATGCTCACGCCTCCTTCTCGCTGCTCATGACCATCCGCAGCGCCTCGCGAACGTGATCGGGCCTGACCTGGACGGTGTCGCAGGGTGTCGAAACGTCGAGGAATCCGTCGGCCGTCCGCCGCGGTACGCTTCCGTTGTGGGCAACGCCCAAGGCCAACGCAAAGATGTGGACCGCGTCTCGGGGAGTAGGGAACGTCCCGCCGCCGGTCGTCTCCTCCCACGCCTCCCAGAAGACCCCGAGCAGCGGCGCAGCGCCGCGGAGCGCCGGGTACCGGGCATCGACGATCATCTCGATCTCCTCCCGCGGGCACGCCCCAAAGGCGACCACGGGTTTCAATCGCGACCGGACGTACTCGGGGATTCGCTCCGTGTCCATCGTGTTCGTGGCGGCGAGCAGGCGGAATCCCGGCGCCGCCGTGATGCGCTCGCCCAACATGCTGCTGTCGAGGTACCGGCGTTCGTCGAGAAGGCTGGCGCAGAGCGCGAATGCGTCGGCGCGCAGCTTGCCGATCTCGTCGATGAGACAGATCTGACCCTGAATCATGGCCGTCGCGAGGGGCGTGAGAAGGTAGTCGATCCGCCGCCCGCTGTCGTCGCTGATCCGCGTGGTGCAGGCGAGGTCGTCGGCGCGCATGTCCTCGTGGCCCTGGAGTATGAAAAGCGCTTTTCCGGTGAGGCGGGACAGCTCGTAGGCGACCCGATTCTTCCCCAGCCCCGGCGCGCTAAGCAGGACCGGATGCATGGGAGGATCGGCCAGCCAGGCGCTGACGATCGATCTCAACTCGTGGTTCCGGCCGACGAGCCGCGACGCCTCCGCGACGTAGGGGGCCGCCAACTGCACCTGTTTGCCGCCGATCGTGGTGGTCGACTTGTTCTTCATCTCCCGATCCCTCCCCCGCAAGTTGCATTCCGCCCGAGCACGCCGCTCCGCGACGTCCGCCCTCTCCCCTCAAGACGGGGGGCGGCACGGGTGGTTTCAGCTGGCGCCGGCGATCCGGTGAGCCTCCCGCGGCGCGCTACCGGGCCGCGGTCATCGGGTGGTAGGATGCGACGGGCGCGTCAAGCACGGGGAATCCGGGGATCACCCGGCAAACGGAGGCCATCCGGCCGGATGGGGCGCGTCCCTGGGCTGAGGCAGATCGAGGGGGTGGGTGATGCCGAGACGGATCATCACTGTGCTGGGGGCGTTCCTCCTGCTGTCGTGGTCTCCGGGCACCGCCGGGACGGCCGAGGCGAAAAGCAGGGCGCTGCTGGTCGGGATCGCGAATTACTCCCGTGACGAAGTGGCCGACCTTCGCGGCCCGCTCAACGATGTCGCCCTGATGAAGAACCTGCTCGAGGAGGTCTACCATTTCGACCACATTACGACCCTGACGGATGCCCAGGCGACCCGTGAAGGGATTCTGAGGGCGCTCGGGGAGGAGCTTCGCGCGCCGGGCGGACCGGACGACCTCCTGGTGTTCTATTACGCGGGGCACGGTTCGCAGGTGGACGACAGGAGCGGCGACGAAGCAGACGGCAAGGACGAGGTGCTGGCTCCCTACGACATCGTGCCCAAGGGCGGCGCTAATCTCATTCTGGATGATGAACTTGGGGAGATACTGGGGAGCACCCGGAAGCAGATCGTGATGGTCGTCGACGCCTGCCATTCGGGCGATCTCTATCGCGCATTCCGGGGGGGAGGGGACGGCAATCTCGGGCCTGCTCAGGCCGTCGGGTGGCGGTACCTTCCCATCACCGATTACTCGCCTGCATCTGCGGACCGCGGGCCGTCGCAGTCGGATCTGCCCGAGGGGGTCATCTTCCTGTCAGCGAGCGGAGAGAAGCAGAAAGCTTCGGAGCAGGGGTTTCAAGGCCAATTCCACGGAGCTTTCACTTTCATGCTCGTTTCGAGCCTGGAGGAGCGGAGGGATCAGAGCTACTCGGGTCTCGTCAGCGGCATCCGAGGGATGTTGGCCCGCCGGAACCTGTCCCAGGTTCCTGAGCTCGCAACCAATCCCGATTCCGACAAAGCGCTCGCGAGCCAAACCGTGTTCGCCCCGATCCGGAAAACGAACGATCTCCAGCCGAAACCGGGGCCAACCGCGGCGCCTGCCGCCGAAAGAAGCAGCGAGCCGGTCCAGTTCCCGGCGCCCGTGGGCACCGCCCCTCCTGCCAGCTATCTCCCCCAGTATGGTGAAAGTCACGCGCTCGTGATCGGCGCCAGCGACTATGCCATATGGCCGAGGCTCCCCGGGGTCAAGGAGGACGTCAAGGAGGTGGCGGCAATGCTCGCATGCCAGGGCTTCGCCGTCGAGACCGTCCTCGATCCATCGGCTGTAGCACTCGCCGCGGCGTTCAGCGGTTTCATCGCCCGCCACGGCCGCCAGCCGGAGAGCCGGCTTCTTTTCTGGTTTGCAGGGCATGGCTACACCGAGTTCAAAAGCTACGGCAGGGAAATGGGGTACCTCATACCGGTTGACGCTCCCCGCCCCGAAAACGAGTTGTTCCTGACCAAGGCATTGTCCTTGGATCGGTTCGAGGAGTACGCGAAAAACATCAACGCAAACCATAGTTTATTCGTCTTCGATAGCTGCTTTTCCGGGCAGATCTTCACCCTCTATCGCGACCTCCCCGCCCGGGGGATCGGCCCCACGACCGCCTTGCCCGTCAGGCAATTCATCAGCTCCGGGAGCGCGGACGAAAAAGTCCCCGACCGCAGCGAATTCCGCGAGCTCTTCAACAACGCGATCAGCGGCGCGGCTGACGGGAACAGGGACGGCTACGTCACCGGCAGGGAACTCGGCGAGTACCTCACAAGAGTGGTACCGGAATACACAAGGCAGTTACAACATCCCCAGTCCGGGACCATCCGCGACTTCAGGCTCGACAAGGGTGACTTCGTCTTCCGGGTCTGCGCCGATTGCGCGCCCCCGCCGGCCGACGGGGACAACCAAAAGCCTTCGCCTGAAAAAAGGCGGCTGCTTTCGACCGGCGTCGGACTCTCTTACCTGCGGTTCAATCCCCATCTCCCCCGTGACTTGAAGGATCACGAGACGCATACCTTGGACCAGCCGTTCATGAGCGGGTCGGCCGGGACTACCGATCTTGCCTCGGTGTCGGTCATCTTCCTCGATCTCTCTGTGAAGAGGGAGTGGGAGATCTCCCCCGACTGGAGCTGGGGAGTGCAGTACACCCTGAAGATCCCGGCATCGGCCTCCGGCCGCGCCGAAAAACAGAATGAAAACGACAACAGGCCCCCGACCTCCGGCAGCTTCATCTACACCGAGGTCAGCGGCTTCAAGCCCGCGCACGAAGTGGGCGTGAGCCTCCTCCGCTCCTGGCCATCCGGGCCGGTCACCTACTCCCTCGGCGCGGGGCTCCAGGTCAGCCACTGGGCGACGAGCTTCGAGAAGGGGTGGCATCGCGGCGGGGCGGACGAGAAGGCCCTGGCCGCCGACGCAAGCGGCTGGGGTTTCTCTCCGCTGGCTGTCGGCTCGATTTCCCTGTCCGGCATCGACCTCTCCCTCTCGGCAGCGTATTGCGCCATCAACCTCGATTACGGGACAGCGGCCCTGGGGAGCGCCGTCGCGGACGGCTGGGAGATCGGGGCCGCGGCCGCGTACCGCTGGTAGGGGCGCCAGCGGCCCCGCAATTCCGGGTCGACCGGCCGCAGCGCGGGGAGACCGCGTCCTTCTTGACTCTCGTGCTGCGAAAGGTATCCTCGCGACACCGTACCGTCACCAGGATCAAGGGGAATGCATGGCTGGCTTGATCGACCCCGGCGGCTCGCTCGGTGAAGCTTTCCGGGCGCTTCTCTGTCTGGTGGGTATCGCATCCTGTCGGCTGGCCTACGACGAGGCCACCAGAAAAGCGGCTGATGAGGCCAGCGAACGGGAAGACCGGGAATTGTTCGCAAAGTGCCGCCTTGGTGATGCCGAGGCGTATTTCGCGCTCTTCAAGAAACACCATGGATTTTATTCGGCTATCTGCCGCGCTTTTTTCCGCCCCAGCGTGATGGATGTGGAGACAGAAATGGAGGATGTCCTCATAATTGCGACGGAGAGGGGGTGGCGGCACATCAATTCAATCAATAATCCCCAAGCGTATCTGGCGGTGATCGTCAGGAACTTGTGCATAGATAAAGTCCGTGAAGTCCAGACGGAGATCAAGCGATGGGGGACCCGCCTCCAACCCGGCGAGGACGGGGTGGATCCTGTTACCAATGTCCCGGACCCAATAACCATGGAAGAGAAGATTGCCAAGAGGCAGACTGAAGCCGAGGAGAACCAGGCCGAAACCCAGGCCGAAGCCCAGGCCCAGAGGCGTCTTCAGAGGCTGAAGAAGGAGAATGAGCGCTATTTCTGGGCCATAGTCCTCACGAACAACAAGAAGAACAGCCAGCAGATGGCGGCGGATATTCTGCCGTCGTTGCTCGAAACGGGCGGGACAACTCCTCGAGAGGCCTGCACGGTTCAGGACATTAAGAACTGGAAATTCCGCGGGAAGAAGAGGCTGTTCGCAATGGAGCAGGAAGAGCGGAGCTGACAAGGTGACCCGGGAACACCTGGAAGAGAGCTGCGAGGACTATCTCGACGGCAGCCTGTCCGCGCAGGAGATGGATCGCTGGCGCGAGCACGTCGCCGGCTGCGCGCAGTGCCGGAAAGACCTCGAGGAGATCGACGCCGTCAGGCGCAGTCTCCGGGCCATGGCGCCGCCGCAGCTCTCTCCGGCATTTCTCGAACGGCTCCACCAGGAGATGCGCGCCTACCCGCCCCCGCTGCCCGCTCCGAAACCTGTCGAGGAAGCGGCGAAGGCAGTCCCGCGCCCCCGCTGGTGGGACTTCTTCCGCCAGCCGCTCGGCGGGTTCGCTCTCGCGGCCGCGACGGCGATCGCTCTGCTCGCGTTCTTTTCCCCCGCCTTCAAGGAGCTCTGGCAGCCCGCCTCCCAGGGGGAGCGGGGCGAATCGATCAAAACCGACTTCGCCCCGCTTCGCCTCGAGGTGCAGGACGTCCCTGCGGCCGTGAATTCCCTGAAGCACTGGCTGGTCTCCCACGAAAGCCGGCTGATCGCGGCGCGTGAGATCGACGAAGGCACGCGCCTGACCGTCGTAGCCGCCGACGAGAAAGCCTTCCTGGCCGAGCTCGAGACCCTCGGCAGGCTCGGGCGCCGGACCGCCCCCTTCCGCGATCAGGGGGGCGCGATCGTGCTGATCGTCACCCGCTAGCCTGTGCCGGGTGCCTATTTCCGGGTGCCGGTGAAGCTCCGCCCTGTGCGGTCGGCGTCCATGACGGTGACTATGCGCTTTCCAGGTTTGAACATCCAACCGCTCTTCGCGGGTTTGAGCGTGTAGATCCCCGGCCGAAGGTCGGCAAAGCGGTACCTCCCCAGCTTGTCGGTCTTGATCCTTCGCGGCTCGTCTCCCCCTGTCAAGGTGAGAATCACTTTGGCCAGCGGGCGATTGCCGCCGTCGTGAACTTTTCCGGAGAGATCGAAGCGGGGCGCGATGGTGACCGTGACCGCGGTGGTGTCGGTGCCCCCGCAGGCATCGGTGATCGTGTACGTGAAGGTGTCGAAGCCCGTCCGGTCGCGGTTTGGGGTATAGGTCACGTCGAGTCCGGCAACGGCCGTCCGGCCGGCAACTCCCTGGGTCACCGCGCTGACGGACAGCCCACCGCAGCCCCCGACGAGATCGTTGTCGAGCACGGCGATGCTCACCGGCAGGTCCTCCTCCGTATTCGCCGCGTCAGCGACGGCCCTAGGCGGGTCGGGGGCGGTCAGATCGGGCAAGAAGCCCCGGGGGAAATCGGCTGGGAAAGGAATTCCCGAGTCAACCCAGGCAAAGGCATGACCGAGGAGGTCACGCGCCGGCTGGCGGGCACTCAGCGGAGAAGAGGCCAAGGCGTCGAAAACCGAGAGAATGACATAGGCGCTGTTGAGGGCTTCGAAGGCATGTCCCTGATCGGTGCCGGTATACGGCTCCGGCCTGAATGGAACGGCTGCCTCCCACCCGCGCCGTCCGGGCTCGTCGTGGAAATAGAGGGGAGCGAACGCACGGAGCATGGCAAAGAGGGCGTCGATTCCCTCCCGGTCGAGATAGCCCGGTCTGGAAAGGGGGATGAATGCCGCGTGGGGCGCCGTCATGGCCTGCCGTTCCTCAGCCAGGATGTTGCCGTATTCGTTGCCGGCGCCCTTGCCGGTGGCTTGGGAGATGCCGCTGACCGACTGGGTCATGGCGTGGCTGAAGGTCATCTCGTCCCCCCGCTCCCGCATGTCATCGAGATGAGCGCTCAGGAGAGCTCTCGTGCCGATGCCATAGGTGACGCCGGGGAACTCTCCGGAGGTGACGGGGACGCCGGCCTGCGGCCGTACGCCGCGGACGAACATGGCGCCCATGGCGTCAGCCTGAGGAATAAAGATCCGGCCGCGCCAGTGACCCGCGGGTGCGAACATCCTGCCGACGACCGCGACGAATTCCTCCCGGGTGATCTGCCCGAGGGCGAGCGCGGCGGCGGCGATCACCGGGCCTTCGTCTCCCGTTCGGTCCCAAGTGGCTGCCGAGTATTCCCCGCCCGGAGAGCGGAAATGGGCGATCTGACTGGAGTCGGCCGTCAGGAACCGACGCAGGTCCATGCCGGCTAGGATCCGCCTGCAGAGGGCGGCGGCGATCAAACGGTCTGCATCCCGGGCGATCGACTCCGTCAGCATCAAGCTCATCGCCAGGAGACCGTTGTCGTCACTCGATGGGGCCATCGCCGACGTCACCTGCTCCAAGGTGCGATCGGAGCCATCGGGATTGCGGATAATGTAGCTGCGCCAATAGACGCCGTCCGGGAATTGGCCGGGCATCCGCTGCAAGGCCAGGAGATTGGCGAGGCCCCGTTCGACCAGAGTCCAGGCCACCGTGGGGTCGACCAAGCCCAGCTCCGCCGCTGAAATCAAAGAGATGAACTTCAGGCCGATCTCGTGGGTGATGGCGTACCCACCCTGGTCGCGAGGCAGGGTCGGCGAGCTCCAGCTGCAGGGCCAGCTGAGGATGACATTGTTCGACTGTGCATCGAGGAAGTAGCCGGTCTGCGCCTGAGCGTACCGCCCCAGCTCACCCTTCTGTTCGGCCGTCAGGCCGGGAGCCCCCTCCACGCCGCCGAAGAGGACCGCCACGTTGTAGAACCCGCCGCGGCCGGGTCCCACCGGGCTCTCGGCGTGCAGGAAGCCGAGGTGGGGAGGGCCGGCTGCGCCGGCCTGATAAGCGACGGTCACGATGCCGCTCCCGCCCCCGGGCGGGAAGGCGATGGCATTGGTGGACGTGCTGAAGGCCGGTGGGGCGCCGGCCGCAGCCGGGGTAAGGAGGTCGAGCTGATCGTTGAACGGCATGGCGAGATCGATCTCGGCCGAGCGCTGTCCCGGCGCGAACTCCATCACCGTCGGCTGGTACGATATCAGTGAGGCTATCGGCTGATCCCAGACGAGGCAGTCTCGGTGGAGCTCGGTCATGACCAGGCTGTCGCTGTAGTAGTTGGCCCGCGTCAGGTAGGTCCGTCCGTCGGGCGTCTCGATCGCTGCCGTTCCCACCGACGGCTGATTACTGTCGAAGATGTTCCGCGTGATGGTGGCTCCGCTCCCCAGGTCGACCAGCTCGTAGGCCGAGGCGGCAAAGTTGCCGTCGGGGCTCACGGTGACGATGCGCTGCACGGCGCTCGGATGGCGGAAGAGCTCGTTTCCGGCTTTGTCGTAACGGAGGAGGAAACGAGAACCGTCGGGCGCCGTGGTCTGGGCGAGGAACCCGCCTGTCGGAATCCCAAGGACGTTGTTGACCTGATCAGGGCCGATCGGCACGCGGACGTCGGGTGCCAGCGCGGGGGGCGCAATTCTCTTCAAGACGCCGGATTCGGCGACCCAAGCCCCTTCGGCCGTCAGGGCAACGAAATCGGGGGTGATCTCGATGCGCTGTAGTTCAGTGCCGGCGGCGGCATCGTTGAGCGACAGGGAATAAGCACCGCCGATGTGGCGCAGAACCAGGATTCCTTGGGGTGTCCAGACAGATTCCAGGATCTCCGTCGCGACGCCGAGCTCGACCGGGGCCTGCCCGGAGCGGACGAGATAGACCTTGCCCTGCGGTGAGGCGGAAACCAGCGCCGCGTTTTCATCCGGAGCTACGGCGGAAAGGTAGATGCCGGTCGTCCCGTCGGGGGGAGAGGCCGTCGCCTGCTCCACGATCCGCCAGCTGCCGTCGCTCTGCGATCGCGTCAGCTGGCTGAAGACCAGCGAGAGGGGCGAGGCGGTTTTATGAACAATGCGATCTGCTGAATCGGGTACACCCCGGATGTCATTCGCCGCGGTGTCCGGGGGGAGCGACAGGACGGCCTGCGTCCAGACTCCATTTTCCCGGGAGATCACGTTGACCTGGCCGTCGCTTGCCGTGCCGCCGGAAGGTACCAGAAGCACAGGCGAGCCACCATTGGACAGCACGGTCAACGAGGTGTTGTCCTGCGTCGTTGGGAAGCCGAACGTCGCACAGGTTTCCCCGACGGCCGGGATCGCCCTCGTCAGCAGTGGGACGAAGATCAGGATGCCGATGCCGACGCGAAGCCGCTTCTTGAAGGCCGTCGTCCCGGAGACTCCTCTTGAGATGGAATGCCACAGTCTTGAAATCATGTTCCCTCCCTCTTGGTGCAGTCTGCTTCCTGGATGTCTTGCCGACAAGCTGAAATGAACCTGCTGCACGCTTCCCATCGCTCTTCTCCTTCCGCCGAATCCCCTGGCCGAGGATTGCCTACCTCAGGTCGACTCCGCCTGGCATCACCGTGCCGCGGCGCCGGCCCTTTCATCCAGCAAGACGAGTTGGCTTCTCAAATGGTTTCACCAGGGTCTTCGTTCCGACGAGAGGCACCGTCGGGGAAGCAAATCCCTGCCAATGCGATGCGAGCCATGGCGGCGCCCGACCGTGCGTTGAAACCTGCGGGCCGTCCCCTCGTCCTGCAATCGAAGGCGATGCCCCCCGCAGGGGTGCGGGAGGAGCGCACGGGGAGCGGGGGCGCGTCGAGTCCCCCCGGAGCAGAAAGGAGCATTCGGTGAAAATCCATTGGGTCGCGCGCAACCGGCCGCTGGGAGCGATCCCGTTCATCACTGGCGAAAAGGACCTTCCGAGCGGGCAGCGGGTGCTGGTCTTCCTTCCGCACGCCGACGACGGCTGCTCGGGAAGGGCGCTCCTCAGGGAGGACCGCTTGAAGTTCCCCCTCTCCCCTTACGGTCCGCGGCTCTGGCGCAGGATGGAGTCGGCACCTCGCTCTTTGTCGGGGGATGCGGCGCAGCGAGGAGGGGAGTGATGGGCGTGCACGAGATCAACCGCGACCGGGCGAGCGGGTGGCATCCGGGCAAGCGGCAGCCCCGCGGTTCAACACGGATTTTGGTCAGCGCAATCGTCATGGGGCCCTGCCGTCTGTATGGGAATCGAGCGAGCCTCCAGCTTGCGCAGCTGGACCCCGACGGGAACCTGAAAGCAGCTGACCCGCTGCCAGGCGCCGCGAGACGAGCGTGTCCGCTTGGCGTCGCGCCGGAAGAGGAGGGCGGCGAGGAGGGAATAGGTGATCAGGGGAGCGGCGGATATCTCCCGATTTCCGAGGCCGGGGAAGGTGAGCACATCCTGGAACTCCTCGTCTGCTGGGCAGTTGGCGAGCAACAGCACGTGCTTCCCGACAGCCTACTGGATCGGCTCCTGGAACCGCTTCCGGATGGCGGCTTTCGGCACTTGACCATGCACGAGAGTCATCTCAAGGCGCTCGGCATCCCGGAAGGGTCCTTCCGCGGCGATGGCGAGTTCACCATCCTGGGCGTGGTCGAAGGGGAGAAGACGGTCTGGATGCTGGCGCTCCTCAAGGTCGCTGACCAGCGGGCCATCGTCGCGGCCGAACGAGGCGGTCATGAAAACGCGTAAGCGGACCGCGCGCTTCACTGACGGATCAGGCGGCTCGTATCTTCTCGTGGCGCTTGGTTATGTCGCGACCCTGCTGGCCATCTCATTTGCCATGGCGGACGCGGGGACGAGGATCATCATCTCCCTGCAGCTCGACACGCCACTGCGTTTCTCGCTGACGTTGACGCTGCAAATTCTTGTCGCGCTGAGCCTGGCCTTTCTCGCAGCCGTCGCCGTTTCGGCGGCCGGAGCGGCGGTGCGATGGGCGCGCGGTCGCGCGGGCGGGGCGTGGCAGGGGCTGACCCCCGATGCGGTCGCCGTCGCCTTGCTCCTTGCCGGGGGCTATATCGGCTATGCGCCGAGGGAGATCTATGAGGGGCCCTCCCGGCACGCCAGGGTCGAGATCCGCCGGACATCGCTGCTCGAAACTCCCCTGGGAATCGGGCCCAACAGTCGAGGCGTCAACCCGCTCATCGTCCTCTTCAGGTCGGGGGACCAGGCGATCGCTCAGCTCGCTTTTACCTTCACCGACGTCCCGCAGCGAACCTGGTCGGTGCGGTGGAGCGAGCACGGGAGCCGGGCGATTGTCCTTTTCGAAAGTCTCGACATGTGCCTGCTGTTGCCCCAGGGGGTCACCTGGAGCAACCTCTGCCCGGACGAGGATGTCATGTCAGGGTTCTTGAGAGAAGAGCCGATCGAAGAATTGAGGCGCAGGTTCGGGGAGAGCGCTCCTGGTCAGGAAGAAGGGGAAGGGGATCATCAGCTCAAGGTGAGTGCCCCCGCACTAGTCATGGCGGGAGCACGGAATCGCAGCTCAATGGAAATTCCCACGGAAGGAGCCCCCTCATGAAGTCCCTGCGAAAAGAGCCGCCCCCGGACCAGGGAACCGCGGGGGCGGAGGAGAGGGCGGATCGTACGCTACGCCGCCCCGGGCGCGGCGGCGGTGATCCCCGTCGCCTCAGCGCGGGGCGCCGCGCCCCCCCTGTCAGGGCATGTGGGCGCCGCCGCTCACCGGGAGGTAGGCGCCGGTGACGAAGCGCGACCAGTCGACGCAGCAGAGGAGGACCGCGCCCGCGGCGTCCTCGGGGCGCCCGATGCGCCG
Source organism: Acidobacteriota bacterium (assembly GCA_016213675.1). Classification (GTDB taxonomy): domain Bacteria; phylum Acidobacteriota; class Thermoanaerobaculia; order Thermoanaerobaculales; family Thermoanaerobaculaceae; genus JACQZW01. Next base: position 6,620 of record JACQZW010000089.1, on the reverse strand, counting down.
CAGCGGCGTGTGCTGCGCGATCATCTCGCGCACCGGCTCCGGCACGAAGGCGGTCGCGTCGGTGTCGGTGAGCCCGGGCGCGACGACGTTCACGCGGATGCCGGCGGGGCCGAGCTCGGCGGCGAGGCTCTTCGAGAAGGCGTCGAGCGCGGACTTGGCCGCGGCGTGCGAGCAGTAGCCGGGGGAGGGGGTGCGCGAGAGGCCGCTCGAGACGTTGACGATGCAGCCGCGGCCGCGGGCGACCATCCCCGGGAGCACCACCTGGCAGGGGTGGAAGCAGGCCGCCATCTCCCCGGCGACCTTGCGCTCGAAGTCCTCCCAGCGGTACTCGGCGAAGGGCACCGTGGGGAAGGGGATCGCCGCGTTGTTCACGAGGATGTCGACCGGGCCGAGCCGCTCCTGCGTCTCGCGCACGAGCGCCTCGACCTGCGCGCGCACCGTGACGTCGGCCTGGGCGACGATCCCCTCGCCGCCGTGGTAGCGGATCTCCGCGAGCACCGCCTCGGCGCGCTCGCGGCTCTCGCGGTAGTTGACCGCGACCTTCGCGCCCTGGGCGGCGAGCAGCTTCGCGGTCGCCGCGCCGATCCCCCGGCTCGCGCCGGTGACGATCGCGACCTGGCCTTCGAGCAGCTTCGGGTCACCGCACATCGTCGCCCCTCCCCTTCCGCGCCGCGGCGCTCACTTCGCCGGCCGGTACTCGAGCGCCCGGCCGAGGCGGTGGAAGTCGCTCCCCGGCTCGATGAAGCGGATCTTCGTCTTCATCGTCCGCTCGTCGACGAGGGTGGCGAAGGGGCGGTAGACGAGCTTCATCTGCCCCTCGACGCTCACCATGACCCCCGAGAGCCCCTCCTCGACCATCGCGCGCCAGGCGCCGACGCCGAGCTGGCTGCCGAGGAGGACGTCGAATACCACCGGCGGGGCGCAGCGGGTCTCGTAGCCGATCTGCTTCGAGCGGACCTTGAGCTTCTTCCCCGTGCGGGCGAGGTACGCCTTCTCGATCTCGGCGGCGAAGAGGCGGCCGATCTCGACCTCGGCGAGCACCGGGTTGCCGTGCTCGTCGACCTCCTTCGGGCGCAGCGCCTCCGGCACGTGGTCGGCGAGCCCCTCGGCGATGCAGACCACGCCGTGTTTCCGTCCGTCGGCGGCGCGCGCGAGGATGAGGTCGACGATCCCCTGCGCCGCGGCGGCGGGGTCGAAGACCTCGGGGAAGTCCTCGACGGAGAGCATCCGGCAGGCCTCGCCGCCGATCCCCGCGGCGTAGGTCAGCCAGCCGGCCTTGCGCCCCATGACCTCGAGGACCCACCAGGTGCTCATCGAGCGCGAGTCGGCGCGGATCTGGCGCACCTCGCGGGCTGCGAAGTCCGCGGCGGTGATGTGTCCGAAGGTCCAGTCGATGCCGAAGTAGTCGTTGTCGATCGTCTTCGGCAGGTGCACGACGGCGATCTTCTTCAGCCCCGGCACGTGCTGCGGGAGCAGGTACATGAAGTTCGCCGTCTTGAGCGTGTCGTCGCCGCCGAGGGAGATCAGGGCGTCGCAGCCGAGGTCGGAAAGGGCGCGGTGCGCGGCGACGAGCTTGCCGTTCTTCGCCGGGTCGGCGAGGTCGGCCAGCGACTTGACCGCCTTGCCGGGGTTCGCCCGCGCGGTGCGCAGGATGATCGCCCCCTCGTTGCGGATCCCGGCGACGAGGTCGCGGGTGAGCCGCAGGTAGTGCTTCCCCTCCACGAGCAGCTTCGCGGGGTCGTAGTTCTCGAGGTTCGTGTAGCCGTCGAGGAAGCCGATGACCTCGGCGCCGGCGTCGAGGAACGAGAGCGCCGCCGCCGAGATGACGGCGTTCGCGGCCGGGGCGGGGCCGCCGGAGAAGAGCATGCCGACCTTCCTGATCTGCGCCTTCGCTGCCATGGTCGAGCCTCCCTGCTGGGGTGGTAGTGGTTGCGTGACGGGGCGATTCTTGCCGAGGGGGCAGGCAAAAGCAAGGCGGTCCCGGCCGTGGGTGGCCGGCCCCGCGCTGAAGGACTACGGGAGCGTGGTGAACGTTACACTGTCGATGTCGATTCCGTAGCCGTCGCTCGCCGTCAGTCGCAGCGTGATCGTTTTCGCGCCTCCGATCATTCCCAGGGCGACCGAGGGCGACACGGTGAAGACGTTCCAGCCATTTCCCGCGGTGCCGGTAGATCTCGTCTTATAGAAGCCAACCTGAGCGCCGTCCACATACACCCGGAGTAAATCGAGCGTTCCTGTATCGTCATTCGAGTACCTCACCGTAATCTGCCAATTCGCAGCGGCAAGGTTCGCGAACGGAAAACCGATCTCCTGGTTCTTGTCGAGGTGCCAAACGGCTGCACCCTCGGCGTTCGACCGTGGAATCTCCCGCCCCCCGTTCTTGATGGGTGCATCCTCCGCCTGGAGGGTCGCCGGGCGGTCGTACTGCGGCTCCTCGATCTGCGGATCCTTCCCGGGCTCGTCCACCGTCGGGCCGCTAGTGGAGTTGCCGTTGCAACCGGCGAGCACGAGGAAGAGGACAGGGATTACCATGAGGTGTCTCACCAGGGCCATCATCTTTCTCCTCTTCTCTCGGTCCGATGAAAATTTATGGTAGTTACCGTATCACAACACCGGATCCCGCCGCCGTCATTGTCGGACAGCGGCCTGCCAGCACCACGGGCAGCAGAAACACGGGAATCGAGAGGCACGTGTTGCGGTGCAGCGACCGGCGCCCGGGCGGCGGGGATCAACCCAGGGGCGGGGTGCATCCCCTCCCGCGACACGATTCGTTGAACACCGGCCGGCAACCGGGTATCATCCCGCGAAAACAGGGGAAATCAGTCATGTACGAGCGCACGACCCGGCCGGTCTTCGGCTTCGGCCGCCCCTGGACCCCGGCCGTCCGCGCGATCATCGTCGCCTGCGGCGGGGCGTACCTCGCCCAGCTCCTCCTCTCCCGTACGGGGATTCCCGACCTGCTCGCCCTCGACACCGCCCGGCCCTTCGAGGCGTGGCGCTGGGTCACCTACCTCTTCCTCCACGACGGCCCCTTCCACCTGCTCTTCAACGTGCTTGCGATCTGGATGTTCGGGAGCGAGGTCGAGGAGCGGCTCGGGACGAGGGCGTTCGTCGCCTACTACCTCGTCACCGGCGCCGGCGCGGCGCTGACGGTGACCGGCGTCGACCTCGCCCTCGGGCGGGCGAGCCTCGTCGTCGGCGCCTCGGGTGCGGTTTTCGGCCTCCTGCTCGCCTACGGCGTCCTCTTCGCCGAGCGCGTCGTCACCCTGCTGCTCTTCTTCGTCCTGCCGGTGAGCATGAAGGCGAAGCACTTCGCGATCGTCTTCGGGGCGATCGAGCTGCTCTTCGGCATCGCCGGCACCGACCGGATCGCCCACTTCGCCCACCTCGGGGGGATGCTCTTCGGCCTCCTCTGGTTCGCCGCCGCGCGCGGCGGCGGCCGCGCCCCCGCCCGCTTCGGCCGCGGCCCCCTGCACGGGTGGCGCGCGCGCCTCCGGGCGGCGTCGCGCGCCCGCGACGACCGCCGGATGGACGCCCTGCTCACGAAGGTGAACGAGCGCGGGATCGGGGCGCTGACCGATCGGGAGAAGGCCTTCCTCCACCGGGTGAGCCGGGAGCGGCGGTGGCGGTGAGGCGCACCCCCGCCCTCGCGCTGCTCCTCCTGCTCGCCGGCTGCGGGAAGAAGGAGGAGCCGGCCGCGCCCCCGCTCCCCGCCGCGCCCGCCGCCGCGCCGGCGGGGACGATCCGGGAGCTCCCGGGCGGGGCGAGCATCACGACCGACGTCAACGCGCGCGCCCCGGCGTTCGCCCGGACGGCGTTCGACGGGAAGCTGGTCCGGACGCAGGACTACATCGGCGGCAAGGTCCTCCTGATCGACTTCTGGTCGGTCTTCTGTCAGTCCTGCCTGCAGGAGATCCCCTTCCTCAAGAAGCTGCACGAGAGGTACGCCGCCGCTGGGCTCGAGGTCGTCGGAGTGAACACCGACTTCTTCCCGAAGGAGCGCATCCTGAAGTTCATGGAGAAGACCGGGATGGCGCTCCCGTACGCGCTCGTCCACGACCGCGACCAGTCCCTCGCGAAGCTCTTCTCGGTCGAGGCGCTCCCCGTCCTCGTCCTCATCGACTCCGCCGGGTGGATCCGCATGGTGCACCTCGGCTACCGGCCGGCCGACGAGAAGGAGATCGAGTCCCGGGTGAAGCAGGCGTGCAACCGGATCAAGGAGACCGTCGTCACCCTTCAGCCGGTGGGGGGGACGACCTCCTTCGCCCCGCCGGAGAAGGGGGCGGCGCTCCTCGCGGCGGGGGCGGTCCCCGGCGACTTCGATGCGCTCGCCGCCGCCGGCGGCGCCTTCTCCTTCGCGGCCTGGCGCGGCGACTCGCCGGCGGTCGTCTTCTTCTGGTCGATCTTCTGCCAGCCCTGCCGCCAGGAGTTCGGCCACCTGACGCGGCTCGCCGCCCGGCCGCCGGTCGCGGGGCTCAAGGTCCTCGCCGTGAACGTCGACTCGACGAAGCTCCGCCCCGCCGCGACGCGCTTCCTCGCGGCGGAGGGGGCGGGGCTGACCGGCGTCTTCGACCGGGAGGCGCCGGGCGGCCGCGGGGAGGTCGCCGGGCGCTTCGGCGTGAGCGCGACGCCGAGCACCTTCCTCGTCGGCGCGGACGGCGCGGTGCGCGCATCCTGGGGGGGCGAGGTGGGCGAGGACACGATCGCCGCGGCCCTCGGCGGGCTCGCCGGCGCGGGGGCGAAGCGGTGAAGCGCGCGCACCTCGCGGCGCTCCTGCTCGCGGCGGTCGCAGCGCCGGCGCCGGCCGCAGACCCCGGGCCCGGCGCAGGCGCCGGTGAGACGGTGATCGGCATCTCCTTTCGCGGGGCGCACCGCGCCTATCCGCTCGCGCTCTTCGCGACGCGGCGGGTGGTGAACGACGTCGTCGGCACCCAGGAGGTGGCCGTCTTCCACGACCCCGGGAGCGGGACGAGCGCGGGCTGGTTCCGCACGGTGCTCGGCGAGCCGATCGAGTTCTCGGGAGACGCCGTCGGCGCCGTGGCCGACGACCTGACGACGATCACGCGCTGGGACCTGACGACGGGGGCCGCGGTCGCGGGGAGCCTCGCCGGGCAGCGGCTGGTCGCGGTGCCGATCGTCGCCAGTACCTGGGAGGCGTGGCTCGCCGCGCACCCGAACGCGGAGCGCTTCGCCGCGCCCGCCCCGTGACCGGCGCCGCGCTCCTTTACTCCCCCCGGCGGCGCGGGGTAGGATAGCCGCGCGACGACCCCCGACAGGGAGACCCGATGACGACGCTGGTGGTGCAGATCCCCTGCCTCAACGAGGCCGAATCGCTTCCGGCGGTGCTCGGCGAGATCCCCCGCGCCGTCCCCGGGGTCGACCGCGTCCTCGTGCTCGTGATCGACGACGGCTCGACCGACGGCACGGCGCAGGTCGCGCTCGCGCACGGCGCCGACCGCGTCGTCCGCTTCCCGCAGAACCGCGGCCTCGCCGCCGCCTTCTCGGCCGGGCTCGAGGCGGCGCTCGAGATGGGCGCCGACGTCGTCGTGAACACCGACGGGGACGGCCAGTACCCCGCCGACGCGATCCCCGCCCTCGTCCGTCCCGTCCTCGAGCACCGCGCGGACATGGTGATCGGCGACCGCCGCCCCGGCGAGGTGGCCCACTTCTCGCCGCTCAAGCGCCTGCTCCAGCGCCTCGGCAACTCCGTCGTGCGCCGCGTCTCGGGCACCGAGGTCTCGGACGCGGCGAGCGGTTTCCGCGCCTTCTCGCGCCGGGCGGCGCTGCGGCTGAACATCGTGAGCGACTACACCTACACGATGGAGACGCTCCTCCAGGCGAGCGCGAAGGACCTGGCGATCGCCTCGGTGCCGATCACGGCGCGCGCGGTCGACCGCCCCTCGCGGCTCTTCCGCTCGATCCCCGAGTACCTCACGCGCGTCGGGATGGGGATCCTCCGCATCTTCACGATGTACCGCCCGCTGCCGGTCTTCCTGCGGCTCGGCGCGCTCTTCCTCGGGGCGGCGACGCTCATCGGCCTGCGCTTCCTCTGGTACTGGTCGCAGGGCCACGGCGGGGGGAAGGTGCAGTCCCTGATCTTCGCGGCGATCCTGACGATGATCGCGGTCTTCACCCTCCTGCTCGCGCTGGTCGCCGACCTGATCTCCACCAACCGGCGGCTGCTCGAGGAGGTGCTGCTGCGGCTGCGACGCGCCGACCTCGAGGGCGGGCGCAAGTGGGACGGGGAAGGCGCGCGGGAGGGCGCGGCCGGCCGCCCGCCGGTCGAGATCCGCTAGCGGCCCCCCGCCGCGGGCAACGCCCCGAGCGCCGCCGTGCCGACCTCCCCCGCGCTCTTCGCGCTCTTCCTCGCCACGCTCCCCCTGCCGGGCGCCCTCCTCGTCCTCGGCGCTGGCCTGCACCGGCCGCGCACCGGCGCCGCGCTCGCCGGGGCCCTCGCGCTCCTGCTCTCCTGCGCGTTCACCTCCCTCGTCGCGCTCGCCGCGGCGCTCGCCGGGGTCTTCGACCTCGGCCTCGTCGTCGCCGCCCAGGCCGCGGCCGCCGCCCTCGGCGCGCTCGCGTGGCGCCCGCGGCTGCGCGCGGCGCTGGCGGAGCTCGCGGCG
>JACQZW010000087.1 GCA_016213675.1 Acidobacteriota bacterium | reverse complement strand
TGGCCGGCGCCGGAGGCGCCGGCGGCGCGGAGGGCGCCGCAGCCGGCGCCGCGGGCTCCGCCGGCGCCGCGGCCGGCTCCGGCACCTCCAGCTCGATGTCCCGGATAGCCTCCTTGATCTCCACGTCCAGCTCCCCGCGCTGGGCCGTCAGATCGATGATCTTCATCTGCAGCTCGTTGTAACGCTTCTCCAGGTCCGACAGCCGCGTCGTGAGCCGCGTCCGCAGCTCCCCCGCCCGCGTGATGCCCTCGATCGCATACAGGTTGTTCTGCGTCTCGTACATCGCCTGCGTGACCTGGTCGCGCTCCTCCGAGAAACGCTGGATGTCGGCGTCGATCCGCCCGATCTGCTCCGCCAGCTCCAGCGCCTTGGCGAGCGCCGGACCCGCGACGCCGTCGACGGCCGGCCCCGAGAGATACAACCGCACGGCGTCACGCCCCACGTCGGTCAGGATCAACACCTCCTGCAGCGTCGGCGAACGCTCCAGGACCTCGATCTCCGCCTTCGCCTGCGCCTTGAGCTCCAGCGGCACGATCACCGTCAGCGCATCGACCTCCTCCGAGCCCTCCGGCAGGTTGCGCAGCTCCCAGCCCGACCACCGGCTGTGCTGGATGTAGAGCTTCCCCGGACGCTCCGAGAGGTTCTGCACCACGTACTTCGTCTTGCGCACCGAATAGCGCCGCACCGTGATCGTCCCGTGCACGACCTTGACCAGGCTCGCCTCCTCGATGTCCGAGCCGGCCTCCACGCTCACCACCACCGAACGCTCGACCGCGTACGGGATCGAGGTCGTCGCGCCGGTGGGCAGCGGCTCCAGGAGCCCCTGGCCCAGGAACGTCTCCTTGCCGAAGATCGCCACCGGACCGCGCTCCAGCGTCACGCCCGCCTGGTTCGTGAAGCGCACCACGCGGAACGGGTGTTGCGTCGAGACCGGGACGCCGGGGTCCGGCCGGAAGAGCAGCGTGTCGCTCGCCTCGACGCTCTGGTTGAAGATCGCCACCAGCGTCGACGCCTCGTCCCGCACCGTCACCGGCGCCACCGCCTGGTACGTCGTGATGCCGCCCTCCTGGCTGCCCAGCGCCAGCAGCGCCAGGCTCGCCTGCGCCCCGCCCGCCGTCAGCCCCTGCGGAGGAGGGGGAGGAGGCGGAGGAGCCGCCGGCGTGGACGCCGCCGGCACCGTCGGATACGCCGCACCGCTGGCCGGACCACCACCGCCCCCCGAAGGGTAGCGGCCGCCCGAGCCCCGGTTCGCCGAGGCCCCCGTCTCCGCCCGCCGCATCGGCCTCGCCGCGTCCGGCTGCGTCGCGGTGCCCAGCGCCACGGCCCCGTACCCCTCACCCCCCAGGTACCCCATCACCGACTCGTCGGCGGGATAGTAGCCCGGCGCGGGCGCCTCCTCGACCGGCATCACCGGCTCCGTCGTCGACGCCATCATCTGCTGCCGCTCCATCTCCCGCCGCGTCTCCTCGGAGACCGAAATCGACGACGACACCGCCGCCTGCACCACCTCGCCACGATCCGTCACCATCGGCCGCAACGGGATGAACGGATTGCCCAGATCCGCACGGAAGGTCAGCGGCGCTCCCTCCGTCACCGTGAGCCGCACGTCCTCCCAGTCCTCGCCGGAGAGGTTCTGCACCACCGCCCAACCCTGGAGCAGCGCCTTCTTGCCCGCCTCGTCCATCACGATGCGGTACGTCGGCCGCCAGATCGGGGACTCCACGACGTACGCGATGATCACGTCGTGCTCCGCCCCCTCCTCCCCCTTCAGCTTCACCACCACCTCCACCTGGTCCTCCGGCTCCTCCTCCTTCGCCTCGGCCTCGTCCGGCGGCGGCGTCGGCCCCGGACACGCCCCCGGCGGCATGTACGGCCAGCACGGATACGGCGGCAGCGGCGGCGTCTCCTCCTTCTTGTCCTTCTTCTCCTTGTTCACCGGGAACGTCACGAACTCCACCGGCTTGCCGTCCAGCGTCACCACCGCCAGCGAAGCCAGGAAGTCGCCCACCTGCGTCTCCCGCACCTTGAACTTGATCTCGTCCCCCACCACCTTCCCCGCACGCTCGAAGTACCCCACCCCGTTCCGGTACAACACCACCCGCTGGATCGGCAGTTTCGACGATACCTGCGGCGGCTCTTCCACCTTCTTCTTGCACCCCGCCGCCCCGCCGGACCCCAAAGCCAGCACCACCGCCGACACCACCACCGCCACCACGCCCCGACTCGTCGCTCCCCTGCCCATCGCTCCTGCTCCTTCCCGGGACCCCAAGTCCCGACTCGATCCCCCGGTTCCCTGCCGCGCCCCGAACGGCGCAGCCCGGTTCCCATCCGTTCGCGGGTCGCTGCCTACGATCGATGACCCGCACCGATCCGGTCGCCCGACATCGTTCCGTTGACCCCCTTCCCCCTTTCCCCCTTTGCGCCCTTTGCGTCCCTTTGCGTCCTTTGCGTGATGTCCGGTCCAGTCACCCCGGGATTTTGGCGATGTAGACCAATGTAGGATACAGTCCGTCCCGAGGAGGCCAGCATGAACGACCCGCGAGAACGTCGGTGCCTGCGAAGCGAAGACACCCGGACGGCCCTGTCGTACCAGCTCGCGTACTCGGCCGTGCAGTCGGGGATGGACGGTCTGGTCCTGGCGGACGGCCAGGGTCTGCTTCTGGCGGCGTCGCCGAGCACCCGGCGGCCGGAGGAGATCGCGGCGTGCGGGCCGCTGGCGCTGGATCCGGACGAGCCGCTCGGGGCGCGGATGGGCGCGCGGGACGACGTGACGGTGCAGTGTTTCGATTTCGACGGGTCGCGGCTGTACCTGGTCGGGCTGGGCGGCATGGTGTCGCATCGCGCGGTGGCGCTCATCCGGTCGATGCGCGGTGTCTGCCGCATCCTGCGCACGACGATCATCTCCCCCGTGGAGGCTACGGCCGCTTCCGTCTCGTAGGCCGGATCGTCTCGAGGAGGATCTTCTCCAGCTCGTCGGCGGCCTTGCCCGGCGAGGCGGTGGCTTCCGCCGGAGGCGGTGTCGGCATGCGGCGGGACGCTCCCGGCGGGAGAGGTGGTCGCGAGGTCCGCGCGCCGGCGCCGGGCGCCGGCGCGGGAAGGCGCGACAGGCCGGGCGGGGGGCGCGACGGGCGCTGGGGGGGTCTCGCGCCGGCCGGGCGTTCGTCCGGGACGTCCGGCGGAACGGCCGACGCCTGGTGGAACCCGGGCTTGGATTTCAGCAGCGCACGGCGCTCGGGATCCAGCGACGAGCGCCGGATCACCTCGTTGGCTCCCGTGGACGGCGCCGGCGCGGGAAGGACGCTGTCGTCGCCCCCGACGACATCGACGACGATCCCGTTCGCGTCGCCGTCCGGGGGCGGCGGCACGACCGAGGTCCGCAGATCCATCGATCCGCCGGGCGGTTCTTCCGGCATCACGATGTCGAAGGCGGCGGCGGGCGCGCCGACGGACGGCGACGCCGGCACAGGCTCGGACGGAGCCGCGGGCTCCGGCCCGGCAGCAGCCGCGGGCTCCTCCGGCACGGCAGCAGCTGCGGGCTGGCCCCGGCCCTGAAGGGACTCGGCGGGTACCCCGCCGGGCAGGGACTCGGCGGCTGTGCCGCCGAGCAGCCCGCGGTTCGGTTCCTCAAGATGCCCCGGACTGTCCGCGGGCGGGGACGCTGCCGCCGCCCCCTCCCCGCCCGGCCACGTCCACCCGTCCTCGGCCGCGCCCAAGTGCCCTTCGACGACGTCGTAGGCGATGTCGCCCAGGATCACCGAGGCGCGGAAGTGGTCCGCCCCGCGCTCGGCGATCGCTTCCAGCGTCTTCACCTTGCCCACCAGGTCGTTGGGGTCGGGCTTCCCCTCCACCTCGCGCAGGAAGAAGACGGCCGGCTCCACCTTGGCCCGCAGCCCCCGCTCGGGAATCGACAGCACGTCGTCCTGCACGGTGGCCTGTTCCTTTTCGACCAGGCCGTCGAGCACTTCCTGCGAGATGAAGAAACGCACGCCCAAGGTGGAAACGAGTATACTGGCGCCCGCGCCGGAGTGGCAAGTCGGCGCTGGGACGGACAATCGATGCCCCGGACGAAGCGCGCGGCGCCGGTCGCTCCGGCCGGCTCCGCGCTCGACGCGCTGTTTTCGTTCCGCTCCGTCGCCGTCGTCGGCGGCGCGCCCGACTCCTACTGGACGCTCCGCCTCCTGGAGAACCTCGCTCTCGGCCGCGCGCGGCCGCGCATCTTCACGGTGCACCCGCGCGGCCGCAAGGTCGGCTCGCTGCCTTGCGTCGCGACGCTTGCCGACGCCCCCGTCCCCCCGGACCTCGTGGTCCTCGTGACCCCGCACGCGGAGGCACCGGACCTGCTCGCGGAGGCCGCGGCCGCGGGCGCGCGGGCGGCGATCGTGGTCGACGACCCGCCGCCCGGCGCCGTCGCAACGGCCCTCGGGACGTTCCGGCCGCCCGGCCTTCCTCCCGGCTTCGTCGTCGCCGGCCCCGCGAGCCTCGGCGGGCTGTCCCCCGCCCGCGGCTCGTACCCCTTCCTCGGCCGGCTGCTCGAGCGGCCTCCCGCCGGCGGCGTCGGCCTGGTCAGCCAGAGCGGCGGCGTCGCCATCGAGCTGTTGCGCACCGGCCTCTCGGGACGCTTCGGCTGGAGTCACGTCCTGGCCGTCGGACCCGGCGACGCGTTCGGCGCCGCCGCGGCGCTCGAGGCCCTGGCGGCGGACGACGACACGCGCGTCATCGGCGCGTACCTGGAGGCGCTCGAGGATCCGCCGCGGCTGGCCCGCGCGGTCGAGGCGGCCTTGCGCGCGGGCAAGCCGGTCGTCGCGCTCCGCGGGCCGGGCGAGGCGTTCGCGACGCCGGAGGCGGCGCCGTCGCGAGCCGAGTCCTCGCTTTCGGCCGGGGCCGACGCTGCCTTCACAGCGGGCTTCCTGCGCCATTGTGGGATCGCCGAGGTCCCGACGCTGGAGGCGCTGGTCGAGACCCTGGCGTTCCTGACGCTTCGGAGGGAGTTGCGCGGTCGCCGGGTGGGGATCGTGGCGTTGTCGTCGAGCGCCGGGCGTCTGGCGGCCGGGGCGTTCCGCGCCGCGGGGCTTGAGCTGCCGGCCCCCGGCGCGTCGCAGGGCGCGGGGGCGACCGGGGCGCGGAAGCGTGCGAGGCCGCCCGCGGAAAACCCGCTCGATCTCACCGGCCGGGTCCTTGATCGCCCCGCCGACGGCGCGCGCGTGGTGCGCGCGTTCGCGGCGGACGACCGGTACGACGTCGTCGTCTTCGTCGGGCAGCCGCCGCGCGGGGCGACGCCGTCGGACCGCAGGCTCGCCGCGTGGGTCGCCGCCCTGTCCGAAGGTGCGGGGAAGGAGCGGACGGCGCTGGCGACGCAGGTGATGCACGGGCTCGTGCCGGCGCCGGCGGCGGATCCGGCCCGGCGCGGCAACCCGTTCCTGGCCGGCATCGGCGAGGCGGCGGCGGCGGTCGCGGCGGCGTGCGCCGCGGGCGACGCTCGGCGGCGGCTCCTGGAGCCGATCCCGTCGCCGCACGGCATCGATCCTGCCGCGGCCGGCGCCCCGCTGCTGGGCCCGGCGAGGACGCTGTCCGAGCCCGCGAGCCTGGAGCTCCTGGGGCGCTACGGCATCCCGGTCGCGCCCTGGCGCCTGTGCACCACGGCGACCGCGGCGTCGCGCTTCGCGCGCGAGCTGGGGACACGGGTCGCGGTGAAGGCGGCGACGCCGGACGTTCCCGCGAAGGCCGCGGCGGGCCTGGTCCGCCTGGGGCTCGACGGCGACGCCGCGGTGCGCACGGCGTTCCACGACGTGACGATCCGCGCCCAGACCCTGGTGCGGCCCGAGCGACTGCTCGGGGCGACGGTGATGGGGATGGTCGAGGGCACGGCGCGGCTCCTGGCGGGGCTGGTGCGGCATCCGCGGCTGGGAATGCTTGTCGTGGCCCGGCGCGCCGACCTCGCCGGCGCGCAGCCGGCCGTCGTCGCCCGCGGCTGTCCCCTGCGCGCATCGCAGGCGTTCGAGCTGGCGGCGGAGCTGGGTCTGGGCGCTTCGTCGGCCGCCGCCGTCGATGTCGACGCCCTGGCCGACGTCCTCGTCCGTCTTGGTCGTCTGGGCGCCGACCTGGGCGCCGTCGTCGCGGCAGTCTGCATCGGCCCCCTCATCGTCTCCGAGCGTGGTCGCGGCTGCTCCGCCGTCGACGCCTCCGTCGTCGTTCGGGCCCTGAGTTGACGCATCGCATCGCGCCCGCTAGGCTAGCCCTCCGCATCGGAAGGGAGGCATCGGCGATGAAGAATCGGATCTGGATGTTCATGGGCTTGCTCGCGGCCCTGGCCGTCACCTTCGCCTGCGGCGACGACTCGGCGGACGACGACGGAGGCAGGGACGTCACGGACGCGCGCGACGTCGTCGACGAGGGCACGACGTGCGGGACGGGCGAGCTGTTCTGCGACGGCGCCTGCGTCAACGTCCAGAGCCGCTCCGATCATTGCGGGGCCTGCGACACGGTCTGCGCCGCCAACGAGCTGTGCCGCGCCGGCGTGTGCGAGCTGGACTGCCCGATCTCGCCCGATTACGACGACTGCGGGGGGACCGAGTGTTCGAGCCTGCTCTCCGATCCCGAGAACTGCGGCGCCTGCGGGACCGCGTGCGGCGCGACCGAGGTCTGTTCCTGCGGCGCGTGCGTCGACGCGTGCGGGGACCTCAACACCGACGCCGACAACTGCGGCGCCTGCGGCAACGCCTGCGGCTCGGGCGAGCAGTGCTGCTGCGGAGCGTGCACGACCGACACCACTTGTCCCGATCCGTGCCCGATGGTGGCCGTGCCCGCGCTGCTCGAATGCGGCGCCGACGGCCGCGCGTGCGTCGATGTGCGCGGCGACCTGTACCACTGCGGCGATTGCGAAGGCGAATGCGATATCACCCAGGCCTGTGGCGACGGCGTCTGCACGACCGAGATCTGCACGGGCACCGACGTCTATTGCCTGGGACACTGCACGAACCTCATGAGCAGCTCGCAGAACTGCGGGCGCTGCGGCAACGCCTGCGATCCGACCACCGAGTACTGTTTCGACGGCCGGTGCGTGCGCGGCTAGCGCGCCCACGCGCCTTCTTCCCCGCGTGGAACCCCCCTCCCCTCCCCGCGACCCTCGCGCCGTCCTGCGGTCGCTCGGCCTGCGCCCGCGACGGGCGATGTCGCAGTCCTTCCTCACCGATCGGACCCGCCTGGAGCGGATCGCGGAGGCGGCCGTGCCGGGCGCGGGCTGGTCGGTCGTGGAAATCGGTCCCGGAACCGGGGCGTTGACCGAACCGCTCGCGCGCCGGGCGGCGCGGCTCCTGGCGCTCGAGGCCGACGGTGCCCTGGCCGCCGCGACCGCCGCGTCGTTCGCCGATCGCCCGAGCGTGCGGATCGAGCATGCCGACGCCCTGGAGTTCGACTTCGGGACGACGGCACCGTCGCTTGCGGCGTCCGGTCCGGGAGGCGTCGCCGGCGGCTCGTTGGTTCTGTCGCGTCCGCTGGCGGTGGTGGGCAACATCCCGTACCACCTGACGGGGCTCATCCTGCGAACGGTGCTCGACGCGGACCCGCGTCCTGACCGCGTGGTGTTCCTGGTGCAGCGCGAGGTCGCCGGCCGGCTGATCGCGGCGCCGGGCGGGCGGGAGTACGGGGCGTTGACGGCGCTGGTGGGTGTGGCGTGGTCGGTGCGTCGGTTGTTCAAGGTGCCTGCCGGCGCGTTCCATCCTCCGCCGAAGGTCGACTCGGCGGTGTTGTTGTTCGAGCCGTTGGAGCCGCCGCTGTGTCCTCCCGCTTGGCGTCCCGCGTTCCGTCGGGTCGTGATGGCGGCGTTCGAGCATCGTCGTCAGACGTTGCGCAACGCGCTGCGTCACGGCGGGCTCTCGGATGCCGAGCTGGCCGCCGTCGCCGCCGCGCCCGGCGTCCGTCTGGACCGCCGTCCCGAGGAGCATCCGATCGCGGCGTACGTGGAGATGGCGCGGGTCGTTTGGGGCATCCTTCCCCACGCCGCCACCGGACCGCAGAAAAGTCCGTGATTCCGGGCCGCTCGTGGTTCGTGGCGCCGCCCTCCGCGCGCGGGAGGGCGGAGTGCCACATGTGCATCGCGGCGGAGTCGAGCGATTCTGCGGTTTGCCGGCTGGCACGCGTGTTGCGAGGGAGGGTGGTGGTGGGAGGGTGGCGAACATGATGATGGATGGGTTGTGGACGGAGCGGAGCTGGCCGGTGAATTTCGGGGGCGGCGACGAGGATCCGAGGCCGACGAGGGTATTGCTTGCGGAGGACGACGTCGAGTTGCGGGCGTTGATTGCGGGCGCGTTGCGGCGGGAGGGGTATGCGGTGTTCGAGGTCGCCGATGGGGAGCAGCTCGTGCGGTACATCCATCGGATGCACGGCGATGGCGAGCTCGAGGCGGGGGTTGACCTGGTGATTTCGGACGTCCGGATGCCGGGTCGGTCGGGGCTTGACGCGTTGGAGCGGCTTCGAGAGCGGGACGGGGCGTTGCCGGTGATTCTGATGACGGCGTTTCCGGGCCCTGAGCTTCGCGAGGCTGTGGAGCGTGCGGGCGCGGCGGTGCTTTTCGACAAGCCGTTCGAGATCGCCGACCTTTGCACGGCCGCGAACTACTTCGCGGCGTCGCACTGAAATGAAACTCCCGCGGTCGGCCCGCGGGCGGGTCAAGGTGGATGGGGGACTTGCCTTGTATCGGGTCTCGGCCTAGGTTGTGGGGGCTCGGTCGTGGTGATCGGGCGGCTTCCGGCCGGGGCTGTTGCGTCGAGCGGTTCCGGTCGCGGAAGGGGGCGATACGGTTTCGACGGGTGGAATGAAGCGCGGGAGAGCGTGCCGGGGTGTCGCGTCCCCGTATAACCGCGGCAACTGAGTAGCTGCGAACAATAGCAACTACGCTCTGGCGGCTTAGTCCGACCGGACGTCCCTCAGGGGTAGCCCTGCCTGTGGCTCCTTGAGGGGCGCAATCAAAGCAGGCTGGCTGCGCGTGGCTTCTTGGGACGCGCGTGGTGAGAACTTCCCGAGCTGGCGCGATGGCATCCCGTCGGTCGGAGTCCATCGCGTGACGAAATAGGCCGTCTACGCACGTAGCGCTCCCCGTGGAATCCATCCGGACCCGGGTTCGACTCCCGGCGCCTCCACCGTGTAAAAACTCGGGATCGTGGACGATTCTGCGAGGGGGTCCGCGAGGTCCCTGACTGAGGTCCCTGAGTTGGTGGGAGGACCCGCGGCGGTCTGGCAGAGGAGGCAACGATGGCAAGCACCGGGTATCGAGTCAGGCTGGTAAGGGGCGGGCTGGAGATCGAGGTGGAGGGCGACAAGCAGTTCGTCCTGGACATGCTGGCTCGCTTCGAGCCCGCTCCTGCCAAGCTTGCCGGCAAGGACCGGGTGGACGTGCCCGTGAGCGAACGACCCGAGCCCTGCGGTGACAAGCCGCTTTCGCCGGGGGAATTCGTCCGCAAGCTCGGTGTCAAGAAGCACACGGACTTGGTCCTCGCCTTTGGGTACTACTCGGAGAAGTTCGTGGGGGCCGCCGAATTCAGCGCAGGCGACATCAACAACCTGTACTACGAGGCCAAACTGGAGAACTCCAACACCAGCCAGATGCTCATCCAGAATACTCGAATGGGAAAGATGATGGAGTCCAAGGCATCCAAACAAGGGGGCGGTCGGAAGAAGTACACGCTGACCGCCACGGGTACCCAACTCATCGACGAGTGGCTAGCCCCCAGCGAGGAGTGAGGTTCCGAGGATGCCACGGCGCACGCATCGCGCCCGCGTCGGCGCAACCAAGCCGCCCACGCTTTCTCCGCTCCTTAGATCTGCGTTGGAGGTGTTGAAGCACGGTCTCTGGCACTACTTCCGAAGTGATACCTCGACGGACATCAAGTTCGCGCTGCTGCACACCGATCAGGCTGTCGAACTCCTCTTGAAGGAGAGAGTTCGCTTCGGAGGCCGGTCGATCTACAAGAACCCGAAGGAGACGATCACCATCTGGGGCGCATACGACATCCTAGAGAAGGAACTGAAGTGCACGATTCCTGAGAAGGCGGACCTGGAGTTGCTCCATGAAGAGCGAAACGCCATCCAGCACAAGTTCTCGAGCCCGGCTGCGGAGGACGCGGCGTTCCATGTCGAAAACGCCGTCCGGTTCATCACCCGCTTCTTGCGTGATGAGTTGAAGACGAGCATCGAAGACCACATTCCATCACGGGACCTCGAGCCGTTTCTGCCGAGTAGCAGGAAGCCCTAGGAGGGCGCGATGAGCCCAGCATCAGTGGCCCTCGCACCTTCGGATGCTGGCCCTGCATGGTTCGATGCCAGCCGGCCCGAGTTCCTCGAGACCAGGACGGAGACGATTACCCAGAAGCTGGCCGTGCGGGCCGCGGCCGCCTCCCTCGAGACCGGCCCGGACCAGCTCCAGGAATGGATGGAGAGCGTCGACGCCCTGAAGACGCCGCTTGCTTCGCCCGCGGATGCGGACAACGACCGACTGGAGCGGGTCCGACTCGTTCGCGAAGCCGTAGCCGGGATCGATGCCGTGTCCGACGTCGTCCTGGAGTTCGACTTCCGTCGCCGTGGTCTCCGAATCGACTGCGTCCTGATCGCCGAGGGAGCCTTGTTCGTCGTCGAGTTCAAGCGCTCCAAGATCGTGGCCGCGGATCGCGATCAGGTGATGAACTACGCGATCAACTTGCTCGAGTTCCACCGGATGACGCGAGAGTTGACCGAGCAAGGCGTGATCGTCGTGCCGGTGATCGTGCTCACCAAGGGGAAGGGATCAGCGTCGACCCAGTTTCCCGGCTTCGCCTCCAGCCCGTGGAACGCGATGGCCGCGAAGCCGCTCACGTGCGCCGGCGGCTCCGGCCTGCGAGACGCGCTGATCGCCGCCCTCGCTCAGCGCCGGACGTCGGTCACGTGCTCCCGCGCCCGATGGCTCAACTCGCCCTTCTCGCCCTCTTCGACGATCCTGGACGCGGCCCTGTCGCTCTACGGCCAGCACGATGTCTCCGCCATCGAGGAACATGCAGCACCCAAGCAGGCCATCGACGAGAGCACGGAGGAGATCAGCCGAGCCATCGGCGCAGCGCTCGAAGCGAAGGAGCATCGGATCGTCTTCCTGTCAGGCGCTCCTGGTTCGGGGAAGACGCTCGTGGGGCTGAATCTCGCCTTCAGCCGAAAGCACGGGGCCCAAACGGCCTTCGTGACCGGCAACGCGCCGCTCGTCGAGGTCTTGCAGGCCGCCCTTCAGAGTTCGTATCGAGCCGCAGGGTCGCGCGGCGCGGCCAAGGTCCTGACTGGATACCCCAAGAAGGGGTTCCAGCCGGTGGTCTCGGCCAGCACCTTCAAGATCGTCAAGGCCCACCAGTTCCTCGGCAAGAGAGGCAGCGCGCACGGCCAGGAAGACGGCCGTGTTGTCGTGTTCGATGAGGCCCAGCGAACCTACGAGAAGGGACGAACGGTCGCCGGCCACAAGCTGGACGACCACGAAGCGGACCTGATCCTCGCGGCACAACGGAAGCAGTTTCCCGACGGCTCCGTGGTGGTCGCGCTCATCGGCCACAAGCAGGCTATCAACCGCGGCGAGCGAGGCATGGTCGCCTGGTTCGAGGCGGCCGAGAGACAGGGCTGGCGCGTATCGGTCGGCGACGAGACTCTCGCGCTATTGCCGACGTCGGCCCGAGAGATGTGGCGTGCGACCCGCACCCGTCTGCTCCACGGTCATCTTCGGCAGTCGATGCGGTTCTACCGAAACGAAGCTATCGAGCAATGGGCCGGCGCGGTACTCGATGGACCCGCCGCCGAAGCATCTCGGATCGCGAAACGTCTGGAGACTGAGGGCGCAACGGTCTGGTTGACCCGAGACCTCGAAGCCGCTCGGACTTGGGCCCGCGAGCAAGCGGTGGGCGGGCAGCGCTGCGGCCTGATCGCGTCGGGACAAGCACGCCGTCTGGCGGCGCACGGACTGTTCGTGGACCTGAAGCCGGACATCGCGAAATGGATGC
Organism: Acidobacteriota bacterium; assembly: GCA_016213675.1. GTDB lineage: Bacteria > Acidobacteriota > Thermoanaerobaculia > Thermoanaerobaculales > Thermoanaerobaculaceae > JACQZW01. Next base: position 15,995 of record JACQZW010000087.1, on the reverse strand, counting down.
TGTCGGCGTGCGGCGACTACCGTTCATCCAACGCGCTGGAGACCGTTCAGAACCAATATCAGGTGCAAGGGCTCGAGGTGGACTACGCGGTGGTGTGCTGGGACCTCGATCTGCGGCGAGAGCAGGACGAGTGGCGAGCATTCCAGATGAGCGGGCCTGCCTGGAAGCGCGACAACGCCCCCGACGTCGCCAAGAACAGCTACCTCGTCCTCCTCACCCGCGCGCGCAAGGGCATGATCATTTTCGTTCCGCGCGGCGATCTGGCAGGCGAGGACCCCACCCGGCCGACTACCGACTACGACCGGATCGCCGACTACCTGGCCGCGTGCGGTGCTCGGCCGCTCGACGCCGGGCGGTAGCAGGGTGGATCCCTGCTCGAGTTCGGCTCATGGATGGCCGCGGTCGCGCCATCCCTGCACGCCGCCGACCCTGAAGCTGGGGCTGGTCGCTCGCCTTCACCGGGCACGCAACACCTGAGGCCCAGCACGCGATGGGATGCACGCGCGATGGCTGTCGGCGGGCGCTTGGTCGCGTGACGCACGGGAAGTCGGGAGGGCCCGACGGGCCACGCGCCTCCAGGAGGCAGGCATGGTGGTTATCTGTTCAGGTGTCTTCACAACGCGGTTGGCGTGTGCTACCGTCCGACCGCTGGAGGGGTAGGCGACCGTGGGCATCGGAACCATTGAACTTTTCGCGGGAGCGGGTGGTCTTGGTCTTGGCGCTCGTGCGGCCGGTGCGGATGTCCGCCTTGTCGTCGAGTTCGATCCCATCGCCTGCGAAACCCTCCGCCTGAATGCGCGCGATCACGGCGGGCGAGTCCTCGAGGCTGATGTTTGCTCGCTCGGTGGCTCCGAGCTTCGTTCGTTGGCCCGTGTTCGGCGATCGGAGAAGCTGTTGATCACCGGCGGCCCGCCGTGCCAGCCGTTCTCGAAGGCCGCCTACTGGGTGGATCCCGGCGAGGAAGCCAAGTACCGCAGAGCGCGGGAGCGCGGTGAAACGATGCCGCGTCCGAGCGCGCCGCCCGTCCGGCCCGACGAGCGTCGCTCCCTCGTGCAGGAGTTCTTCCGACTGATCGTGGAGGCCGATGCCGACGCGTTCGTGTTCGAGAACGTTCCCAGCATCACGCACCCTCGCAACCGTCCTGTCCTGGACTGGCTGATCGCGTCGGCCGAGGCTGCTGGCTTCGCTACGACGCTGGTTCGCACGAACGCAGTGGACTTCGGCGTCGCGCAGCGACGAGAGCGGGTCGTTCTCCTGGCTTCTCGGCTTCGCCAGCCGACAACCCCGGCGGCAACGCATTCGGAAGACGCCGCCACCGGCCTGTTGCCGTTGGTCACGGCTGGTGAGGCGCTCCGCACCTGCGCTGACGCACCGCCGGAGCCTGAGGAAGTTGTCGTCGGTCGGTGGGCAGAGCATCTACGGACCGTCCCGCCGGGTTGGAACTACAAGGCGCACACGGCATGGGGCGGGCATCCGAATCCGACGTTCGTAACCGAGACCCGGTTCTGGAACTTCCTCCTGAAGCTCAGCCCGGACCTCCCGTCCTGGACGATTCCAGCCAACCCTGGGCCATGGATCGGCCCGTTCCATTGGGAGAGCCGGAGACTCCGCACGCCGGAGCTAGGCGTCCTGCAGGGCTTTCCGCCGAACTACGAATACGCAGGCTCCCGTCGCGAGCGCGTGCGTCAGATCGGCAATGCGATGCCGCCACCGCTGGCGGAGAAGATGGTCGCCTCGGTACTCGAAACGCTGGCAGGCCGACGCAGCCGAAGACGCCGCGTGCAACGTGGACAGCTTCCTTTGCCGCTGCCGGCATCTCTCGCCCGCACCGCATGACACGGCCACGTTGCCTCAGCCTGTTCTCGGGGTGCGGCGGCCTCGACTTGGGGATGAAGCGTGCCGGCTTCGACCTCGTGTTCGCCACGGACCTGGACGAGCGGTGCGCGGAAAGTCACCAGCAGAACTTCGAGGGCGTACCGTTCTTCCAGGGCTCGATCACCGAAGTGGATGAGGCGCTGCTCCGGCGTTTCCTAGGAAGGAAGCTCCGGGGCGCAGCCGACCTCTTGGTCGGGGGTCCGCCATGCCCACCGTTCTCCAAGTCCCGATTCTATCGGAAGGAGAAGCCGCGGGCCTTGAAGGACCCGGTCGGATGGGAGACGTTCGGAGGATACCTACGCGTCCTTGGAATCGTCCGACCGAAGGCATTCCTCCTCGAGAACGTCGCCGGGCTGGCCTACGGAGTTCATCACGAAGCTCTGGACCTGCTGCTGCGCGAGGCGGGCCGACTCGGGTACAAGTGTTCGTGGAAGGTGCTCAACACCGCGGACTACGGCGTACCCCAGATTCGTGAGCGCTGCATCGTCATCGGAATGCGAAGCCGGTCGTTCGTCTTTCCGCCGCCCACGCACGCACGCCCCCGAGCGTCAGGCTCGCGAACGTCCGGCACTCGGTCAGCGAGCCTACCGGCTTGGAGAACGGCCGGAGAGGTCCTGGCCAAGCTGGACACCAAGAAGAACGCGTCGGACGAGAGGCACTTTGCCGGCGGTCAGTTCCACAACCTGCTCTGCCAGATACCTCCTGGCGACAACTACCTCTACTTCACGAAGGAGCGCGGGCACGCTTCCCCGAAGTTCCGATGGCGCTCGCGGTACTGGTCCTTCCTTCTGAAGCTCAGCCCGGACCTCCCGTCCTGGACCATCCAGGCGCGTCGGTCGAACAACATGGGGCCATTCCACTGGCGCAACCGGATTCTCCGAATCGCAGAGGTCAAGCGACTCCAGACCTTCCCGGACACTTGGGCCCTGACGGGAACGGTCGAGCAGCAGTGGCGGCAGGTTGGAAACGCGGTGCCACCGGACTTCGCGGAGTACCTGGCTCGCGCGTTGAGGAAGCAGCTCTGAGGGGAGGAGCCGATGTCCAAGCCCGGAGAAGGTCAACTGCGGCTGCCCAACTTCAACGAGTTCACGCGCGGCGTTCTTGGCTCGCTCGCTGCGGTGCTCGAGGTCGTCTCCAAGTCGGAGGGAGATCGGGAGCGCCTGCAACGAAAGATCGCCGACGCCTTTCCAAACATCAAGAACACCCCACCGGCCCAACGGCTGAACCGGGCGAACAACGTACTGATCGGAATGGACCAGTGCGGACTCTTTGACCTGAAGACCAGCCGACTAACCGATCTCGGCCGGACACTGCTCGCCGTCCCAGACGACGCGCAGCGACACAGGGATTTCGCGCGCCACTTGCTCCAGAACCATCACGGGTTGGAGTTGCTCCTGGCAGCGCGAGCCATCCAAGATCGCCGCGACCAGGTGTCCAAGAAGTCCATCCGGGACGAGATGCGGCGACGTGGCTTCTTCCTGACGACGAACGCAGTAGACCCCGGGAAGATGCGACAGTGGTTGGAGGCGGCAGGGGTCATCGACGACGCCTGGAAGATCAACGAGACCCAGGTGACAGCCTTGACCGGAGGGGTGTCGCCGGGCGTTCTGGAACAGTGGCGAAGCTTGACACGCCCTCAGCGGGCGCTTGTTGCAACGATGCGGCGTCTGACGCCGCCCGAAGTGGAGCAAGAAGCGCCGTGGCTCGATGGCGGGCACGTCAGGAAGCTGTGCGAGACCAACCACGGCCATGGAACGCTTCCCGAGGACTCGCTTCGCCGTGAGGTGATAGACCATCTGGTCGAGGCGGACTGGGTCGAATCCGAAGGCACGGGTCGAGGTCGAGGCGGGAAGATCGGACGCCTGCGCCTCACCAGCACCGCCATGCGCATTACGGCCGAGCTGCCTGTGGAGTTGCCATCAGGGATTCCAGCTGAGATTCCGCCGACCATCCGTCGCAAGATGAACCAGCCAATCGGAGAGATCTGGGACGAGCTGTTCAGCAAGAACACGACCGTAAAAGGGTTGGCACTCGAGGTCCTGGCGGCTCGGCTGGCGCAAGACCTCGGCCTGCGCCCCGTCAGGTTCCGAGAACGGAGCCGCGCTACCGGCGGGGCAGAGGTCGACCTGATCGCAGATGGACTTCACCTCCACTACTCGCGCTGGCTGTTCCAGTGCAAGAACACCCCGTCGTCTCCGGTCGCCCTGGCAGCGCTGGCGAAGGAGGTCGGGATGGCGATGCTCCTCAAGGCGCACGTGATCGTCCTCGTTTCGACGGGACGCTTCGCCCGGACCGTCCGCGAACACGCGAACCGACTGGCAGAAGGCACGCCACTCCAGGCGGTGTTGATCGACCGGTCCGTGCTGGACGACTACCGGAACGGCGGTGGGTCACGCCTCGTCGACTTCTTCGCGGACCGCGCAGGCGAGACGCTCATCGCCAAACAGCCTCAACTGCGAGCCACGCAGGATTCCGACACCGATTCCTGATCACGACCGCGGCCGCGGCGGCAGGCCGCGCAGGCTCGACCGCGTCAGGACCGCAGTCGCCACCAACTGCGCGCACGATGCGACATCCCGGAGAATGTCGGTCTCCCAGATCCGCAGGACTCGCCATCCGTCGTTCGAGAGCCGCCGGGTGTTGCAGGCGTCCCGCCGCCGGTTCGCCGCTACCTTCGCCACCCAGTAGGCCGCGTTCCACCCCCGCGCAAGCTTCCGCCGCCGGCTTCTCCAATCCCGACCATGCCAGAAATCGCCGTCGCAGAAGACCACCACCCGCGCCGACGCGAACACGATGTCAGGCCGGCCCGGCAAAGCCCGGACGTCCTTCCGGTATCGCAGACCCATGCTCCACAGCGCGGCTCGAAGGAGCCTCTCGTGGCGCGTGCCGACGCTCGTGTTCCGCCGCTTGACCGCCGCGGTGGAAGCCGAGGCTGGAACTCGTCCAGCGAAGCTGGGGGCCCGCCGACGCACGACCAGGAACTGTACTCGACAAGCGGCAACCTGCGGAAGAAAGGGCACGCTCGTCCGGTCGTCCAGATGGAACGGCGCTACGCGGATCCCGACCCGATCAACCTCCTCCACCGCTCCTCGACCAACGCAGCGGTCACGCCCGGCGCGACGTGGGTATATATCTCGGTCGCCGCGGTGTCGGCGTGCCCGAGCAACCCGGCGATCACCTTCTGGCCAGCGCCCATCATCGCGTAGCTCGACCCCGAGGTGTGCCGCGCTCCGTGGGAGGTGATGCGCCGGACCCCGGCCTCCGCGCAGAGCTTGTCGTACGCGCGGTTGAGGACGTTGTTGGAGAGCGGACCGCCGCCGTCGCCGGGGAAGAGGAGGTCGCCCTTGATCCTGAGCATCCACCGCCGGAGTTCCTCGGCCAGCGCCCGCGGCAGGACGGCGAAGCGGGACTTCTTGTTCTTCGGCGTCGAGGCCGTCTTGCGCGCCATCGAGCGCCGGATCCAGAGGCCCGGCCCGTGGAGATCGAGGTCCCGCTTCTCCAACGCACGCAGCTCGCCGAACCGGATGCCCGTCACGATCTGGGTGAGCAGCGCGAAGTAGCGCACCGGGTCGCGCTCCTTCCAGGGCAAGAGCGCAGCGACGGCCTTGCCCTCCTCCTCCGGCGTCCACCACGCCCTCGACTCCTCCGGCGTGCGGTCGGACCTGAGCCACGAGGATCGCCCGACCGGGTTGCGCTCAACGACGCCGTAGCTGATCGCCTTCTCGAAGATGCGGTGGAGGACGGAGAGGAAGTTGTTCACGGTCTTGGCCGAGTAGGTCCGCTTGTACTGGTGCTCCTCGTGCAGCTTCGCGGCCTTGAACCGATCCACGAGCCGCGCATCAACGTCCAGGAGATGGCGCTGGCCGAAGAAGGGAATGAGGTGGCGACGGACGATCCAGCGGTCCCCTTCCTTCTGGCTCTCGCGGAGACCGCCGCCCTCCACGCACGTCTTGAGCCACTCCTCGGCGAAGACCGCGAACCCGTGGCTGGCATCGCGAGGCGTCTTGTCGCGGCGGTCCAGGGCGTCGAGGAACTGCGCGATCTCGCCCGCGGCGGCGGCGTCCTTCGCCATCCGTCGGAGGTCGCGGAACGTCCGCAGGGCGTCGGTCCGGTCGGTCGCTTCGAAGACGACTCCGCGGAACCCGCGCCGCTCAGACGGGCCGACCTCGCCGATGACGAAGTTGACCGACCTGTCTATCCCAGGTCTCCCGACGGGTTGAACCTGGAGACGGAAGCGAACGATGGTGGCCATGGTCTCCTCCTACCTGAAGGGCCTCGCCCTTGAAGTCCGAGAACAGGATCCGGATCGTGTTGCCGACCCGCCGCGCCGGGATCTGGCCTGGTTCCAGCGGCGGGATCGGACCGGGCGGAACGACGACGACGTAGCGGCCGAGCGCCCGGCGGTCCACGCCCAGCAGGCGCGCGAACTCGGCGAGCGTGAGCCCCTCCGCCGCCCGCAAGCTCGGATTGCGGAGCGCCAGCATGGCGGCCATCTCGGCGCGCCGCGCCAACTCGACCTCGACGGCACGGGTGTCCAGAGCTGGCGGTCGGAACAACTTCCGCCATTGGTAGAAGAGCATGTAGCCGCGACGCTTGAGCCGGACGGCTTGGCCGCTGGCGAGAAGATGCGCGACGGACGGCCAGGAGTACGCCGCGGAGCGGTCCAGGGCGGCCCGGATGAACTCGATGGCTTGATCGGCCGGGGTGCTCGCGTCGCGGTCCGGATCGGCAGGCGGGACCTCCGCGGGCCGGTCGCCGACGGGGGCGGTTCCGACGGATGGGCGCGTCGTTGCGTAGGACGTGCGGGAAGCCATGCTACACCTCCGTCCTGGGCCGGGGGGTGGGGACGCCCCCCGAGGGCCTCCGGCGGTGGTTCTTGGCGGTAGCGCGCACAAGGGCCGCGCGCGGAGCGTAGGTCGTTGAAACGATGGGCGAACGTGTGTTGCGCGCGGCTCGGTTCCGGGAGGCACCGCACGCGCACCACGCCGAGCGGCTCGGCTCATGGTGGGAGCGTGACCGCCCATCCCCGACGGCGCGAGCGCGCGCAACGAGCATTCGCGAGTCGCGGCCACGGGTTACGTTCCGCGCGGCAACCCTTGTGGCGCTGATCATCTCGCCGCCCTCTTGGCCCGCGCTCTCGCTCGCGCCGCTGCCCACCGGCGAGCGACTTCCTCGGGCGTGCGGATGCCCTGCGGCTCGGGCAATTCGGTCTTCACGACGCGGAAGACGTCGGGTTGGCGACCGCGGCCTTCGTCCAGTACGGCGACCATGCCGACCTGGACGAGGTACCGCAATCGGCGGCGGACGGTGTCCAGACCGAAGCTCGGTCCGAGCGCCATCGCCGCCGACGTCACGGTGAACCGATCCCTGTTGAACTTCCCCGGCTCGGACGTCGCTTCCAGCAGCGCCCGATGTAGATCGATGCTCGCCGGGGGCACCTCGGCCAGCGTGTCGGCCAGGACCTTCCGCACGATGTCGTAGGCGATCTTGTAGTCGTCGATGGTCGCAGCGATGGCGTGCTCGCCATCCCTATCGATCTCGCGCCGTTGGAACTGATGCAGGAATGCCGATGCGCTGATGAGGCGCAGGAACCGCTCGTGGTCTCGCCGGGTACGGAGGAGACTCGGGAACCGCACGTGCTTCGCGAAGGGGATGACCACGGTAACGGACTTGAGAAGGCGCTGAGCCGCTTGGTGCTTCGCGATGACCTCCCTCCCCAGTCGGCGCATCTCGAACTGGCGGCTGGTCCAAGCGCGTCGCTGCGCGATCTGGATCCGTCTCGTCTGCGCCAAGCTCTCGTCCACGCGGACGGTGAACATTCTGGTGGCGTTCTCGTGGTTGATGCGGAGCTTCGTCGTCGTCTCGATGAGGGCAATGGGGCCTTCGGCGCAGACCATCTCGGGAACCAGCCTCCCGTCTCGTTCGACGAGGACCAGACGATCCGTGCGCTGGTGGGAGAGCAGCTCGCGCACGTAGTAGTACACGGTTTCGGTCTTCTCGTTCTCGTGATGCTCGCCGAGCCGGACAAGCTTGTGCTTCAGGAACGTCGAGCCCGCGCGGGCCAGCACCTGTTCGCTGCACGACGTCGCATCAATGACCTGCTCCGGCGGCACCAAGGAGATCACCACGTCCCCTGCATGGCTCTTGCCGGACGCGGATTCCGACATGATGAGGACGTGGAGTGGGCGAGCCTGCATCCGGGACGTCGCGGTCAGGTACAGCAGCCGACCGAGGACCTTCTCTCCGACCAACCCGGCGATCTCCAGGTCGCCATCCAGTTCCTCCATCAGGCGCGGCGAGCGAAGGAATGCCGTCCCCTTCTCCCGCTGTTCTTCGGTGAGAACCACGTCGGACCGACTTGGAGATCCGGCGGATGTCGAACCTGGTTCGGGTGACGGCATCTCACGCAACCGTCTCTCGATTTCCTGGAGATGAGCGTCGGCATCTGGCTCAGCGGACTTCCTGGCAAACTCCGCTCGTCGGCGTGAGTCCCAGAGCGGGACCCTGTCACGATGAACCTGCCTCCCATCCTTGAAGACGGTGATCGTGGCGCTAATGCCGCCCGTGGCAGGCCGGGGGTGGTCAACCTGGTAGGACAGCGGGGGGAACTCGAACCCGAGGTTTCCACCGGCAGGCGCGGCAACCGCGTCGCTCCCCGCCTTGCTGGGCGTCGCGCCCGGCACCGCCTCGACCACCGACGCGTTGGCCTTCAAAATGATCCGCCGCAGGTACCGCACCGCTTCGCGTCTCTTCCCGTCCCTCTCAACTTCCTTCACCTTGGCATACGGGGCGTTCCAGAGCACGGCTGCGATGGACCTCGGATCGCCCAACGACGCGAGGCGCGGATCGCGCCGGGCTCGATGGACCAGTTGAGCGGCCAACGACAGGTCGTGCCCGCTGCGGGTGCTGTCGTTCATGTCTTCGCGTGCGCCCAGCCACGTCTTCCGCAGGCGTTCATCGGAAGAAAGGAGGTCGCTGAACTCGGCCGGCACCGGCGCGGTCCAGTAGTCGCCCAGGTCAATTGGCTCAGTCGCTGGCTCGGCGGAACTCGGGGCGGTGGAAACGTCGAGCGACAGGAGGTGCTCGCGCAACGCCGGATCCTCGCGGCGCTCCGCGTCGCCCAGCAAGCGCGAGAGCCGCGCTCCGTTGAGATCGGCCTTGCGCGTGCCATACACCTTGATGAGGCGGCTGAAGTCGAACGTGCGGTCCAGGCGCAGGCCGAGCCGATCCAGGTCCGGCTTCAGCGCCGTGGCGAGTTCGTCCCGGAACGCGTGCAGGCGTTCCTTCACCCCGGCGGTCGGCTCGTTCTTGATCGGAGGAATCGCCAACCAGACGTGATGGCCGTTGCCCGAAGACGCGACGACCGGCTCAGCGAACCCGTGGCCCGTGAGGTGCGGGACCAAGCATGCCTTCACGAACTCCAGGCTCCTCCTGACCTGCTCCTCGGTGGCGAGCGTCCCGGCCGGGTTGTCGGGGTCTACGTCGAAGACGATGGACTGGACGGCGCTGACGTCGGAGTCGCTCGCCGCCTTCGAGGCCGTTGTCCGACGGGGGTTGATGCCAACCGCCACGGTCATCCCGCGACCTATGAAATCCCGCACGGCCTGGACGAACCCATCCGCGTCGGTGACGTAGCGCACGGCTACGTCCTTGCCTCGCCAGGCCCGCACCTCGGCTCGGGCGAGGCCGAGCAGCACCCAGTGCCTCCGCACCTCCTTCTTGTTGAAGTTCGTCTTGGACATGATCTTGCCTCCATTCCGGAGCGGGTGTCGGAGCCACGGACCATCCATGGCGGGCCGACACCTGCCGCTGATCCCAGACTAGAGGTCCGATCCAAGATGCGAATATTCGACGGTGTTTTTTTTCGGTCTCGGCCCGAGCGCTCCAAAACACGCAACGGCGTCCGCGTCCATTCGCTGGTTTCTCGACAACGCCGAATTGTCGCAACGGCCACCGGCAAAAATGCCGGTTGCGGCGCTTTCTCGGAGAACTAATCCCCACCTTCGAGCCGCTCCACGGCCTCCGCCGTCCTTCCGAAGCTCGTGTGGAGGTAGATTTCGGTGGATGCGATGCTCGCGTGGCCAAGCAGCTCCTGGACCGTCCGAAGGTCCGTTCCACCCTGGAGGAGCCGCGTCGCGAAGCCGTGACGAAAGGAGTGCGCGGTGATCCGACGCGAGATCCCGGCCTCGCTGCGAAGCCGCCTCAACTGGTACTCGATGGTGCGGGCCGTGGCGCGCACCTCTCGGAAGGGGTAGTGCTTCTTGGAGGTCAGGAAGAGCGGCGCGTTGGGATCCGCGTTCCGGCGACCCCGAACGCTCAGCCACTTGACGATGATGGCGGCGCGGGCCGGGGTGAGCGGCACCAACCGCTTCACCCGCTCGCCCCGGCGCTTGAGCGTCTCCACGTGGAGCACGGGGTGATCCTCGTGCGTCCGGAAGTCCGCCACGTTGAGGTTGCAGATCTCGCCACGCCGCAACCCGGCGGCGAGCGCGACCAAGATGGCGGCCACGCGGATGTCCTCCCGCCGACGAAGGTCGAGCTGAGCGAACATCGTTTCGACATCCGCCGCGGTCGCGGGCTCGGTCGGTCGGATGCCCTTCGTCGTGCGCTTCGTCTCCGCCGCTTCCTCGCGCCGTCTTGCCGGGTCGGGCGATTCGCAAGCCGCGCGCGGTCGGACTCCCCCGCGTGCCTCTTCGCCGCGTAGGCGGTGAGCGCGAACACGATCCGCTTGGTTCGTGCCGAGGTTCGTGGCCGCCTCGGCTCGGCCGATCTCCTTCTTCCTCATGGTCCAACCTCCTCACGCGCCGAGACACCGGCCCGGCGTCGCGAGTCGAATCTACGAGGCGGAGATGTCCCTGGGGAATCCCGAATCCGCTAACTTCCACAAGGCGTTGGCGTTCTTCAGGGTGCCGCGGTGGGCGCGGCGACATGGCTGCGTTGATGGAAGGGAGAACTCCCAGGAAGCGTGGAACTTCTTGCCGACGATTCCGCGCCCCATCGTGAGGCGCTGACCGAGACGGACCACGGATGCTACCTGACGGAGGGTCGGGGAATGCCGCGCCTCCGTCAGAAGTCCTGGACGCCCCTCCCGGCGACGAGCCTAGTTGTCCTGGACCCAGATCACCGAGCCGCCGACCACTCGCGAGCCGCCGACCTCGTTGCCGTTGAGATCCACGATCTTGATCCGGGAGTCGTCCGACGACGACGGCGAGTTGATGTCCGCCCACATCCGCCAGAGGTCCTGGGCGGCCTGGAGGCGGATCTGCTTGACCGCCACGTGCCATCCGTCGCCCACGGTGATGACGAGGGTGTTCCCCTCGCGGTCCGACGGCTCCAGCCCGATCCGCACGACGGCTCCGACACCGGACGATTCGACGGCGGTCTTGAACGCCTCGATCTTGCCCTGGCGCACTGCGCCCTCGATGGCCGCGAAATGCTGGGCGCGCTCGTCGGGCGACGGCAACTCCCCTTCCCCGAGGAAGCGCTGCGCCCACGTCGCCGCATCGGCCGCAACCGCCTGGGCCACGGCTCGCGCACGACGCTGGTAGCGCGCCGCCTCGTACCGGACATCCAGAACGAAGTGCCACGCCGCCGAGCGCCACTGGATGGAGACGTACTTGTCGCCGCTGTCCTCGCACCGCACCGCGGGTTGGCCGCCGACCTCCGCCGCCGAACATCCGTCTTCCGGTGGTGGCAGCGACTGGTCCTCCTGGCGAATCCAGAGTTCGACGTCGAGGTGGACGTCATCGCCAGTTCCAACGTAGCGGCCGACCGCCCCGATGCCCTCGGCGTGGCGTTCGGGTGAACGCAACTCGAAGTTCCCGGCCTTGGACGGAACGAGAAGACGGGGTTCCTCAGCGGCCAGCGCGTTGCCGTCGGGCTCCGCCGGGGGCGGTGGCGGTGGAGGCGGAGGTGGCGGTGACTCGGGCTCCTCGGCCGTCACCGTCGTCGGATTCGGCGCTGGCGGGATCGCGTCGGTGCCTTCGTTCGCGTCGGGCGCGATAGTTGTCGTCGTCGCCGGGTTGGCGTCTTCTTGGTCGCGAGGCCCGCGGACCGCGCCCACGACCAACGCGATCACGAGCCACGCCGCGGAGGCGACCACGGCCCCGGTCTTCGTGTTCTTGCTCCAGGGCGCGACGAACCACGCGAGCGGAATCCCCGCTGGCGGAAACAGGATGAGCGCCAGCACGATGAACCACTGTTCTCGGTACCACGTCTTGTTCTGCATGGTTACATCCCCTCCATCGCTTGTCCGTTATAGCGGACTCCGCCAAAGCGGGGAAGCCCTACCGTCCGCTTGTCGTGGACGACCTTCACCGCCGAGTCGTACGTCGCATCCGGGATCTGGCCGAAGCGCGCCACGTCCCCGTCTCGCATCTTCCGGATCGTGCGGGCGTCGCCCGGAGCCACTTCTGGGACGTGATGGCGGGACGGAAGAGCCCCACCTTGAAGTGGCTCGCGAAGATCGCCGCCACCCTCGACGTGGATCCGTCCGCGCTGATGACCATTCCGAAGCGTTGAACCAGACGGTGCCCGCCGGGTTCCCGCTGACGGCGAGCGACTCCCCCCGACGGCCGAGATGGCACCGGACGCCGGTCCAACGGCGGATGGCTCGTCGCCGAGCTACATGGTCCGAGGGTGGCCGACGACTGGCGATGGTGGACCACCGGGCGCGCTCGACCAGCACCCTATGGCCGTCGTCCGCGGGCGGCACGAGATGGCCGAGCGCCGCCACCGTCACCGGGATCCACCTGGATCGTTTCGGCTGGCCCTTGGGACGAAGCACCCTCAACAACGATTGGCGCGTCCAGAGCCGACGAAGGAAGGGAGCCGCTACCGGACGCTGATGGGAGGTCGGGACCGCCCGGACCCCGTAGAGCGGTGGACGGCACGATCCGGACGGGCTCGACCGGGAAGATGGACACCGCCCAACCGTCGCCGCGCTCGTTCGCCGCGACCTTGGCCCGCGCCTAGCCGTCCGGCATCGCGTTCTCGTCGTCCAGGATGGCCGCCACCAGGTCGCCACTCGCCGTTGTTCCGTCGTCGGCCGCGCCCGGGTCGGCGTCACGGCCCTTGCCACGCCCTCCGCACGCCCGCCCACCGCCCCACCGCGACGTGCTCGACGACGGTCAGCCCTCCCCCCCACTCCCCTTCGTTCCGCGCCCGTGCGTGCGTCGCCTCCCTCGTCTGGGCTGCTCCGTGTGCACACAACGCCCTTGAACGCTGGCGGATCAGGCCTCGCTCTTCGGGACTGACCCGGTGGCTGTCCCCTTGCCGCCGCCAGACCCAATCAGCTTGTCGAGGACAGCCCTCAGCTCTGCGATCCTGGGCTCCGCAATTCCGCCCGACTCGGCGTGCCGGAGGATGTTCAAGGGCTTCAGGTCACCGCGCTGGCTGTCAGGCGGCGGAATTCCAAGGAAGCCCTCCAGGTCCTTCGGGAAGACGTGCATCTCCTTGGTCAGCGATGTCCGGCTTCGAGTGATGAAGTCGTTCACGACTTTGTGGACGCTTTCGTCTTCGTCCCCGTCCATGAGAACAGAATGCGGAATACCGAGGCTGGACAGCAAGCTCATGTACCTGTGGATGTTGAACTTGCCGAATGCGTCCACGAAATGAACATGCCTGTCCCTAACGTCTGCCCACTTTCTATCTACGAGGTAGTCGAACAGCGCCTTCTCGCTCGCCCCTTCGCACACCACCACGTGCTTCGCGAAGACCATCGACGCCCTTTCCGCGTCCAGCCACAGGCAGTACCTGACCGCCTCTTCCTCCAATCTTCGCACTGTTTGTGGGGGGGCATCGCCGAGCCGCTTCTTCTTGATGGCGCTCTTGAGGTCCGAGGACGTCTTCGGGTCAGAGAGCAGCCGGCAACATTCCTCGTACAGGCCCGCATTGGACGAGAATAGCGCATCAACTTCGCTGGCGTTCAACTGGTAGGCTGACGTCCGCGGCCCTGCTTTGCAGAGCCGAACAAGTGAGGTCATCTCCCTGACATTCTTGCTGACGAAGTGCGGGGAATGCGTTGTCACCAGCACTTGCTTGTCGTCCAAACGCGCCATCGTCCGTAGATCTGCGTTCATCTTGTTCTGCTGGCTGGGATGCAGAAACGCTTCAGGCTCCTCGAACAGCACCAGCGTGTAGTCAGGGGAGAACTCCTTCTTTGGACCGTCCTTGCCCTTTCGCGGCTTGTCCTTCTTGGCCGCCGTCGAACGGGAAGCGAATTCGGCGTTCACGCGGATCAACGTGTAGATTAGATGCCGCTGAAGTCCCTGTCCGAACGATCCAATGCGGACCCGCTCTTCCAGGTTGCTGTCCTTGATGTAGTGGTCCAGCAGCGTTTTGACCACGTCCTCGGGGCGGAGTTGCCGGAGGTCCACGCCGAACTCGATCTTCCAGTCCATTAGCTGTGCGTTGATCTCTCGGACCACCCCATCGACCGACAGACCGTTTGCATCTGTTGCAGCCTTGAACTTCGTGTTGAATGACTCGATGGCTGTCTGAAGTTCCTTGAAGGTCGGGCTTCCTTGAACGGCCGTCTTCATGACGAGGTTGACGACATCGCGAAACGGCGAAGGCCCGGAGACCTTGAGGTTGTCATCTGCGGTGCTGATTTCCGGAATCCAGAGAACCGTTCCGAGCTTCGCCTCGGAGACGTTCTTCGCGCCGTAGAACAGGTTCTTCGACAGCGTTCCGCCTTCGTATCCGTAGATGTTGCTTTGCTGCGGCTTCACCAGCTCGCGGTCCGCGGAGTGGAAGTAACGACGTACGCGGAGAACTCCGTCGCTTGAGCGGTACTCCGCCTTCAGCCCTTCCTGCTCCTCCGGGCCAGTCGCGAAGTGCAGCTCGATCCAACTGTCGGTGTCAGCGGTGGGGAACTTGGGAAGGTCCACCTTGCCGTCGAACTTCGCACCCTCATTCTCATAGAAGGCACGCAGCGCCGTGACCATCGAGGTCTTGCCGACGTTGTTCTCGCCAACGAGCAAGGCGTAGTCCTCCAGGCTGATCTGAAGGTTCTCAATCGACCGGAAGTTGTGGATGATCACTCGGCGGAGCTTCATGGAGCACCTCCCTCAAGACGGGCAGCATGCCGAGTATACTCGGCTGCGTTTTCCACGACCAGAAACGGGGACAGGCGTGGGGAGAGGCGATTCGCGGCATGCCCCGACCCGCTTGCTGCTCGGGCAGCGGACAATCAGAAGCGCCAGTACCGAAGGGTGTAGTCGACCCGATGGTCCACGAGTTCGCCAAGGAGAGCGATGGTCCGCGGAGTCCATTCGGAGAATACGGAGTTGAACTGGCGGGCGTTGCGCAACAGGTTTTGGAACCGCATTCCCCGCTCGCGGATATCCTCGTGAACGAAGACCGTATAGATCCACGGGTACAGTTCCCGCAGCGCGCCGTAGACCGCGGACTTCTTGTCCAGTTCATCGGTGCCGAGCCAAGCGCCAGTCTTCAACTCGAACACGATCAACGGCAACGTGACCTTCTCCGAGTCGATCACGGTCTTGAGCCCGATGGTTACGTCTACCTCGCGCCGGAACTCGCTCCACATCCACTTCGCGGTGTTGTTCTTGTTCGACCACGGAATCCAGCCGGCGAGGATCTTGCCGGTCAGGACGGCGAGCCGCTCGGGATGGCATCGCCCTAGCGAGGGTCGCCTCTGCGGCAGGGATGCCACGCGTGCGGTCGCCCACCGTTTCACCTTTTTCTGGAAGGCAGCCTCTGACATGCTTCTTCACCCCTTGCCACGATGCCTCGCCGAGACGGCTCAGCAGCGGATGGAACTGTAGCACGTCGCCGCGCGCATGATCGGGACACCGCGGGATGAGTTTCCGTCCGCGCCGTCGCGCTGTCGAACTCGGTCAGGCACCTCCCTGACCTCCACGTCCGTAGACCGACGCGGACCGACGCGGATCGACAAGCCCGATCACCGAGGTCCCAGAAACCCCAACGGTCACGCCCCGGCGAGCGACCGCCAGGCCGTCTTCGACTCCCGGCGCCTCCACCCTTCGACTCGCCGAGGAAGCCCCTCATCGGGGCTTCTCGGCTCGCTCAGGGCAGGCCCCTGTACCGAAGACTCGCAGGCGAGGCGAAGGGTGCCCTGAGCGAGGAGCGAAGCG